>CAYYRU010000016.1:30089-43735 GCA_964474095.1 uncultured Anaerolinea sp.
GCCATGGCAACTTCCGCGGCAACGGTGCCATCCATATCCGGCGTGCCGGCGGCTGGCTGTCCATTGGGCAGATTGCACGAAATCAACGCAGATAGAAAGACAATCGCGATCGACCAACTAAAAAGCCGTTTGACCTTCATATTCTCCTCCTTCCAACCACTCAACGAATAAGATCCTTATCCCTGTTTCTACGGGATGAAACTGATCGTTTTGCTGCTGCAGCCACCGTAAGTATCCATCTGGCACAGGGTGAACGTTGCAGTGAAGTTGTGCCCGGTTGGGTTATAGGCGACTTGACCCGGGTTGAAGACTGCAACAACGCCAGATTCACCGGGGGTCAGGTCAGATTGGGAGAATCCCGCAGCACATGCCGCATAATCTGTGAACGAAGTATTGCTGTGACTGGTGGAAGTATTGTTGGTAGCGTCAGTAACATTGACCAACCAGGATTCCAAAGTGTAATCACCTGAGTTCACGATATTGAATCTAAAGTAGAAATCAGCACCACAAATTTCTTTTCCGGTGTAAGTGATGGTGAAATCAGCGGCCGGTTTGGGGGTGTTCGTGGGGGCAGCGGTCGGAACAGAGGTGTAAATGGGCAAAACGGGTTGGGCACCGCTGAACGTGGCGTATCCTCCCCATAACCAGCAGCGCGAGGTCGTTCCGGCAGGGTAGATCACATAATAGGTATCACCAAAAGGATTGATGGCCACCACTTCGACGGTCTGGCCTTCGGGCAGCAGTGCCACGGAAGGAGAAGAAGACAACTCGCCCTTACGGCAGTAGGTGGCTTTGCTTAAGGTCATAAACATCACATCGGGTGTCGCGGTGGGCGTGATGGTGTTGGTGGGGCCGGGGGTGGGTGTATCGGTGGGGATGGCCGCCTGGACGGCAGTTAAGGTGAGGGCCTGGCCGGTTTGAAGCACGGCTGCTGTTTGTGCCACGGCTACATTCACCTGCACCGTGCCCATGACATCCACTGTGGGGGTGGGGGAGCTGCAACCCGAAATGAGCGCAACTAAAAGTAATGATATTAATACTGCCTGCATGGTTATCTTGTGTTTCATTAGATCCTCCGATCTGCTTAACATAATAAAGTGTAGGTTGTCAAATTGCAATAAGGGATTTTAGTCAAAGGGGATGTGGGATTTTATCTTGCTTAAGTTGACGGGCACCGCTTTTTCTGAAGCCGGGCTGACCAAGTAATCGTGGCCATCACGATGCAGCAGGGGCATGCGCCTGCGAATGGCGCGGTAATGGTCACGAACTTCGGCAGACAGCGCAGCGTAGCTGTCGAAATCCTCCATCCAATAGGAAAAGATCAAGTCGAATGCCCGCACGAATTCATTGCGATAGGTGGGGGTCACCTGGTCCATGTGGCTCAACACCCAGCATTTAGATTCGAACTCCCAATCATGCGCCAACCCGACAAAACGATAGTCACTGGTGATGTAAGGAAAGAATGGAAATTGCCTGCAGCTCAGGGAACGATTCTCTCGTTCGCATTGCGCCGGACCTTTGCAGGATAAAAGCAGCAGGTGCTCGGGGGTCTCAGCCAGCAAATCCTCGGGATCTACCAGTTCGGTATCACATTCATCACCTCGCCATATATGCCACAGATCGGTGCGGCTATTCAGAAAAGCCCACTCCGGTTGATAGGCCACCGGAACGGCATGGCAGATATCACAGCAAAAGGGTTTGCCTGATGGATTGTGGGGAGCACACAGAAGCCCGCAATCCAGGGGTGTGGTGGGGGAGTTGAATTGGCGGTACAGTTGGCCAAAATCAGGTTGGGTTGAGGCTTTTTCCATCCGTCCATTGTAATACATTATCTTTCCAGGCTAAACCTTGACGAATAGTATACCGATTGGTATACTAGCACACATGAACAACCGCACCCTCATCATGGAAAAAGCTCTGGCGCTCTTTGCTGCCCGCGGATACGATGCGGTGGGGGTGCAAGAGATCTGCGAGTCTGCGGGTATCACCAAACCCACCCTATACCATTACTTTGGCTGCAAACGCGGATTGCTCGAATCACTGCTAAAAGGGGTATTCGAAATCCTGAAAGAACGGCTGGCCGAGGCGGCAGAATATCACGGCGACTTGCCTTTGACCCTGCGGCAAGTGGCTGAGACGTATTTTGACTTCGCCCGGGAGTATCCGGTGTTCTACCGCTTTCAATCCGGGTTATGGTTTGCCCCCCGCGAAAGTGAAGGATATCAGGTGGTCACGAACCTCAACCGCTTTCAATATGAGATGATCGAAGCTGTCTTTTTGGCGGCCGTGACTCAACACGGCAACATGCGTGGCAGGCACCAGGCTTACACCCTTACCTTTTTGGGGATGCTGAACAACTATATCGGACTGGCCTTAAACGGATTCACCGAACTGAACCACGAACTGGCCTTTCGAGCCGTGCATCAGTTCCAGCACGGTATCTACTCTTGAGTACAAATTTTGGAGAATCATGACACATTGGGTTGATCAATCTGTTTTTTATCATATCTATCCCCTTGGTTTATGCGGAGCCCTGCGCGCGGAGGACTGCACTCAGTCTTCAGAACACCGATTGAATAAACTGTATCCCTGGCTTGAGCACATCGCCGGCATGGGGTTTAACGCCCTATACCTTGGTCCGCACTTTGAATCTGTGTATCACGGTTATGACACCACTGATTTCTACCGCGTGGACAAGCGTTTGGGCACCAACTCGGACCTGGCCGCATTGACCCGTCGGGCGCATGAACTCGGTATCCGGGTCATCTTTGACGCGGTTTTCAACCATGTGGGCAGGCAGCACTTTGCCTTCCTGGATCTGCTCAAAAATAGGCAGAATTCTGCTTACAAAGATTGGTTTGCCAGCGTGGATTTCAGCAAGAATAACAAACACAACGATGGTTTGAACTATTCCTGCTGGCAAGATCATGAAACCCTGGTCAACTTGAACCTCACCCATCCCCAGGTACAGCAGCACCTGTTGGGCGCGGTCAAACATTGGGTGGAAGACTACCAGATCGATGGTCTTCGCCTGGACGCTGCCAACGTGATGGACCTGGGCTTCCTCTCCAAGCTGGCTGAGTTCAGCCACGCCTTAAAACCCCAATTCTGGTTGTTGGGCGAGGTAGTAGCCGGTGATTTCTCAATATGGGCCAACCCCGAACGCCTGGATTCGGTCACCAATTACGATGCCTTTCCGGCTTTATACCGCAGTTTTAATGACGGCAATCTCTTTGACATCGCCTTTTCGCTCAAGCGCGCCTTTGGCCCCGAGGGCTTGTACCGTGATCTAACGCTTTATTCCTTCGCGGACAACCACGATGTCAACCGCGTGGCCAGTTTGTTGAAGAACCCTCAACATCTTTTACCACTATACACTCTGATGTTCAGCATGCCGGGCGTGCCTTCCATCTATTACGGCAGCGAGTTTGGCATCCACGGAGAGAAGAACCCCGGCGATGAACCCCTGCGACCAGCCCTGGTGGTGTCTGAGTTATTGGCGAAAGAGGATAACCTGCTATTGCTTGAACCCCTTAAAAAACTGATTCGTGCCAAGAGGGAACTGCCCGCCCTGCAAACAGGTGGCTACCACCAACTCCATCTCACCAACCTGCAGTTTGCTTTTGTGCGTGAAAGCGCGGAGAGCTTTGCCTTGACTGCTGTCAACGCGGCGGACTGTTCAGCTGTGATCCAGCTCGCGTTGCCGGGAGGGTTCAACGGCTATTTGAAAGACATCTTGCAGCCGGAGAGAGTCTTCTTGGTTGAAAATGGATCTATTGGATTGGAGCTTGAAGCCAATTCAGCCAGGCTGCTCATCCCAGCCTGATCAAGACGAAGGGATGATGTAGGGGAGGGTCTGGGGTGCCCTCCCCTATTAGGAAAAAATCAATCTGCAGCAACTGCAGCTTCGGCCGTATCTTCTGTATCAGGTAAAAAACGTTTTTGTTTACCCAACACGAAATGCAGTGCGAAAAACGAGAGCGCCGATACACCGCACAAGGCGCCGCCAATATACCACAGCAGATCAGGGTTGAGATTGTCGATCACCAGTCCTGCCAGGGTGGGTCCGATGGTGGCCGGGATGGCCCAAGACATGCCAAACACGCCCATGTAACGTCCGCGCATGTCTTCAGGCGCGAAGTTAGTGGCCAGAAACTGGCTGGTGGGCACCACCAGCATCTCACCCATGGTCACCACGACGATGGCTGCAACAAACAGCCAGTAAGCGTTGACCAGACCAAACATGCTAAAACCCAGCATATAAAAGAGCGTACCGTAGGCCATGATCTTGAAGGGAGGCTTGACCTTGATATAACGCGTCACGCTGAACTGGAACAGGATCACCACCACGGCACTGGCGGTTAACAGAAAGCCGTAGCCAGAGGGGGCAATGTTGTGCACGTCACGCAAGTATACCGAGAGTGAATTGTACATCTGCTGGTAGACCACACCCATCAACATGATGGCGAGCAAAAAGCCAATGAAGGCAAAATTAGCAAAGACCTTGCCGTATCCCAGAAAAGTTTTAATGATGCCTTCCTGGGGCTCGTTGGCATGCGCTTCGGGTTTGGTTTCAGGAATGAACATAAAGAACAGGAAGGCCACCACGCAGCTGATGATGGCATCGATCACGAACAGTGCCAGGAATGACTTGCCTGCCACAAATCCGCCGATGGTAGGGCCGACGATCCAGGCCATGTTGCCAACGACACGCAAAATACCAAAACCTTCCTGGCGCTTTTTTTCGGGCAGCAGGTCGGCGATCATGGCGCCGTGCGCGGGGCCGGCCACGTCAGAAAGCAGGCCGATCACCACGGCCAGCGGGATCAAAACCGAGTATTCCTTCACCAATCCCAGAGTCAAAGTGCTGAGGGCGCTGAAAACCAGGCCGAAGATGATCAGTTTTCTGCGGCCAAATTTATCTGTCAGCGCGCCACCAATCATCTGCCCCACCAGGCCGGCCAGCGAGAAGATACCCAATACGATGCCGGCTTCGGTCATCCCCACGTTGAATTTTTGGGTGATATATAACGAAAAGAACGGAAAGAGCATGGTTCCGCCGACGTGGTCGATGAAGGAAACGGCCACCACGACCCAGAACTTTCGCGGAAACTCGTTGAACATGTTCTTTAACTTGTTGATCTGTTTTTGAATAGAAAAATTGCCAAGGAATGAAGCCATTTTTTACGGGATCCTTCGAATAACACGTAACAACGCTCTGCGGTCAAAGACAGCAGGATGCGGAAATGGTAGCGAAACAGACATTAGATTGCCGTTACGCAAAACGAAAGTTAATCAGTTTTTCTCATGGGATGATAAATTTACCCCTTTCACATTAAAAGGGAAAGACAACGCACTGACCGGGACGGTCATTCAAAAAAGCGGCTGCTGGCTGCGGATGCACTCGAATTTTACTACAATTTATTCTTTTTATATAATAGAGCTTATCTTTCTTTGGAGGTATAAGCATGACCAATCACCCATCCACGGCCATCTCAGATGGCAAACGCAAAGCGGTCTATTTCCTTTTGGCGTTCACCCTGTTGCTGGCGGGCTCGGTATTTGCCGCGGACTGGATGAACTATGCCTATCAGAACGGCAGCCTCTACCCGGCCATTGCCAAGCCATGCATTACCCTGCTGGCGTTCGTGATGGTGTTGATGGCTGGCCGGCACCGTCTGGAGCGCCGTGACTGGCTGTGGCTGCTTTTGGCTTTCTTGTGCATGCTGCCCACCGATATCCTTATGAGCCTGGTGGTGGTCAGCCCCACCCTGGGTGTGGGCGGTTGGGTGTTCATGCTGGGCGGGGTGCTCTCGATCATCGCGCACGTCTTTCTCATCATCCGCGTCGGGCGCGGACTGCGTTATTTAAAGAAGATGAAGCTCAAAGAATGGTGGCTGCCCCTGCTCATCTACGGCTCTGGAGCAGTGTTGATCGTTCTTTTGTGGCCAAATCTGGTCAAGGTGGGTCATGAGGTCATCGGGCCGATCTACACGGCTTTCTTCCTGACCACCATGTGGTTCGCCTGGGAAACAGTGCGCCGCAAGCTTTACCCTGCCCCCAACGCCTGGATGGTGGCGCTGGCGGCCAGTTGCTGGTTCGTCACCGAGATCCTGGGAGAGATCTACAACCTGCAAATGGGCGGCATCTCGGCCATCACCTTTTGCCTGGTGTGGGTTTTCTATGGCGCCAATGTAGTGCTGTGGGCGTTGAGCGGTTACCGCTGGCACGCTGCCGAAAAGAAAACACATTAATGGATAAGAATCCCGGGAGTTCAAAAGACTCCCGGGATTAGGTAATAAATCAATCCATCAGAACTTTCTTGAATCGTATGCCCAGTGCAGCAGGGCCTGGCGCTGCTTGCGCCGGCAGTTCAGATTGCCCTGCGGGCAGTTTTTGGTGATCTGGGCGATGTGGCGGGTCATGGCCTTCCAGCGCTTGATCTGACGGGCGTCATCTGCATGCCTTCTGCCCATGTAGTAGCGGCAGTACCACTGAAACCAGCCGCGCGGATCGTCAGGGTGGATCCAACCCTTTTGCTGCCAGTAGGCAAGCGGTTTGGAGGCGTTGATGCCAAAGAAGTTGAGATCGGGGTCGTGCCTCTCTGAATTCAAGCGCGCGTTTTCGAACCAATCGGCGGGAAATTCGCCGTGACAATCGGTCAGATACTTGCCGCCGAAAACCCCCATTTCGAGCATTTGTTTGGGGGTCAGGTCTGGCTTAAATTCCGGGTCAAAATGCTGCCCAACCGGCTCGGTGCGCCAGTAAGTGTAACCGTGCTGCATCTTGTCGTTCACAAC
Organism: uncultured Anaerolinea sp.; assembly: GCA_964474095.1. Classification (GTDB taxonomy): domain Bacteria; phylum Chloroflexota; class Anaerolineae; order Anaerolineales; family Anaerolineaceae; genus UBA6107. The sequence goes on from CAYYRU010000016.1 coordinate 36,890, forward strand.
AACTTTGATCGGGTCCATGGTTAGGGTGTTGGCGTAACCTCGGGTGTGGGGGTGGCGCTCGTCTCGAGGGTTGGCTCAAGTGTGGCTGTGGGGGTGGGGGTGTCAGAGGGCGGTAAAAGCACCGGGGTCACGGCCAGTTCCGGAACATTAGGCAGGCCGTCGATCAGCAATTGCCAGGCAGTGTCCACGTCATACACGGCCACCACCGGGTAAGCAGGCAGGTTGCCAATCGCCAGGTCAATGCGGCTGATGACGGTTTTCAGGCCGTTTACCTGGTCAGCAGGCACCAGGTCGAGCAATCCATAAAGCAGCACCCGGCTGGTCTCAAGGTCGGTCTTGGCCAGGCCGTAGTTGCTTTCTGAAAGATACAAGCGACTGCGTGAAAGCAGGTCCACGGCACGGACGAGGGTGATCTGGTTGGAGAGTTCCTGCAATAGATCGTCTTTTTGCAGGGCCAATTGGTCTGAAAGCGCGTCTTGCGCGGCTTGAAGTTCTGCCAATGAGGCATCCAGGGTTTTGAGGCTTTGGTCCACGCCGTCGGCGCGGGTCTCAAGAACCACAACGCGTGCCTGCAGGGTGGCAATTTGCTGGTTGAGCAGGGTCACATCCGCGGTTTGCTGCGAAGCCAGGTCGGTGATGGTGGCGGCGTTGCTTTCAACTGGCTTGATGAATTTTTCATTGATAAAGGGCAGACCCCACTTGATGGCGGCAAAGACGGCTGCCGCCAGCAGCAGGACCACGATGATCCAGCCGATCACGCGTCCGGCCGTGCCTGATCTGACCGGCTTGGGTTCTTCCTGGGTGGTTTCGTCCTCAACTTCACTTTCAACAACGGTATTATCGGCTTTAGACTCGGTCTTGGATTCCTCTGTATCCTTCGCGGCGGCTTCCTGCATGGCGGTCAGGCGTTTTTCGGTCATCCCCTTTACATGGGAAAGCTCTTCCATTGAGGCATATGGCCTGCCTGACAAAATAGTTTCCACCAGGGTTTTGGTCAACCCCGGGATGGTATGGATGGTTTCAGGTTCAGCCGTGTTCACAAATTCGAGGAAATCCTTCATTTTTACCTGCCTTAATCAAGATAATTGTTGCCTTCTGCGTTACTATTATATTAGGTTGCAAGGAATATTCCAACCCGTGCGAAGTATCTAGTCAGCAAGTTAACCGTTCGTTGTGATAAATGGTTGTTTAAGGCGATTTTTTCCTTATACTACTATTATTAGCTAATGATTAGAAGGAGGACATCGATGGGTGATCTGATTCCGAGCCTGATTGTGATCGCAATAACTGGTTTGGTGGTGGGCTTGATCTTCTACCTGGTGCACCGTAACAAAACAGCCAAAGAGAAGGCTGTCAGAGACCTGGCGGCTGCCAACGGCTGGGTTTATGAACCTGTGTCCGAAAGGCTGTCATCCGGGTTTCGCCTGCGAAAAGGCAATTGGGTCATCGAATCACTGACCACATCCTCCTCCAACTCAGAAGCCGGCCCCGGGTCATCCACCACCTCCAGCAGCACGCGCTGGGCCTGCGCTGAGCCGCGCCTGCCGGATGGCATGGTTTTGATCGGCCCGCGCCAGCCTGAGGTGAACCTGGGCAACGTCAGCTCCTTTTTGATGCAAGCCGCACTGGCGCTGATGATCGGCCCTGATGCCAAAAACGCCGAGGGCATCCAACAGGTGGAGTTGGGCAGCCTGGCGCTCATGCGACGTTTCATGGTGTGGACGAACCGCGAGGAAGCCGCCAGGAAATTGATCAGTCAACAGGTGGAAAGCGCCCTGGTCAATTGGTCCAACAAACTGTTGCCAGTGGTTAAATTCTCCCCCGCGGGGCTTGAAGTATCGGTCAAACAAGCCAGGTTATATCAAGAAGCTGACCTTTACGCTTTGGTCAAACTGGGTAACGCCCTGGAGGATGCCGCAGCTTAGATTTTTTTGTTCTGCGGTAACGCGGTTGGGTCAAAGTTCGCTGAGGCCGTGATCAGCGCGGCGATCTCTTCCCAGGGGGTATCATCATATTTAGTCAGGTGGGTGCCCCACTTGGCCAGGTTGTTGCCGCTCAAGAGGTGAGTTGGGTCGGGCAAAAAGGCCCCGTGTGGAAAGTCGAGATGCAAGGACTTTTCTCCAAAAAAGAGCATGCAGATGCCGCCCTTGACCGACCCTCCGCGTTTGGCGTCAAAATAGACAATTCCGCGTCGGTCCAATCTTTCAACGGCTTGCGGGCAGACGTCGGCCACGATGTTCCTGATCTCAAGCACCATCTCGACCCATTCGCGAGGCAGGTACTGGATGTGTTGTTCCACCGCGGCCAGGGAGTTCATGCTTTATCCAATTTCATCAATGCGGGCAGAGAGGCCGCCCAGGCGCGGATCTCGGCGTAGTTGCGTTTCTCGCCGGGTTTGGCGCCGATCACCAGCATCACGAAGGCCACCTCCCACCATTTCAGACGTCTGAAATCCAGCCGGCCACCAAAGAAGGCCGCTGCCGCAAGGCTATCCGGTGCCGCTTTGAGCACCGGCTCGAGGTAATGTTGCAGGGTGGTGAATTTTTCCTTGAAACTCAGGCGCCCGGCTTTTTGCGGGGGCACGGATAGGCGGCTGTCCACTTTGAGGTTAAAGCTCAGGGTCTGGGCTAACGGCCAATCGGTCAGACTCATGCCCATTAGAAAGAGCGCCAGCGGTTTTTTGGCCAGTTCCTGCTTATGCTGCCGCAGGTATTGTAAGGCGTTCTTGTGCCAGCCAATGATCATGGGCGCGCCCAAAACCACCGCGGCGTAGGATTCAGTTTCCTCCACTTCGGTCAAGGTTTTGACCTCGGCTTGGTAACCGGCCTTGTTGATCTCTTCGGCCACGGCTTCGGCCACGTCGCGGGTAGTGCCACAGTTCGTGATGTAAGCTACTAAAATCTTGTTCATGTTTTCTCCTGGAAACCCCTATTCAAGGGGGCGGTGTATGATCTCTTTTTCGGCAAGTTTGATGTCTTTCATCAACTGGGCAGCTTCAGCTTTCAATTCGGCGCTCGGTCCCGAGGTCATGGGGATGAACTTGATCAGGTCGTTCGCTTGCCGCAGCGTGTCTTTGACCTGCGCGATGTAGGTCAGGTCTTCCCATCCGCGGCCTTCAGGGCGGGGAATGCCCCTGGCTTTTTCGACCAGGGCACGGGCTTTGCTCATGCGTTCTTCGGTGGGGATCAATTTGCTCATAACAACCTCATTTGCCAGAAATCCCATTATGATTGCTGAATAGTTCCTGTTTGATGATCTCAAGCACGCGGGTTTCACGTCTCACCCAGCGTTCCACTTTTCTACCAGAAGACAACAGCGTTTTATTGTTCTCAATGGCTGCGTCAATTTCGATCCACTCGGGGGTGAAGCCCAGCCGGGCTTCATATTCATCCAACTGCTGGGCGCCGAGCAGCGGGTCCACTTCGCAGCGGTAATAATAGGAGGTCATACAGAAGCTGTCAAAGCATTTTTCCACCGGAAAATCGTATTCCATGACTTTGCCAAAAGGCACAGGTTTGGAAGTCACCCGTCCACCACTCTCTTCGGCCATCTCACGGATCAAGGCGGATTCGTGGCATTCCTGTGGTTCAATGCCGCCGCCGGGGAACTTGTAATCGCCGTTGACCCTGGAGTGCACCATCAAGAGCTTGCCCTGCATGATCACGATGGCGCGCACCGCCTCACGGCATATCCTTTTGCCCTCGTGGGGGACGTTAAGGTGGCGGTCAATGATGGCCAGGGTGCGCATCTCAGGGTTAGTCATAGGCTTAAGTATAATCTCGAAGTGAGTTCCAGGTCAGCGGACGATCAACACAATGGCAGTCAGGCACACGATCACCCCAATCCATTGCTTCAATGATAATTTTTCTTTCAACACAATGCCCGTCAGAAGCACGGTGGCCGCCGGGTTCAACGAAGAAAGCACCACGGCGTTATCCAGGCGGGTCAGGCTTTTGGCAAGCATGAAGAAGATGTTACCCAGGGCGTCCACCACGCCGATCAGAACGCAGATCCAGTTTCCGCCCAGACCTGGCAAGCGCGAGCGGTTAAGTGCCAAAATGAGCATGGCGCCGATCACCACCATTGATCTCGAGACCACCAGCGGAGTATAGACCTTGCCCGGATCCACCTGCGACATGCAGATCATGAACCCGGCCACACCTATACCGCTGATGCAGGCCAGCAAAAAGCCTTTGCGGTGTTCAGCGGTTTTGTGTTCTGTACTGGCCGAGACGACCCAGATACCGGCGAACGCCAGCCCGAAACCGATCAGGTGGGAGAGGTCGGGCAGCCCCTGGGTGAGAAGGCCAAAAGCCACCGGCAGCGCCGCGCCGATTACGCCCGAGGTGGGTGCCACCACCGCGGAAACGCCGATCGCCAGACCTTGATACAAGCAGGTCAAGCCAACCGCGCCGGATATGCCCGCCAGGGCTGCCCAGCCCAGATCAACCCAACCCGGGAAGGGTTCGCGGTTGATCAAGGCGATGATCACCAAAAAAAGTAAACCGGCAGAAGCTGAGAGCGCCAGCACATGCAGCGGATTGCGCCTGCGGGTGGCGAACCCGCCGCCAAAATCCGCGCTGCCCCAGACCAGGGCGGCGGCCAACGCGAAGAGATTACCAAGGAATAGATTGGGTGGTGTTGCCATGAAAGTAAACCCCGCCGCGGAACCAGTGCGTTGCCAAACCGGATTCAGATGGCAGACACTGTCCTTGACTTCCAGAGAGTATTTGAAGGGTTTATTATACCCAGAGCGCGGGATTAAGAAGAGAAATACTGGAAGATCATGGTCTTGACTTCCAGCCTGAAGAGCTCACCGGCGTCTTTGATGTAAGGCGGGTGGCGTTTGCCGATCTCGTTAAGGATCAACCCGTGCAGGCGGCTCCATACAATGAAGGCCAGGTAGAGCACGTAATCCTCATCCACGCCGAACCGGGTCTTCCACTCAGATAGCAATTTGCTCAGGCCGGGTGGAAAGGCCAGCCCCTCTTCGCGTTTCAAACCGCCATGGGTGTGGGCGTAATGCAGGATGGCGATCAGGGATTGCAGGGTGTGCGAAACGCTGGCTTCTTCAACCGCCGGCAGAGCGAAAAAGAGCATGTAGCGCTGTGGATTTTCCATGGCCCAACGGCGGTAGGCCTGGCAGACCACCCTGAACTGCACGCCGGGGTCGTCTTGCAGGTGAGGGGTGTGGGCTTCGGTGAGATAGCGCCCCAGGTCGGCATCCGCGTCTTCGACCAGGGCCTTGAGCAGGGCTTCGCGGCTGGGATAGTAGTTGTAGATGGCCGGGGCGGTGATGTTGAGCGCGCGCGCGATGGCGCGCAGCGCCACGGCTTCAACCCCCTCTTCCGTGATCAACTTCCAGGCCTGCGCCTTGACGGCGGCGCCCAGGTCGTAGGGTTCACTGCGGATCGGTCTGCCCATGCTTACCTCCATGCTGAATACAATAAATATACAGCGTATAATTATCTTTGTCAAACAGAAGGGTGACCAATGGCTCTGACAGCCCCCCGCCCGGGTGGCGGTACAATGAAGAAAACCAAAACACGGAGTCATCGTATGAACGTGCTCGTTTTCAATTGCGGCAGTTCTTCACAGATCGCGCGCCTATATCAAACGGGAGACGCATCCGGGCCGGTGGTATTGGCGGATTTTAAGGCCAGCCAGGTGGATACCCCTGCCAGCGCCTCCCCTGAGATCATCTGGCGGGTTGGCGAAGAAAAAGGCACACGTCACTTCGCGCGGCTCTCCCACCGCGAGGCGGCCGCTGTCTTTCTCGAGCTGTTGGAGGGTCACGGTTTCAAGGTGGACGCGGTAGGCCAGCGTTATGTTCATGGCGGGGATTGTTTTAACGATACGACGCGTGTCACAGAGGAAGTGCTTGTCAAATTGCGCGCGTGCTTCCCGCTGGCGCCCATTCACAACCCCAATACCTTCAGCTTGATCGACCTCTGCCTGGACGCGCTGCCCGGGGTTCCACAGTTCGTGGTCTTTGACACTGCCTTCCACGCGGGGCTGCCAGAAGCAGCCAGGCATTACGCCCTGCCGCGCGAGTTGGCCGAAAAACATGGCTACCGCAAGTATGGTTTTCACGGCCTTTCGTGCCAGTATGTTTCAAAAAAAGCTGCGGAACTGCTGGACAAGCCCCTCGACCAGGTCAAACTGATCATTTGCCACCTGGGCAGCGGCGGTTCCTCGGTCACGGCCTTCGCGGATGGACATTCCATGGATACCTCCATGGGCTACTCCCCGCTGGCAGGGCTGGTCATGTCCACCCGCTGTGGGGATCTTGACCCCGGCATTTTGATCGACCTGATGCGCCAGGGGTACAACGCCGAACAGATCGAACGCCTGCTCAATCACCAATCCGGGCTGATCGGGCTCTCGGGTTTTTCCTCCAACCTGGCGGAGGTGCTGGCGCGCGCCGAAAGCGGCGACCAGGATTGCCTCCTGGCCTTCGAGGTGTATGCCTTGCGACTCAAACACTATTTGGGCGCTTTCACCTGGCAGCTCAACCGGCCGGATGCCATCCTCTTCACGGACGGCATCGGGGTCAGCGCCTGGCAACTGCGCGAGAAAGTGTGCTCGGGGGTTGAGAACCTGGGGGTGAAGCTTGACCCTGCCGCCAACCGCAGCGCCGATCCGACTGTGGCTACCTGGGTGCAGGCCGAGGGTTCGGCGGTGAAGATCCTGGTGCTGCCCACCGACGAGGAACGCGTGATTCTGGATGAGGTGATGAAACATTTGTTTTAGGGACACAGCGCGCTGTTTCCCTACCTGTTAATTACACGAACACCACGAAAAGTACGAAAAACACGAAAGTTCTTATTGAACAACCGTAGGGGC
>CAYYRU010000017.1:0-2244 GCA_964474095.1 uncultured Anaerolinea sp.
TATGGTTTACTGACACCATTCCTCGGGTTCTACCTGGATGATTGGTATATCGTATTATTCCAAAAATATTTTGGAGCAACAAATTTTGAACTCTATTTTCACCAAGATCGTCCGCTATTTGGATTTGTTTATAATATTTTTGTCCCAATCTTTAAGGACTCCACTCTTGGTTGGCAACTATTTGCCGTATTTGCGCATGCCTTGGCGGGAATCGCATTTTGGAGGCTTTTAACGAAGCTTTTCCCTGAAAGAAAAAAATTAACAGTGATCGCTGGATTGTTATATGTCGTTTATCCAGGTTTTAAAATGCATTGGTTTTCTGTTCAATACAGCCAACTTTTTCTCTTGCTCGTGGTTTATTACCTTTCATTCATTTGGATGATTGACTCGATCAAGGCAAAAAAGGGACGGGTATTTTTTGGGATAGGGGCGGTGATCTGTCTGATCATTGGAATTGTGCCGCAAGAAACATTCTTGGGTATTGAGTTTATTCGCCCTTTTATTTTATGGGGAGTGTTAACTCCATTGTATCCAGATTGGAAGAATCGCCTAAAAGTTTCATTTCAATATTGGTTGAGTTATCTGGCCGTCTTTATTGGATTTGTGGTATACCGCCTCGTAAATGCCAATTCTTTCGCTTACAAAACCAGCTTCTTTTCTGCGTTGACTGAGAACCCGCTTGGAACAATTTCGAAATTGATTAGTGATGTCTTCTGGGGCACGGTTGATTCCACATTGACAACATGGGTGGATCTGGTCAACTTGTTAAAAAAAGACCTGACCTCAAAATCAAATTTGGCAATGTTCATCCTCATTATTGGTTGCTTCGTTCTTGCGTTTCTGGTCTTAAAAAACCGATTTGGAGGGGATGCAAGTAAATCTCAGACGAATCGTTGGGTGTTATGGGGAAGTCTTTTGGTTACGATTACAGCGATGTCCCCATTTATTGTGGGGGGGTTCAAGGTCAGTCTGGATTATCCGAATAATCGTTATCTGATTGCATTAGCTCCGGGGGCTTGTTTATTTTTAGCGGCGATGATCGATAGTCTGTTGCGTACTGATAAGCAAAAAATAGTGATCAGTTGTTTATTGATTGGTTTTGCCATCGGCTCACAATTTATGACCGCGAGAACCTTTATGATCGGTTGGAGGGCCCAACAAGATTTTTTCTGGCAGCTTGCGTGGCGTGTTCCAGGACTTAAGCCAAATACAGTTTTGATTACAGAGGATTTACCTTTTTCAGAGTACTATTCAGGCCCATCATTAACTTCTCCATTAAATATTATTTACAATACAAGTGGTGAGATGAGTAACCAAAAAGTGCCTTATGAATTTATCGTTCAGGGTCAGCAAGCATACCTCATTCAGAATTTATTAGCAAATCAACCAATTAATTATTCTTTCAGAGGCATAGATTTTTCTGGAAACACATCAGATATGGTTGTAGTTTACAAGAACTCGGATAGTTGTGTACACATCGTTAACCCAGATGATTCTCCGTTGCATTTCATTAACAGTATGCGATATCCTTTTTGGGGTGAGGTAATCCCACTAGCCAACCCGGAGCGTATCATCACCGATCCTGAAACGCCGGTTTTGCCACAAAGTAAGTATTTTGGTAATGAAAACCGTGATCAGTGGTGTTATTACTATGAAAAGGCTGACCTGGCCAGGCAACAAGCCCAATGGCAAACGACCATCCAATTCTATGAGGAGGCGGAGGCCAAGGGGTTCAAACCCAAGGACGAAGTGGAATGGCTGCCCTTGGTGGAAGCCTATCTTAAAACCAACCAAATTGATCAAGCGATAGCGACCACCAAAAAGATCACCAATCACGAAATGGCGGTTACAGCTGATTTTTGCAGAGTTTGGTCGGATGCAAAAGCAGAGGAAAGTGTGTTACCATTTGCCGAAGAGATATTATCCTGGCTGGACTGTAGAGAGTAACATGACTGATACTTTGCCAACCCTTTCTTTGATTATACCGGTCTATCGTTCAGAACAATCGCTAAAGCCGTTGCTTGCGAAGATCATGTCTGTTTTGCCGGATGTTTCTTCTAAATTTGAAGTGTTACTGGTGAACGATGGCAGTCCGGATGATTCATGGCAGATCGTTAAGGAACTGGAAAAGACCGACCCGCGGATCATCGGAATCAACTTGATGCGCAATTACGGCCAGCACAATGCCTTGTTGTGCGGCATCCGTCAGGCCAGATATGACCTGATCGTTACCATGGATGATGA
>CAYYRU010000017.1:2344-20117 GCA_964474095.1 uncultured Anaerolinea sp.
TTGCTGACCTGGGGCACCTCCAAATTCGGATACATCGAAATCCCGCATCTCAAACGTGAGATCGGAAAATCGAACTATACTTTTCGAAAATTGGTAACCCACGCATTGAATCTGTTGACCGGCTTCAGCACCATTCCACTGCGCATAGCCACTGGTGTCGGGTTCCTGTTCTTATTTTTTGGTATCGGAATATTGCTTTATGTGTTGATCCACTTTTTGATTGTAGGCGGCGTGGTGCCTGGTTTTACCTTCCTGTCCTCTTTGATCCTCATTTTTTCAGGGGTCCAGTTATTTACCCTTGGCATCATGGGGGAGTACATGGCGCGCATGTACTTCAGGTTGATGGATAAACCAACCTATACTGTGAAAAAAGAGAACAAATGAGAGAGAATAAAGAAGCCCCTGTGATATTCTTGCAGTGGGATAGTGATTTTTTTCACAAACGAATCGCCAGGGTGACCTCAAAGCACCTGGATGTTGACGAATTGGCTCGGGTCAATCAATGGGCTGTGGAACACCAGGTGGATTGTCTTTACTATCTGGCCGATGGCAGCCAGGACTCTTCTCCATGGCAGGCTGAAAAAGACGGCTATCACCTGATGGATTTGCGGGTGACCTTTGCCATTGACCTGGAGCGTGTGAACCTCGAGGAAGATTCCCCAATGAAAATTGAGCTCGCCAGTGCAACAGACTTACCGGAAGTCAAACGCATGGCAGGAGAATTTCACGGGCTTTCACGCTTTTTTGCAGATCCTCATTTTGATCGGGAACTATGTAAAAAAATGTACGAGGTCTGGATTGAACGTGACGCCAGTCAACCTGATCGTTTCTTGTGGGTGAGCAGGCAAGATGATGGCCTGGTGGGTTACACCAGCGCTTCCATTAACCATGGGGCTCAAACCGCCGAGATCGGTCTGGTGGGCGTCAATCCAGATTTCAGGGGGCAGGGGAGTGGGCGAAAAATTCAGCTGGCAGTGTTGAGGGAGCTCAAACAGCTTGGCGTGCGTCAGGTGGAAGTGGTCACCCAGGGGCGCAATATTGCCGCTCAAAACCTTTACGCCAAAAGTGGGTACGGTATAAAATCTATCGACCTTTGGTATCACAAATGGTTCTAATTTCGTTGTCAAGAAGGACTACATGAACTCCAACAACATTCCATTCAATAAACCTGCTTATCTACCCATCGAACCGGAGTACATTCAACAGGCGCTGCAATCTGGCCGCCTGGCCGGGGATGGAGAATTCACCAAGAAATGCCATCGCTTGCTCGAAAACTTGTTTGGCGTTCCAAAGGCGCTGCTGACCACCAGTTGCACACACGCGCTGGAACTATCGGCCTTGCTGTTGGATATCAAACCCGGGGATGAGGTCATCATCCCTTCGTTCACATTTGTCTCCACAGTGAACGCCTTTGTCTTGCGGGGAGCCAAACCGGTATTCAGCGACATCCGCGCCGATACTTTGAATATGGATGAGACCAAATTGGAAACCTTGATCACTTCCAAGACCAAGGCCATTGTGCCGGTGCATTATGCCGGTGTGGGCTGCGAAATGGATGCCATCCTGGAGATTGCGCGTAGACATAATATCCCAGTGGTGGAGGATAACGCCCACGGACTGGCTGGTAAATACAAAGGCAAAAAACTTGGCACCTTCGGCTGCATGGCCACCCAAAGCTTTCACGAGACCAAGAACATCTCATGCGGGGAAGGGGGGGCCTTGCTGATCAACGACCCGCAGTACATTGAACGCGCCGAGATCATCCGTGAAAAGGGCACCAATCGCAGCCGCTTTTTCAGGGGACAGGTGGACAAGTACTCCTGGGTGGATATGGGTTCAAGTTACCTTCCTTCTGAGATCCTGGCAGCGGTGTTGTGCGCCCAGTTGGAAAACGTGCAGTCGATCCAGAACCGCCGTGGAGAGATCTGGAATCGCTATCAAAACGAACTGAACGCCTGGGCCGAAGAGAATGGTGTACGATTGCCAATGGTGCCGGCCCATTGCGAACAGCCGTATCACATGTTCTACATGCTGCTTCCATCTCTTGAAAAACGCACTCGCTTCATCAGCTCATTAAAAGAGAAAGACATTATGACAGTTTTCCATTATCTGCCATTGAACACTTCGGATATGGGCGTTAAATTTGGCTACAAGACAGGTGATTGCCCGGTCACTGAAGACATCAGCGACCGCCTGGTGCGCCTGCCGCTGTTCTATAATATGACCAGCGCAGAGCAGACGCGTGTGGTGGATGAGATTTTGAAAATCAAACTGTAAGGCAATGAAGGCTTCGGATTTGTAAACCTTAGAACCTTATCGCATGAGAATGCTTACACAAGCGGTTTTGAGGTTTAACCACCAATGACAAAAATATTCGGTTTTCTCCATAAGATCAAAATCCCAGCCTGGCTGCTTTGGTTGGGGGTAAGTGTCTTATTGGGGTCCATCCTATACTTGCTCATGTATGGACGTTACCGGCTGTATTTTGGTCATGTGAATTGGATCTATTCCATCGGGCGCGATCCGTTGCAGCATCAATTGGGTTGGGAGTTTTTCCGGAACGAACCCTGGAAGTTCCCCTTGGGTAGTATTGAAAGCTATGGCTATCCGATTGGTACGTCTGTTTTCTATCTGGACTCGATCCCATTATTCGCATTTTTCTTTAAGTTAATTTCTCCCTGGCTCGGAAGTCCATTTCAATATTTTGGTGTCTGGGAATTGGCCAATCTTGTCGGTCAGATCTTCAGCGGGATATTGATCTTAAATGAGTTTACAAAATCACGGTTTGTAAAGATCCTGGGTGGGGTGTTGCTGGCACTCTCTCCGATCATGATCAACCGGGCATTTTTTCACAGCTCTCTCAGCGCGCATTGGATTCTTCTGCTGGCAGTATGGTTCATTGTGCTCGAATACCAGGGAAAAATGCGGCGTTGGTTGTGGATCGCGTTGATGGGTGTTGCCATGTTGGTACATCTATATTACATTCCGATGCTCTTGCCTCTTTGGACGCTCAGCAGCTTTTTCAGATTTAAACGAGAGCGTAAGCTCGGAAAAATCATCGTCGAATTCTTGGCCATGGGCATGGTTTGTCTAGGTGTAGGGTTCTGCCTGGGCATCTTTGAGGTCGGTTTCAACCAGCTTTCTGAAAAAGGCTTTGGAGATTATTCATGGAACCTTAATGGATTTGTCAACTCCATGGGAAACTCGAAGATTTTTGCAGCATTATCATTGGCTGGCGAAGACCAGGGGGAGGGGTTTAGCTACCTTGGAGTTGGATATGTAAGCATTCTCTTGATCGGCGTGGGATTGTTTTTCGCCAAAGACAGATCAAAAAAGAATTGGAGACTGTTCTTACCATTCGCAATAGTAATGTTGTTCTTTGGATTATTGGCATTGTCGAACAAAGCATTTGTTGGGGAGTTTTCCCTTTGGTCGATCGAATTGCCTGCGGGAATCCAGAGAGGAGTGAATGTCTTCCGTTCTTCAGCAAGATTTATTTGGCCGGTGGTCTATTTCTTGATTTTGTTTGGACTGATTTCCATAGCCAGAAACGTTAAGCGTATAGCCATACCAATTATGTTGCTTGCGATCGCGGCTCAGGCATATGACCTACAGCCTCTTTACGCGCAAAAGCGTTCTGTGGGGTTTGAGGAATATTATGCGGGCGGTATGCGCTCAGAGTTCTGGCAGCTGGCGGCTGAATCCAACCAACATATCGAGATCATTCCAACTGAGTATTATGAGCATCTGGTTTTGTTTGGTGCGCAGCATCAGATGACGGTCAACAGTGGCTGGTTTGGTCGCGCAGATTATCAAGCCATGGAAGATTGGGCCACACAAACCTGGAATGATTTAAACAATGGCATGGCAGACGCCCATACGCTCTACATCTTGTCAGAGACCGAATATGTCGTCAATGCCAGACAAAAACTTGCAGAAGAGATGTATGTGTGTGAAATTGATAACTACACAGTTTTGTTTGCCAGAGAAAACCCTGTGAGCCAGACTGATTTTGATTTCAGTAATCGGTGCTTGATTCCTCAATAAAAGGCCTATTTTTTTTTAATTATAACTTCTGATTATTTAAACTAATCAGAAGTTATAGTATAATTCCAATACAGAAAAGTAAGATAAAATCATTTATGATTTGAAACCTGAATACTTGATGGAGTGACGTTAAATGCCCAAGAAGCTTGAACCAAAGAATAAATTCGCATGGATTTCATCTTTTCCGATCCATCCATTCTTGATCAGTGTGAATGCTGTTTTGAGTTTATGGACCGCAAACCTGGGGCAAACTGTTTTCTCTTCCATTCTTCGCTCATTAGCCTTTGCCATCATTGTTGGTTCGCTCGTTTTTCTAGTGTTTCGTCTGATTTGTCGCAATGTTCAAAAATCTGCCTTACTTGCAAGTATGATATTACTGGCGTTTTTCTATTTTGGCCATTTATCAGAATTGGTCCAAGGAAAAAGTCTATTTGGTCTGGATATTGGTCGTTATCGTTATCTTTTGGGTGCGATTGGTCTATTACTAATTCTTGGATTCTTCCTGGTTCTCAAATCAAAGGCAACCACTAAAATTACAGCCTTTTTAAATATCCTTGGTTTCTTTATGCTCTTCATTGCATTATTTCAGATTGCCGGTTATTCCATTCAATCTTACAATCCTAAAGAAAATCCTGCCCAATCAGCATTAAATGAATCAATCAATCAAGGCACTAACAACGGGCAATTTGTTGATCAAGCCGATGTCTACTATATTCTTGCGGATAGTTTTGGCAGGCAGGATGAACTTTTGAAGGATTATGATATTGATGTTTCCAGTTTTATTGCTCAATTGGAAGAGATGGGCTTTGTGATCCCGCAATGCACCCACAGCAATTATCAACGTACTGAAACCGCCATGACAAGTACTTTGAATATGAATTACCTGGATGCTCTAAATATCCCTGCTGATAAACTGCTGGATGATGAGAGCAATATCAATTTCTCAAACTACATTAAAAATAATTTGGTAAAGCAAGTGTTTTCTGATTTTGGTTACCAATACATTACTTTCAAAACAGGATATCCTTTCTTGGATAATCCAGAATCTGATCTATATTTTGATGCAGAAGAAGCAATACCCTTTTACGCGAAATCAGGTTCGGTTAATTTTTATTATATGTTCTTGCGCACAACCATGATGCGTGTATTTATTGACGCTCAAGAAAGCAATCCGAATCGATTTTCATTTTTACCAACGTGGGCTTTGCAAATCCTCAACCCAAAAGCATCATTCCTGCTTTCAAATGTCTATCAGCAATACAGTCAAAACATGTATTCGTTGGAACAATTGGAAGCGATGCCAGCTTTGCCTGGGAGAAAATTTGTTTATGCGCATTTGTTTTTGACGCATCCCCCATTTACAGTCTATGCCGATGGCAGCATACGCACAGAGGAGGTTCTGACAAATGAAGATGATGCTGCCGCTTATCGTGATTCGGTCCTCTTTGCCTCTACTCAATTAATTGATACGATCACCAAGATCATTGAAGAATCCCCGGTTCCACCGATCATTATTCTTCAGGCGGATCATAGTTTTCCGATGAATCCCGATCGGACCCGCATACTCAATGCCTATTATTTACCCGGGGGTGGAAACGATCTCATCTATCCTTCCATCACTCCTGTCAATACTTTTCGCACCATTTTCAATTTCTATTTTGGTGCCAATTATGAGCTTTTACCTGATGTAAGTTATTCAGCGGATAACATCCTGCCCTTGAGAGAGGCAGTGAGAGATTTGGACTGTGTGCCATGATAATCGAGAATCGAGCGCACAACTCGTCACACAGTCATCAACCAGGCAAGGGATCCGATGAAAAAGTTTCATATATAAAGAGTAAGTTTTAATGTATGTTGGCGGCGAATTTTTTCAAGATGGACGTTGCATAACCGATCATGTTACACCTGCACCCGCTCAAGCCTATTTTCTCAATGGCGGCAGGGCTTGTTTACGTTTGATCAGTGTTTCCCTTCTCAGCCAGGGGATTCGCACCATTTTGCTGCCGTCTTATTTATGCCCAACCATCCTGGATGTATTCGATAAATTTGGCCTGACTTACGGTTTTTATCAGGTAAACGCTGATCTCAGCCTTGACCTGCAGGATCTGAATGCAAAAGCAGCCAGCTACAAGGCTTTATATTTCATTAACTATTTTGGATTTCAGCATAATTCGGAAACGCTTGATTTGTTGCTTGATCTCCAGAAAAACGGAAAAGTGTTGGTTGAAGATAATGCCCATGGTGGCTATCTTCACTCAGGGATTGGTGATTTCGTTTTTTGTAGTATGCGTAAGTTGTGCCCATTTGATGGTGGTTATATGGCTACGCGCAATATCGATCTGCGTCCCCTGCTCCCCCCTACCGAACCCGTCAATCATCGCCTGCCCCTCATCCGCGAATATCGCCAGCGCTTGCGCAATTATCTTTTTAACGGACGGGAAAAACGTGCTCAACTGGAGCGCCTTTTCTACCAGGCTGAATCTCTATATGAACTGGATCAAGTGATCACAGGAGACCCATCAGAAAAAGAAGCCATCGAACACCTTGACTGGCCGGCAATCCAGCAGGTGCGGCGGGCCAACTACGCCTACTTATTGGATAAAATTACCGAGATCCCTCATTTGACCCCCCTCTTCCCCACCCTGCCGTCTGGGATCATGCCCATGGGGATGCCAGTTTACATAAACAATTGCTCAAGAGACCCACTTCTTGAAAGGCTTGCCGAAGAAAGCATCAGCCTCACAGTTCATTGGGATGCGTTGCAGCACGATCCCCGATTAAGTGTAGAACGAGGCTCCCGCGAGATGGCTGGCCACATGTTGACCCTGCCTGTGGACCAATATACTACCACCGAGCAACTTGATTACCTGGTCGACCAGTTGACCTTTCATCTTGATCGGTTAACCGATGAGAGCCCCGAATCAACGCAGGGCTCTCATCTTTGATGATTTGACGATCAATCAAATCATGGGAGATAGCTAGTGACCAAACAACTCGGTTATGTGTAAAATCTCGTGCGCTTTATGGCTGCCAGCTTCACCCAGGTATTCCTCATAAAGCACCTGGATAGCCGGATTTTGATGCGAGCGGCGCACTTTGGAGTTGCGATCGATCTCATACAATCCATGCAGGCGTTTTTCAATGATCTCTTCGCGTTCCTCGGCGTAAGGTTGACCGCCTCCGTTGACACAACCACCCGGGCAAGCCATGATCTCGATCACATCATAATGTTCTTCGTGCTTTTTGATGCTTTCAAGGATCTTGCGTGCGTTCCCCAGGCCTGATACCGCCGCTACCTTAATTTTGCGACCTTCGACATCGATCTCAGCCGTGCGCATCCCCTGCAACCCGCGAACCGCTGTAAAGTTGACATCTTCCAGTTCGTGGCCGGTAACCCTGGCATAGACTGTGCGCAGAGCTGCTTCGAGAACACCGCCGGTGCCGCCAAAAATTGCACCCGCGCCAGAAGAGACCCCCAGAGGAGTATCAAAATCTTCCTCAGGAAGATGAGCCAGGTTGATCGAACCTTCTTTCAACATCTTGGCGATCTCACGGGTGGTCAGCACAATATCCACGTCACGCAAGCCATAAGTCATTTCTGAAGGCAGCGCGGCTTCATACTTTTTGGCAATACAAGGCATCACCGATACCACAATGATATCTTTCGGATCAATCCCCATTTTTTCAGCATAATAAGTCTTGGCAATGGCGCCCGTCATCTGTTGTGGAGATTTGCAGGATGAGGCAATGTACTTCAAATCCGGGAATTGATGCTCCAGGAAATTGATCCAACCCGGGCAGCAAGAGGTCAATATAGGCAGATCATCTGCGTTTGTACTGGTCAAACGATCCACGATTTCTTTGGATTCCTCAATGATGGTCAGATCAGCACCAAAATTGGTATCAAAGACTGCGTTGAATCCCAGCCGGCGTAAACCGGCCACCAATTTGCCAGTTACCGGTTGGCCGGGCTCCATGCCAAATTCTTCACCTACAGCCACACGCACTGCTGGCGCCACCTGCACAACCACGTGTTTCTTGGGGTTGAATAAAGCCGCCCAGGCTTCTTGAATGTAGCCCACGCCAGTTAATGCCGCAGTTGGGCAAACGCTCACGCACTGACCGCAATACACACAGGCCGAGGTTACGATCGGATTCATTTCTGCCGGTGCAACCACGGTGTTAAAACCGCGGCCAAAGGCGGTTAACGCTCCAACCGTTTGAACTTCGTTGCACATGGTTTCGCAACGACGGCACATGATGCATTTATTTGGATCCCGCTTTAAGGCCACGCTGGATTTATCGATCGGGTGTTGGGATCTTTCTCCTGTGTAGCGCTGGGTGTTGATGCCGAACTCCCAAACCAGGCGCTGCAATTCGCAATCGGTGGATTTGGCACAGATCAGGCAGTCAAAGGGATGATTGGATATGATTAGTTCCAGGTTCTTGCGGCGTGAGGCCAGAACCCTTTTGGAGTTGGTAACCACTTTCATACCTTCAGCCACAGGGGTCGCACAGGAGGGCGCCAGGTTACGGCGTCCTTCCACTTCAACCACGCACACCCGGCAGGATGCCACTTTATTCAGGTATTTGATCTTTTCCAGGTTCAAATAGCATAAGGTCGGAATATCCAGGTTGATCTTTCGAGCCGCATCCAGAACAGTGGTTCCTTCTGGCACACTTACGGGTTGTCCATCAATCGTCAGGTTAATCATCTTCATCTCCTTAATTCCGCACCACAGCGCCAAATTTACAGCGGGTCATGCATGCACCGCACTTGATGCATTTGGATTGATCGATCGTATGCACCTGTTTGACCGAGCCAGAAATACAGCTTACCGGGCATCCACGGGCGCAAGAGGTACAGCCAATACATTTTTCAGGCACAATTTCGTATTTAAGTAGTTTCTGGCAAACCCCGGCCGGACAGCGTTTTTCGATCACATGGGCACGGTATTCATCCATGAAATATTTCATGGTGCTGAGCACCGGGTTTGGAGCCGTTTGCCCCAGGCCACAAAGGGAGGTATCAATAATCGTCTCTGATAAAGCTTGCAGCTCATCCAGATCCGCTTCAGTGCCGCGGCCTTCTGTGATGGCCGTAAGAATCTCAAGCATGCGTTTGTTACCGATGCGGCAGGGAGCGCAACGTCCGCATGATTCCTCCACAATGAACTCCATGTAGAAACGCGCGATGTTAACCATGCAATCATGTTCACTCATCACGATCATGCCGCCCGACCCCATCATGGATCCAATGGAGGCCAGGGATTCGTAGTCAATGGGAGTATCCAGGTATTGGCTGGGGATGCATCCTCCCGAGGGGCCGCCTGTTTGAGCGGCTTTGAATTGCGCGCCGCCCTTGATGCCGCCGCCGATCTCAAAAATGATCTCGCGCAGGGTGGTGCCCATGGGCACTTCAACCAGACCAACGTTATTGACCTTGCCGGCCAGGGCGAACACCTTGGTACCCTTGGAAGTTTTAGTACCAATATTGTTGAACCACTGCGCGCCCTTGGTGTATACCACTGGCACGTTTGCCAGGGTCTCAACATTATTGACAATGGTGGGTTTGTTCCACAACCCACTTTCAGCCGGGAAAGGCGGTTTAGTGGCAGGTTCTCCGCGCATGCCTTGCAGCGAGTGGATCAACGCGGTTTCTTCACCGCAAACGAAAGCGCCCGCTCCCAAACGGATGGCAATATCAAAATCAAACCCACTGCCCAGAATATTCTTGCCCAACAAGCCAGACTCGCGAGCCTGCGCGATGGCAATTTCAAGACGGTGAACCGCCAACGGGTACTCCGCGCGGATGTAAACGTATCCCTGGTGGGCACCGATGGCATATCCTGCAATGGTCATGCCTTCGATAACGCTGTGCGAATCCCCTTCCATGATGGAGCGGTCCATGAAGGCACCCGGGTCGCCTTCATCAGCGTTGCAGATGATGAATTTTTCTTCACTGCTGTATTTGCTGGCAAACTCCCATTTCTTGCCGGTGGGGAACCCTGCCCCACCCCGCCCGCGCAAGCCTGAGGCCAACATTTCAGCGATGACCTCCTGCTGGGTCATGCCGTTTAATATTTTGGCGATGGCCTGATAACCGCCTGTGGCGATGTATTCTTCGATCTTTTCAGGATTGATCAAACCACAATTGCGAAGCGCCACACGTTGCTGCAATTTGTAGAAGGATATATCTTCTGAACTTTCCTTTTTTTCCTTCAGGATCGGATCTTCATACAGTAGACGGGTTACCTTCTTTCCACTCACAATATGTTGTTCAAAGATCTCATCCACATCTTCAGGTTTTACCTGAACGTAAAACACGTTTTCAGGGAAGATCTTGACGATCGGCCCCTTCTCACAAAAACCAAAACAACCTGAAATGGAGGCGAACACCTTGCCCTCAAGATGGTGTTTTACGATGTTTTGTTCAAAGTTCTGAACGATCTTTTCACTTTCTGACGCATGGCAGCCAGTTCCACCACAAATCAAGATCATGACGGTATCGTCATCCACCACCGTACCCAGTCTTGTGGCCAGCAATTCCTTATACTGCTCATATGCGCTGGTCAATTGCTCCATTGAACGAATTTCAGACATTGGCGGCCTCCGTTTTAGCAGTCTCTTCACTGACAAAGAATTTCTCAAGGATATCTCCGACGTCACCGGGTTTTACCTTGCCATAGACCTTCTCGTTGATCGTAACCACAGGGGCCAGCCCACAGGCGCCAACACAGCGCAGGCTCTCGATCGAAAACTTACCGTCGCCGGTCACTTCACCAGACTTGATCCCCAACACTTGCTCAAATTCCTGCAACACCTTATCGGCACCGTTCACATAGCAGGCAGTACCAAGACACACGTTAACCTGAATTTTGCCTTTTGGCGTGGTTGTGAAAAAGTTATAGAAACTGATCACACCAGAAACTTCGGAATGTGGGATGGAATATTGTTTGGCGATGAACACCTGCACAATTTCAGGAAGATAACCAAAGATCTTTTGGGCGCGGTGCAGGGTCATGATCAAGGTATCTTTACGTCTGGGATCATCCGCTTGAATATGCAAGCCGTCTATATAGGCTTGCAGTTCCTTAAATTGCGGGTGATTTGCTTCTATGTTACAGGGTGAGGAATTGGGAGCTGTAGTCATGAATTCTCCTTTTTAAGCTTGAATCGCCTGGTTCATTCTCATTTAATTCGTTAATGAATCCGGCAAATTTGGTCACAAATTTTGGTGCGCTGATCTTTAAAGGGTTTTCTAAACGGTTTCCTGAAAAGTACAACACTGAATCTGCCAATAACGCGATTTCTTCCAGGTTATGAGTCGCGAGCAATAACGTAAGATCAGGATTCTGTTTTTTCACAACCTCAATGATGTTCCTGCGCGCTGACATACCTATGGAATTGAAAGGCTCATCCAGAAAGGCCATCTTAGGGTGCCAGAGCAATCCACGCACCAGGGCGACTTTTTGACGCATTCCTCCTGAAAGCTGGAAGGGGTATTTATTCCGAAAGTCTGAAAGTTCGCACACAGTAAGCCAGTTCTCGTAATCCTCGATCAATTTCTCGGTCCAGGATTGCCCACTCAACTTAATTGGCAAATGAATATTCTCTTCGACCGTCATGTATGGAAACAAGCGCGGTTCTTGAAAGAGCATCGCAGGCATCTGTTCTTCAATGAGCACGCTTCCCGCATCCGGTTTATCCAATCCGGCAAGAATTTTTAGTAGAGTTGTTTTGCCTGCTCCAGATGGGGCAAACAAGGCCAACCGCTCACCGGCTTCAAGGGTAAACGAGAGCTGATCGATAACCAGTTGTTGTTGATACGCCTTAACCAGATTCCTCACAGCAATTTTGCTCATACCGCCTCCGGGAAAGCGAATTTTCTCAGCGGCATCGAAAACACCAGCGTCTGGATGAATTGCAGTAGAAGAGAAAATGCCATCAGGATCATTAAGTAAAAGAAGACTTCCTGCATGTTAAAGATCAATCTGGCATGGTTGAAAAGATAACCCAGGCCGTTTTGCGAGCCAATGAATTCACCCAATACCACCACTTTGACGGCCATGCTCAGTCCCAGGCTGAAATTACTCTGGGTCACGGGGATCATTGCCGGTAAGTAACTGTATCGCAGCAGTTGCCAACGCGTGGCGTGCAACGTTTTCAAGTAAGCCTCTCCGTCTTTTCTTCTGGCAGAAAGCGCGTTGGCTGTATTGATGGCAATGGTGGGAAGTGTAAGAAAAGCCACCAGCGCGGTGGGGGTCAGGTTGCCGATGCCAAATAACAGCACAAAGATCACTGCCAAAATCGTACCGGGAATGACTTGCAATGCAACCATGATCGAATTCAAAGGCTTTTGCCAGCCTAAAACCACTGCCAAAATGCCTGCGGATGTTCCAGCCAAAAAAGCCAAACTGAAACCTGCCATCACTCTGGCCAGGGTGATCAGCAGATGTCTCATCAGATCCACCGGCACCATCCCGACACCGGAACTAAGAGTCTCAAGTGGTGAAGGCAGAATGTAGGGGGGATAGAAAAGAGCCATCCCCCCCCATGCCACCAGGATCACAACAACCCCGATGACCTCAGTGAGCAGCGACGAAATAAAAATCCTTGAAGTTTTCATCCAGTGGCGCTCCAATGGTTGCATAGTACATTTCGATGCTTGTCTGCATCTGCTGACCCGCGACATAGGAATAGCGGGTGCGTGAAAGTGAGGTCAATAATTTATCAGCCGGGATCTTGTAGTAATCCTTCACCTGCTCGACTGCAGCAGCAGGATCCTTTTCAATTTGCTCGATGACGTCTTGCAGCGTTTGATTGAAAGCGAGAATGGTATCATTATGAGAACTCGCCCATTCCGTGGAAACAAATGTGGCCACCTGCGGATACCCACCTTCGACTCCTGTGGCTATATCCCATTCAGCCGCCAGATCCAGATTGACGAAGACATTTGGAACATCCTCCACCAGCGTGACAGAAGGTTCTGGTAACACCACAATCTCAAGTTTGCCTTCTTTTAACAATGCGATTGATGAATCAAATGGCGCATAAACCGGGGTGACGTCTTCTTTCCATTTCAACCCATTGGCTGTTACCAAAAAGTTCATCACCTGATCTATCGGTGAACCTTCGAAAGGCACATACACAGATTTGCCATCCAACTCATCCAGACTGTTAAGCGGCTGTCCGTAACTCACCAGGTAAGACAAGCCCGAGACAAAAGAGTTGACCACCTGAACGGGCACACCATTCCTTCGCATATCGACACCTACAGAAAGGCCGCTGACCAACACATCTGCATCGCCGCGGATAAATTCCGCATTCGCTTGCGATTGATCCGTGTAGAGCACCAGATTCACCTCTGGCATGTTTTGAGCAGCCAGGATCACAGGAATGGATGAGGTGGAAACCGGTGCATAAATCGTGATTGTTTCCGTCTGGGAAGATGGAGTGGGCAAGCCTGTTACTTCCTCTGGGGAGGGAGTCAGATTCTGGGCTGCTTCTTTGGATGAATGGGTCGA
The DNA here is from genome assembly GCA_964474095.1 of uncultured Anaerolinea sp. Lineage (GTDB taxonomy): Bacteria > Chloroflexota > Anaerolineae > Anaerolineales > Anaerolineaceae > UBA6107. The sequence continues at coordinate 15,919 of CAYYRU010000017.1, forward strand.
TGTGCAACCAGAGAACAACCCGATTACCAATAATGTGCCAAGCAATACCATTAATTTTTTCATCGCATGTTCCTTGTGATTTCTACCTTTGGACTAAAAGAATTTCTGAATGATCATCAAGAACAGGTCGCTTTCAGTGATAATGCCAACCATCTTTCCAAGTTGGTCCACCACTGGCAATACATGGATCTTGTGCTCCACCATTAATTTCGCTGCGTCCACTACTTCTTGATCCTGATTAATGGTGCGAACAGGCGCGGTCATTACTTTTTCGACATCCTGGGTCAAAATTTTGAGTGAGAGCTCTTGATTATTGCGTGACTCAAGTCGAGAAGGATCACTGCTCATCAAGTCAGTGCGGGTGACCAGGCCAGCCAGTTTTTCACCTTCAACCACCGGCAAACTGCGGATCCTTTTTGTTCCCATCAGGCGGTGGGCTTCAAGCAGGCTGGTGAACCGTTCCACCGTGACAACCTCATCAGTCATGTAGTTTTTCACCAGAATGGGTTTCTTAACTTCAGCGTAAGTGGAAATTAAGAAGCGCAACACGTCAGAATTGGTCAGGATGCCGATCAGCTTTCCTTTTTCCACCACTGGCAAAGCTGTGATCTTGTTCTCCAGCATCACTCTGGCGGCTTTTGGAACAGTGAAATCAGGAAGAATGGTCAAAGGTTTCAAGGTCATGGAGTCTCCGACCTTGCGCTCTTCAGTGCTCGATTGAATCTGCCACGAATCCTCGCCAAGCATGGAGAGATCCAGTCTCAACAATCCGCGTTTGGTGATGATTCCAACCAGTACGTCGTTCTCAACCACCGGTAACACGCGAATGTTTTTTTCGGCGATCAATTCGCGAGCGTCTTCCAATCGTGTATCCGGTGTAACAGTGATTACCGGGGTAGACATCCAGGCTTTGATCAGACGGTTTTCCATTTTTTCCTCCAGATCGGTGCATATATTAGCAACTTTTACGATTGAAGTATAAAGAGGGTCCTGTTTTATGCCGTCTGGAGAATGGTTGAAATTGGACGCCTGATAAATAATGAAATAAGGGTCATCATTAATGATGACCCTTATCGATAATTGAGATGATGGGAACTGTTATCTTTATTCCGGTTCTTTCGTCTCATCCTGGAGCTGCGAGATCACCCCGGCTTTCATGGCATAGATCACAGCCTGGGTCCGGCTTGAAACCTCGAGTTTTGCCAGAATTCTGCTGACGTGTGTGTGGATGGTGGCCACACTTAAGACCATCATTTTCGCGATCTCCTGATTGGAAAACCCTTTCGCCATATAACGCAATACGTCCAGTTCGCGTTCTGTCAACCGATCAACCAGGCCGTCTTTCTCTTCAGGGTTGCTCATTTGTTTTAGAACGTGGTTGATCACCGAGGGATGCAACCAGGCTTCTCCCCTGGCCACATTATGAATTGCCTGCATGATTTCGGGTTCCGTTGCGTCCTTCAGAATGAAACCAATGGCTCCTGCATTTAAAGCTGGAACGACTCTGTCACTGGTATTGATCCCTGAAAAAATAAGTACATGAACGTTACTGTTATTTTTCCTGATCTCTCTGGTGGCTTCAATTCCGTCCACTTCAGGCATGTTAAGATTCATGATCACCACATCGGGTTTTTGCTCTCTGGCCAGGTCGATTGCCTTACGACCATTATTGGCCACCCCCACCAGCTCAAACTCTTCATGGTTTTTTAACATCGAAACCAATCCGCTCAACACTACCGGATAATCATCCACGATCACAAGTCGAATGTGAGAGTTAATCATCGTAAATCGTCTCTTCGAATTTCATCAGACATCACCATTGTAGGTAATTGTACCTTATTTGTCTGTCATTAATTATCTTTCCTTGTTGACTACGCGCAATCTATCGGATTGTTTTCTCACAAATTGACACTGACCACATTCAGGTCTACAATTTACCGCATCAGCTAATTATTTATTCCCACAAGGAGCATTTCATGACCGTTATTGAAGCTAAGGATGTCAAGCCACGGATCAATCGCAATGCCAAAATCACCATTGTTGTGTTTTTCCTTTTTATGCTCTTGCATCAAACCGATAAACTCCTCATCGGTCCGCTCCAAACCCCCATCATGGATACGTTTAAGATGTCTTATTTTCAATGGGGCTTGATCAATTCAGGCGCATTAATTGTTGGAACTCTCTTCTACCCATTGTGGGGATGGCTTAGCGATAAATATAACCGTGGCAAACTCCTGGCGATCGCGTCCTTCCTTTGGGGATCGACCACCTGGTTAAGTGCCCTGGCTCCAAATTTTAAAGCCTTCCTTGTAACCCGCGCGTCAACCGGCATCGATGATTCCAGCTATCCCGGTATGTACAGCCTGGTGTCTGACCTATACTCCCCCAAGGTGCGGGGTAAGGTTTATGGCATTTTGCAGTTAACTCAACCCATCGGCTATTTGATTGGCATGGTGGTTGCTTTAATGCTTACCGAAGCGTTGGGGGGCTGGAAGAATATCTTCATCATCACAGGGTCATTGGGAATCGTGTTGGCCATTGTCATTTTCTTCACAGTCAAAGACGTTCCAAGGGGTAGCGGAGAGGATGAACTGCAGGGAGTAGAAGTAAAACAACAAAAATTTAGCTGGAAATCTCTCAGCAAGATCTTCAAAATGAAAAGCCTGTGGATGGTGTATGCCCAAGGTTTTACGGGTGTCTTTCCTTGGAACGTGATCACTTATTACATTTTTGGCTATCTGGGTACGGAACGTGGTTATGACGAAACCACGACATTGTTGATCATGGCTCCTGCGATTATTCTTATGGCTGCCGGATATCCAGCCGGCGGATGGCTTGGAGATAAGATCTTCAAGAAGAACAAGGGCGGCCGGTTGATCGCCAGCGAAATTGGCGTCGTCTTGGGGATGGTCGGACTCCTCCTGGCAATGAACACGCCCAACGAGCAGGTTCTTTTATTTGGAGTTTTGTTGGGCCTGACTGCGTTTTTCATGCCTTTCGCTTCTCCGAATATCATCTCCACCATGTACGATGTGACGCTGCCTGAAGTGCGGGCCTCTGCTCATTCAATCGAGAACCTGATTGAAACCGGAGGCGCCTGGACGGCTCCCATCCTGGCAGGATTGCTGGCAGATGCCACATCGGTAGGGTTCTCAATAAAAACCATTTGCACCGCAGCTTGGTCTTTGTGTGTTATTTTCCTCTTCCTGGCGATACTCTTCATCCCCAAGGATATCGCCTCCCTGCATAAAGAACTCGAGCAACGCGCCCTCGAAGCCGGTAAATCCAGCTAACTTGAATCTTTTTATAGAGAATTTGATATAGAAACTGCCCTCTTCATCGAGGGCAGTTTTTCATTCATATTTCCTCAGTTATAATCAAGAGATTGATAAATCCATTTGGTTTAAGGATAGTGGCATGAATAAGAACAACCCGATGTTCAAGGCTTACGTTGAAGAATGCAATAGCGCCTTATTGTATCAAACCATGTCTGAGATTGAGCAGGATCCACGTATTGCTGAAGTGTATCGCCGCATTTCAAAAACCGAGACGGAACATGCCGAACACTGGGTTAAACAAGCTGCAGCGGCCGGTCTTGTGATCCCTCCGTATAAACCTGACTGGCGCAACCGCACCCTGGTGCGGCTTGGAAAACGCTTTGGCACCAGCATGATCCTGCCCACCCTGCAGGGCATGGAACAGACCGGACAGGTCGGTTATTCTCAAATAAGTGGTGCCGCTCATATGCAGGCCCAGGAAAAATCTCACTCCATGCTACTTGAACAGATCACCGGCACCGTAAAAGGTGGCCTCGCCGGAGGGGTCTTGATGCAGCTTGAAGGCCGTCACCGGTCTGCCGGAGGAAACGCCCTGCGGGCGGCAGTTTTGGGCGCCAACGACGGGTTGGTCTCAAATCTCAGCCTGGTGATGGGCGTGGCGGGCGCCACTGCCGCAGGCAAAGGCGTGTTGATCGCGGGTGTGGCTGGTTTGCTGGCAGGCGCTATATCGATGGCCCTGGGTGAATGGCTGTCGGTGCAATCTTCACGCGAACTGTATGCCCACCAGATCGCCACCGAATCCGAAGAGATCCAAACCTCCCCAGAGGAGGAAGCCGAAGAACTGGCCTTGATCTATGAAGCACGCGGTTTTGACCAGGAAACAGCCCGCTCGCTGGCCGACAAAGTTCTTTCCAACCCTGA
>CAYYRU010000017.1:20217-40818 GCA_964474095.1 uncultured Anaerolinea sp.
ATTATAGCCACATCCAAAGTGAAAAACAATTCTGCCTACCAGGTCAGTCTTTAATTATCGTGTAAAATGAATCCATGAGTAAGACCGGCCCGATCCGTGGAAACAATAACATTCAACCTTTGCTGCCAGGTGAATTGGCCAGCCTGATCGGTGAACGCGCCAACCAGGCGGCCGCCGAATCGCGTTTTGTCGATTACCGCTCCCGCAGGGCCGAGCAAACCCTGCGCCGCCAGGATGCCGATCTTGAATTATTCCGTGAGTTCCTGGCCTTGGTTCGTGTGCGCACCGGCTCATTGGCAGATGAACCCTCCGCCTGGCGGGTGGTCACCTGGGGACTGGTGGAGGCCTTCGTCAAGTGGCAGGTCGAGCACGGTTACGCCATCCAAAGCATCAATGTGCACCTCTCCACCATCAAGACCTATGCCCGCCTGGCCATGCAGGCCGGCGCCCTGCTGCCCCAGGAATACGCCCTCATCCGCGCCGTGCAGGGATATAGTTTTCGCGAACAAAACCGCATTGATGCCAAACGTGAAGTCACCCGCATTGGGCTTAAAAAAGCCGAACCTGTTAAACTCACCCCAGAACAAGCCAAACAACTGAAAATTCAACCCAACACACCTCAAGGCAGGCGTGACGCCTTCCTGATCTGCCTGTTACTGGATCACGGCTTGCGTGTTGGCGAAGTCGCCGCGCTCTCGGTGAGTGATTTTGACCTGTCTCAGCGTCAACTCAGGTTCTTCAGACCAAAGGTGAACAAAGAACAGATCCATCACCTCACCCGCGACACCTATGCCGCCCTGGAGGCCTATCAAACGCATGGAGACATCCCGCCTGGAGGATTGATCCTCCGTAGAAGTCTGCGCAATGAAGAATTGGGAGCTAGCGGCATGAGCGAACGCGCCATTACCGCGCGTGTAGGATATTTAGGTGAAAAGATCGGCATTTTCGGCCTCTCAGCCCACGACTGCCGGCATTTTTGGGCTACTTCCGCCGCCCGCCACGGCACCGATCCCTTTGTGCTGCAAGAAGCCGGCGGTTGGTCTTCACTCGCCATGCCGCGCCGCTATGTCGAAGACAACGAGATCGCCAATGAAGGCGTAAAACTCGAATAATCCTAAACCTGGCAGACGTTCCTTAAAACCAGGAACCGCATTGGAAAGGTATTGCATGAATTTGTTTAGAGGCTTGTTTAAGGATATGAACACCCTCGATTGGGTGCTGGCAATCGCCTTCATAGCTTGTGTCGCATACCTGGTGTATTTGATCTTTCCACCCAACGGCTGGTGGATCGGTTTGGTGGCTGCGTTGTTGCTTCTTTTTATCGCTAAACGCCGCCGCGACCGCTTGAAAAAAGATCACGCCCCCCAAGAATAATCTGACTCAAAACTCATCGAGGAACTTCATTGGAGATTAACTTTTTACTCAAAGGATTGCTTTTTGGTTTTTCCATTGCCGCGCCAGTCGGTCCGATCGGCGTCTTGTGCATCAGGCGCACCCTCACGGACGGCCGCAGTGCCGGTTTGCTTTCAGGACTCGGCGCAGCCAGCGCGGACGCCATCTACGGCAGCATAGCCGCTTTTGGCGTGGCGTTAGTGTCTGATTTTTTGGTGAGCCAGCAATTCTGGATCCGCCTGGTGGGCGGGTTGTTCCTGTGCTACCTGGGGATTAAAACCATACTGACCAAACCAGCCGAAACCCCTGCCTCTTCAGACCGCAAAGGATTGCTGGGAGCCTACGCCTCAACCCTTTTTCTTACCCTGACCAACCCCATGACCATCCTGTCGTTTGCCGCGATCTTCAGTGGTCTGGGGCTTGCTGGCGGTGGTGGTAACTACGCCTCTGCTGGCTTGATGGTGCTGGGCGTATTTTGCGGTTCCTCCGCCTGGTGGCTCTTGCTAAGCAGCCTGGTATCGATCTTTCGCGGACGCTTTTCACTCTCCGGCTTGAAATGGATTAACCGCCTCTCGGGGGCCGTGATCATCGGCTTTGGTATCTACGCTCTTGTCAGTATCCTGACAAACCTCACCCTTCCAACTTGAAGCGCACCGTTGAGGCTTTCATCTCATTGGCAATCGCCGCCAGCATGATCGCCGATTGACTCATTTCGTGCACACTGGCAGCCACTTCTTGCGTGGATGCCGAAATTTGTTGGGCCGCCGCCGCATTCTGTTCGCTGAGCGCCGCCACAGACTCGATCACCTCAAGCGTGGAACTGGCGTGTTGATCGATCTCCACCGTTGAAAGATAATTTTCTTTGATCACTTCAGACACGCGTTCGATCGAAGCGTTGAGCAAATCCACCACTTCCATCAAGGGTTCGTTGATCTTTTGCGCTTGTTGGGCCTGCCCCTGCATCTCAACAGCTGATGTCAGCAGTTCATCAAGGGCTTTGCCTGAACTGACTGCCTGGGCGCTGCCTAACTGTACTCGTTCTGTGGTGGTTTGCATGGAGCTGGTCGTCTTGGAAATGTTCTTTTGGGTGTTGCGCACAATTTCTGCGATCTCCGCTGTGGCATTGGCCGATTTTTCAGCCAGTTTGCGCACCTCGCCGGCGACCACGGCAAATCCACGGCCGTGCTCCCCTGCCCTGGCGGCCTCAATGGCTGCGTTTAACGCCAGCAGGTTGGTTTGGTCAGCGATATCCTGGATGGTCTCCACAATGGCGCCGATCTGCTCTGAATAGGTCTGCATCTGTTGCACCGAAGCGGCCGAGGATCCCACGGCCTCCTGGATACTATCCATATGCTGCAGGGTGAGCTGCACCGATTGGGTTCCCTCCCGGGCAATATCGGTGGATTTGGAGGCAGCCGTATTGACCAGGTGGATGGCCTGGGTGGTGGCTTCCACCGCGTTGGCGATCTGCGCTGAAGCCGCCACGGCTTTTTCAGATGCCTCCGATTGTTCCTGGGCGCCCTTTGTGATCTGGGCAATGGTCTTGACAATGTCTTGAACGCTGTTGGTGCCTTTGTTCATCATCGAGGCTTCATCACTGACACCTTTGGCGATCTGAATGATGGTATTGGCCACCTGGTCGGTGCTTTGCATGGCTTGCTGCGAGGCAGTCTCGAGATCAAAGCTGGCTTTTTGAAGTTGCTGCGCACGCTCCACCAACATCAGCATCAATGCGCGCAAACTGCCCGGTTCCGAGTTAAATGCAGCCACTGGCACACCCTTTTGGATCAGCCGGTTGATATAAGGGATCAACCCTGAGTCGGCCATGCAGATGCCGATGGCGTCATAACCCTGGCTGGCCAATTCCTCAAGATACGGCCCGCATATGGCAGCAGGCACCATGATGCCTTTTTTCCCTTGCGGGTCTTTAGCAACCAGCCAATCCACCTGCACGTTCAGGTTTTGCAGTTTGCGCGCGGCTGCCAATACGCCGCTCTTTACCTGATCAAAGAAGGTCACATCCACCGGCGTCACCATGGCAATTTTGATCCTTTTTTGCTGTGAGACCTTGGCTCCTGCTTGTCTTTCGAGAGGTTCCGGCCGGGCATCAAGCATTTCTCTCGATTGCACCCCTCCCTGCCCGATCTTCCAATTCTGTTCAAGAGTCTTTTTTGTAACGATCTTAGGTTCGATCAACAGGCGCGGCGTTGTGGGCACCCAGGCGGCAGCCAGGTTGTTGTAAAGATGTATGACCGGATCATATCCCTGGATGAATGGATCTTGTGAGATCGAAGCTGAAACAGCCCCCTTCTCGATCAAGCCAGCCAGGTTGTCATTCAGGTCATGACTGATTAGTTTGATCGAACCCAGTTTACCCAGGCTCTGCAGGATTTCAGATGTTTTGTGTAGTGATTCCATTTCGGTAAGGTAACACCCCACCAGGTTGGGTGTTGATGCCAAAGCGGCCTTGAAGGCGGACTTGAACGTGTCTTCATCCATGGTGGCGCGGTCAAAATTTTGCGTTATGCTGAGGTTTGGAAACTTCTCAGTCAAGGTGTGAATAAAACCATTCTTCCGCAACACCAGGTTGTCTTGCACATACACCCCCACCACCAGCACGTTGCCGCTGCCCCCGGTAAGTTCACCCATGGCTTGAGCGGCCATCTGACCTTCTTGAAAACTGTCGGTTCCCACGTAGAAGAGTCGGTGGCAGGGTTCATCAGTGATCCAGTTGTAAGAACGGCTGCACTCCTGCAGGCTGGCGATGATCTGGTTCACGGAAGCGGATAGCTTCCCTGCATATTTCGTTTCATCCACAGGTTGGGCACTCAGGCTCAATCGGCGGGTCAGGTCACCCTGCACCAGCGCGGTCAATCCGCCGGCCAAAGCCGGCACATCTTTTCCCGCCAGATCAGAACCAGCCTGCTCAAGTGCGGATGAAGAATTTGTCCGAGAGGATCGTCTCGTCATGATCAAAGCATAAACCACCAATCCCAATAAGGCGCCCGCTATGAAAATTCGACCCATCCAGAGCAGTGTCATGCTGTCAGCGCGCATCCGTCCCAACTCCAGGAACGCGAATCCACTGATGCCCAACAGGAGTAAAACTCCCAGACCTAGGATTTGAAAGGAAAAGTGCGCGCGCGAACCCTTCGCAGAAGCCACCGCAGTTTGTTTTTCCATGATGTATTCACTCCTGTTCCCACCAAAGTTACGATAATAACTGAGAAGTAACTCCAACCGATATTTTTTTAATTTCAGATGAACAATTTTGACAGTCCCCCATTAAGGGCTGCCGAGTACACAGGAAAATTGGATGCGTTAATTTGGGTCTTTTCTGGTTTTATGTAATTAATACGAAAAATCAATTGAAAAGCCCCGCAATTTTGTGATGAGTTTTTGGTGGTTTGTTTATTAATCTTATTTTAAGGTTATTCGATAAATAATCCATTAAAAGCACATGAATTCGAAATGAGTCAATCATAAATTCTATTGCCCGATAAAGAACAAGCCTCCAATGGATGGTTTATAATAGAACGAATCTTGATCGTAGAGATAAAAATATCGCATGAATCTTTTAGACTATCGCCACGATTTTCCCCTGCTTAACCCAAAAGACAACTCCCGGGCAGTCATTTACCTGGATTCCGCCTGCCAAAGCTTGCGCCCACAGCAGGTCATTGATGCCATCACCAGGTATTACACCGAATACCCAGCCTGCAGCGGACGCAGCAACCACCACCTGGCCGCCACCGTCACTCGCCTGGTGGATGAAAGCCGTCAACAACTGGCCAAATTGATCGGCGCGACTCGCGAACAGGAGATCATTTTTATGCGCAACGCCACCGAGGGCATCAACCTGGTGGCCTTTTCACTTGGTCTTCAGGCGGGCGATGTGGTGCTGATCGGCGGCAAGGAACACAATTCCAACCTCATCCCATGGCAAACGCTTGCCAGACGCATTGGCATTAAACTTGAGGTGCTTGCGCCCCTCGCGGACGGTCGTTTTGACTTGGACTCTTTCGAAAAGGCGCTTTCCACCGGTGTCAAGCTGGTGTCTTTGGGTTACACTTCCAACCTGGATGGCGTTTCCATCCCCGCTGAACAGGTCATCAAGGCCGCCCACAAGGCCGGCGCACTGGTACTGCTGGATGCCGCCCAGACCATTCCGCACCGCAAGATCAATGTGCGCTCGCTGGATGTCGATTTCATGGCTTTTTCTGGTCACAAAATGTTGGGGCCTTCCGGCACCGGCGTGCTATATGGAAAATCTAAACTCCTCGAAAAATTGTCCCCATTTTTGGTGGGAGGCGATACCGTCGCCAATTCAACTTATGATAACGCTGAATTTTTACCCATTCCTGAAAAATTCGAGGCCGGGCTGCAAGATTACGCCGGCATCATCGGCTTGGGTGAAGCCGCGTGCTACCTGCAAAAGGTGGGCTTTGATGCCATCCAGAAACAGGAATTTCTGCTTAACCAGGCCATAACGGAGGGCTGTCGTGACATCCAGGGATTTCACCTGATCGGCCCTGCCGACCCGGCTTTGCGCAGCGGAATATTCACTTTTTACATCGATGGCATTGATTCACACCGGGTGGCGCTCATGCTCGACCAGATGGCCGGTATCTGTGTTCGTTCCGGGCAGCACTGCGTACATTCCTGGTTCAATCAACAACAACTCAAAGGATCGGTCAGAGCTTCGGTTTACTTCTACAATACGCTGCAGGAAGCCGAAAGTTTCGTTGAAAACCTGAAAAAGATCAGAAAGGTTCTCTAACCATGTTTTGTATCGTTGCCGCCGTTATTCTCTCCATTTTGGGTATATTCAGTGCTGCCAACCGCCGCCTGGCCAAAGAAGCCCTGGATTGTGTCTTCCACCGCATCACCTTCCGCCCGTGCACCACTGGCTTCGATGAAAAGATGAAAGCCAAAATCCTCGGCAAGGCCATCAACCGCTCTGAAAAATTAGCCCGCTTTCTCAACAAGCGCTTTGAATTGCTTTCATGGATCTTTTTTGTCATTCTACTGGCTGCCAGCTTTTTCATGCTGCGCGGATTGTATCTCTTTTACACCACCGGCTCTTGTAACGGGGCTAATCAGCCCGGTTTTTGTGTTTTTGATCCAACCGGTGAAAATAATAAGATCTCCAGCTCCGCCGAAGGTGCCTGCCCGGTTCCAGGCAACCTCGAAAACGGCGGTGTGTTGACCCTGGATGGAGTCGACTTGAGCCAATGGCCGGTGAAATACTCCGGCTCAGAGAACAAACTGGTGTTCGTGGGTTGTTACGCCTGCGAATATACCCGCAAAGCTTACCCGGATATCAAGAAACTGGTGGAAAAATATCAACCCGAGTTCTACTTTGGTGAATATCCCACCAAGCTTAAAACCGATTACCTCTCACGCATTGGTGCCTGCGTTTACGACGCCGATCAAGAGAAGTACTGGCAGATGAACGATGTTTTGTTCACCAAAGAGTCTGAATTCCTGGAAGATGAGAACCAGATCAACCAGATGCTCACCGACCTCGGGTTGGATGCCCCTGCCATTGAAACCTGCGCCAGTGATCCACAAACAGAAGCAGAGATACAGAGTCTCTTCAAACAGATCCGCAACACCAATTTCTACGGCACCCCCACCGTTTTCATTAATGATAGTGAAGCCCTGGTTGGCCCCAAACCCTACCGGGTATATGCCATCGAATTGGAAGGATTCTTCTTCTGGCTGAAGTAAACGTTTGATTTTCAAAGCTTTCAGAGGATCAATCCATCCGGGTTGATCCTCTGAATATTAAACGCAGGGAAAATTAGCATGAGTAAAAACTTATTTCAGCCTGCAAGAGTAAAACGCCCGGCTTGATCGTAGGGTGAATCAGATAACTGGTTTGAGATAAAAAATCCCTGCGAGGTCACTCGCAGGGAAATCCTTCACTTTGATATGTTTATTACGCAGATTACCAACCCTGTTTTTTGACAAACTCGCTGATCACCGGGATGTCAACATAGTTACCGCTGTTAGCCTTGAGGGCATAAATGAGGTTTAAGATCCACACCAGTCCGCCTAAATATCCGATGAACGGAATCAAAGCAAAAATGGAAACAAAGATCCCTTCTGCCACGCCCAGCACGAGGGTGGGCATGGTATGATACTTGATGAAAGGCCGGTTTTTCTTGTCGTCTAAAAACAAGGTTACGATAGGGATTATCGGGGTGAGTAAGAAGCACAATAACACCCAAACACGATCATCACTGGTGACTTCCGGGTTCTGGGCTGGTGGTACCGCAGGCGGCATGACGGGGGGGGTGCTCATAATTCATCTCCTTGGACAGTAAAGTGGATAAGATATCTCAATTTAGTATACCTACCTTTGAGGGTTTTCGAATGCCCAATTTTATGGCAAAATCATCTGACGTTAATCAATATAGGATTCTTCATGAACCAAATTAATCGTGTCGGCATTCTTGGTGCCGGAGCCATGGGTGCCTTTTTCGCGGACCGGTTTGCCGCAGTTCCAGAATTTTCGACGGGGCTGATCGCAGACCCGGCTCGCGCTGAAAGGCTGAAACAGGATGGACTGGTAATCAACTCAAAGGTCTGTCATTTCAACGTTATTGAACCCAGCCTTCCCACCGAACCCCTGGACTTGATCATCGTGGCGCTGAAACATCCACAATTGTCTGATGCCCTGGCCGGCATCCAACTTCTGGTGAAACCCGAGACCCTCTTTCTCTCGGTCATGAACGGCCTTGATAGTGAAGAGATCATCTCCGCCGAATTTGGCAAGGAGAAGGTACTCTATGCCATCTCGGTCGGCATTGACGCCGTGCGTGAAGGCAACCGCGTCACCTATACCAAGCCTGGCAGGCACATCTTTGGCGAAGCGGATAATTCCACCCCCAGCGCAAAGGTTTTGAGGGTGAAAGAAGCTTTTGAGAAAGCCGGCATCCAATATGAGATCCCGACCGACATGTTACGCACTTTGTGGTGGAAGTTCATGGTCAATGTGGGTGTCAACCAGGCCTCCGCGGTATTACGCGCGCCCTACGGAGTATTTCATTCCAACCGCCATGCTCAGGCTCTCATGGAAGCCCTGATGCAAGAGGTGGTAACGCTGGCGCAAGCGCGAAACATCAATTTAACCCGACAGGATATCAATGACTGGTATCCCGTACTGAACACCCTTTCTCCCAATGGCAAAACCTCCATGCTGCAGGATATTGAAGCCAGCCGACCCACCGAGGTGGAAGTGTTTGGTGAGAAGGTGGTCAAACTCGGCAAGGAACTGGGCATCCCCACCCCCGTCAACCAGACCATCGTTGAGATCATCCGCGTGATGGAAACGAGTACCGTAGAAAATCACTAAAAAAACACCTGGAAGCGCTTCATTAGGCTTCCAGGTGTTTTCACGTACGATTGGTTATTATGCAGCCATCTTGGACGCTGCTCTTTTTTCCTCTTCTGTCAAAATATGTTCCAGGTCCAGCAAGATCACCAGGCGCTTATCGAGCTTGGCAACACCGTTGATGAACTCGGCGTTTACCTCGTTGATCATGCCCTGCGGCAGTTCGATCACACTTTCATCGATGGTAAGCACCTCGCTGACCGCAGACACCACCATACCCATTTTGACGCCATCCATGTTGACGGTAATGATGCGGGTCTCACGGGTAGGTTCTTCAAGCGGCAAACCGAACCTCTTCTTCAGGCACATCACTGGCAGCACCACGCCGCGCAGGTTGGTGATCCCCAGCATATAGTCTGGTGCGAAGGGGATGCGAGTGATTTGCTGCATTTTTACGATGCCTTCGACAGAGGCTATCTCAATTCCGAAAGCCTCACTGCCCAGTTCAAAGACCACCAATTGTTTTTCCATATCAACCTTTAAGATACAGAATCGTTCTAGGCTTGAGAAGTGAGCTTGAACTGGGCGACAATGCCGCGCAATTCCTCGGCCATATCAGCCAGGGTGCTGGCGGATGCGGTCACTTCTTCCACCTGGGCAGACATCTCTTCTGCGCTGGCGCTGACCTCTTCCACCGCGGCGCTGTTTTCTTCACTGACGCTGGCAATGTTTTCAATGGCAGATGAAATCTCACCAGAATTGGCAGCCATTTCTTCAGTCGAAGCGGTGTTTTCTTCCACAACGGCAGAAACAGAATCCACAGCGGTCACCAATTCTTCTGAAGCTGCTCTCATCTGGGTGCTGGCTTCAGCGGCCAGCATGGCCTGTTTATTCACTTCTTCTGCCGCGGAGAGAATATCAGCCAGGGCTGCGCCTGCCTGATTGGCGCTGACAACTCCAGTTTCGACTTCCTTGGTGCCTTCTTCCATGGCCCTGACTGCTTCTGAGACGGTGGAAAGAATGCCGTTGATCATTTCATTGATCTCTTTGGTCGAGAGCGTGGAACGTTCGGCTAGTTTGCGCACTTCATCGGCTACCACCGCAAAACCTTTGCCGTGTTCACCGGCGCGGGCAGCCTCAATGGCCGCGTTCAAGGCCAGCAGGTTGGTCTGTGAAGCGATGTCTTCAATGGTCTCAACGATCGCGCCGATTTCTTCCGATTTCTTGCCCATTTCCTGCACTTTTTCAGCCGAAAGGCCGACCTTATCCTTGATGCTGTTCATGCCGGCCAGGGTTTGTTCCACGGTCATGGTGCCTTTGCGGGCCGCCTCAGCCGCCGTGTTCGAGTCCACAGTCACGGAGGCCACACTGTCGGCTACCTTTTGAATGGACGAGTTGATCTGATCAGTGGTGCTGGAGGCCTTGGCAACGGATTGGCTTTGTTCCTGGGCGCCCTTGGCAACACCTTCAATGGCCTGGGTCATTTGGGTCACAGCCGTGGCCGTCTTTGAGACCATGCTGGCCTGCTCCTGGGTTCCCTTGGCCACCTGTTGGATGGTGGCGGCGATCTGGTTGGTCGCCTGCCCGGCCTGGTTGGCCGCCAGCGAAAGTTGCTGCGAGGCGTCGCTGAGATGGTTGGCGTTCTCCATCAGGCGGGTAATGGTGGCACGCAGGCTTTCGATCATCTGCTTGAAAGCCACGCCTAATTCGTCCAGGTCAGAGTTGGGAACCACATCAGTGGTGAGGTCGCTGTTGGCGATGTGATTGGCAGCCGCCCCCATATCCTGCATGTATTGGATCAATCTACCAAATGATTTGCCAATATCTCCCATTTCGTCTTTGCGGTCGGTAAATGTCTTTCGATCCTTTTCAGACATATCCCGCAGCAGATTGCCTTTTGAAAGCTGATCGCTGGATACGGTGATCAATTTGAGTGGCTTGGTGATCGAATTGCTGATCAATACCCCCAACGCCACCGCCAGGGCCATGGCGATCACAGCAATTACGGCCATCACAATTTGAACTCGTTTGTAATTGGTGTCAGCAGTTGCGATCGCGTCATGTGCCAACCCAAGATTCAAGGCAGTGATCTTATCCAAAACGGCGGTGGTATTCTGGCGGGCGACAAGAATATGCCCACCCACGTCCAATGACTCCAAAGCAGAGGTTACATCATCGGCGTCCACAAAACCCACATACTCCTGCAACGCCACGTTAAATTTTTCCATCGCAGCGTTGTATTCTGCCAGCAGGCTCTGTTCCTCAACGGATAAGTCGCCTGAAGCAAACTCGTCCATGGTGGTGATGATCTGGGTCTGCCTGTCCGTCATGGTTTGCAGGGTGGCCGGTCTTTGGCCTTCCACCACCAGGTAGCGATATATGTCACCGCGGATGTTGTTAAAAGCCGCGTTCACCGTCCCGATTTGATTGATCGGCATCAGGTTGTCTGAATACATGAACCCCATGCTTTGGTTGATTTGATTTAAGTTTTG
This sequence comes from uncultured Anaerolinea sp., assembly GCA_964474095.1. Classification (GTDB taxonomy): domain Bacteria; phylum Chloroflexota; class Anaerolineae; order Anaerolineales; family Anaerolineaceae; genus UBA6107. The sequence continues at coordinate 31,444 of CAYYRU010000017.1, forward strand.
CAAACCGATCAACGCCACCAGACACACCAGAAGCGCCACCAATATGAATCCCCCCAACAACTTAACTCTGGTTTTCATATTATCAAGTAATTTCATTTTATCTCCTACCATATAAAGTTTTATGATGCAACTTAACCTATAATGTCCGCAAGCTGCATCCACTGGGATGAACCATTTTTCAGATCAAATAAAGCTGAACTTCGCCATTAAATAATATGGATTTTAATTAAAATTACTCATAAATAATCTGTGAAAACTGGATTAAATAATAAAATGTTTAATTAGGGTACTCAGAGCCTGAGATTAATCCATTTCCAACCTTAATCGAGAAAATGGATGCCGCTCATTGATCATTCTGCGGCATCCATTTTTTTTTGGTCAAATCATTTGCATGCGGTGTTCTTTATCGGTGAAACCAATCACTACGAATTGGCTTTTCCTTTTAAGATGGCGCTGGTGGTGAGGTAGAGATCCACCATCATCACGATCTGCAAACCCAACTGGGCAATGAAAAGCCCGGCCATTAGCCGCAAGGTGATCGGGTTCAACAAGGTTAATGGCAGTTGAACGGTCAGTTTTCCGCTAACGCTGAGGGCAAAAACCACAGCCTCATAAAGGACAAGCAAGGCTCCCAACCAGGTGCACAGCACCCACACAATCGCCAGCCACGCATGTGACCTGGAAGCCCAGCTGCCGCGCGCGCCCTTGAAGTGCCTGGCAATATATTGGTTTTGCGTCTGAGAGAGCCCAACATAAGCGGGATATATCCAATAGGTATTAAAGAGAGGGATGAACATGAACCCCACCGCCTTACCAGGTGAGATTTTCGCATGCCGGTCTTGAATGGTCTTCCAGTGCTGGTGTAGTTGGATCAGGTTGGGTACCCACGCCAGTGCCAGGGGCAGCAGACCGAATAACGCGTTTAATCCCACCACAACTGAGACCCCTCCCCTTAGATTGACCAACAAGATCACCATTCCAGTGACCATCAGAGCGGCCCAGATCCAGAAGACCACGTTCAAGCCAACCAGGTCTTTGCGAGCCTGGCGGGCAACTCTGGCCCGTTTACGCGCGGATTCATCAGACTCTTGCCCCTCCACCACCGGTTCATCCGATAGGAAATCCGCCTCAACCGGCTGCATTCCAAACAAGAATGCCAGTTCAGATTGACCGATGGGTACCCAGTCATTTTCACCTTTGCGGCAGATCAACGTATCCACCAAGATCAAACCGGATTCAATGGCCTGGGTGATGCCGCGGATGTTTTCAGGACCGCAGGGTTGTCTATCTCGCGCGTAATACCACATTTATCCTTCTTTCCGGGTTTGCCCCAGCGTACCCCTGGTGAGGATGCAGATCAAGAGAGCCGCCAGGGTGGTCACCACCACCGAGATGCTCCAAAAACGCAGGTCAACCCCCGCCGTCTCACCAGCCAGGGCGCCTTGCATGGTGGCGCTGGTGAGCAGCACCACGCCCCAAAAATTATCCGCGTTGTGATAGATCAACCCGCCCACCAGCAGGCTGCCGCGGGTTTTGTTGTACACCCAGGTCATCAAGATGGCCAATCCGATCTCGGCCAACACGTAGAGCGGAAGCCTTGCCAGACCCAGTTCATAATGCACCGCCGCCGGGTTGAAGAACTGCGGCAAATGCCATAGACCCCAGATCAAACCCAATATCACACTCGCCAGCCATGGGGACCACCTCTTTTGTAGTTGCGGCAGGGCAAACCCGCGCCAGCCAAATTCCTCACCCAGCGGACCGCCCACCAGGGTAATGATGAAAAAAACAGGCAGCAGATACCATTGCGTCTTGATGAAAGTAAACGTCGGCAGCTTGGCACCCAGCAACAGGTTCACCCCCAGGGCGATCAAGGTCAACGCTGCGGGCAGCAGCAGGGCCATCAGCCACCATTTCAGTCCCACCCGCCAGCGCAGCGCGCGTTTGACGAGATCACGCAACCCTTCCTTGCCGGCCACCAGGGCGATCGTGATCACCCCGGCAATGGATGGTCCGAAAACAAAGATCCCCTGCCCTCCGCTGAACCAGGGCAGCCAGCTGATCAACACGGTCACGATCAGAAAGAAAACCAACGGGTGCTTGCGGATCATGGTTAGCATGGCGGTCGTCCCTCCTTACGAGTGATTCATGACTCTATTTTATATTATTTCAATAATATTCAGACCCCGGTCTTAGTCTGATTCAGACTCGCAGCCGATGCCTGATCCCATCCTCCCTCTTATACTGGCAGCATCACATTTTCAAATAAGAGGAAACTATGGAAACAGAAAACATGGTAGAAGCCAACGATCTGCAGCGAAAATTGTTCTCCAACGGACGCTCACTGTCGATCTTGCGAGGGATCTCCTTCACAGTGGCGCCAGGCGAATGGGTCGCCTTGACCGGACCCAGCGGCTCGGGAAAATCCACTCTGCTGGGCATCTTGGCCGGTATTGACCAACCCACATCAGGGGATGTTCGGGTGGCAGGGTTCGAGATCACCTCCCAATCAGAGGGGCAGTTGGCCCGTTTTCGCAATGAGATGATTGGCATTGTTTTTCAAGCCTTTAATCTCATCCCCACCATGACCGCCCTTGAGAACGTCGAAGCTCCCCTTTACATCCACCCCAACTGGCGTGAAGCGCGTTTCGCCGCCGTGGATATGCTGCGCCAGGTGGGTTTGAGCGACCGCATCCATCACCTGCCCCATCAACTCTCGGGCGGTGAACAGCAGCGGGTGGCCATTGCGCGCGCCCTGGTGACTCACCCGCAGGTGCTTCTGGCGGATGAACCCACCGGCAACCTGGATAGCTCCACCAGTAAACAGGTGCTGCAGCTGATCCAGGAAATGCGTTCACGCTTGAAACTGACCGTCATCATGGTCACGCACGACCCCAGCGTGGCCGCTTATGCCGACCGCTGCCTGCACATCATGGACGGCAAACTCTCCGAGCCCACGTCAGCCCGCCCTCCGCGCTTTGAGTTCAGCAAGGCGGCCGCATGAAAGCCGCCCTCTTCTTCTTCAAATCCGCGCTGACCCATCTGCGCCGCGGCGGACAGCGCAACCTGGTGGCCTTTTTATGCGTGGCCTTTGGCGTAATGTCTCTGGTGGCCATGACCACCCTGGCTAAATCCATCGAAAAAATGTTGGTGCTCAAACCTTACGAGTTGATCGGCGGTGACCTGACCCTCGACCGTGAGGGTGAAGATTTCATCTCGATCGCTGAAGAACAGGAACTCAAAGACCTGCTCACACAGGGAAAGATCAGCGACTATACCCTGATCGACTACTCCACCGCGCTCAGTTTTCACACCCTCGACTCCGGCGAGTTGTTCTTCCCCTCTGTCGGCATGGGCGTGGACCCCGATAAGTATCCTCTCGCGGGCAACCTGACCTTCTCAAGCCCTGCCGGGGCCGCCCTGCCTGAGCTCCTGCAAAAAACGGGTGACCTGGTCATCAGCGTTGACCTGGCCCTGGCCCATCGTCTCAAGGTGGGAGACCAGATCGTGCTCGCCAACCTGGATTACGGCCAGCCTTTGACCGCCACCATTCGCGGCATTGCCTCCGATACCCCCAATCACCAGGGCAGCAAGATCTATTACTCGCACGAGACCGCCTTTGCCTTGACGGGCAGCCCGCGCACCGCCAATACTGTGCTGGTCAACACGGGCAACGCCGTGGGCACCGCCGCAATTTTAGAAAACAGCGGCTGGCGTGTCTTTACCGCCGAGCAGCTCGCGCAGGCTACCGCCGTCTCAGAAGGCGCGCTGGCCATGGGTTTGAACGACTTCGGCCTGCTGGGCATGCTGGTCAGTGGCATTGGCATTGCCAACACCATGCAGGTGCTGCTGCGCCGCCGCCGCAAAGAGGTGGCCGTCTGGAAAACCCTGGGGTACAAGGTGAACCAGATCCAGTCCATGTTTGTGACTGAAGCTGCCATCCTTGGGTTGTGCGGCAGCCTGGTGGGGGCCGGCCTGGGCTTGCTGCTTTCTTTGGGCATGGTTGGGCTTTTCAGCCGCACCACCACCGTTTTGATTCGTTGGGTCTTCTCGCCGGAAGAGTTGGTTGGCGGCGTGGTCATTGGCATACTTACCACCGTCATTTTTGCCGCCTGGGCCATTGTTTCCACCAGCCGGGTCAGACCCCTGGCACTGTTGCGCCATGAAGAATTGGAAGCCGCCCAGATCCCTCCGGTTCAAAGCCTGCTGCTGGCCCTGGGCCTGGCCATCCCTTACCTGGCCATCGCGGTCTGGGTTTTAAAATCCTTCCTGACCGGTTTGCTGGTGTTGATCGGGTCCATTGTTATCCTGGCTGTGGTGGGATTGATACTGTGGCTCCTCATGAAACTGGCCGTCAAACTGCTGCCCTCCAAGCATTGGCCGGTCGGACAGATTGCCAAGAAGAGCCTCGTCAGGCGCAGCTCGACCCAGGTCTTTGCCATGGTGGCCTTGTTTAGCGGCGTCTTGATGCTGGCGGCCGGGTCCGTCATCACCGGCAGCGGTCAAAAAGCCATCGGTGAAATGACGAGCAGGGTGGATTCAGAAAACCTGGCCATCTTCGCGGCCCCGCAAGCCGACGCCGCCGTCCGCGCGGAATTGGCTTCCCACGATCTCAACGCCTACGCCTATGGGCATCTTTACCGCGTGCAGCAGATCACTGCCGCGGGCGTGATCGACCATCCGCTTACTCCCGTGCTCATGGCACGCTCTGATCCCGGTTCGGCCGTACTACACGGCGCGGAATGGGGCAGCGCGCCCCAAGGCGCCTATGCCTATCCGTACTCCCAGATCCCCATTGGCACCAAACTGCAGATCACGGATGTTGGTGGTGTCAGCCATGAGATTGAAGTGGTGGGCACGTATGAGAACGGTGACCAGCCCTCATGGCCAGGTTTGAATGACAAACTGCTGATCTCAGAAGAACTCGGCAACCAGCTTGGCGAAGCCGCCAACAGCCAGTTTTTTCTCACCCTTGAATCTGATCAATTGACTGCCATGGTCGAAAAACTTGGAAAAGCATTACCCCAAACCACCCTGATCAACATGCCCGATTTTCAGAACCGTTTCATCAGGCAGTATCAAAACCTGTACGCTTTCGTGGTGGCCATGGCCGCCCTGGCCATCCTGGCGGGTGTGTTGTTGGTGGCCAACTCGGTTAGCCTGGCCATGCTTGACCGCCGTTTTGAGATCGGAGTGCTCAAATCCATCGGCTACTCCCAGACCCAGGTGCTGATTTCGCAGGTGGTAGAATATACCCTGATGGCCGTGGTCGTCAGCCTGGCAGCCCTGCTGTTGGTGTGGGGTTTGTTGGGGCTGGCCGGGCTGGTCAGCGATCTCTTGGGCAGCCTCTTGCTGTTGAGCCCTTCAGCCGCTGCCTGGATCGCCTTCGCCACCATTGCCGCCACCGGTCTGGCCGTTACCTGGGCCGCCTGGAAGCCCAGTCATGTATCCCCTGTTTTTGTTTTGAACGATCGCGAGTGAGGTAAAACCCCATGAAATCCCTCTTCAAAGGACTGCGTGCGCGACTGATCTTGACCTACTCGTTGGTCACCGTGCTGGCTTTGATGACTCTCGAGATCGTCTTATTCATCCTTTTGGCCGCCTATTCACAGATCACCAACGTGGATAACTACATGTCAGATGTCGTGTCCACCCTGGTGCCGCAAGCCCGCGGATATCTGCAGCCTCAGCCAGACCTGGCCGGGCTGCAGGTGTGGGTCTCCAACCTTTCGCAAAAAGGGCAAGCCAGCCTGGACCCCCAGGAACTTTATGACAGTCCTGCCGCGTTGATCGTGAAGAACTCTCCCATTTATATCCTGGATGCTTCAGGCAATGTGATCGCGGGCAACGACCAGGCGCTGCAAGTCCCCTTCACGCCTTACGCCACGGATGTCTTGAACAACGCCTTCGCCGGCAGCGAGGATGTGCACACGCTTTACACAGTCGATACCAACGGACACAACTGGATGGCGGTTCCCATCTTTCAAAAAGATCATGACCTGCCCATTTTGGGCGTGATCGTCTTGACCGTGGAACCCTTGCCTGTCAGAGACATAGGCGACTGGATGAAACTGCTGGGGTTGGGCATGGCCGCCGGGCTGATCATGCTGCTGGCTTTAGCCCCCTTTGGAGCCATTTTTGGATCCATTTTCTCCGGCAGCCTGACCGGTCGCCTGAAAAATCTCACCCGGGCTGCCCAAGCCTGGAGCCAGGGCAACTTCACCGTCATGCCCGCTTTTGACCACCGCAATGACGAAATCAGCATTCTTGGTATGCAGATGCGCGACATGGCCACCAAAATTAAAGGACTAATGGATGATAAACAATCCCTGGCCCAGATCAGGGAGCGTACCCGCATCGCCCAGGAACTTCACGACACCATCAAACAGGAAAATTTTGCCACCTTGATGCAGGTGCGGGCTGCCCGCAATGTATTTTCAACCGATCCGGAGCAAGCTCAAAAGAACCTTCTTGAAGCCGAAAACCTTATCAAGAACACCCAGCAGGAACTGGCCATGATCATCGCGCAGTTGCGTCCACCCGCCCTGGACGGCCGCGGGCTGGCTGCCGCGTTGGGTGATTACGTCGAAAGCTGGTCAAAACAGGCCTGCATCCCGGCCACCTTCAAGGCCGTTGGAGAAGGCAGTCTTTCCGCTGATGCTGAGAACACCCTCTACCGCGTGGTGCAAGAGGCCCTCTCCAACGTCGCCAGGCACAGCCGCGCTTCGGCGGTCAACCTCAACTTGACTTATGGCGAACATCAGGTCAAAATGGAAGTTCAAGATAACGGCATCGGTTTTGACCTGGCTGCGGCAGCCAATACCGGTTTTGGCATGGTCAGCATGCAAGACCGCCTTAAAGAGGTCAACGGTCGGCTTGAGATTCGCACCGGTGCTGAAAATGGCACCCTGCTGACGGCCGTCATCCCCGTGCCGGCCCTCAAAAAAGCTCTCCCGAAAGGTTGATATGACTGAAAAGATCAAGGTGGTTCTGGTGGATGATCACAGCATGATCCGCATCGGATTGAAGGCTTATCTCGAGACCCTGCCGGATATGCATGTGGTAGGCGAAGCCGCGAGCGGAGAAGAAGCCGTGAAGATCGTCTCAGAGACCCGCCCCGATGTGGTGCTGATGGATCTCATCATGACCGGCATGGACGGCGTGGAAGCCACCCGCCAGGTCAAACACATCCACCCCGCCGCCCAGGTCATCATCCTCACCTCTTACCACGAAGATTCTCACATCTTTCCGGCCATCAAGGCTGGCGCCCTTTCTTACGTGCTGAAAGACATCGACCCAGACGATCTGGCTATGGCGATCCGCAAGGCACATACCGGACAGGCCATGTTGAATCCGCAGGTGGCCGCGCGCATGGTCAAGGAACTGCAAGGCAGCAGCGCGCAGGAGGCCAACCCCTTCGTGGAACTTACCGAACGCGAACTCGACGTGCTGCGACTGGTGGCGCTGGGAAAAACCAACCAGGAGATTGCCGCCGATCTGGTGATCAGCGAGAAAACCGTCAAGACCCACCTGACCAACCTGCTTGCCAAACTGCACCTCAAAGACCGCACCCAGGCGGCGGCTTACGCCTGGCAAAACGGCATCGTCCGCCGCGACCAGGCCTAAGCCCACCCTCCTGAACCTCAGATCGGATGCGTCTTGAAAACGCGTCCGATCTTTTTTATCGGTTTGATTTGGTAATACTTCGTAATTATTGGTAATCTTTGGTAAGAATTGGTAAGGTTTGGTTTGTCTTGGTAATTTCCACCCTTTCCACTTGACAATCGAATAATCCATGTTATTATATGATTAATAATATATAGGATTAATCTTATATTAGAGGAGTAACATATGTCGCTGGAATACGCCATTCTTGGGTTTCTGAACTACCACCCTTCCTCCGGGTATGACCTGAAGAAGATCTTTGACTCTTCGGTGCGCCACTTTTGGCCAGCCGATCAAAGCCAGATCTACCGCACCCTGGCACGCCTGACCGAAGAAAACCTGGTCGAAATGGAAAAGATCCCCCAGGAAGACCGACCCGATCGCAAGGTATATCACATTACGGATACCGGCCGTGAGCAACTGATCCATTGGCTGATCTCGTCTCCGCAAATGGATGAGCCCCGCAGTGCCGCCCTCATCCAGGTCTTTTTTGCCGGAATGTTGACCGACGAAGAGATCCTGGTCAAGTTTGAGGCCTTTGCCCACATATTACGCCAGGTATTACAACGCTACGACGAAGTACCCGGGCAGCTCAGTCCCTTTCAACAAGACATCTCGTCACCGCGTGAACATTTCTTTTGGATGCTGACCCTCGAGAACGGCGTACGCAGCATGCGCGCCAACCTCGAATGGGCGGAAAGTGTCATTGAACGCATCAAATCCGGCCAGGTGCCGCAAAAGTGAGGAACTCATGAAAATTGTCATTTTGAACGGAAGCACTTCCCCATCCCCTTTGGAGGACTATCTGCTTGATCTTCAGGCGCAGCTTGAACAACAAGGGGACCACGTAAATAATCTCACCCTGCGTGAATGGGATCTCAGATACTGCACCGGCTGTTGGGGCTGCTGGGTCAAAACGCCCGGCCTGTGCCAGGCAGACGCCGCCTCTCAAGAGATGGACCGCCTGGTCATCAACGCGGACTTCGTGTTGTGGGCCAGCCCGCTGAAAATGGGTTATCTCAGTGAACACCTCAAGATGGCGTTCGATAAACACCTGCCCCTGATCCACCCCTACATGGATGTCGTTCACGGAGAGGCGCACCATCTTAAGCGCTATAAGAAATATCCGCGCGTGGGGTTGCTGCTTGAAACCAACTCGCTCACCGACCCTGCCGATGTGCGCTTGACCACTGAGATCTGCGCCCGCACCGCCCTGAACTTCAAAACCGCCTTGTATTTCAGCCTGACCACTGAAACCAGCCTTCCCAGCCTGGTGGAAAAGATCCATCAAACCCACGCCCGCCCCCTGCCGCTGCCCAAAACGCCTTTACCCACCCGCGGCGTGGACATCCCAGCCCCGGCCAGTCTGACCCTGTTTAATGGTTCTCCGCGTGGACCTCACGGCAATTCACCCATTTTCCTCGAACAGCTTGCCAAAGGTTTTGAGGGCGAAACCCAAATGCACAACCTGGTGAACGTTAAATCCATCGAGACCCACGTCAAGGCGTTTCGTGAAGCCAAATGCGTGCTCCTGGCTTTTCCGCTCTACACCGATTCCATGCCCGGCATTGTCAAGCACTTCATCGATGCCCTCGAGCCTTTTGTGGGTCTGGCTGATAATCCGCCCATCGGCTTTATCGTCCAATCCGGCTTCCCTGAAGGGCTGCATTCGCGTTTCATCGAACACTACCTTGAGAAATTGGCCGCCCG
>CAYYRU010000017.1:40918-42568 GCA_964474095.1 uncultured Anaerolinea sp.
CTGGCGCCTCAATCGGCCTGGAGCAACAGCACGCTCGGCCTGCTGGCTCCGTGTATCACGCCGTTGTTCTCATTTTTTGGTATCGCCCTCATCGGAGCCTCATGGCCCTACGGGGTGATCGCTCTTCTATTTATTTCGATGCATACCTGGCATGGGATTCTAAATTTGCGCTAAAAAAAGGATCAGGCGAATCGCCTGATCCTTTTCGCATCCTGCCAGTTTTTATTGCGTCGGGTTAACTCTTTGGTCCGGTGTAGACCACTTCAAAGAGCAGCTTGTCAGGAGACTCGAACATCACCTGGTAGTAGGTGTTGCCGGGACCCGAGAATTCGGAGCGGTGCCGCGGGGTCTCGAACAAGGCGGGAATGCCTTTTTGTTTGAGGTATGCCACTGCCTCATCCACCTCGGATTGTTTATCCACGGCCACGGCCAGGTGATTCATGCCTTTACCGTCGTAGTCATTGGCCAGGTCTTTTTCTCCCTTGCCAAACCACAGGCTGGCACCCTTCTCACATCCCATGCCGATCATGCCCTCTTCTTCATACAACGCGTTCCAACCCAAAAAGGTAAACAATTCCTTGTAGAAGCCTTTGTTCTTGGGATCGATGTTGATCTGAAGATGACCCAAATTGCTTTTCATGCATTCCTCCTCTGGATTCATTTGAAACGATGCATACATAATAAAACTAATGTTCTATTTTGTCAAGTGCTCAATCCTTTGCGCAAGCGTATAATATGGTGTGAGCCTGAATATTTGACTGCACTCAATCATCGCAAAGAAGGTGTCTGCATGAAAAACTCGTCATTGCTCTTCGTATTGATCTTGCTGATTCTGGCCGCGTGTACCGCCCGCAAAGCCAAGCCGGTCGTACCGGTCACTCCCCAGCCCCTGCCCTACGGCATGCCGATCATCGTGGCCCACCGCGGTGCCCGCTCCGTGGCGCCTGAGAATACTCTGCTGGCTGCCCGTCGCGCCTATTCATTCAGCGCCGAGCAGTGGGAGCTGGATGTGCAACTCACCCGCGACGGAGAATTGATTGTGCTACACGACCCCGGTCTGGCCCGCACCTCAGACGTGCTGCAGAAGTTCCCACTGCGCTTCTTCTGGCAGGTGAAGAACTTCACCCTGGCTGAGATCAAAACCCTGGATGCCGGCTCCTGGTATCTGAAGAAAGATCCCTTCGGCCAGATCGAGAACGGCACGCTTAACCCGGAAGAGCAGTTGCAGATCCAGGGCACGCAGTTCCCCACCCTGCGTGAAGCCCTTGAACTCACCAAAGAGCTCGGCTGGACGGTCAACATTGAGATCAAAGACGTTTCTAAAACCCCTGGCGATTCAGTCATCGTTGCGAAAACCGTGGCGCTGATCGAGGAACTGGACATGGTCGAGAGCGCGCTGATCTCTTCCTTTAAACATGACTATCTGCGGCAGGTGAAGGCGCTCAACCCGGCCATCCAGACCGCCGCCCTGGTCTCTGAGATGCAAGATCCCATACCCCTGCTGCAATCCCTCGGCGCGGACGCCATCAACCCCGATTTCCACAAGATTACCGACCTGGCCATCATCCGCCAGATCCGTGACGCCGGTTTTGACGTCTATGTCTGGACGGTCAATGACGAGAGCGAAATGATGCAGTGCATCAACGCCGG
>CAYYRU010000018.1:0-31888 GCA_964474095.1 uncultured Anaerolinea sp.
CGATCAGCAAAAATTACTAATCAGCACAAGACAATTCAAACAGATAGTGATTCGCCTCACCACTGATACCAAAATCCTAGGCAGCCAAGAACCTTGTCATCCTGCTAAAAATCCGTTCTGGTCAGGCTCGCTCTTCAGACATCCAACCGATAAGTTTTAGACAGCGCTGTCAGGCAACTCTTTTTCGACTATCTTGGAAGGTTTCCCCACATCCCTGATGATATTGATGACCATCAATAGCTCAAGCAACAGAATCCAAATATATTTGTTGCAGATGAAGGCGCGTTCAGGGCCAATAAACGCGTAGGACCGGTGGATCATCAAGAGCGCCGCAGATAAAACGACCATCTGTGCCAGGTCGAACCACGAGAATCGCCGCAAGAATTGTTTGAGTATTAAAACCATGAGCAGGCATATGGGAGCGCTCAGAATGACGAGTTTATAGTCAATGCTGACCGTGGGAAGCAGGCTCATCAGAGGTACGCTCACCATAAAAAGCAGCAATCCGTTATATGCCGAGTATTTCTTTAATGCCAAAGCGATCGTTGAAAACCCCCACAACAGCAAGGGGATCAGCATGGCAATTCCCCAGATGAGGAAGAAGGTTCCTGTTAAGAATTCTGCGTCACTTTTGTCTATACCAATCGCAAAAGAATAAGCCGCGTGGTTTCCCGCGCTGGGCCAGTAATTGCCAATCCCGGCCCCTAGCCCACCGGAAGTCACTGACTGGATGAAATCCCAGGTGACCTGTGGGCCCAGGCAGAACAGAAAAACCAGGTTCACCACCAGGGTGGGCAGAATCAGTTTTTTACCGTGTTTGAACAGCAGCAATGGAAACAACACCAATGGATAGATCTTAAAGTGAACAGCCACTGACAACAAGATCACCTGCAGCCAAATCTTTTGCGGTTGTTTGACCAATACCCACAAGGCTAATAAACAATACAAAATCGCAAAAATATCCGTGTTGCCGCGTTCGATGCTGTAAGCAAAGAAATAGCTGCTAAAAATATAGATCGCGATCAAGATAAATAGCAGGATCGAGATCATTTTTTGGGTGATCTCACTCAATCCTGTCCTTGATAGAATAAACTCCCCAGCCAACCTGATCACCAGCCAAAAACAGGCCAGGTTGGCCAGGATCAAGAGACCGACATGCACCAGGTAGGCAATGTTACTGTCAAAGAGAAGATACGGTAAGCTGGTCAACGCCACCAGAGGGGGATAATTGCTCGGGTAGGTACCGTCAGGACCAATACTTTTGAAGCCGGTTTCGACCAGGTAGCTGGCTGGCCAATAATACCCAACCCGAAAATCATTGCCCGCGGGAGGAAATTCCGGAAAGATCATTTTGTTCTGATAAGCACCGGTAACCGGGTCGAGATGAGTGATCACGTTGTTAGCCACAAAAATCAGGCAAAAACCGCCGCAAATTAGGATCAAAAATAAGATCAGTCGTTGATCAATCTCTGAACTCAATCGCTCTGTAAGTGTTTTTTTCTTCATGGCTTATTCTCTTTGATATAGTTCTCATGATATTGAAGTGGAAGGCGAGATTTATGATCAAGAAGCAGCATGGAAAGAACCAACCAGACCAAGATCAATACCTCACCCAAAATGGCTTTGTTGAATCCAAACTCGTTTTTATTGAAAGCCAGCCAGGTTTCAGGCAGCGCTATCAGCAACCAGCCGATCACACCAGGGATCAATCCCAATATCCACCTCCATGACGTGGAGTTGTTGGATCTGATCAAGGTGCCAACCTGAAGCATTTGACTTCCCATGACCGGGAGCAGCATTCCCAGCCAGACTAAATTCATTAACCATGTTAATGGTGAGATCAGCAAGATCAAGGTTACTATGAATCCCCAAAAAATGAGCTCCTGGCTGTCACACTGAATGACCTTCTTTCCGAAGACCAGCCATGCGCACAACCCTGCGGATGCCAGATAAAACAACAAGTTGACCGATAAATTTCCAAGTGGAATACCTGCCGATGTCAGGCGCTCGTTGAGCGCAGTGAACCACGCAACACGCGAAAGCGCGGCATTTCCGCTGAATGAAAAATATTGCAGTTCATAGCCAACTCCCTGGATATGGGGGTTGGTCAACGCATATCCACCGTTGACCGCCACCCGTTCGCTCTCAGGGATGGTCTGCTCTTGCGGACCCAGTTCGTTGTATTTCAGGATCCGTGGAAAATCAGTTACAACGTACTCTTTGACCACTTCCCAACGATTCAAGGACAAGGTTAATGCGCCAAAAATGCCGGCCATCAGGATTAAAGTTGGAATCGCCTTTCGGTATTTTTTGATTAAGAGAATTGGCACGAGCATGATGATATTGACCTTGATCAACATGGCCAGGGCAAAAAAGACCCCGCTTTTTCGAGGTTGATCCTTTTTCAGATGCTCAATACCCTTCACCAGGAATAGCAGGGTGAAAAAGTCGATTTGTCCGCGTTCAAAATAAGCGTAGGTCGGAAAGAACAGGCACAATCCGATCACAGAGAAAAGGAAAAGCCGTATCTTGTGTTGAGTTGTAGGTCCAACCATTCTCGAAACGCAATACGGAATGTAGAACATAGCTGCCAGGTTTAGCAGCGACCAGATCACTTTCGCGATATGGTATGGCAAAACAGCAAAAAGCTGAAAGAAATTGCCAACCAATGGGAAATACAAAAACCGACTGGTTGCATATTTACTGACCCCATCCCAAATGGACGGATTGGCAGCCAGGTTATTGACGTAAGGAGAGAATCCGTGGTTGAGTGAGGCGCCCGCGCTGTAATAAGCTGAAAAATCCATTTGCAACGAAACGCGGACAAATTGCGCGATCATACAGCCCAAAAAAGCAAACGCCAGCAATGCCGCTGATAAAAGGATCAGGTTAGCCCGGTTTGACCTGCCAGCGAAATGCACTTGCCATCCCTTGATCACAAGTCTGTCCTCTTCTGCTTCACCTACTTCGTCCCAATCTATTGCACGAATACACTCATTTTACCGGGTCCGCGGTTGCCCCACAACATATAAGGAATAAATGTCACCTCGTGTGAGGCAGCGGTCAACCCTTTAATGACCCAGGTGCCATCCATGATGTTCGCCTCGAATACCGCTTTCAAACTCTCAGGTCTGATCTTTACATCCAACACGTTGAACGAATGATCGATGCTCTCCAGGCAATAAACGAGCGGCCCGCGCGAGAGAGCGAATTTTCCTCCACAGCCAGGAACCCGTTTATCCTGTTTGAGCATTCGTATGGGCATTTCCAAACTGAGCTTGATCTCATCTCCCGGGTTGAAGCGCCTGGAGAGTTTGATCCACCTGGCGGCGTTGAAATCGAGCCCATTGGCGCTGTCTACTGTTGGCAACCCCTTCGATAATTGGATGGGTATGGATTGCTCATTCAACAACACCTGGCAGCCTTCAGCCCAGGCAGGCAGACGCATCAAGAGATTTGTGGAGTGCGCTTTTCCCATCTCAAACTTGATCTTTACCTTACCTTGCCAGGGCAATTCTGATTCCAGCTTGAGCACTATGTCTTGATCCAAACGCAGCCTGGTTTCGCTGCCAAAAAATTGGTTGATACGGATCTCTGACTGGTCATAAGTACACACGTTCTTCGCGAGCGAAGCCCAATTACGTGACAAGTTTGACGGGCAGCATGGAATGTCATACCAGCCCGCCCTGATTGTGTCTCCACGGCTGACTAGTGGATTATTATAGAAATAAGAGCAGCCGTCGCGGCCAATACCCACTGAGGCAGCGTTATACAACTGCCATTCAAAAAGATCTTCAAAACGCGCTTCTCCGGTCAGGCAGCTCATCTCGTGGTTCCACAACATGCAGCCCAGGGCGGCGCAGGTTTCAGCATAGGCGGTCTCTGGATCCAATTCATAATCCCGACCAAAACCTTCAGAAAGAGGCAATGAACCGATACCGCCGGTAACATACATGCGTCGCGTAACCATCTGCTCCCAAATGGATTTAAGCCCCTTAACACGGCTTTCTTCACCCGTCACCCTGGCCAGCATGGCCTCAGCGGTTTCCAGATAGGCAAAACGCACGGCATGTCCTTCGGCTTTCGTCTGCTCTGCTACTGGTTGGTGCTGCTGGTTATACTTGCCAGAGAGAGCACTCAACGCAAATCTTGGACCCGCCCAAAAAGGTGTGCGGTGCCTGTTGCGAGCAGGTAACATAAACTCGGTTTCATCTTTGTGAGAAGTCCGCCACTGCTCACGCAGCCTGGCTACTTTCTTCATGCGTTGGCCGCTGTTGAGTACTTGGATCGCCATTTTTAATGGGAATAGAGAGATTATTCCGCGCCGCTCCAAAAATCCCTTGGCGAGGGCCAGGTATTCAATATTGCCGGTCAAACGCCAAAGCTTGATCAAGGCGATCTCGATCTCTTCATGCCCGTCTGTGAAATCAGGGCCAGCCGTGGCAAAACTCCGCACCAGCAGATCGGCGGCTTTTTTTCCAACATTCAACAGTCGTTCTTCGTGCGTGGCTTCAAAATGTGAGATACCCGCTTCGATGAGATGCCCTAAACAATAGAACTCGTGCTCGATCTGTAAATTAACCCAATGTGCACCCTGAAAGTGGATCTGATTGTAGGTATAGAGATATCCATCCGGCTGTTGGGCTTTCTCAAGAATGGCAATGAAATCGTCCACCAGTTGATATAAGTTTTTATCAGGGTGATGTAACAAAACACGCGAAGCTGCATCCAACCATTTGTAGGCATCAGAATCTGAGAAGAAAAAACCCTCTCTGAAACCTTCCTTTATGCCTGCGGCAATGCGGAAGTTATCAATGCAGCGGGTTTGTTCTAGCTGGTGCCATTGGTAGAAAATGGCTTTTTCACAATTTAACTGATCTTTTTGAGCCCAAAAACCACCCTTGAGTTGGGTGTCTTGAAGTGAAGGTTCGCGCATGGTGAAACCCCTTTCCGATGAAATGGACTGAAATGATTTTATCCATTTTTGAAATATAATCAAAATGAAACCCCAAAGAGAGGTGGAGAAATTGATGGAAGAGTATGACGTTATTGTGATCGGTGCAGGTCCTGGTGGCTATGTGGCTGCCATTCGCAGCGCCCAACTGGGATTGAAAACCGCGATCGTGGATAAACAATGGCTGGGCGGGGTTTGTCTGAACGTAGGCTGTATCCCCTCCAAGGCACTTCTCAAGAACGCCGAGGTCGCGCACACCCTGCTTGAACGCGGCAAAGAGTTCGGATTCTCCTTTGATAACTTAACACTTGATTACGCTGCGGCCGTCAAACGCAGCCGCCAGGTTTCAGACCGTTTGACCCGTGGTGTTGGTTTCTTGATGAAGAAGAACAACATCCAGGTGGTGATGGGAAGCGCTAAGATCACGGCACCAGGCAAAGTGACCGTTCAAAAACAAGATGGAAGCAATGAAGAATTGCAGGCGAAAAATATCGTCGTCGCGACCGGCTCACAACCCTCAGCCATCCCCGGCGTGCAAGTGGATGGAGAAAAAGTACTGAATTATCAACACGCCATACTACAGGAAAAACTCCCAAAATCGGTCATCATCATCGGCGCCGGCGCCATCGGGTTGGAATTTGCCACAGTCTGGAAAAGTTACGGCAGCCAGGTGACTCTGGTGGAAATGCTTCCGAGCATTGCTCCGCTTGAAGACGCTGAAGTCAGCGCGGAATTAAGCAAAGCTTTCACCAAAAAAGGTATACAAATTCTGGCAGGCACGCGCGTCAAATCTGTTGAAACCACGGATGCAGGCGTCAAGGTCACTGTTGAAAACGCGGAAGGGATTCAGGAGCTTGAAGCCGAACAAGCTTTGGTCGCGACTGGTTTTAAACCCAATTCCCTGGGCCTCGGCCTTGAAGAGATCGGCGTTAACCTGACAGAACGCAAGTTCATCCCAGTCAATGACAACCTATCCACCAACGTGCCGGGTGTGTGGGCAATTGGCGATGTGACCGGCAAGTTGCTTCTAGCCCACGTAGCCTCGCGCCAGGGGATCAATTGCGCCGAAGCCATAGCGGGGCTGCCCATCGAGCCCATTGATTATGTCATGGTTCCGCGTGCCACCTATTGCCAGCCACAGGTGGCTTCTTTTGGTCTGACCGAATCACAAGCACGTGAAAAGTATCCAGCCATAAAAGTCGGAAAATTCCCCTTCCAGGCCGTGGGCAAAGCGCTGGGCTTGGGTGATTACGCCGGGTTTGCTAAGATCATCGTGGATGAAAACACTAACCGTATTTTAGGCGCCCACCTGATCGGGCCGGAAGTCTCGGAATTGCTGCCTGAATTGACGCTCGCTCAACGCCATAATTTATCAGCAGACGACATCGCCCGCAACATCCATGCCCACCCAACCTTGAGTGAGGTTCTGATGGAAGCCGCCGAGTCTGCCCTGGGGAAGGCTATCCATATCTAACCACGGATCCTCCAGCTCATCCACTTGAAAAACTTTTTTCACAGTGGATAATGAATGTACAACATTAAAACGGAGGAATCATGATAAACGAACAAGAAGTTGCCAACTTAATGGCTCGTGTGCAACAACTGGAAATTCAAGTCGCCAGCAAAGGCGGCAGCGGGGCGCCTACGTCCGGCATGATGTCACACAACTTCCTCACGCGTGCCTTTTCGGCCTGGGGCCATGTCTTCGTGGCGAACCTTTTGATCAGCTTGGTGATCGGATGCGTGTTCGGTGTGATCAGCCTGATTCTGGGAGCCTCGGCCGTTGGTTGGATCAACAACCTGCTGAATTCTTTCAGATAATTAATAAAAGTCAGAATTGCGCTATGCTATAATCACCTTTTGATAATGAGGTGACTATGGTTTTAAATAAAATTGCCAGCGTTTTTGGGGGAGACCCGCACAAGCGCGAAGTTGACAGGCTTTCTCAGGTGGTCGAAAAGATCAACGCCTTTGAAGAAGCGTATGAATCCTTAAGCACCGAGGCCTTGCGCGCCAAAACAGACGAGTTCAAAAAACGTCTGGCAGATGGCGAGTCTCTGGATGACCTTCTTCCAGAGGCTTTTGCCGTGGTAAGAGAAGCTGGCAAGCGTACCATCGGATTGCGCCATTACGATATCCAAATGATCGGCGGTATGACACTGCATAAAGGCCGCATAGCCGAAATGCGTACCGGTGAAGGCAAGACCCTGGTCGCCACCCTGCCAGTTTACCTCAACGCGCTGACCGGCAAGGGTGTGCATGTGGTGACCGTTAACGATTACCTGGCTCGCCGCGATGCCCGCTGGATGACCCCCATCTACCAATGCCTGGGGCTCAGCGTGGGTGTGCTTCAAATGGCCTCCCGTACTGAAAATGGACAAAAAGCCTTCGTGGTGGATCTTGAAAAAGAGAACGCCCGCGAAGACCTGCATCAATTATCAGTGGTTGATCGTGCCACCGCTTATAAAGCAGATATCGTTTACGGTACCAACAGCGAATTCGGTTTCGATTATCTGCGCGACAACCTTACCATGTCGCTGGCCGAAAGGGTGCAGCGCGGACATTACTTTGCCATCGTTGATGAAGTGGATAACATCCTCATTGACGAGGCCAGAACCCCGCTCATCATTTCAGGCCCGGCCGCGGATAACTCCGAAGGCTACGTGCGCATGGCGCAAGTAGTGCGGGCCCTTAACCCTGAAGATTTCGAGATCAATGAAAAAGATCGCCAGGTCTCACTCACCGAGATTGGCGAAGCCCATGTCGAAGAGATCTTGGGGCAAGCTCTGAAAGATCCCGACCGGCCCGAAGACATCACCCCTGAACAATCACGTTTGCTGGGTTTTCTCGAACAATCCCTGCGGGCACAGCACCTCTACCGCAAGAATAAAGATTACATCGTCCAGGGCGGCAAGGTGGTCATCGTGGATGAATTCACCGGCCGTCTCATGCCGGGCAGGCGTTGGTCTGAAGGTCTGCACCAGGCTGTGGAAGCCAAAGAAGGCGTGCGCATCGAACCCGAAAGTGTGACCTACGCCACCATTACCATTCAAAACTACTTCCGCATGTACGAAAAATTAGCCGGCATGACCGGCACCGCCCTCACCGAGGCGGAAGAGTTTAACAAGATCTACAAACTGGACGTGCTGCCCATTCCTATGAATTTGGAGTACGTGGCTGCGAAACAAAACTCCCCCCTGGTTTTGGTTGAAACCAAAGACGCCCAAAAATACGCGGTGCAATACTATGCCAAACGCGATGACACCGAGAAGAAACCTGTCTTTTGGCGCAGGCAGGATTTTCCAGATATGGTGTACCGCACTGAAGAAGGCAAGCTGCGCGCCATCTCCAAAGAAGTGTTGCGATACTATGCCATTGGGCGTCCGCAGCTGGTGGGCACCACCTCTGTGGAACATTCTGAACGTCTCTCCATGCGCCTCGGAGCTGAAAGTTTGCGCCGGTTGGCTCAAACCCTGCTCATCAGAGATGCCTGGATCGAAAAAAACAACAAGTCACCAGAATTGGAAGTGGCCGAACTACAATTCCTCAACCGTCCGTTGGGTGATCTCAACATCGGTGAAATGCGCCCGGTGGCCCGCCAGGCGGGCATGGGTTCCACCAACCCTGAAGACCCTGAAAACATCCACCGGTTGTTAAAACTGTTGGATTTGGAAGATCAGCACGCGGACCGGGTAATCGCTGCTTTGCAGGGCGGTATTCCGCATAAGGTATTGAATGCCCGCAAACACGATGAAGAATCTCAGATTATCGCGAAGGCAGGCGCGTTCGGCGCCGTTACCATTGCCACCAACATGGCCGGTCGCGGTGTGGATATCAAACTGGGCGGTGAACTTCCTGAAGAGATCCTGGCCGATGTCAACCGCGTGCTTGAAAAGAACGGCACCTCTGAACCCTGGGATCTGACCACCCAGGCCAGGTTGAAACTATTGCGTGAACTCGACACGGACCAAATCGGCATTTACGAAGAGTCTGTTAAAACCTTCATCGATTATTACGATGACATGGAAAAAGTACACAATCTGGGTGGTTTGCATGTCATCGGCTCTGAACGCCATGAAGCCCGCCGCATCGACAACCAGTTGCGTGGCCGTGCCGCCCGCCAGGGCGACCCGGGTTCCTCACGTTTTTACCTTTCCCTCGAAGATGAACTGATGCGCCTCTTTGGCGGCGTGCAAATGGAAGCTCTAATGGGCAGGCTGAAAGTCGACCAAAGCCTGCCGATCGAAAGCGGCATTCTGGGGAAAATGGTCGAGCAAGCCCAGGAGCGCGTGGAAGGTAACAACTTCGATGTCCGCAAGCACCTTCTTGAATACGACGATGTACTGAACTCGCAGCGCAACCGCATCTACGGAGAACGCAATCGGGCATTTGAAAAAACCGATTTGCATGACGACGTGATCGGTTTACTGCGCACCGAACTGCAGGAACGCATACCAAAAGCGCTCGCGGATGAAGAAGGTCCGTGGAAACTGCTGGCCTATCTGGATGAGGTGCAGCCCTCCATGTCATTCGAACAGGAAGGTGTCAAAACGCCTTCATTTTCACTGCATCTGATCATTGAATTGGCGCGCGAGCAGATCAAAGACCTCAAAGACACCCACCAGGTGAAAGAAGTATTGTTGAAGCTCTCTGCTGAAGCCCTGAATTGTGAAAAAGACCATATTCTGAAGACTGCCCAGGCTCTGCTTGACAAGACCGAGATCAGCATTGACCAGATCAAAGCCGAAAGACAAGAAATCCTTGAAAACTACTTTGATGGTCTCGAATCTGGATCATCAGAAGAAGAGGGTGCCGCGCCAAGGCGACCGCAAGAGATTCTGGATGAGATCTCAAGCCTGGTGCATACCCCTCTGCGCTTGTCATCAGATGCCTTGCGCCAGCTGCCTTCCGGCGAAGGAGAGGTAAAAGAAAACCTGGCCGGTCAAGTGGAGAATACGCTAAAACTTCTGGCCGTCAACCGCACCATTGGCGCCCTAGAGCGACGTCTCGATGAAAGCCTTGAAATGAAACCCAACCAGTTGATCGAGCTGGATTGGGCAGAGATTTCCGATGGCATCATGCAGGCGGTTACCAACCTGCTTGAACGCCGCCGTGAATCCATGCTTTCGCCGCAAGGATCCATCAGCCAGAACATCGATAATATCTTTGCCAAGGTTGGCCCTCAGGAAG
Source organism: uncultured Anaerolinea sp. (assembly GCA_964474095.1). Taxonomy (GTDB): domain Bacteria; phylum Chloroflexota; class Anaerolineae; order Anaerolineales; family Anaerolineaceae; genus UBA6107. The sequence goes on from CAYYRU010000018.1 coordinate 10,145, forward strand.
ATGATGAATACCGTCTGGCGGATCTTTTGGTATTGATGGCGCAAGGTAATAAACTCGTCATTGATCCTCGCACCCACCAACGGGCCATGCGTCGGGTAAATCTGCTGAATTACATTTTCCTGGCCGCCAAATCATTGCAAGACACCCCGGTTAACGAGATCACCAGCCAGATCCTGGACCACCTTGAAGAAAGCCGCAGCCGGCTTGAGGTTGCCTGGGGGAAAATGGAATACGACCGCTTCAGGCTGGCCGGTGTGCCGCTCAAGCAGTTGGATGGCAAGATCAAATCCAAGTTGATTGAAAGTTTGGGTGAAGACGATTTTGCCGCCATCGAACCCCTGCAACCCGATGAACTTCAACAGCAAGAGCGCGAATTGCTAACTGTGGTCTTGGGCACTAAGATCCAGAACGACATCTACCGCCACATTCTGGTGAGTGTGATCTCAGAGTTGTGGGTTGATTATCTTACCAGAGTGGACGCGTTACGCGTCTCTATCGGTTTGGAGGCATACGCCCAAAGAGATCCGTTGGTGCAATATAAGGGCGAGGCCGCGTCCATGTTCAAGAACCTGCTTTCAGACATCCGCGCAGGCGTGATCAGCCGCATGTTCCGCTTCCAACCCCGGCGCTCTGCCGCTTCAACAGAAAAGTCATCCAACGAAGTTTCATCAAAAAACCAATCGGCTGCCATCCAACAACCTTCTGAGCAAAAGAAGAAGCGAAAAAGACACTAATTTGGCACTTGTTTGGTTGATTTACAGAGTTAAACGTTCGTTAATCTGGTAATTTGATGTATAATTAAACATCTACAAGCCCATGGCAATTGCAATCTCTTTGCCAGTAGAGTTAATTTTTATTAATGGGCTAATCTTATCCATCGGAGTAAATAGATCGTATGGACTCAAATGATGCCCAATTCGAGAATGGGGTAAATCCCGAGAACAATTCAGCTGAAAACAATATGGCTTCTCTTCTGGAAGCGGAAGGATTAGCCATTGACTTCCCCACTCAAGGCGAAATCCGCCAGGGCGTGATCGCCAGCATGACTCCCGGACAAATCCTTGTCAGCGTTGGCACCAAATCTGAGGGCGTGATCAGCGGCAAAGAATATGAGCTGATCCCAACCGACGAATTAGCCAACTTGAAACTTGGACAGGAGATCCCGGTTTACGTGATCAATCCTGAAGATTCCAACGGCAACCTGGTGCTTTCTTATATGCGCGCGCGCGAAGAAGAAGGCTGGCAGATCGTCGAAACCATGGTTTCCAAGAAAGATTCCTATCACAGCTCCGTCATTGGTTACAACAAGGGCGGTCTGATCGTTCCGGTTGGCGGACTTCGTGGTTTTGTGCCCGCCTCACAGATCAGCTTCACCCGCCGCGCCAGCATGACCGGGGATACCCCCGAGCAGCGTTGGAGCCGCATGATCGGTCAGGAAATTGATGTGTGTGTGATCGAAGTCGACCGCGAACGCCGCCGCTTGATCCTCTCAGAGCGCCAGGCCAGCAGCGAGACTCGCGATTCCCTTAAAGAACGCGTCATCGATGAACTCAAAGAAGGTCAGGTCGTCACTGGTCGTGTGACCAGCCTGGCTGATTTTGGCGTCTTCGTCAACGTTAACGGTGCCGATGGCCTGGTTCACCTTTCTGAGATCTCCTGGGATCGCATCCAGCATCCCAACGAAGTACTCAAAGTCGGGCAGGAAGTCAAAGTCAAAGTCATCAGCATCGACCGCGAAAAGAAACGCATTGGCCTTTCCATCCGTCAGTTGCTTTCAGATCCTTGGGATCAAAAAGCTTCTGAGTTCCAGGTCGGCCAACTCATTGAAGGTACCATCACCCGTCTGACCAAGTTCGGCGCTTTTGCCCGCCTTTCAGACGATATCGAGGGATTGATCCACATTTCTGAGATCAGCGAAAAACGCATCGAACATCCCAAAGAAGTCCTCAAAGAAGGTGATACCTGCACCCTGCGCATTATCAAGATCGATAATGACAATCATCGCATCGGGCTAAGCTTGCGCCGGGTTGACTCCATGGCCTACGCCGATATGGACTGGGAAAGCCTCGAAGGCATTCTCACCGGAGACGACGAAGAAGACACAGAAGCGGCTCCCAAAAAAGGCAAAGAATAATCTCGCCGGGTCCGCAAAGTACATCTCACTAAATCAAGAGCGTGCTCAACCAGGCACGCTCTTTTTTCACCCACGACCCTCATGAATTATCTGATCGACTCCCACCAGGATATTGCCTATAACGCGCTTACATTTCAACGCGACATACGTCTTTCTGCGCAAGAAACCAGATCAAGGGAAAAAGGAACTCAAATCCCCCTCTGGAATCAAGGAGAGGCGTGCGTGGGTTGGCCCGATTATCAAGCGGCTAACGTGGCTCTCGTCTTTGCCACCCTATGGACCCCACCCTGGAAATATCGTGGTGGAGAGTGGGATAGTCAAGCTCACCAAAATACCCGCCAGGGCAGCCAATTCTACCGACAACAGATGGATTATTATCGCCGCTTATGTGATGAAAATCCGCATATGTTCAAGCTGGTTACCAATCGCCGCGATTTAACACAGGTGTTGACACCCTATGAACAAAACAGCCAAACTGAGAAACCAGTAGGGCTGGTACCGTTGATGGAAGGCTCGGAAGGTTTGCGGGGTCCTGAAGAACTGGAAGAATTCGCCGCGCTTGGGGTCAGGCAAGTCGGGCCTGTCTGGGCAGGCACTCGCTACTGTGGCGGCAGCAAAGAAGAACACCCCTTTGATAAAGAAGGCCGCCGCTTGTTGGACGTGATGTCTGCGTTGCATATTGCGATGGATGTAAGTCACATGAGCGAACGTTCCATCCTGACCGCGCTGGAGGTGTTTGATGGCGTGGTGTTTGCCAGCCATGCCAACGCCCGCCGGCCATTGCGCGACACCTGTGGAGAAAGACACCTGACCGACGCAGTCATCCGTGCTCTTCTTGAGAGAGAAGCCGTGATCGGCGTGATCCCTTATAATTTATTCCTACACCCCGAGTGGGGTTTCAATTCACCATATGGCATGGTTACCCTGGAACATTTGGTAGATCAAATTGATTATTACTGTCAACTGGCCGGAGATGCTCTTCATACAGGAATCGGTTCAGACCTGGATGGTGGGTTTGGTTATCCGAACATTCCCGCACCCATGCAGACCATCAGCGACCTGCGAAAAATTGAACCCCTTTTACAAAAAAAGGGATATACTGAAGCAGATACGGCAAGTATTCTTGGTCTGAATTGGAAAAAACACCTGGAGTCAATCTTACCTGCATGAAAAACAAAACGGAAACCAGCCCACATAACGCTCAACAGATGAATCTTAACATTGATATTCCACTGCCCCCCTTGCCAAAGGTAAAAATCCGTTTTGCCTTGATCCTTGCCTTTGTCGGTTTTTTAATCTTCCTGGTAGGTGCGCAACCCGGTTTATTTTATATGGATCGCAGCCCGGTGGTGGGGTTCGTTCAAATCGCCGTCATGTTGTTTGGCCTTGGGCTCATTTGCTTGGGTGGTTATGTTGCCATTCACGCTTTGTGGCGTAAACAACCCCCCAGCATATCGGCTGATTTTGGCCTAAGGCTGGTGAGTACCGGTTACGTGGTGGCGCTTTTCTCGGGTTTGGCTGATGTTTTCGGAATTGGTTCACATCCCCTGCCTTTGGTTCCACTCTTTGGTGTTTGGCAGGCGCGTGGCATGGAAATCGGCCTGGCACTGATCGCGATTGGTTTTGTAATGATGTTTCCCGGGCGTCAGCGAGGGAAAAAAGTCAAAGATCATTGATCTGAAAGCAGATTCATTACCTTCAACATTTCTGAATTGGATGAATACTTGAAGACTTCAAGACCGTGTTTTATGGCTTCTGAGTTTTCTTCAGCCTCCAGCACTGCCAAATTCTCCTTATTTACAAAATTGACCCCCAACTTTCGTAATTGAGATTCCAATTTTGTCAATTCGCAACCTTTGATCGTGGACTGATCACGTAAATAGTTCCCAACAGCCGTCGCTGCAAACACGCCGTCCCTACGTGCGATACCTGCCAACCCGGTGCTTGGATTTCGCGACCAACCAGCATAAAATACTCCCGGCAGTGGGTCACCTGTACGCGCATCCCCCACCTCAAAGGTGATATTCTCCACCGGATACTTTGGCTGTCGTGCTTTACAGATCTCACCGTGTTCCATGGGCAGGTCAAGGTCATCATTCACCTTGTCACCGATGGCAAAAATGACACTATCCACAGGTAAATCGGCAAATTCACCCAACCCGCGAGCCAAGATGTTTCCTTCTGATTGCACCAGCGTATTCTTTTCCACCGTGATCCTGGATAGCCTGCCACCTTCATCAGCAGACATGGCCTTCGGTGATAATAGAAAATGGATGCGCAGTTTAGTATTGTGTTCCACCGGGCAGGCTTTTTCGAGCGCCACCAGGATCTTGTGCTTGGCAGCAGCAGCATCTTGCCCAATAGCGTTCATCAGCGGTGAAACTCGTTGAATCTCCCGTTCAAAATCTTCGAGATCAAGATATCCTATGATCGGCAGCAGCTCCTTCTGATCAAACTTCACTTCTGCAGGTCCTCGCCGCACGATCACGATGATCTCATCCACGTCCCTGTAGCTGATCAGGTAGTGAACAATGTCAGTCATGACGTTTCCTGCACCTACAATGGCAACTCTTTTTCCGATCCGAAAACTCTGTTCGCTGTATGGCGGCAGTTGGTTGTAGTGATAGACCAGGTCTTTGGCATGATAGACACCGTCCAGCGTTTCGCCAGGAAGGTTGATATACTTGGTGCCCTGCGCACCGCAAGTAACCAAAACGCTCGAAAACCCCCAATTCAAAAGGTCCTCAACCCCAAATCTACCGTTCCGACCAACCGTCACATTTCCAAAATAATGCACATTCTCATGGGTCAGGATCTGTTGAAACTGGGCTCTGAACCCATTCTTGATCTTGTGCTTATCCAAGTAAATACCATATTCAACCAAACCACCAGGCTTGATATCACGGTTGAACAAAGCCACGCTATACCCTTGAGAACTTAAGCTTTGTGCGGCGTAGATTCCAGCTGGGCCTGCCCCAAGGATGGCAGTATGCAATTGGCGCAAAGGGGTCATGATATTCCTTTATTAGTTCATCGATAAAAATCCAAGGTTGGTTGCTATTTTCCTACCCGCTAACCACGGCTTATGCTATATTTAACCAACAATTATACAGTTTATTAGAGGTTGAATGTCCAATCAAATCTCCTGTACCACATTAACCAATGGTCTAAAAATATTAACCAAAGAAATGCATACGGCCCCACTCATCAGCCACTGGGTATGGTATCGGGTTGGTTCACGTTATGAAAGTGCTGGCAAGACTGGCATTTCTCATTGGGTCGAACACATGCAGTTCAAAGGCACGCCTACTTTTCCAGCTGGCGTACTTGATCGCGCCATATCACGTGATGGGGGCGTGTGGAACGCCTTTACGCATCTCGATTGGACGACCTATTTTCAAACCATGCCTGCTGAAAAGATCGACCTGGCCTTGGATCTCGAAGCAGATCGCATGGTGAACAGCGTTTTTGACCCGGACGAGGTAAACGCAGAACGCACTGTGATCATATCTGAACGTGAAGGTAATGAAAACGATCCGCTCTTCAAACTCGAAGAATCCATGCAGTTGGCAGCGTTTCCCACCCATCCTTATCGTAACGAAGTAATTGGCAGTGTCTCCGATCTAAAAGCAATGACACGTGATGATCTCTACCAGCATTACCAAGATTTTTATAACCCGGCAAATGCGGTGGTGGCTGTCGTCGGTGATTTTGACACCAACGAGATCCTCAAGAAATTACAAGCTCGCTATGAGAACATCCCCGCCAGGCCGGTTCCAAAAGTCGGTGACCTGCGTGAGCCCCTGCTGGCAGCCGAAAAGCGCATCGAGGTCAGCGGTCCTGGCGAGACCACCTATCTGGAATTGTCATGGCGTGCCCCGGCGGCGGCTGAAGAGGATTTCTTCATCATATCAGTATTTGACAGCCTCTTTTCTGGGCCTTCAGGTCTCAACATGTTTGGTGGAGGCGGCATTTCCAACAAGACCAGCCGGTTATATCGTGCCCTGGTTGAGAAAGAATTGGCTGTCAGTGTTAACGGATCGTTACAAGCCACCATTGATCCCTATCTTTACGGTATCACGGTTACCGTCAGGCCAGATAGTTCACCCGAAAAAGTCCTGCAAAAAATCGATGATGAGATTGCTCGCTTGCTAGAATCTCCTGTGTCGCAAGCCGAGATTGACCGGGCTGTCAAACAAGCCAGGGCTATGTTCGTTTATGGCAGCGAAAATATTACCAATCAGGCTTTTTGGCTGGGGTATTCTGAAATGTTTGACACTTATCCCTGGTTCCTAAATTACGTGCAGAACCTTGAAAAGGTGACCCCAGAAGCACTGATGAACAAAGCCCGGCAATATCTTTCTCCGCAAAGACGGGTTGTCGGCATCTACCGTCCTGAGAGGAATCACCGATGAGCAATCAATCTGCAAAAAATTCCATTCCTGGCCCGCACGATATCCATCGCAAAGTGCTGCCAAATGGTGTCACTCTGTTAGTGCGCAGCAATTTCAACAGCTCTTCAGTGGTTTTGTCAGGGATTTTGGGTGCAGGCAGCCTGTTTGATCCGCCTGAAAAACTGGGGTTGGCGCAATTCACTGCCACGGCTTTAATGCGCGGCACGCGGAATGCCGATTTTCAAACCATTTTCGAGCGTCTCGAATCAGCCGGAGCCAGCCTGGGTTTTGGCGCCAGCGTTCACAACACCAGCTTGGGCGGTCGATCACTGGCAGAAGATCTGCCTTTATTGGTGGATACCCTGACAGACTGCATCCTCCATCCAATATTCCCTGAACAATATTATGAGCGTTTAAAAAATCAGCTATTAACCGGGTTGGCGATCCGCGCCCAAGATACCAACGAAATGGCGTCGTTAACCTTTGACCGTTTACTCTTCCCTGGTCACCCTTACGGCACTCCTGAAGATGGGTTTACAGAGACCGTGTCAGCCATTACGCGTGCTGACCTGGTTGATTTTCATACCCGGAATTATGGTCCCCAGAACCTGGTCCTCGTTGTTGTAGGCGCCGTAACCCCGGAAAATGTTTTTAGCCTGTTTGAGAAAACACTCGGGGATTGGACCAACCCCAATCTGCCTGAGGTTCCTTCCTTCGCGGCCATCCAGCCGCCCTCAGAAACCAGGCGCGAACACATCCCGCTTCAAGGCAAGAGCCAGACCGATATTGTGATGGGTACTCTTGGCCCCAAACGTCACGCAGAAGAATACCTGGCCGCTTCACTTGGCAACAACATCCTCGGACAATTTGGCATGATGGGCCGCATTGGTGAGGTGGTGCGTGAAAAAGCCGGTTTGGCCTATTACGCCTCAACCAGTGTCAATTCCTGGATCAATGCTGGTTCGTGGGAAGTTTCTGCTGGAGTAAACCCAGAGAACATTGAAAAAGCCATCCGTTTGATCATTGATGAATTGGATCGCTTTCGATCAGAGCCAGTGCTACCCACCGAACTAGCTGACAGCCAGGCAAACTACATCGGCCGCCTGCCCCTTTCCCTTGAATCCAATGCGGGAGTGGCCAATTCCATCTTAAATCTTGAGCGATTTAATCTTGGTTTGGATTATTTTCAAAAGTATCCAGAATTGATCCGGGCGGTGACACCAGAGCAAATTCTACAAGCCGCCCAAAAGTATATTGACCCAGAGCGTTTGATCATTGCGTCAGCCGGCCCCGACACAGTAAAAAGGAAAAAACAGTGACCCTGGTTTCGACTGGTGTTGACCTGGTGGAGATCGAGCGTTTTCAAAACCTGGATCCAAAGATCAAGGTTCGCTTTTTCAAACGCGTGTTTACTGAGCTTGAAACCTCTGAATCAGATCAAAGTCTGCAACATATGGCGGGAAAATTTGCCGCCAAAGAAGCCGTCGCAAAAGCGCTTGGCACAGGGATTGGTAAGATTCATTGGCAAGACCTTGAAATCCTTAATGATCCCCTTGGGCGTCCACGCTTGATCTTGCATGATGCTGCAGAGTTGCACGCCAGACAAGCCGGTTGGACTTCGTGGACGGTATCCATCACTCATACCAAGGCACTCGCAATGGCCATGGTGGTGGCTCTGAGTGAAGAAACCAACCCCATCGAGAACCTTTCATGAAAATTCTGGCAGTAAGCGATACCGAAATTGGGTTCATTTACAGCCCCATGATCCGTGAACGGTTCACAGACATTGACCTCGTGATCTCGTGCGGTGACCTGCCCTATTTTTACCTTGAATATATCTTAAGCATGCTCTCGGTGCCTTTGTACTACGTCCGGGGCAATCATGCCAGCAAGATCGAATTCTCGGGCTCGAGCGCTGAACGCACTTATCCATGGGGAGCCGTTGATCTACACCAAAAAGTGCATGAAGATGACACAGGGCTGCTTTTGGCAGGCCTGGAGGGAAGCGTGCGCTACAACCTGGGCGCCTATCAATATACGCAAAGCGAATACTGGATGAAGGTTTTCCGCCTGGTTCCGGGGCTCTTATTCAATCGTCTTAAAGTGGGTCGATACCTCGATATCTTCGTCACCCACGCCCCGCCATTTCACATTCACGACATGGATGACCGTCCACATGTGGGAATCAAGGCTTTCAATTGGCTGATCAAAGTGTTTAAACCAAAATATCATCTGCATGGGCACATCCATGTCTACCGACAGGATACGGTCATGAAGACACTCGTCGATCAAACCCAGGTGATCAACACCTATGGTTACCGCGAGATTCTCATTGAAACGCCCCAAAAACGATCGTGGCAAAAATAAGGTAAAAGCAAATTGGACCAAATAACCACTACTAATCCCACACAAAACCAGAACTCCTCTGGTGATTTCTCAAAAGCTTATCGCAAGGGCTTTTGGCGTTCGATCTTGAGTATGATCAAGAAAACCGATAACCGTTTACTCCCCCTGGATGAGGTGATGCAATACCTTCCGCTGCGCGGCAAGCATGATCTCGGCACTCGACAAATCGAAGTGGATAAGATAATCGGAACGGTCAATCGTTATCACGATTTCGACCGCGTCTTTTTGCCCATTCAAACCAATACACGCTCCCGTTGGGAAAGCATTAATACCGCTTTTTCACAGGATGTGATCTTGCCGCCTATTGATGTGTATAAGGTGGGAGATGTGTTTTTCGTGCGAGATGGTCATCACCGCGTTTCAGTGGCACGTGAACGCGGCCAAGTCTTTATGGATGCCTACGTCGTGGAAATTGACGTAAAGGGAAAAATTGACGTCAACACCAATATCGAGACTCTGGTCCTGGCACATGAATACATGGAGTTCTTGTCAGCCTCAAAACTTGGAAAGGTGATCCCTGAAGCCGATTTTCACTTTTCAATTCCGGGGCAATATGAGCGGCTTCAGCAGCACATCAGTGTGCACCGCTGGTTTTTGGGTGAAAAACTGAAACGCCCTGTCTCGCGAGAAGAGGCTGCCTTGAGCTGGTATCAAGAGGTTTATCATCCACTGATAAAGATCATTCGAAAGCACGGGATCTTACGCCAATTTCCAGGGCGCACTGAAACCGATCTCTATTTATGGATCATCGAGCATCGCTGGTATCTGGCAGAAGAAACAAAAAAGAAAATCAGTCTTGAAACCGCGGCCACTGATTTTCTTAATCACTTCTACAACCGTCCGTTCAGACATATACGACAATGGATTGCCTGGATCAAAAAACGCTGGTTTTCCCCTCACAGGTAGATAATATTCAATTTAAACTGATAAAGAACTTTGTTTTACTCCCAGCCAAAAATGATTCGGCAGGATCATTTGATTAACTTGAACTTCCACTCCAAAAGATTTGGGGGGAACTTCTACTTTGGTTGCCGGATTCACAAAACAAACATTTGGGGATTGCCCATACTTCTTCTGGTAGTACTCTGAAGCTCGCATGATCTTTACGCTGAACTCCAATTTAGGGTCATTATCAAACCATAACATTCCAGTGTTCATGTCCATCTCCATTTTGTGCTCCTCCTGTAATTGCAAGTTACGCGCCAACTGATTAGATAATTTGTTCTATATTATAGAACGCTAGTTCTGTATTGTCAAGGTTTTCTCGAACCAGTGAAATAATCACTTCTTCTGAATGGATTTTTTTTACTTTTTAAGGTATCCTTATTTCATCCATCAACATAAAAACTCTCTTCTTTTTGGAGGTACCGATGATCAAAGAGACAGTGAAAGAAGCTGAACAACACATGAAAGGCGCCATTACGACCCTTGAAGAAGATCTGGCAGGCATCCGCACTGGCAGAGCAACCCCGGCTTTGGTTGAGAAACTTCCAATTGATTACTACGGCATGCCCACCCCACTAATGCAGTTGGCTTCAATATCAATACCTGAAGCCAGGGCAATTTTGATCAAGCCCTTTGACCCCACTTCCTTAAAGACCATTGAGAAATCGATATTAGCCTCCGAGTTGGGGCTCACCCCCAATAACGACGGTAAAGCCATTCGCCTCAATTTGCCACCTCTTACTCAAGACCGCCGCCATGAACTGGTTAAAGTGGTACACTCCCGCCTTGAAGAATCACGTGTAGCGATTCGCAACATCCGCCGCGATGTGATCAAAGATCTAAAGGACTTTGAAAAAGAGAAAATGATCTCCGAAGATGACCTGGAAACAGGCGAAGAAGAAATCCAGAAGTTAACCGACCACATGGTGGCTGAAATTGACGCCATTGGGTTGAAAAAAGAAAAAGAGATCATGGAGGTTTAACCTCCTGGAAAACCAATGAGTTCAACACAAGATAAAATACCTGCGCATGTCGCCATCATCATGGATGGCAACGGCCGTTGGGCGGAATCACGCGGATTGCCTCGATTCGAAGGCCATAAAGCCGGCACCGATAACCTGCGAGATATCATCCGGGCCAGTGTGGAATTTGGCGTCAAAATACTTACCATTTACGCTTTCTCCACTGAAAACTGGGGCAGACCAAAAGACGAAGTGAATGGTTTACTGACCATCCTCGATTCGGTCATTGATCGCGAATTGGATGAACTAAATGCCGAAGGCGTGCGTATCATTCACCTTGGCCGCCTTGAAGCCATGCCGAAAAACACCCGCAATAAAGTGGAACACGCGGTCGCCTTGACCCAGAACAACGATCGTCTCATCTTGAACGTTGCCTGGAACTACGGCGGTCGGGATGAGATCCTTCATGCTGTTCAACAAATCATGCAGTCAGGTGTTTCAGCCGACCAGGTGACAGAAGAAATGATAAGCCAGAACCTTTTTACCAAAGGCTGTCCTGATCCTGATCTGGTCATCCGTACTTCTGGTGAAATGAGATTAAGCAATTTCTTGATCTGGCAGTCGGCTTACTCGGAATGGTATGCCACCCCTACCTATTGGCCTGATTTCAACAAAGAAGAATACAAGAAAGCTATCGAAGTGTATGGACAGCGTAAAAGACGGTTTGGAAAAATCTAAGACAGATTCAGACATCCATAATAAGTCGCTTCGACAGCGTCTGATCACGGCGGATGTTTTTGTGCCCATCACCGCCCTCCTTACGCTGGTAGGCGGCATTCCATTCGTCCTCTTTGTTGGCTTTATCATTTGCGTGGCCGCCTGGGAGATATGGCGCATCTTTAAAAGTGGTGGCTATTCGCCATCCCTGACGATCATGATCGCTTTTTCAGCCATTCTGGTGGTCATGCGCTTTTTCTTTGGATTGGACCATATTGACATCTGGATCGCGGCCTTGCTGATCGTGGCTGCTTTTGCCCACACCCTCCAACAACAGCGATCCGAGCCAAAAACTGCGTCAAATTTGGCAATTACGGTCTTTGGCACTGCCTATGTTGCCTTGTTGGGCAGTTATGCCATCTCCATCCGCTTTATGGAGCATGGTTTGTTATGGAGTTTGCTGGTGTTCCCCATCATTTCGATCGCGGATGCTGGTGCCTACTTCACGGGTTGGTTGTTTGGTAAACATAAAATGCTCAAGATCGTCAGCCCTAAAAAATCATGGGAGGGTTACTTTGGCGGAATTGTCATTGGCGCTCTCGGGGGTTGGGGTTTGGCCGCGTTGTGGAACATCGCCTCACCAGGTGTTCTGCCCATCCATGGTCTCCTGCTGGGGTTGGTGATCTCGATCATTTGTCCATTTGGTGATTTTGGTGAAAGCATGATCAAACGCCAATTCGGCGTCAAAGATTCCAGCAATCTTTTGCCCGGTCACGGTGGGTTCTTTGACCGCATTGACTCCTCACTCTGGGCTGCCTTTATCGGCTATTACGCAATTTTACTGATCCAATCCCTCTTTTAGTTCACAACAATCCTGGAGGCTTATGGCAGATACCTCACCCACTCGAAACCTGGCTCTTGATCTGGTTAGAGTTACTGAAGCCGCCGCTTTGGCAGCTGGCAGGCATATGGGAAGGGGCGATAAACTCAAGGCGGACGGTGCCGCCGTGGATGCCATGCGGCTGATGTTAAACTCAGTCGAGATGGATGGCGTGATCGTCATTGGTGAAGGTGAAAAAGATAAAGCCCCCATGTTGTTTAACGGCGAACGATTGGGAACAGGGGAACCTCCGCTATTGGATATCGCCGTCGACCCGGTGGATGGCACCCGCCCCCTGGCTTTTGGCTTGCCAAATTCCATCGCCACCGTCGCCCTTGCGCCGAGGGGAACCATGTTCAATCCCCAGCCTTTCTATTACATGCAGAAAATCGCCGTTGGCCCGCTCTCCCGTGACGTCGTGGATATCAACGCGCCCGTGGCAGATAACCTGAACAAGGTGGCAAAGGTCAAGGGGGAAAAAATAGAAGATCTGACGGTGGTGGTGTTGGATCGCCCTCGTCACGAAAAATTGATCGCTGAAATTCGCAGGGCAGGCGCCCGCATAAAACTCATCCCCGATGGGGATATTGCCGGCGCCATCATGACTGCCATGCCCGAAACCAACATCGACCTGCTGCTAGGCATTGGCGGCACCCCTGAAGGCGTGATCGCGGCCGCTGCCATGCGCTGCCTGGGCGGCACGATCATGGGAAAACTGCATCCAGTGCATGCGTATGAAATTGAACACGCCAAAAAGCGAGGGCTTGATCTCAATAAACCCTTGTTGTTGGATGATCTGATCTCCTCCGAAGATGTTTTTTTTGCCGCTACAGGCATCACCACTGGTGATCTATTAAACGGGGTTTCATATTTTGCCAATGGTGCCAAAACAGACAGCCTGGTTATGCGCGGCATTACGGGCACCATCAGGCGCATCATGGCCACCCACCACCTGAACCGCTTATCCGAGATCAGCTCTATTCCTTACTAGACAACTCTACTTAAAAAGACCAGCACTCCGATTTGGAGTGCCGGTCTTTTATCCTAACAGAGTATCGCTTCGGCGCGACCTCTTATGGGAGGATCTGTTATTTGATTTCGTAGGTCATGCTGGCGTTGGCTGAGATGACCAGTTGTCCAGCCGAAACGGGTACATTCACAGCCGCGGACATTTGTCCACCTTTGGCGTCATACATCGGGGTGGCAATGTTGTTGGTGTAGACGTTGACGTTTTGCAGATCGCCCAATTTGACACCAGAGGCCTTGGCAATGGATTCGGCTTCAGCGATGGCATCAGCAATGGCCATATCCCGAGCCTGAGCCATGGCGGCTTCTTTATCCTGCACATCAAAAGTGATGCCGTTGATCGTATTGGCTCCTGATTTCACCACCGCGTCCAACAGCGTGCCTAACTTGGCCAGGTCACGCACAGTGATGTAAACCGTATTCTCGACTACGTAATACTTGCGAGAGATGGTTCCATCCGGGCCGTAGTCTTGCATCGGGTAGACATTAAAACTGGTGGTTTGAATGTCTTTGGCTTCCACACCCAGGTCTTTGACAGACTGGGCAACCGCGTTTGCCTGTACATTGTTGTTGGAGAGCGCGGTGGAAACGTCATCAGCATCCACTCGCACACCCACATAAACATAGGCCACGTCTGGAACCAGATAGATCTCTCCAGTGCCTGAAGAACTCAGAGTTCGAATCTGTGGAAGACCGCCGCCAGCCGCGGCCGGGGTTACACTGCAGGCCACCAGGGCCAGAACTACCACTAAACTTGTCAACAATAGAATCGCTTTTTGTTTCATTTTGATCTCCTTTTCATTTTCTACCCCTTTAACGTCAGATAATAAAAAAAGTTCCCGTACCTTCGGGAACAATTGTATCAATTTTCAAAAATGCAAGGGAACTTTCGCTCCCTTGCATTGACTTACTTGATTTCTTCAATGACCAGGCCGCCAATGGCCAGTTCCACATTCAATGTGATCTGGCTGGCTCCTGGAGCGCTTTCTATGGACCGGATCACATCATGGTCACGCACATATCCGGCTGGTATGGATGTTCCCACCAGCGCCTTATCCATATTGATGAGCACGTTGCTGCCCTCAGGAATTCGGATCACCAAAGAACCGATGGCTCCTTCGACAACTCCATCCACATCTTCGCCCGCTGGCAGAGTGAGGATGGTTTGCCCAATGCCCAATTCGGTGTCGATCTTCGATACTTTGGTATCAGTAAGATCAATGCGCAGTTCACCCACCCCCACTTCGGCTTGCAGATCAATGGGGATTTCCGAGTTGATATCAAAATCCCATGGATTGATATTGGTATTGATTGGCACAATCACCACACCGTTGCCCTCAAGAGTCAAAGAACTTCTTCCGTTGTTTGGTGCGGAATAATTGGGGGACAAGTTCATTTCTTTTGGCAATCCGGCCGTGCCGCTGACCAACAAATCCTTGTCTGCTCCACCGGTCACGATCAGTTCACCAGCAGCCACTGAAAATCGCAACTCAGACTGGGTGGCCTGGTCAAGGCTCTGTTCGTATGGCACTGTTTTCATGCCAATGCTAAAGGTTGGAGACAGCGCGGCCAGCCAAACAATTCCGCCCACGAGCAGTAATCCCACCATGACGCGAAAGAGGTTGCTCCAGATCGAACCGCGGTGTCCAAATACCACATCCAACCCGATGGCGATCAACAAGATCGGCCACAAGCGCAGCAAGAGAGCGAAGCCGCTGTAATTGAGATAGTGCAAGTTCCCCAACAACAAAACCGTACCCAGACCCAACAGCACCAGGGGACCGATCCAACCGTCTCTCTTATAAAGTCCGTCCAGACCACCGATAATCAAGATCACCGGCCAATATTGCAGCATGTTCTGCCAGGTGGTGCCGGGGATGGTTCCAATATTGATCAGGAACAAGAAAACCCCCACAGCCACCAGCAGCATTGGAAAAAACAAGCTCCTGGGTTTGCGTTCGTCGTTCATGCTTATTCCTTTCGTGTAGCGCGAATCAGCAGAGCCACGCCAGCCAACAGGATCAAGGCAGCCCACAAAACACCAGCATTCAACCAACCCAGCCATTCAATATTTAGCTGTTTGAGCAAGAAGAAACCACCTGCCAAAACCAATGCGATGCCGATAAAGCGGGCCGTGTTCTGGTTGGGTTGTTTCACGGCGCTGATAAAGTCATCCCGCACCATGCCAGCCCGTTCTTTGATGTCTTCCGTCTCAAATTTATCCGGGTTGGTATCCGTGTAAACATGGTCTTCGAGCGGCACAATGATCCACATGATCAGATAGATGAGAGGACCAAACCCGCCCAACAAGGTGAGCACCACGAAGAAAAGTCTGACGATGGTCAAATCCACGCGCAGATACTTGGCCAACCCACCGCATACCCCGCCCAGCATTTTGTCAGTATTGCTGCGATAAAGTTTATTTGTGGTCATCGGTTGAATCTCCTTTGCTTTTCAGGGCTGAACGCACGATCAGGTATACACCCACGCCCAGGAAGGCCACCGCCCACACCCAGCCAAAAATAGTGTTGGCCAGCGCGCCTGAACCGATCAAGATCAAAGTGCCGAGAATGAAACAGATCGAAGCCGGGATCCAGGGCCACTTTTCCTTGCGTCCAACCGGCATCAACCCAACAGCGGCGAAGGTAGCACCGATGCCCGCGAAGAACAAGCCGCCTTGAAGCATGCCATGCCCCCCGCGGATACCCGCGATCAAGGCCAGGGTAGCCAGCGCTCCAGCCGGAATGACCGCCCACCAGTTGGAGGGTTTCACGATCAAGATGGTAATAAAGCTTAAGGCAATCGCACCCAAGAAAAGGCTGCCGCCATAGTAGTTGATGAATTCCCTAAAGAAAGCGCCGCCGGCGATCAAGGCAGCCAACCCTAACAGCGTGAATCCGGGGATGAACGCCCACCAGTTATCCGTTTTCTTTAGCGCCACGAACAGAAAAACGATTCCTCCGGCCGCGAAGAACATTGAAACAAACAACGCGCCCACCGGCAGATGAAAGATTTGCTGGATCAAGAAAATGATACCGGCAAAGACCAACAGAGAGCCAAACAAAATTTGATTCGATTTTTTTTCCATTTTAAACTCCAATTATTCGATGCTGACGGAACCCACGCCGCCCTCATAAGAGATTTCTACTTTGTTTACAGCAGTGTCGTAGTCTGCCGATTGATAGGTATGTCCGTTTTGGATGAAACGTGCGGTGTTCACATTAATACCTGAGAGTCCGCTGGATTCACGAATGGAAGCAGCTACACCTTGAGGCACATGCAGTTTTACGTCCGCAGCACCTGATTTGATCACCACCCGGGTAAAGCCCGCGCTCTGCGGAAGCTGCACATCGGTGGAACTGGCGCCGGTTTCGATCGAAAGTTCGCTTATTTTCAGA
Source organism: uncultured Anaerolinea sp. (assembly GCA_964474095.1). GTDB lineage: Bacteria > Chloroflexota > Anaerolineae > Anaerolineales > Anaerolineaceae > UBA6107. Next base: position 27,007 of record CAYYRU010000018.1, read on the forward strand.
TCAGTCAGGTTGAACCTGGCTTCGCAGGCTCCGGTGTGAAAGCGCAATTTCAGGGGGATCTCGCGGGTCAAATTGACATCCCAACCGAATCCATGTTGCCCGCTCGGCCAGTTGCCCGGGAACATCACGTCCACTGGAGCGTTGACTTTTAAGATGACCTTGCCGTTATCACGAGTGATCTCTTCGGTGATACCTCCCGCAAAAGTGCCGCCAAACAATTCCATGGGTTTGGCGTTGGAGCCCACCTTGATTTGACCCGCGCCGTAATTGAACTCAATTTCAGCTTCTCTGTCTCCAGCAAGGGGAATGGAGCGTTCAACCGTCTCAAATTTACCCTTCCAAAGGTAAGGCCCAAGCAGGAACCATACACCCAGCAGTACCAACACCAACGGCCAGAAATAGCGCCACACCCGATGATCCACCACACCCATATTCAAACCCAAAAGAACCACACCCAACAGAACCAAAAGACTTCCAAAGAAAATTGCCGATCGCTTCATTTCAAATTCTCCTAATGAACCAAGATTACTTGCGGGGTCTCAAAAGAGTGCGCAGCCCGATGAGAACGCCTGCGCCGATCAATAGCAGGGGCCAGTAATCCCCCAGGTCTGTGAATGCGCCGAAGAAGGCACCGAAGATGATAAAAAGAACCAGGCTGGTGCCGATGGTGTCAATGGCTGAACCGAGAGAATAGCGGTCGCGTGCCCCCAAAATGTGCGCCAGGATCATGCCAATACCAGAAAAACCAGGGATCAATGCCCACATATAAGCCCAGCTTCCCCAATCACCGCTTATGTTCTGATAATATAAAATACCACCGATGCCGCCCACGATCACGGCCGGCACGGCCATATCCGGCGCGCCCACGATCAAGCCTAACACGAGTAAACCAGCCGCCACAGCTAGAATGATGGTTGGCCAGGAATAGGTGATGTTCAGCCACTGGTTGAACTCAGGCACCATGTTTGCCAGGATAAAGTACATCCCCACCAGCACAAGGATGACCCCAATGGCCAGGCTGGAACGTTGTGATCGATTCATAATTACCTCCAATAGTAAATGGAATTGATTTAGTCAATATACGCATTGGATAGTGAAAGGTTGCAGAAATTGAATACAAATGGATATTTCGCAAATGAAATATTAACAACGAAAAGGTATGATAATTCTCCATTTGATGTTTGCTTATCTACTTTCGACACCCAACCATATTACAAAATTGAAAATTTCATATTCTTTGAAGTGTGATATTATTTCAAAGTCGGGATTTTTGAAATCGTTGTATTCTTCTATGTTATCTTGGATGTACCCCCACTCTACTTTAAGGCTGCCATTATGACCAAACCGCTCATCACCCATATGTTCACCGCAGATCCCTCCGCGCACGTATTTGAAGACAAGATCTACATCTATCCCTCCCACGACCTCGACCATAACAACGTGGCCGACGACAGCGGCGATCAATACGACATGGAAGACTACCACGTCTTCTCCATGGATGCGATCAACGGTGTCCCGGTTGACCACGGAGAGGTGCTGCATGTCAAAGACGTGCCCTGGGCAAATAAACAAATGTGGGCTCCTGACGCTGCCTGCAAGAATGGCACTTATTACTTTTACTTCCCGGCCAAAGATCCTGATGGCATCTTCCACATCGGTATGGCCAGCAGTCAATCACCCGCCGGTCCCTTCAAAGCGGAAGCAAATTACATCCCCGGCAGTTTCAGCATTGACCCCTGCTCCTTCGTGGATGACGACGGCCAGGCTTACCTTTACCTGGGCGGCCTATGGGGCGGTCAACTTGAACGTTGGCAAACAGGTAAGTACAACCCCAACGGCACTGAACCCGCGGATGATCAGCCCGCACTCGGTCCGCGCATGGCCAAACTGACCGCAGATATGGGACACTTCGATGGTCCGCTCAATGAGGTCAAAATTGTGGATAAAGATGGAACCCCTTTGCTTGCTGGTGATCACGACCGCCGCTTTTTTGAAGGCGTGTGGGTACACAAATATAACGGCACTTATTATATGTCTTACTCCACCGGTGATACCCATTACATCGTTTATGCCACCAGCCAAAAACCTGAAGGCCCCTATGTTTTTCAAGGCCGCATTCTGAATCCCGTGCTGGGCTGGACCACCCACCACTCCATCGTGGAGTTTAAGGGGCACTGGTATCTCTTCCATCACGACGCCACACTTTCAGACGGCGTAGATAACAAACGCAGCGTCAAAGTAGCTGAACTCTTCTACAATCCTGACGGAACCATCCAACTGGTGGAACCAGAAAAACAATAAGTGTTTTTTTCGATCTCCGAAAAAGAGATCGGGGAGCTGCTCTCTTAATAAAAGATAAATCATTTATATGAATATTATTTTTCTATTGACTTTCTCATTAAATCGCATAAAATTAGACCAATATGGTAAAGATTACTGATTTCATGAAACAAAATTGCTTGTGTCAACGGCGGGGTGCGTTCTAACACCGCCGGAGTCAATCCATTTCACGGTCAACTTCTCAGGCGGCGGTAGACGTCCCCGCACAGACATTGTGCAGCGCTCTCCGTCGCTTTTGATTTAAGTTGGCCGAATTTTTTTATAATTCACAAGGAATGAACAATGAAAATCGCAAATGACATCACTGAACTCGTGGGCAACACCCCCCTCGTCAAAATCAACCGTCTCACCCATCAAAGTGTGGCAACGGTGGTTGCCAAACTGGAATACTTCAATCCCTCCCACAGCGTGAAAGACCGCATTGGCGTGGCCATGATCAACGCCGCAGAAAAAGCTGGCTTGATCGATCAAGACACCATCCTGGTGGAACCCACCAGCGGTAACACCGGCATTGCTCTGGCCTTCGTGGCCGCCGCGCGTGGGTATAAACTGGCCCTGGTCATGCCCGATACCATGAGCCGCGAAAGGCGCATGCTGTTGCGCGCTTACGGTGCCGAACTGATCCTCACCCCAGGCAGCGAGGGTATGCCAGGAGCCATCCGCAAAGCGGAGGAACTGGCCGCGTCAGACAAGCGTTACTTCATGCCCCAGCAGTTTAAGAACCCTGCCAACCCAGAGATGCATCGCAAGACCACCGCGGAGGAGATCTGGCGCGACACCGACGGTCAGGTGGATATTCTCGTAGCCGGTGTAGGTACCGGCGGCACGATCACTGGCATCGGTGAAGCATTAAAAGAACACAAGCCTTCACTTAAAGTAGTGGCCGTCGAGCCGGATGCGAGCCCTGTGCTCTCCGGCGGGACGAAGGGACCTCACGTCATCCAGGGCATCGGCGCAGGCTTTGTGCCTGATGTGCTCAACACCACTATCTACGATGAGATCATCCGCGTGCCCAACGAAGACGCCTTGACCACCGCTCGCAGTCTGGCCACCCAGGAAGGCCTGTTGACGGGCATCTCCGCCGGAGCGGCTGTTTGGGCAGCCTTGCAGGTTGCCGCCAGACCCGAAAACAAAGGCAAGTTGATCGTGGTCATCATCCCCGATTTTGGCGAACGTTATCTCAGCACCGCGCTTTATGCCAGTCTGGCAGATTAGGAGTAAATATGGAGGGAACAATGCCAAGAGTTTCACTCTTTCAATACATGCGGGAGGATATCAAGTCAGTTTTTGAACGCGACCCGGCAGCCCGCTCCACCCTGGAGCTATTGCTATCTTACCCGGGTTTGCAAGCCGTTTGGGCACACCGCACCGAACACTGGTTGTGGACGCACGGCTTGAAGCTGCTGGCACGCTGGTTTTCTCAGATCACCCGTTTCTGGACGGGTATTGAGATCCACCCTGGCGCGGTGATCGGCCACGGTTTCTTTATCGATCACGGCATGGGCGTAGTCATCGGTGAGACTGCCGAAGTGGGCAATAATGTTACTTTGTATCACGGCGTTACCCTGGGTGGCACCAGCCTGCAAAAAGGCAAACGCCACCCTACCCTTGAGGATGATGTGGTTATTGGCGCCGGTGCCAAGATCCTGGGCAATATCATCATTGGCAGCCGTAGCCGCGTCGGAGCAAACGCTGTGGTGGTCAAGTCGGTTCCGCCCAATTCGGTGGTGGTGGGCGTGCCCGGGCAGGTCGTTATGCGCAGCCAGCCTGCCGCCAACGGACCCGACCTTGAGCACGGCAAACTGCCAGACACCCTGGGTGATTCCGTAGCCTCACTTCTCAACCGCCTTGAACAGGTGGAAACCAAGCTTCACATGCATGAAAAGGAACTATCCAAAGGAAAAATGCGAGACCAGAACGCTCCGCATGCCGTACACACCCCCAAAGACGGCGTCTGGCAGGGCGAAGACTTCATGATTTAGGTAACAAGTATCATGAGCGTGCAAAAGTAAGATCAGAATCGTAACCTTAAAACTAAATAGAAATACGTATCATCTATTGAAAAATCCCCAAATTCTTATTGAGTTTGGGGATTTGCTCTAATTGTGTCAGGGAATTACTCTTTACTATCGTTATCTTTGCTTTTCGGTTTCGCCTTTAAGAACAGAAAATAAAACACCACAAAGAACCCAACCGCGCTGAGGATTAATAAACCCAGACCGATCCATTGCCGGTCAATTTTTGGGAACAGATTGCCCACATTGGGGTTGAGGGTGGGGGTGACTGTGCGCGTGGGACGTGGCGTGGTAGGCATGGGAGTGTTGGTGGGGGTGCGTGTGGGTGCCACCACAGTGGGGGTACGAGTGGGTGTGATGGTGGCCGTAGGAGCAAGCCTGATCAACAATTTCTGTCCGGCATAGATTGCATCAGACGCGAGACTGTTTAAGGTCTTAATCTCGCCATATGGAACACCATAATATTGGGCGATCGCATCCAGGAACTGACCGCTTTGTACTACATGATAAATCGCGCCATCCGCGTT
>CAYYRU010000018.1:31988-42545 GCA_964474095.1 uncultured Anaerolinea sp.
CCGTGCCCAGGGCAGCGTTCTGATGCTCCCAGATAGCCAATATTCTTTAGATGGTCATAGGCACCAATGCGGCTCATTTCTTCCGCCGTCCATTGTGCGCAATAGGTCAGAGTCGGATCTTCCACCAATGAGCTGTAACCGCTGTTTGCACGCCAGGAATTCATCAGGTTGATCATGTCAACCCCGCTGACTGACCCGGCTGCCTGGGCTTTTCCCAATGGAAACAATAGCATCAAGGCTGTAAAAACAACGATAAGTGAGAGAGTAAATAATCGGCGCATCGTGGAAATATTATACCCGATGCGCCGTGTGATTTTTAAAATGTGTCAAGAGCTTATTTCAGGCTGCGTTCCTCAAAATTGGTGCCCATTCCTTCAGCCACCACTAAAAAGTCTGTGGCCGAGATCATGCCAATAATACGGCCTTCTTCATCTGCCACGGGCAGGTGATGCACCCGCATTTCTTTCATCTTCGCCGCGCATTCCTTCAGGCTCATTGACCCCGGTACGGTGGTAACCGGTGAGACCATGATCTCGCGCATTTTTAGCTTGGATGGATTTTGCTCGCGGGCCACGATCTTGTCACAAATATCAATTGAGGTGACTATTCCATAATTGGGGTTGTTGGGGGTTTTGTTGACGATGATGCTGTTGGTGTATCTGTGCCGCATGAGCGACAACCCTTCATTGACCGTTGCATCTGGGTCAACAAAGATCACGAGGTCCTTCATCCACTCCTTGACAGTCAAAAGCTTCATACCAATCTCCTTGGGTATTTCTCTTTTATGGATTGAATTTCCAGCTCGATATTCTTCTGACTCATTCAATTTAGCCCGTTCAAGGCCAAATGTCAACTGCGGATTGTCAGACAAAGCAGTGAACATAATCCTGACAAAAGTTTAATCTTGAGTCCACTTCCAATCTTTAACTTGCTCAAGCACAAAATGGTCTGTTAAATCCAGTTGGATGGGTGTGATCGAAACATACCCCCTGGACAAGTCGCCAAAATCGGTGCCAATTTCAGCCACCCCCGTGGGCGGCTCGCCGCCGATCCAATAATAGGGTTTGCCACGCGGATCTTCACGCCGCACCAGCGCGTCGCGGTAGATGCGCATGCCCTGCCGGGTCAGGTGATATCCCTTGATCTCGTTTTCTTTAAGATATGGAACATTTACGTTGAATAGCATATTTTTTTCCAAAGGATGTTGCTGGAGTGTTTCCACGATTCTCCTGGCAGCAGAGGCAGCCGTCGAGTAATCCAGCACGCCGCTGAATCTTTCAGGAGCGTCCAAAGAGACAGCCACTGCTGGCACGCCGTTGATCACAGCTTCCATGGCGGCCGTGACCGTGCCTGAATAGGTCACGTCATGCCCGATATTGGCGTTGGGGTTGATCCCTGAAACCACCAGGTCAACCGGTTTTTCGATCACGCCCATCAACGCCAGAGCCACGCAATCGGATGGCGCTCCGTCACTGGCCAGCGCCGGGCTGCCATCAGCCAGTGCTACCGGTTTGGCGCGCAATGGACGGTTGAGTGTTTTAACATGCCCCGAAGCGGACCAGTTATGGTCTGGTGCCAGAATACTCACCTCACCCACCAGTCTCATTTCTTTTACCAGGGCCAGTAAGCCAGGCGCGAAAACGCCGTCATCATTGGTAACCAGTATATGCATATTTCATATCTTTCTTGATCCGGGATGGGATCAAACGCCTAGGAATTAATTCTATCATCAGTCCGTTGATGTGGTTCAAAAACCTCTTCTTGCTTATATGAACAATGTTCATTATAATAACACTTATTATGAACGGCGTTCATAATAAATCAAACAAGCTATTCTGAGGGTATATGCCAAAAATCGTACCAGAGTTGCGGAATAAGATTGTCTCCACCGCAGCGAATCATTTTAGAGAAAAAGGCTTTGAAAATACCGATATGCGCGAGATCGCAGACGAAGCTGGAGTTGCGGTCGGCACCATTTATCTGCATTTTCAAAATAAAGAGACCCTCTTTCTACATGTGATCACGCACAATTGGCAAAAATGTCTCGAGAAAATTGAAGAGTACTCCACATCTGACCAAACTCCAGAACAACAATTGAAAACCATATTGCAGTATTTGACGCAAATCATGGTGGAGCGAAAATCGCAAAACAGTCTTTGGATGGAAATTGGATCATTACACCATCATCATATCGGTAGCTTCCAAGAGGAAAATCACCTCTCTGGAATACGGGAACCGATATCTCGGAAAATAAGCCAAGTGATCCGAAAAATGGCCATAAACAATCCCGCCAAATTGAACGAACAAACCTGGGATCAATTGGGGAGTTTTGCCTTCATCATGACCGTGGATGTGTGTATGCAAAACCCGAAAGAAGCTGCCAACAAAATAGACTTGATCATCGATCTTCTCAAATCCTATTTGAATTGACCCAACTCACATAACAAACTTGTCGAAGCCAATACCGCCATTACTTGATCAAAGGAGGTATTTGTCAACATCTTTTATGAAATAGAAGGAGTAATGAAAATGAAGATCTTCAAAGCAATCTGGACCTATCTCAAAGATTGGAAGAACCTGCTCACCCACGGGCTTATTGGGGTGGCTATCGTATTGGTGGCGTTGGCTATTCCCGTGCCGCCGATCTATCGCATCCTTTTCCTGGTAGTGGCGGTGGCCTTCAATCTCGTCCGCATGAACCACGCCAAACGATTCTTAAAGCCAAAAGAAGAGTGATCCAATAACCTTCACAAAACCCGCCTGTGATTTTGCCAAAAAATGGATAACAAGCAGGTTTTGTGTTATAATTCATCGGCTGTGGAAAGGGAAAACTCGATCCATAGACTATCTCACACGCGCCCCGATCTTGTTTGCGTGCTGCCACAGGCAGTGAGAACAAGGCTGAAGGACGCGGAAGCTAAAACGCAAAGGAGTACTACCATGAGTTCTGTTATTTCCATGAAAGCCCTGCTCGAAAGTGGCGTGCATTTCGGCCACCGCACCAACAAGTGGAATCCCTTGATGCGCCCTTACATCTTCACCGAGCGCAACGGCATCCACATTATTGACCTCCAACAAACTGTCAAACTGCTGAACACCGCTTATAACCTCGTCCGCGACACCGTGGCCAAGGGCGGTGTGATCATGTTCATCGGCACCAAACGCCAGGCGCAAGAAACCATCGCTGAAGAAGCCATTCGCTGCGGTATGCCCTATGTGACCGAACGCTGGTTGGGCGGCATGCTCACCAACTGGTCCACCATGTTGATCCGTATTCAAGAGCTGGATCGCCTCGAAAAAATGACCGAAACCGGCGAGATCAACCGCCTTACCAAAAAAGAAGGCCTTTTGATCGGACGCAGCATCAAGAAACTGCAGACCCGCCTGTCTGGTGTTCGCAACCTCAAACGTGTTCCCGATCTGGTTTTTGTGATTGACACCGTCCGTGAACATACCGCCGTGCATGAAGCCAACCTCAAGGGCATCCCCGTGGTAGCCCTGGTGGATACCAACTGCGATCCCCGCACCGTGGATTATGTGATCCCCTCCAATGACGATGCCATCCGCGCCATCAAACTGCTGGTCGGAAAGATCGCCGATGCCGTCATCGAAGGCAAGACCATGTTCAAAGATGAAGATCAGGATGTTCCCGCTGGTGCTGAAGCCACTACCCAATCACGCCCGGCCGCTGCTCCCCGCCCGCGCATGGACGAGGAAAGCGATATGGATGACACTGATTTGCTCGGCGCCTCCACTTTAGCCAAAATTAGCCCCAAAGCTGATGAAGAAGTAGCCGTCGTGGAAGTCGCAGAAGAAAAACCTGCCAAAAAAGGCAAGAAAACCGAAGAAGTTGCTGAATAATCCCCCGGGGATACACCGGTAAAGACTGAATAGAAAAGGAACCTGATATCAATGGCTATTACAACCGAAATGATCAAAAATCTGCGAGAAACCACCGGTGCAGGCATCCTGGATTGCCGCAAAGCGCTTGAGCAATCCAATGGCGACATGAACGCTGCCATGGATTTCCTTCGTGAAAAAGGTCTGGCCACGGCCACCAAACGCTCAGCCCGACAGGCTTCTGAAGGTGTAGTGGAACTATACTCAGGCGACGATGATCGCGTGAGCGTGATGGTTGAATTAAACTCAGAATCTGATTTCGTCGGCCGCTCTGAAGTTTTTCGTGGATTGGCGCATGATATCGCAGTTCAATTAGCCGCTCATGGTGCTGAGAATGTCGAAGGATTATTAACTCAAAAATCGACCCTTGATTCTTCCATCAGCGTTCAAGAATTGATCAATCAAAAGATTGCTGCCCTGGGCGAGAACATTATTGTTCGTCGTTTCTTACGCTGGGACTTGAAAGAGACCACCGGTAAAGCAGTGGTTGAACTTTATACGCACGGTAACGGCCGCGTTGGTGTGATGGTCGAGTTGGGTTGTGAATCTGATGCAGTTGCCAAATCAGCGGATTTCAAGAGCCTGGCTCATGAAATCGCCCTGCAGGTCGCTGCGGCTTCTCCTGAATTCGTTCAGGAATCGGATATTCCTCAAACTGTCATCGATCGTGAAGCCAAAATCGCCACAGTCAAAGCCAAAGAAGACGGCAAACCCGATTCCATTCTTCCCCGCATCATTGAAGGCGCCATTAAGAAATTCAAGGATGAGTTCGTCTTGATGAATCAGGCTAATATCCGCGATGAATCTATCACGGTTGGTCAATTGATCAGTCAGAAGAGTGCTGCTTTCAAAGAAAATATCGTGATTCGTCGTTTTGCCCGCTGGGCTCTCGGTGAGACCACCAGCGAAGCTTCAGAAGAATAATTAATAAAAAGACCAACCTTACGGTTGGTCTTTTCTTAACCCAAGGAGAAAGCCATGCAGGAGCTAAAATATCACCGAATCATGCTCAAACTCGGAGGAGAATCTCTCGCCGCTACTGGTGGAACAGGCATTGATGCCACTCAGGCACTACAAATTGCCGGTCGTATCAAGGAAGTGCGCGAACTGGGCGTGGATGTGGCTATTGTCATTGGTGCCGGCAATCTCTGGCGCGGCAAAGTCGGCCTCGAAATGGGCATGGACCAGGCCACCGCGGACTACATGGGTATGCTTGGTACGGTAATGAACGCGCTGGCCCTGATGGACGCCCTCGAACACCAGGGGGTCACCACCCGCGTTATGACCTCCATCGAAATGAAGACCGTGGCCGAACCCTACATCCGCAGGCGCGCCATCCGCCATCTCGAAAAAGGCCGCGTGGTCATCTTCGGCGGCGGCACCGGCAACCCTTACTTCTCCACGGATACGGCCGCTTCATTGCGTGCCATGGAGATTGACGCGGACGTGCTCATCAAAGCCACCAAGGTGGACGGCGTTTACGACAGTGATCCCAAGAAGAACCCCAAGGCCGTGAAGTTTGAAGAACTCTCTTACATTGAGACCATCAACCGCCGACTCGAGGTCATGGACCCCACTTCGATCACCATGTGCATGGAACATAAACTGCCGATTCTGGTGCTAAATCTGTGGGATATTGGCGCCCTCAAAAAAGCGCTCCTGGGTGAAAAGGTCGGCACCATCGTTCGGTAAATCCAAAAACATTCAATCTCTCACTTAATCATTGTACGGGCACCCCTTGTGGGTGCCATTTATTTATTAGGGACACGGCGCGCCGTGTCCCTACTTATTAGATCTTGTTTCTTACTTTTCCCCAACAACGATTTAGATCTTATGTTCCTGGTAATGCCCGATCAATTCCATATCGAATTGGCGGGCAACCTTTTCAAGGTTGAGTTGTTCATCATTGAGTTGGTTGATCATGACCAATAACTGCTGCCGCACTTCCTCAAAATGGTCGAAGGCCATCTGTGCGGGTAAACCAGCGACACCAGCCACAACCGCTGCGTTGAACTCATCCACGTTTACTGGTGGAGATTGGTAACCCGGGTCAATCAGCAAATTCTCAATGATCCCCATCCCCCTTGCCCACCAGGCCGCCACATGAGCCAACAGGTCTGCCAAGCTCGCATACCCCTGGCGTTCTAAGAAAGCCTGCTGTTCCCCCTGGCTGAGATTTTCAAACCTGGACCGATACATTCCCCACTGCTCGTTGAGGCAACTGATCAGTTCTTTGCGATCCATCTTCTTTATTTCTCCTTTTCACTTTAATTGCAATCTTCAGAATGCGGGGGTTTACGGTTATAATATCGCGTTTGTTACTTAATGATAGGAACCAGAATCTTAATGATACCTCTTGAGATCGAAATTTTGATCGGTTTGGCCACAGGGCTGGTGGTGGGCGTTACCGGCGCCAGCGGCGTCTTATTGGTGGTGCCACTTTTGACCATGCTATTGAAATTCAACATGCACACGGCGGTCGGAACCAGCTTGTTCGTGGATGTGATCACCCCGCTTGTGGTAGCCATCACCTACTATCGTCACGGCAATGTCAATCTCAAGGCCGCCCTTTGGCTGGCGATCGGCGCCATCCTGGGCGCACAGGCCGGGGCATTGGTTGCCAATCAATTCGTGCCCAGTGACCTGATGAGTAAGGGCTTTACCCTGTTCATGCTGATTATGGCCCTCTCCTTATGGATCAAGAGTTATCGCCCAAAAAAAGAGAATGTTAAAGTACGTCTTTCTGAGATGAACCATAAGAACCGCTTGATCACTCTGGGCATCGGCCTGCTCCTGGGCGTGAACAGTGGACTCTTTGGTGCCGGCGGCGGTATGATGTTCTTGCTGGTACTGCTGGTAATCCTCAAATATCCCACCCACCTGGCAATTGGCACATCTTCTCTAATCATGGCCATGACGGCCGCCTCAGGCACCGTGGGTTACGCCTTGCAAGGTAACGTGGATTTTCGCACCGGCGCCATCATTGCGGTGGCCGCAGTGGCCAGCGGACTGGTGGGCGCGCGATTGGTCCACAAAGTCGATGAGAAAATCCTTAACAGAATTGTGGGCACGATCTTCGCCGTAATCGGCGTGGTGATGTATTTCATAAAATAGAAGAAAAGGGATTGTCTCATAAGCACAGGTAGGGGCGTATGGCTATACGTCCCTACGGTTATGCAATCAATAGAGTTTTACGGTAACAGTGAGTAGGTCAGCATCCCATTATCAAATTTCAGCGGCCGCGGATAGAACGCATCTTCATGCCCATACCAGGCCGATTGGCTTCCCAGGGTCACCTTCCAGGCGTCAAAATCACCGGCGGGCAAGGTCAGGGCTTCATCCCCAATTAAGGTGATTCTTTCCACTTCCTGCTGCGGGCTGGAAGACCCGGCCTTTTCATCCCACATGGACAGGTAGACATATGGGGTCTTGAAGGCGGGGCCGCCCGTACCATCCAGGTTGTTCACCTTCCACAGCCATTCGTATTCCAACAACGCTTCACCTTCCACGGATAGTGTCTGCGTTTGACCGTCCTGTTGAACCGTCAGATCACCTTCCGTCAGGTCGGCTTTGAACTCCCCACCACCCGCGTATTGGTTGATGTAATGATATTCCAACAACTTGAAGCTTGTGCTTTGCCACACCACATCCAAAGTGGATTGATGCCCGCCATCGGCATAAAAGCTCCGGTCGATCTTCAATTCAAATGCTTCCACCGATTCAGTACAGTGAACGGCAAATGTTTCTCCATGCGGGGTCAAGAGGCAAACCATCTCACCCACCACCTCATCACCCCGGTTGGTGATCTGGTAACTGCTTTCGATGGGCGCCACTAATTGCGGCGGATAATAATGTAGATCGGCTGTTGAAGCTGCCTTGCCGATCAATTGCGGGAAGAACGTGATCACGGCCACCCCAAGATAAAGCACACCTGCCACCAGCAACGGCCAATACCTGGCAAACCAACCAGAGTGGGGTTGTTCATCAACAATTTGGGGTTCGGGTTTGGGTTGCACACGGATGAACCACAGAAGCAAACCAAGCGTTGCCACCAACCCTCCGATTGAGATCCAAAACATGATCTGCGGATTACTGATGAGGGTAATGTTATTCAGTGCCAGGACGGTAACAGCAGCCGCCGCGCCGTTAATTCCCAAATGCAGCAGCATCGAGGTGACAATGGATTGGCTTCTCCAGGCAAGGTAGCCCAACAAGAAGGCTACCGGCAGCAGGCCGGGCAGCCCTGAAAAGCGGAAGTGGAAGATGGCGAACATCAACGCGGGCAACGTGATGGCAAAGGCGGCTGATTTCTGCGACTCATACCCTCCCTGGATGGCGCCGCGGAAGAGTGCCTCTTCGCAGATGGGTGCCGATATGGCCAGGGCAATGATGTAAAGCACATATTGAGCGGTGGAATTGGGCAGCATACTTTGCGGAATATTCACCGATGGCATGCCGCTGAGCTGTGCCATGAAGCCCTCGATCAAGAGGCTAAAGAGATAGGTGGTGACGCCGATCAAAAGGGCGATCAACCCCACAAGCGGTTTGATCTTACGTAGACGCAACCCTTCCTTAAGCGGCACCTTTTTAGCCCGCAAAAAGAGTATGGTAGGCAGCAAAATCAAACCAAATTCAGTCGCCAGCAAGCCCCAGGTGAGGCTGAGTGTTTGCACAATGGAGCCCAGCACGAGCACCAATAACATGCTGATCAGATAAAGTAGATTGGCGTTTTTGAGTGAGATGGTTTTCCGCATTTTTATCCATAATAAATCAAAATAAAATCTTCAATGAAAATATGCAAAAAGGTTCATTCTGATGTAAAAACCTTAGATCTTGCCGATAAAAAGCATCATAACATACCGATCATAATGGGAAAATACGGATTTGTCTCCACGCGAGTCGATCAGGGATTGGTTTCAATCGAATTGAAATCCCAAAAATGCGGGTACGAATCAAACGAATACATGTTCCACGATCTAGTATGTTTTTCACACAAATGAGGTCAGATGGTAAAAATGTTAGTACATAAGTTCTATTCTGTCAAGAGAGAGTTACTTTTCAGCCAGTTTCTTCTCCACCAGAGCCACCAGGGCGCCCACGTTCTTGAGATTGGCAATCTCAAAGGACTTAAATTCAATGCCAAAATGATCTTCCACTGCCAGCAACATGGTAACGTGCGACATGGAATCCCAGCCTTCCACATCATTGGATGTGGTTTCAGGGGTGATCGTCAGGTCGGTTTGGTCAAACACCATTTCAAAAATTGTTTTCAATTGCTCAATCACAGACATACTCTACTCCTCCATGGTTGAAATATCACCCGCGTCCAGGTTCAGATAGCGCGCCCGCATGACGCGCCGCATGATCTTGCCGCTGCGGTTCTTGGGAATCTTATCCGTTATGATGAACTCAGAGGGCACCGCCACTGGTGAAATTTGGGTCGATACCTTCACGCGGCATTTTACTTCCAATGACTTGCTCCAGGCGCAACCCTCTTTCAATACCAGGCAGGCCACGATCTTCTCGTAAAGCATCTCATCCGGGGCGCCAAAAACGGCCACATCCACCACCTCGTCCAACTGCATCAAGGCACTTTCCACCTCAAACGGTCCCACCAGATGGCCCGAAGTGTTGATCACGTCATCCAGGCGGCCCACGAACCAGAAATAGCCATCCGCGTCGGTGCGGGCCTGGTCGCCGGTGTCATAGTACTCGCCGTGAAATTTCTTGTCGTAGGTTTCCTGCAGGTTCAGGTAGGCGCGGAACATGGAAGGCCAGCCCTTTTTTACGCGCAAGTTGCCCATGCGGTCGGCGGGCAGCACCTGGTCATCGTCAGAGATGACCGCCGCGCAGATGGTACCAAGCGGTTTGCCCATCGAACCCTTGCGGATGGGCAGCCCCGGCCGGTTGGCGATCATGATGCCGCCAGTTTCGGTCTGGAACCAGGTGTCATAAACATCCTTGTGCATCACCCGCTCCACCCAATCCTGGATCTCGGGATTAAGTGGTTCACCCACACTGTAAACCCGTTTTAAGTGTGGGAAGGTGTATTTACCTGCCACCAGATCTTCCTGTTGGATGAGCATGCGCAGCGCGGTTGGGGCCGTGTACCAGAGGGTCACTTGCTCGCGTTTCAAGATCTCAAACCATTCCACCGCCCCAAAGTTGCCGGCGTAATGGACTTGTGTGATGCCCCTGGCCCACGGACCGATGATGCCGTAGGTCACCCCGGTCACCCAGGCCTGATCGGCCGTGCACCAGTAAATGTCGTCTTCCTCGACCTGTAGGATCTCATCCATGGTGCGCAGGTGGTGTTCAATGGCGCCATGTACGTGCAGCACGCCCTTGGGCTTGCCGGTGGAACCAGAGGTGTAATGCAGAATCGCCGGTTCTTGTGGATCTGTGGCCTGCACTTCGTAATGATCCTGTGCCTGCTGCATAAGCTGGCTCAGGCTGAGCACGCGCTCACTCTGATGCTCTTCAAGGTCGGTCAAGAGAACCATGTCAAGGGCGGGCAACTGCGGCCATATGTCTTTGATCTTGGCAAACAGGCTTTGCTTGGTCACCAGCACTCGGGCGGAACAATCCAGCATGCGTTCCAGCAGGGCTTCCTTGCCAAAATTGGAGAACAGGATGCCGCCGATTGAGCGGTGTTTC
>CAYYRU010000019.1:0-10819 GCA_964474095.1 uncultured Anaerolinea sp.
TACTGCACACTCTGGATGTGCATATAGAGGTTCGAATCCTTTGCCCTCAGCCTCAACCGAAAGCACCCAGTGATTTTCACGGGTGCTTTCAGTATATTTGCAGGAGTATATAAACATGACCGATGAACCCGTTGTGATTGCTAGTAATTTCATCAGTGACGCCATTGAAGAAGATCTAAAAAGTGGCAGGTTTGATCACGTCCAAACCCGGTTTCCACCAGAACCCAACGGATATTTACACATTGGTCATGCCAAGGCGTTGTGCATCGATTTCGGCATGGCTGAAAAATTTGGCGGCGTCTGCAACCTGCGTTTTGACGACACCAATCCTGTCAAGGAAGAAACTGAATATGTGGATGCCATCAAGCATGACATCCAGTGGCTGGGATTCCAATGGGGGCAGGAACTTTACGCCTCTGATTACTTTGACACCCTTTATGAATTTGCCATCAAGTTGATCAAAAATGGCAAGGCCTATGTGGATGATCTTACAGCCGACCAGATCCGCGAATATCGCGGCACCCTGACCGAACCTGGCAAAGACAGCCCCTGGCGCAACCGCTCAGTGGATGAGAACCTGGCATTGTTTGAAAAGATGCGCAACGGCGAGTTCCCCGAAGGTGCCTGCGTATTGCGTGCCAAGATCGACATGACCTCCAGCAATATCAATATGCGTGACCCAACCATGTATCGCATCATCAAGACCCCCCATCACCGCACCGGCAGCAAGTGGTGTATCTACCCAATGTATGATTTCGCTCACGGTCAATCTGATTCGGTCGAGGGTGTCACCCATTCGCTGTGTGATCTGGCTTATGAAGATCACCGTCCGTTGTATAACTGGTTCCTCGAGGAACTCGATCTATTCAAAACCCGTCAGATCGAATTTGCCCGTCTGAACGTTACCTATACCATTTTGAGCAAGCGTTTCCTGCGTCAGCTTGTTTCAGATCACTATGTCAGCGGTTGGGATGATCCGCGCATGCCCACTCTGGGCGCCATGCGCCGCCGGGGCTATCCTGCCAAGGCCATCCGAAATTTCATTGACCAGGTGGGTGTGGCCAAGAACGAGAACCTGATCGATGTCAGTCTGCTGGAATTTAACGTGCGGGATATTCTCAACAAAACGGCCAATCGTGTTTTGGCAGTCTTGAACCCGGTCAAGGTTGTGCTTACCAACTACCCC
This sequence comes from uncultured Anaerolinea sp., assembly GCA_964474095.1. Lineage (GTDB taxonomy): Bacteria > Chloroflexota > Anaerolineae > Anaerolineales > Anaerolineaceae > UBA6107. The sequence continues at coordinate 1,187 of CAYYRU010000019.1, forward strand.
GACGACAAGGTGGAGGAACTTGAAGCAGTCAACAATCCTGAAGATGCGTCTGCTGGAACCCGCATGATCCCCTTCTCGCGCGAGCTGTATATTGAACAGGATGACTTCCGAGAAGTGCCGCCGCCCAAGTATTTCAGGCTGGCTCCCGGGCAGGAAGTGCGTTTGCGCTACGGCTATATCATCAAATGCCAAAATGTGGTCAAAGATCCACAAACCGGTGAGATCGAAGAGATCCATTGCACCTATGACCCCGAAACGCGCGGCGGATACGCACCAGATGGACGCAAAGTACAGGGTACCATCCATTGGGTTTCCGCACGCCACGCCGTGGATGCTGAAGTGCGCATGTATGACCGCTTGTTCACTGTGGAAAACCCCAAGAAGGTGGAAGAGGATAAAACCTACACTGATTATGTGAACCCGAATTCCCTTCAGGTTTTATCCGCTTGCAAGGTGGAGCCCAGCCTGGCTGACACCAAGCCTGGCACTCAATATCAATTTGAACGCAAGGGTTTCTTCTGCACCGACCCAGACACAAAGCCCGGTCATCCGGTTTTCAATCTGACGGTTTCACTGCGTGATACCTGGGCGAAAATCGAGAAAAAGTAAGCCCTAAACCAGAAAAGTGGTCTCTGAAAAAAATCCGATTACTCGATACGGTATAGAGTAAAAATCACCACAAAAGCAGAATAAATCACCCTTTTTACAGCACAGAGATGGTAGACAATCTGTGCTGTATCGTTTATTATCATTAGTAACTTGGCATCATTTCGTTTATTATTCTTAGTCCAACCGCCAGGATCAGGACTTTGAAATGAAAAAAAACGGAAAACCCGACCTTTCGAATATTCAATTTCAAGATGTGCTGGATGCGCTTACTTCTCATATTGCCATTCTGGATGAGCAGGGTGACATTATTGCTGTTAATTCCGCCTGGCGCAATTTCGGAAAGGATAATGGATTTATCGGTGGCGATTATGGAATTGGTGAGAATTATCTAAAGATCTGTGATCGAGTCACAGGCGATGACCGTGAATCTGCTGCCAGGGTGGGGGATGCCATTCGCAGGATCCAAGCGGGTGAAATTTCAGAGGAGTTTGTGGAATATCCCTGCCACTCGCCTGATCAACCACGCTGGTTTCTGGTGAAGATCTCTCGATTCTTGCTCGGTTCGAATAATGTTATCCTGATCCACCAAAATATCACAGCGAGAAAACTCGCCGAGGAAAACCTCATTGAAAATGAAAGGAAGTTTCGGAACATCATTGAGCAATCCTCTGAAGGGATCGTACTGGTGGATCCCGAAGGTAGAGTTGTTGAATGGAATCATGCCGAAGAAGTGATCACCGGTATGACCAAAGAGGAAGTTTGCGGGCGTTTTGTTTGGGATGTTCAATCGGAAATGGTCTCCAAAGAAGCAGCAGCAAAATTCAAGGAGATCTCAAAAGATATGATCACCAGTCTCTTGAAAAAGGGCACCACACCCTGGACTGGCAAACCTTCGAATTTCAAGATCATACGTAAAGATGGAAAGGTTCGCGAAGTGCAGAGTTCCATGTTTGCCATCAAACACAATCATGGATATATGGCCTGCAGTATGCATCGCGATATCACTGAGATCAAGAAAGCCAAAGAAGCGCAGAATCTATCAGAAAGACGTTTTCGCACCTATGTAAATTTTTCTCCGGTGATCGCCCTGGTCCTTGAGCGATCGGGTCGCTTTGTGGATGTCAACCCTGAAGCCTGTCAGAAACTGGGGTATTCTGAAGATGAATTCTTAGGCATGACCATGCCGCAGCTTACCCCGTCGGAAGAAGCGGAGAACTCGACCAGGTTGTTGACACAACTACTTGAATTTGGACATGCTTCGGCGCAAATTCGGTTGATTAAGAAAGATAAAACAATCATTACCCTGAGCTCCAACGCGGTCACCCTTCCAGATGGCAACCTGATGGTCTTATGTACGGATATCACTGATCTGGTAAAAACACACCAAAGCCTGCAAGAATCTGAAGCCTTCCTGCGGAACATACTTGACAATATTCCATCGCTAATCACAGTAAAAGACGCACATGATTTCACCTATTTTAAAGTCAATCACCCGATGGAAATGTATATGCAAAAAACGGAAGATGAGATCATTGGAAAAACTTCGTCTGATCTTTTTATTCCATCCGAAGCAGAACACTTCAATGAAATGGATCATCAGGTGTTGATTGAAAGGAAGATATTAGAAATTCCCACCGAAGAGATAACCAAGAAAGATGGCGAAAAACGCATCCTTCAAGAAAAGAAGATCCCAATGTTTGATGACCAGGGGAATCCTCGGTTCATTTTGAGTATTGGTGAAGATATCACTGAGAAGATCGGCCTGGAAGCCGTCTCGTCAGCTCAGTTTGCCAGGCTGGAGGCCATCAATGAGCTTTCGACGGGTCTCCAAAAAGTTCAAACATTGGAAGAGCTTTATCCGTTTTTCCTTGGTGTCTTAATGCGGGTTTTCAAGGCCCAAATGGCCAGTATTTGGCTTTTTGATCACGATAAAAAGCAGTTAAATTCCACCTTTCATGTGGATGGTGAAGCTGATGTTGACCTCTTTAGTAGTGAACTGATCCAGCCTGGTCGTGGCATGATTGGGACGGTTTTTCTCAACAAGCAGCCACATATTTCTCAAAATTATGAGTACGATGCCCTTGTTCAATCAGGAAAAAGCAAGACAATCACACCCCCGCGCGGTGGGGTGGCCGTGCCCCTGCGAACAACCAACAGTGTTTTAGGGGTGGTCGTTCTCAGCATGGAGGTTGAGCGTCACATCACTGAAGAAGATATAAAACTTCTAACCACCTTAAGTGAGATTGCAGGAAACGCCCTCCAAAATATCACTTTAATCAAGCAGACAGAACAACGATTGAGTCGGATGTCTGCCATTAGTTCAATTGACAAGGCCATCACCTCCAGTCTCGATCTTCAAGTCAGTTTTGAAATATTGATGAGCATTGTGATTTCGCTTCTAGGCGCATCTGCCGCAGATATTCTTCTTTTCAATCCCCATTCACAATTGCTTGAATATTACACCGGCCAGGGGTTTAAATCAGATTTTAAAAAGATTACGAGTCTTCGCCTGGGTGAAAGTTACGCGGGCTCGGCTGCAATTGAAAGACGGCTGATCATCATTAACCTAGGTGATGAGGTCTTGAGGAACGATTTTCAACAACTCATGGAAGCCGAGAATTTCAAAGGGTACGCCGGCATTCCTCTGTTCGCCAAGGGGCAGCTCAAAGGAGTTCTCGAAGTCTTTAGTCATGCAAAACTTGATCCTGATGAAGACTGGATAAACTTTTTACAGTCACTCGCTGAACAGGCCTCAATTGCCATCGATAATACGCAACTCTTTGAAAACTTGCAGCGATCCAATACAGAATTAAGCCTGGCCTACAACGCCACCATTGAAGGCTGGTCGCGTGCTTTGGATTTGCGAGATAAAGAGACAGAGGGGCATACACAAAGGGTCACAGAGATCACCGAAAACCTTGCCAGGGTGATGCAGTTTCCTGAGAATCAGATCAAATATATTCGCTGGGGGGCTCTGCTGCACGACATTGGCAAACTGGGTGTGCCAGATAATATCCTGTTGAAACCCGGTCCGCTAACTGACGAAGAATGGGTCGTCATGCGCAAACATCCGGTTTTCGCGTTCGAGATGCTTTCTCCGATCGGGTATCTGAGACAATCCATTGAGATCCCTTATTGCCACCACGAGAAATGGGATGGCAGTGGTTATCCGCGCGGGTTGAAGGGTGATCAGATTCCACTCGCGGCCCGCATTTTTGCCGTGGTGGATATTTGGGATGCTCTTAGCAGCGATCGTCCTTATCGCAAAGCATGGCCTAGAGAAAAAGTCATTGACCACTTAAAGTCACTTTCAGGCACGCATCTTGACCCGCAGGTGTTGACTCTCTGTCTAAATTCAGGGCTCTTAAACGAAGCGCATTAGCGATTCGAATAAGCTTGTCTTGCAATCCTCCCCTCCTATTTCAGTATTGGAACAGATATAATTACTTCCGGGTGATCTATTGGATCAAAATTGTTCGGAAGATGGTGGATCAATGACTGAAGAAATTTCGATCACGCAAACAATGCAGCAAGCCATTCATTTGGCGTTGAGTGAGGATGTAGGCAGCGGAGATGTCACTTCAATTGCCATTGTGCCTGAATCCGCAGGGATGGTGGGTCATATCATTGCCAAGCAGGATGGGGTAATCTCAGGTTTGGCTATCGCGCAAGAAGTCTACCGGCAGGTGGACGAGCGTATCGAAATCCAGATCAAAGTGAAAGAAGGCGCTCATGTCACCCGCGGAGAAGAGCTGATGATCCTCTCAGGGCCGGCCCGTTCACTGCTTACCGCGGAGCGTACGGCCTTAAATTTCCTCGGGCGCATGTCAGGCATCAGCACAGCCGTCCATCAGTTCGTCGAGGCTGTCAGGGGTACCCGTGCCCAAATTCTCGACACGCGCAAAACTGCACCGGGACTGCGAGAATTTGACAAAATGGCAGTAAAGCTGGGTGGCGGTCTCAACCACCGCATCGGACTCTACGATATGATCCTGATCAAGGACAATCATATTGACTACGCGGGATCGATCACCAAGGCAGTCACCCTGGCTCGTTCGCTGAACTCAGGTCTTGAAATTGAAGTTGAAGCCCGCAGCCTGGCTGATGTTGAAGAAGCCGTAACTTTGGGAGTGAACCGCATTCTCTTGGATAACATGAATTGCGCGGCCATGCGCCAGGCAGTGGAAATGGTGGGCGGCCGTGCTCTGTTGGAGGCTTCTGGTAATGTCACCTTGTCGAACGTGCATGAGGTGGCTGAAACTGGGGTTGATTTCATCTCGATTGGCGCCCTGACGCATTCCGTGACCGTGTTTGACGTCAGTTTTGATTACCTTGACCGAAAAGGATAAAAAGGATGAGTGTTAGCGAAATTTACACAGCTTTACAACAAAAACTTGGCAATTTAGTCCCCGATGTGGAATTGCGCTACAAGGCCGAACTGGCCGACCAGATCAATGAATTAAAAGTAAAACGTGATGCCGTCATCTTGGGCCATAATTACATGGACCCTGTTTTGTTTCATTCGGTGGCGGATTTCAAAGGGGATTCACTTGAACTGAGTCGTAAGGCCGCCCAAACAGAAAAATCGGTCATCCTCTTTTGCGGGGTCAAATTCATGGCTGAGACCGCAAAAATTCTCAACCCGGGCAAAACGGTGCTCATCCCTTCTCTGGCAGGCTGCTCACTTGCTGAAAGCATCACCGCGGAGGATGTGCGCCGCTTGAAGCAAAAATATCCGGGGGTGCCGGTGGTAACCTACATCAACACCTACGCGGATGTCAAAGCTGAATCAGATATCTGCTGTACCTCGGGCAACGCGGTGGCGGTGGTTGAATCCCTTAAAACCGACACAGTCATTTTTCTGCCAGACCAGTACCTGGCGGGTAATGTGGCTCGAGAGACCGGCAAACATATCATTTTCCCAACGCTTGAGGCGTCTTCTGCCTCACTGGATTCATTGTTGGATGTGCAGATGATCGGTTGGCGCGGACGCTGCGAAGTACACGAAAAGTATTCCGTAAAAGACATCGCCGCCGTCAGGAAGCAGTATCCAGAGGTGCTCATCATGGCTCACCCTGAGTGCAGCCCCGAGGTGGTGGCGGCTTCTGATTTCTCAGGCAGTACCTCGGCCATGATCCGGTTCATAAAAGAATCCTCCGCGCCGCAATACCTTCTGCTAACTGAATGTTCCATGGCGGATAATGTGGCAGCAGAGAACCCCGATAAAACGATGTTGCGAATGTGTAGCGTGCGCTGCCCGCATATGAACCAGATCACCATGGAAAACACTCTCGATTCGTTGAAATACAACCAATATGAGATCACCCTTCAAGAAGAGATTCGCTTGAAAGCCTTTAATGCCGTTGAGCGGATGCTTCATATCGGCTAGGAGCAATCATGCAGAATTCTGACGTGTTGATCATTGGCTGCGGGATCGCTGGAGCGGCCGCGGCATTAAAACTGGCGCAAAACCCGGCCAGAAAAATTACCATTATCACTCGTGAAGCAGACCCGCAGGAATCGAACACGCGTTATGCCCAGGGCGGCATCATCAGCCGCGGGGTGGATGACAGCGCCGCCTTGCTTGAAAAAGATATACTGGCAGCAGGCGCGGGTGCCGCTTCGGCCGAGGCGGCCCATATTTTGGCAGCTGAAGGCCCCGAGGTATTGCAAGACATCCTCGTTCAAACCGCTGGCATCCGCTTCGACACCCGATCTGATGGCGGACTGGAGTATGGCAAAGAGGCCGCCCACTCTTGCCGCCGCATCTTACATGTGGGGGATGGTACGGGGCAAGCGATTATCACCGGTCTATTGGAAGTGATAAAGAGAACCCCCAATATTCAAATGTTGACCAACCTGACCGCGGTGGATCTGATCACCTTTCCTCACCATTCTCGTGATCCCCTGAAAGTGTATCAACCAGTGGCTTGCCATGGGGTATATGCTTTTGACCGCAAGCAGCGCACAGTGCATCGTTATTTTTCGGCGGCAACCATCCTGGCCACAGGCGGCATTGGCCGTATCTTTATGAACACCACCAACCCCGCCGGGGCTCGAGGGGATGGATTGGCTATGGCACATCGGGCTGGCGCTCGAATCGAGAACGCTGAGTATATGCAGTTTCATCCGACCTCGCTCTCAACCCCCGGCGCTGAAGGCTTTTTGATCAGTGAAGCCGTGCGCGGTGAAGGCGCTGTTCTGTTGACTCCCGATGGACGACCTTTCATGGCGGATTATTCGCCGGAGTGGAAAGACCTCGCGCCGCGTGATGTGGTCGCGCGGGCCATTCATCACCAGATGGAAACACACGGATATTCTTACGTTTTGCTGGATATTGCGTCACATATGCCAGCCGAGGCCATCAAGGCTCGTTTCCCGAACATCTATCAAAAATGTTTAAACGCCGGCATTGATATCTCTCGCGATCCGATCCCTGTTGTTCCAGCGGCACACTATTTTTGCGGTGGGGTTCTGGTGGATGGCTCGGGACGTACCAGTATTGAAAACCTGTATGCCATTGGCGAGTGCAGTTGTACTGGCCTGCATGGAGCCAACCGTTTGGCTTCCACTTCGCTGCTGGAAGGTTTGGTGTGGGGCAATCGTTCAGCCATGCACATCGAAGAACGCCTTCGTGATCTACCGAGCTTCAAGTTTGAAAGAAGTGATGAAGTTCCTTCATGGGATGAAAGCAATCTGACAGCCGAAGCAGATGCCTCCTTGATCCAGGGTGACATGCAGACCATCCGCAATATCATGTGGCATTATGTCGGTCTTGAACGTACCAGTGAGCGGCTCTCGCGTGCCATCCGTGAACTGCGCCATATGTGGAGTGAAATCGAGACCTTTTACCGCACCACACGCTTAAGTGATGGATTGATCGGTTTGCGCAACAGCGTGGAGGTGGCCTTGATCATTGCCAGGGCGGCCCTTCACAACAGGCAAAGCCGTGGCTGCCATTATCGTACGGACGCGGTCAATGCAGATGGTGACCGTCTGATCTGATCATTGTGCTTTTTGGATGGCTGTGTCGAGCCATTTTCTTAATGACGGTTCGCAGGGTAAATATTCTGTCCAATCAAGTGGGTAGAAATCCTCATACCTCACGCTAACCAGGCTTTCTAGGTTGGCAGGTCTGTCATTGGGAGGGGCTTGAGGGAGTAAGAAAAGGGGGTAGTTATATGTGGATGGCAGCAACTTGATCTCATGGGGTGAAAATTTTGACAACAGGGTGGCAGCCAGAATTGCCTGGTGAGCGAAGATGTAATAACGGCGGTCTAAAGCATAAAAAGTTTCCAGAATCGGGTCTTGATAAAGAGTCAGAAAATTTTGTTTCCATTGCCGGAACAAGCCTGATTTGGGGTTGATCACCATCAAGCCTGCATTGAAATGCGGACGAATCACCTTGTGGTCGATCATGCTGGTCACCCTGAAATCCGGGTCATCCACAGCCTGACAGCCTTCATAAATTCGCTGCCAAAAACCGTCCATCGCTTCAGATGCTAATGAACTGATATTGCGCAGTTGAACTGGAGAGACTGCCACTTTGAATGGCTCTTCCAGGCATAAATCAACTGGATCTTGAAGGATGATCGTATCCCAATCCATGTGGATCAACTGGGTGATTCCATTTTCTTCCGCGATGGATTCAACCATGGCGGCAGCCAAAACCTTTTCGATGTATGGAAAGTGAAACAACTCTTTATCCCCATCCAATCTGAACACTGAGTAAGGGTTGCTGATTTCTCTATGATTCAATGCTTGTCCTTGGGTTGCGTGTTCGACAACATACACAGGTATTTCAGCACCGTCTTCTTGTGACAACCAGCGCTCCAGAGATTGCAGTAAAAGCCTGGCATGAGGAGCCGAATCATTGGGTGAATAACTAAATGAGAACGCGCATCCATCAATTTTCATGGCATAATTCCTTTGAAACCATTATACAAAAATCGAATCATTATCGATTATTCTGCATGGAAAGAGGAGCAACCCCATGATCAAGATCGTCTCTCCCAAAACACGCGAAGAATTTAAAGCATATTATGATCTCCGATTCAAAGAATTACGAGAACCCTGGGGGTTGCAAAAAGGTACTGAAAAGGATGATTATGAACCCATCTCTCAGCATTTTATGGCCGTGGATGAAAATACCAATCATGTTGTTGGCGCTGCGAAACTCATGGAGAAAGAGGCTGGTGTTGGCTGGTTCTCTCACATGGCGGTAGCCAGTAATTACCAGAAAAGCGGCGTTGGCAAACAATTACTTGCCAAGGTTGAAGAAGAAGCCAAAAAGAGTGGCTATCATACACTGGGCTGTATGTCTCGTTTGAACACCACCGGCTATTTTGAGATCGCGGGATACAAGATCAATGGATTGCCTTCTCATTACATTGGCACCACCCAGGTGGTTTGGATGGAGAAGAAGCTGTAAAAACAGAGGCTGTCTATTATGAAGACAGCCTCTGTTTTTTATTCACTCGTAAGTTGAGCTGGTTTTTTCGGAAACATCCTTAAGATCAGATGGTAAATACCAGAGAGTGGGGCCAGCACCCATTTGATAATTCCATTCACCAGGGCCAATCCCTGACTGATCCAAATCAACACGGGACGGAAAAATCGCAGAAACTTGATGTGGGCGTAAGCCAAAGATAACAGGATCGTTGCCATCGAAATACCAAATTTCATCCAATCGCTGATCTCGATGTGCGCCAGATCTTCCAGCAGTAACTCCACACCAATGTTCAAAACCAGAATATATGCGGCTGTTTTCAGGATCGGCTCTTTCGCCACCACATAGCTGAATATGCCCGCGGCAAACCGCATCACCAAAATACCGATGGCAACACCGATCATGACCACCCATAATTTATCCGATAGAGATACCGCCGCCACCACATTATCCAGGCTGAAAGCCAGATCCATCAGTTCAACACTCAGCACGGTTGCCCAAAAGGTGCGTGCTTTAAGTGGTTTTGTGCTGTCTTCTTCATTGCCTTCATAGCCATGCGCGCTTAAGTCATCCAA
>CAYYRU010000019.1:10919-28500 GCA_964474095.1 uncultured Anaerolinea sp.
GTTTTGTGCTGTCTTCTTCATTGCCTTCATAGCCATGCGCGCTTAAGTCATCCAATGCCAGGCGGATCAGGTAGGCTGCGCCGATCAACTTCAACCAGGGATTGGCGATGATGAAGCTGGCCAAGACCAGCATCAGCCCCCGCCCCAAATAAGCTCCGATCAACCCTACTCGTAAGGCGGCCATACGCTGCGGCCCCAAGACCTTGTTGATGGCGTGGCCGATTTTTTTCAATCCCTTTGGCCACGGCACTTCATCATGTTCAGGAAGCGGCAAAACCATGGCACCTAGGATGGCCGCGTTATCAATGGAGAGGATGCCTTCCAGGAAAACCAGTTGAATGACAATAACGATAATCGAAAAATCCATTGTAAATACTCCTGTTTGATCCTAAAAACAAACATCCTGCGATCAGGATGTGTTCGAAATAACTCAGAGAATTTGAACACTCAGTTTATAACATAGACGAATGGCACTTGATCCAAAAACGTGTCAGGTATCAGCAAAGACAGGATGAAATCTACGTTAAAAAAGAATACATAAAGGTGACCTTTATCAAGATAATTGCATAATTGTCGAGAATAATCATAAGCACTACTGGAGCAACACTTGTTCAAGGATGGACACAATGACAGACTCAATTAATAGTAACGTTATGGATTTAAGCATGGCCTACCGCCTGCTGTTAAAAACCAAGGTTCTTGAGGCCAGGTACAAAGGGGATAAAGAAGCAGAAAAGACCGCCTTGGATAATCTTAAGAAAGATGGAGTTGAGCTCAGTTCAGAAGCCAAGACAGCTAATGCTGTTTCTGGCTCAAAGCCGGCTGATTCTACTGTGAGTAACATTGATGTCAACCTTGCTGAACTAATTAAAGCGATAAAGGGGGGGGAAGTGCCAATCCAGACCGAAAATGGGCAGACTACCCAGGTGATCCAGTTTGAACAAACGGTTGAAACTGAAGCCACCTTTACTTATCGCCAGTTGGAATCGATTGATGGATTGGTTTTAAAAAATCGCAATCTGGCCGAAACGGATCGATATCAGTTTGAGTTTATCAACGGTTCCACTTTAAAGATCACAGATAAATGGAGCAACAAGAGCACTACCATCTGGGGCGATCCGCACATTGATACGTCTGATGAAGCGGGGGAGACCAATGGAGATTTCAAAGATCTGAAAGGCAGTGATCAATTTACCACCTTCATGCTTTCAGATGGCACGCGGCTCACCATCACTGCCAAAGACTCCGGCATCATCGAAAAAGTTGATATCTTCAATGGCAGCCAGCACCTTCAAGGCATGGGTTCAGGAGCGAAAGAGTGGAATGAAAAGAATGGGTTGTTCGCCAATCCAGTTAAAGAAGATTCTTTTTCCGCGATCAGCCTTGTGCCGGTTGGAGATGTGGTTTATGCGGGTGGAGACGGTAATGATTGGTTTGATGCCACCCATAAAATGGTCTGGGGAAAGACAACCGGCCCAATTGTTACCTCCCGACCATCAAGCTATATCGAATTCCAATACAACCAAAGAGTGACCCAGCAGCTTTCTGTACTTCAAGTGGATCAAGCCGCTTAAATTTGATTTTCTCATCATCACTATGATTTTCGGCATTTTTCTCGTAAAACCACAATTCATATCGAATTTATGCGGGTTTTATTTGGTATGGCACCCTGATTATTTATGATATTTTTGATGTGGTGTGATTCATTTCAGCATTCTTCACAACCATTATCCATCACAACTTTAGCGTTATTGTCATCCAGATTAGCATATTTCAGAGAGGTGGATTCATGAGTCGGGAAGGAAAAAGCGTTGGTAAGGGTTGGGCGAATTGGAAGATCAGTACCAAAATTATCACCATAGTCATTTTGGTAACCATCTTGACAAGCGCGGTTCTGGTTATTGTTAATTTCCAATTAAACAAGAGCCAAACCACAAAAAGCGCCGGTGAAGAACAATTGGGTCTTGGTGACGAAGTCATCTTGAGAGCTTCGGATCAAGTGTTTACCAGCCTGCAAGTACTGGAGACACTGGCGATGACCCCTTCGCTGGTGGATACCGTTAAGGCGGCAAATGAGGCTCGCGCGGAATTCACCGAAGAAGATATTAAGGCGCTTGACCAGGCTTGGATCGATGATGAACCAAGCATTCAAGCCCAGGTCTCAGAAGTGGCGAATAGCCCCTTATCTGATTACTTAAAAAGATTCATTGCACAAAATCCGGATGAGGTGGAAGTATTCGTCACTGATATCCACGGGTTGAATGTTGCCATGACAGATCGCACTAGCGATTTCTGGCAGGGTGATGAGGGCTGGTGGAAATCTACTTACAGTGATGGTAAGGGCATGCCCTTTATTGCTGCGGTGGAGTATGACGAGAGTTCCAAGGCCTATGCCATGAATATCGGCGCGCCGATTTATGACCCTGCCACCAATAAAGTCATCGGAGTATTACGCGGCACGTTGGATGTCTCGCTTCTCATTGATACCCTCGGTGACGTGAGGATCGGCGAGACCGGTTACGCCACCTTGATTGACGCCGATGGGAACATACTCTATGATCAGAACCCTGAACTCATCATGCAACCCGCGCCTGAAAACCTGATCGCTTTGGTGGCTACTGGTGAGAGCGGCTGGACGCAAACTACTGATCTCGATGGCCACCCGGCTGTTATTTCGTATTCTCAGCTGACTGGTGAGAAAGCCGCCCAACTGCCGTGGCGAATCTTTATCTCGCGTGAACAGGACGAGCTGGATCAAACCATCGTCCGCAACCTTTCTTACAGTACAGGCGCCGCCATTATCGTTACGATCCTGGGTGTCATTCTGGCGCTCATCGCCATTCAGGCGATCATTAAGCCGTTAAAGAAACTGACCACGGCGTTTGAATTGTTATCCACAGGTGACCTTGCCCTGACAGGCCAGGATCAGAATTACCTGTCACGTATCGTGAATCAAAAGGATGAAATTGGCGAAATGTACAAAGCCTCTTTCAACCTGATGGATTACTTGAAACAGATGGTTCAGGCTGCTCAAAGGGTTGCTCAGGGAGATTTGAGCGTAAAAGTCAGCGCTCGTTCTTCAGCGGATCAGTTGGGTAATGCCTTTGCAACCATGACTGCAGATTTAGGGAACCTGGTATCCAACATCTCAGAGAATGCCCATCGTGTTGAAACGGCATCCTCCGAACTGGCACAAGCCGCCGACCAATCTTCCAGAGCTACAGCTCAGATCACCACCACCATCCAACAAATGGCCAGCGGAACCAATGAATTCGCGAGTACCATCTCTCACACCTCGCAGTCAGTTGAACAGATGTCGATAGCCATAGACGGAGTAGCTCGCGGAGCCCAGGATCAAGCCCAAGCGGTCAACAATGCCACCAGCATCGCCGGGCAGATCACTACCACCATCCATGAGATTGCCACCAATGCTCAAACTGGCGCCCAGGTGGCAAGTGAGGCGGCTGATACCGCCAAGTCTGGTGCTCAGACCGTTGAAGAGACTATTTCCGGGATGAACTCCATTAAAGCCAAAGTAGGGATCTCTGTGGTAAAAGTGCAGGAAATGGGAGAACGTTCAAACCAGATCGGCACCATTGTTCAAACCATTGAAGATATCTCTTCTCAGACCAACTTGTTGGCCCTTAACGCTGCTATTGAAGCAGCCAGAGCCGGAGAACAAGGCAAAGGCTTTGCGGTTGTGGCTGACGAAGTTAGAAAATTAGCCGAACGTTCTTCACAGGCGACAAAAGAGATCAGCGAGCTGATCAATGGCATTCAGGTGACCGTCGCTGAAGCGGTCGCTGCCATGAATGATGGCGCGCTGGAAGTTGAATCTGGTGTTGACAAAGCGGAGCGTTCTGGTGAAGCCTTGAAGAGTATTCTCGAGGCTGTGGAAGCCGTCAAGCTTCAAGTGACCAGCATTGCTGTAGCAGCAGATCGCATCAATGCTTCGGCCGGAGAGTTGGATGACTCTATGTCGAGTGTATCTGCGGTAGTGGAAGAAAATACGGCCGCCACTGAAGAGATGTCCGCAAGTTCCAGCGAAGTGACCTCCGCCATGGAATTGATCGCCAGCAGCAGTGAAGAGACCAGCGCTTCCATTCAGGAAGTCTCTGCTTCCACTGAAGAAATGTCTGCACAGGTAGAAGAGGTGACCGCTTCAGCACAGGAACTTGCCAATCTTGCTGAAATTTTGCGCACCCTTGTCGCCCGCTTCAAACTTGATAACGGTGAAACCTCAACAATAGAGTAAATTATGCTACCATCAAAAAGCGCCTCCCAAAGGAGGCGCTTTTTTGTTTATTTACCGTATTTCTTGAAATGCGGGGCGAACAAAACTTCAGGGTCAGGAATAGCTGCCGGGATCGGGTAGGATACCCAGGTGACGTTTAAGAAATGCTTCCAGGTTACGTTTTCGGTGGTGATATTACCACCCCAGGTTCCGCAGCCCAGTGTCATGGTAAAAGGCATGCTGTTCACCCAGTCGCCGCTGTTGCCGTAGCTCTGTGATTGCCTCACCATCATTCGGCTGACCTTGGCCTTCATGGCCAGTTCCATGATGTGTTCTTCGTTAACCGAGTGGATGCCGCAGGAATGCCCATAGCCGCTAAAAGCGGTGATGTCGATGACCATCTGCACGGCCTTGCTGAAATCCTGATACTTCCACAGGGTGACGACCGGGGATAACTTTTCGGCTGAGAACATATCTTCAGGGCCAATGGCTTCACCCAAAACCATCAAGAAGCGGGTGCCTTCAGGTACAGAAATTCCGGCCTCATCCGCGATCACTTTCACACTCTTGCAAACGATCTTGCCGCTCAGGTGAGAACCATCCGGCCACATGGCTTTTTTCAATTTAGCTCTGTCTTCACCGGTTACCAGGTAGCCGCCCTGTCCTTTTAACCCAGCCAGAAGGCTCTCGAAAATACTTTCGTGAATGATGACGTTGTTTTCAGCCGAACAGGAGGTGGCGTTGTCAAAGACTTTGCCTTTGAAGATCTTGATAGCCGTTTCTTCAATATTGGCAGATTCATCCACGATGATGGTGGCATTGCCAGCTCCCACGCCGTAGGCGGGTTTTCCGCTGCTGTAAGCGACCTTCACCACACCCGCGCCGCCGGTAGCCAAAACAAGATCCACCATGCCCATCAGTTCCTGTGAGGCCTCCATGGTCGGTTCCTTAATATTTTGCACCAGGTCTTCAGGAGCCCCCACTTTTTTCAGACCTTTGCGCATCTCATTACAAATATAATCGCAGGTGTTCTTGGCTTTGGGGTGGGGGGCGAAGATCACGGCATTGCGGGTTTTCAAGATCGGCAATCCGTTGCACGGCATGGTGGAGGATGAGTTGGTCATGGGGGTGATCGCGCCGATCACACCTACAGGCTTGGCGATCTTCTTCAGTCCCAGTTTGGGATCATCTTCGATGACACCCACGGTTTTGACCCCCTGCAGATCACGCACCACGCCTAATGTCTTTTTCTGGTGCTTGGCAACTTTATCTTCATAAATTCCAAGGCCGGTCTCGTCCACAGCCATGCGGGCGGCTTTTTCAGCAGTTTCCCGTTTGAAGGCTTCCCAACCCACCGCCAGCACCATTTCGTCGACTCTCTCTTGAGACCAGAACTCGATCTCTTTTTGAGCCGCGCGAGCTTTAGCGAGCATTTCCTTTAAATCATCAGCCATTTTTCTCTCCGTTTCTTTTTCCTTTACTTGAGTACCGCTTTCAGGGATTCCTCGAAAATGCCCAGGGCATCGTTCATTTGATCTTTGGTGGCGATCAAAGGTGGAATCCAACGGATGGTGTTGTCCCAGGTGCCGGCGGTCATCAATAACATGTTGCGTTTGTAACACTCACTCACCACCGATTTGGCGGTGGCTTTATCCGGTTTGTTCCTGGCATCGCGGAATTCCGTGCCGACCATCAAACCCAGTCCGCGCACATCAACGATCTGGGGATATTTTTCTTGTAAATGGGCCAATCCGGCCATTAATTGTCCGCCGCGTTCCACGGCATTTTCAAGCATCTTTTCATCCTTCATGGCGCGGATTGTCGCCACACCTGCGGCCGCGGCCACGGCATTGCCTCCGTAAGTACCGCCGTGAGAACCTGGTGTCCATTTTTTCATTAATTCCATTCGGCTGAAAACACCAGAGATCGGCATGCCAGAAGCCAATCCCTTGGCAGCGGTGATGATATCGGCTTCGATATTGAAATGCTGGTGCGCGAACCACTTGCCGGTACGGCCAAATCCAGATTGGATCTCATCCGCAACCAGCAGAATGTTGTGTTTGGTGCAGATCTCGCGCAACCCTTTCATAAAGGAAGCGGGAGGAACCACATAGCCGCCTTCACCCAGAACTGGTTCGATAAAAATGGCAGCAGTCTCTTGGGGGGCAGTTTGTGAGGCTAATACCAGTTCCAGTTCATCCAGGCACCATTGACTGGTCTTTTCTTCGTCCCAGCCGTATTTGAGCGCGTAAGGGAAGGGAGCGATGAAAACACCAGGCATGAGCGGTTGATAACCGTTCTTGTAATTCGTTTTTGAGGTGGTCATGGTCATGGTGGCCACCGTGCGGCCGTGAAAACTGCCGTGAAAGACGATCACATTTGGTCGCCCTGTTGCGTGTCTTGCCAGTTTCAAGGCGCCTTCAACTGCTTCAGCGCCTGAATTGCTGAAGAAAAAGCCGTCGATGTGCGAAGGAACAATGCTGCGCAGTTCATCCACCAGTTCAAGCATGGGTTTATGGGTGACCAGGTTGGCCTGCCCGTGGATCAGCAATCCGGCTTGATTGCGGATCGCTTCCACCACCTTGGGGTGACAATGACCGGTGTTGGTCACGCCAATGCCGCACGAGAAATCGAGTACTTTGCGTCCGTCGGTTGCGTAAAGGTAACTGCCCTCTGCGTGATCGACAATGATATCAGTGGCGTGCGACCAAACAGGAGAGAGATGTTCAAAATTTTCTTTGTAATTTGTCATTTCGATCCAGGCTTTCTTATCACGAGATTTAAATCTGGAGTTCATTATCTGAGTGTTTAAATGCGATCACATTATGAGACTGATTTGAGTTCTCCGGTTCAATGACCGAACCGGAGAACTCGATTATTTTGTTTGTGCTATCGAACTACCACTCCTTGATACCCCATGGGAAGCCGTATTCAGCCATCAGATCCATGAAGGGAATAGGATCGAATGCCTCTGGGCCCTCCACGCCGGTGCCTTGCCAGACCTTCTTGGCCAGAAGTTCCATGCCGATGACGGCATTAAAACCAGTCTGGGTAACGACAACCTGGCACTTGAATTTCTTCATGCTTTCTTTGTTGTCAGCCACCTGGTAGAGGTAAACGTTCTTTTCTTTACCGTCTTTCTTGCCCTTGATCCAGGTGCCAGCGCAGGTTTGACCTTCCATCAGGTGCCCAATGTGAGCAGGGTCAGGCAGGCAGGCGGCTACCACGTCGCGTGGAGCCACTTCGACGCCCTTGACCTTAATGGGTTCCTTGTTGTCCAGGCCGAGCATATGCAGGGTTTTGAGAATGCCGATGAACTCATCACCCAGACCGTACTTGAAGGTTACCCGGTTGCATTTGATGTATCTCGGAACCAACAGCACTTCTTCGTGTTCCACATTGACGCATTCCACCTTGCCGATGCCGCCCGGGAAATCAAAGGTCTCAGGTTCAGAGAAGGGTTCGGTGGTGAACCATTTTTTTCCTTTTTCCCACACCACTGGCGGATTGAGGCATTCTTCAATCGTGGTCCAGATCGAGAAATTGGGGGCGAAGTCGTAACCTTTGACGATCAGGTTGGCGCCATCGCGCACGCCGATCTCATCGATCTCATCGAACAAATACTTTTCGGCGTATTTGGCGAAGATGTCGGCCATACCTGGTTCAACACCCAACCCTAACAGCGCCAGAATTCCCTTTTCTTTCCATTCTTTGGCACGTTCAAATTGGTAATCGCCAAGCTTGATGCCGGTTTTCTTATAAGGATCTTTCGGGTGTGGTTCTGACAGAGTCATGGCCATATCCATATAGTTGCAACCGGCTTCATAGGCCGCGTCAAAGATGGGCACATTAAAGCTGGGATCGCAGGCGTTCATGATCAAGTCCACTTTGTATTTCTTGGCCATGGCCACGATCAAGTCTTTTTTACTGGCATCAATAAATTCAGCCGGGAATTTCTTTTCATCTTTGATCTTGGCTTGCACTTCTTGCGCCCGGGCTTTGTTGTAATCAGCCAGCACCATCAGCTCCAACCAGGGCCGTTTTGCAGCCATTACCGCGATCGCCTCACCAACGCCACCAACACCTACCAAAAGTACCTTCATATTTACTCCTTGTGAGATTTGAGAAGATTATTGCTCATCAGGTGTGCTGAGCACGTATGGATCAACATCCGGGATATCTTTTTTAACGAATTTCTTGATCGGGAAGTACAAAATCGCGCCGACTGCCATGGCAACCAACCCAAGCCCAATGGCGCCTTGCCATCCTTCTGATATCACCTGGCTGACAATCGCCAAAACAATGATGGACAAGGGGGCTATCACGATGTAGATCAATCCAAACACTCCGCCCGGAACGCGATTGCGGGGTAGTTTGGGTTTTTTAATGCGAAGCACCACCAGGGCAAAGATCTCAGCCATTAACACCAGCATGTTCAAGAATACATCAATGACTACCAAGTTTTGGAACGCCGAAGTGGAAAAGAGAAGGTAGATAACCGCGCAGATGGCGATGGCCACCCATGGTGTGCCAAATTTCGGATGCACCTTGTTTAACCATTTGGGCATCATGCCGTCTTCTGCCATGGCGTAGGGTACGCGCGTTCCTCCTAATCCATTGCCAATGAACAACCCGATCATTGAGAGTATGGCTGAAACGCCAACGATGGCTCCGAGGAAGTAAGAAAGCGGGCTGTCAACGCCTGCAACCTTATCACCGATCTTGTGAGCGATGGTTGGGAACTCCCAACCCGCATCGGTAGCGGGGTCTTCACCCCAAGCCACGATCTGGTCATTGGTGATACCGTTTTCTGCCAGCACGGCTCCGATGCCTTCGCCCTCATTGTTTTCCTCGATGCCCCACATCATGTAGCTTTGGTTCTCGCCTGCGCCACCGTAAAGTCCGGCAACAGTGGGGATTGAATAAGACAAAATGGCCGCGAAAAGAACCAGCACCATAGCTTTGGGATAAGTTTTCTTGGGTTCCTTGATCTCATCCCCGGCTGCGGTGGGTAGTTCCCAGCCCATAAAGTTCCACATGGCCACATAAATACCCACGCTCATGGCTGCCATCAGGTTGGCTGCTGTGACGGGGGCACCTCCTGGCAAGAAATCGAGGTGTAAGGGTTGGCCTGATTTAATGCCCGCATAAATACCAAACCCAGACATGATCACCAGTGGAATGATCATCAACAAGCCCAACCAGTTGGTGGTCAGCCCTGAAAGACGCGCGCCGCGGATGTTAAGCAGCGAAACCGCTATGATTAATATGGCCGCTACGATCCATGAAAGTGTCCCCCCGGATACTTCCATGCCAAAAATGGTTGCGCCGTCTGATAACTGAGGGATGAAATAACTCATATACCAGGCAGTCCAAACCGGGTAGATCGAAACATCCACCCATGAAACCACCCAGTTCATCCAACCTGACATGAAACCCACAAATGGGCCAAAGGCTTGCTTTACCCAGTGATAATACCCACCCTCAACCGGCATCATGGATTGCATTTCACGCACCATCAACATATTGGGAATGCTGAAGATCAGTGGGGTGACCACCATCAATAACAATGCCAAACCAGGGCCAGAGAGCCCCACCATGGGTTCAGCGCCAAATGCTCCGCCGCATACAGTGAAATAAATGAGTCCGAACAACGGAAGGAGCGTTAACTCTCTTTTAAGTTTCTTCTTCTCTTCTTTGGTGAATACTTCTTTGCCTTCAACTACTCCCATATTCTCCTCCATAGATTGTGGATTTGCCAGCAAGTGGGAAGAACCCACACTGTAGCCAAGATAAGAGAGATACATCACCAATAAATACTAATTAAATTGTGTTTGATTATTCTTCTTTAACACACGCAGAAGGAATATGCCAAAGGTGATCATCTTTAATGATCAAAGGCACAAAGGAGATGTGGGTTTTTCTAACGCCCGGGATTTGTCCGATGATGTCTGTTACAAAAGTAAACAGTTCATTGTTGTCGTGGGCAAAGACTTGAATGCTGATGTCGGTTTGCCCGGTGGAACAGCCCACGTAACTGACAAACTCATATTCGGCAATTTGTTTGGCTACTTTCATCACACTGGTGGGTTCAACTTCGATGAACACGTCGGCAAAAACCACCATGCCAAGACCTTCTGCATTCACATTACCATGAATTGCGATGACCTTATTCTTGATCAAACGTTCAATGCGATAGCGAACGGCTCGTTCGGAGATGTTTCCGATTCTTGCGGCGATTTGAGAGCAGCTCATCCTGCCATTTTCGATCAGCAAATCAGAGATTTTTTTATCGATTGTGTCTATTTTTATCATATGAACAGTATTTTCTTTCCGAGATTTACAATCATTATAGACATTCTTTCCGAAAATTACAACAATCTTTTCTTGTTTATCATGAGAATTGAAATTCACCCGTATGGATACTTGATTTCCTGGTTCATTTTTGCAATAATAATGAAGCAAATGTTTAGGGCGTAATAAACACTATTTCCTTGTAGTATCGGTAACTAATATCATTGTTTTCTGAATAATCGGAAACTGTTTCCGGTATCTATGTATTAATTCAGCGCGTTCCCATTCAAAGGAGATCTTATGCCCCAAAATATCCAAAACGCACTCAAGTACTCAGAAAAATGGTTGGAACTGATCAAAAAACCCTCTGTTTCCCAAGAGGAGGGCAAGGTCATCATCGAGGAAAGCAAGGAAAACTTCAGCGAATATTTCAACAAGAATTGGTTGGAATATCGAAAATCGGTCACTGAAGCGGGTGATTGGGCCTGCGTGGAATGGAACGGCCGGGGGGCTCTCTTTAAAGATGTGCTCGGGCGTGAATACATTGACTGCCTGGGTGGTTATGGCATGATGGATCACGGCTGGAGTCATCCAGATGTCGTCAGTGCGGTGGCGTCACAGCTCCAACGCACCCCCATGCCCAGCCAGGAACTGATCGATCCCCTGCGCGGTGTGTTGGCACACATGATGGCGGATATCACCCCAGGTGACATTCAATATTCCTTTTTCTGCGCCAGCGGCACCGAAGCCATCGAAGGCGCCATCAAGCTGGCTAAGATGTACACCAAGAAACCTGGTTTCATCGTGGCCACCAGTGCCTTTCACGGTAAAACCATGGGGTCGCTTTCCATGATGGGAAAATCCGATTATCGCGAACCGCCTGGTTTATTGTATGCCGGTCCGGTTTACCATGTTCCATACGGTGATGCCGGCGCGGTTGAGAAACAATTGGAAATTTGCCAAAAAGTGGGCATCGGCATTGCCGCGGTTCTCATGGAGCCCATCCAGGGCGAAGCCGGTGCCATTGTTCCTCCCGATGACTTCTGGCCCCGCATTCGTGAAGCCACCAAAAAGCACGGCGTGCTCTTGATCGCGGACGAGGTGCAAACCGGTCTCGGGCGCACCGGCAAGCTTTGGGGCGTGGATCATTGGGATGTCAAACCAGATATTCTCGCAGTAGCCAAGTCGCTGGGTGGCGGCGTAATGCCGATCAGCGCATTCTGTTCCACCGAAGAGATCTGGCAGTGCATGATGTATCCGAACCCGTTCATTCACACCACCACCACCGGCGGTGGCGCTTTGGCTTGCTCAGCTGCCATTGCCTCCATTAACGTGGTGATCAAAGAAGATTTTCCAAAACAGGCAGCCGATAAAGGCAATTACATGATGCCAAAACTGCAAGCTTTGGCGACCAAATATGATCAAATCTACGATTATGTTTGCGGTAAAGGTCTGTTGATCGGACAGCA
The DNA here is from genome assembly GCA_964474095.1 of uncultured Anaerolinea sp. GTDB lineage: Bacteria > Chloroflexota > Anaerolineae > Anaerolineales > Anaerolineaceae > UBA6107. The sequence continues at coordinate 22,917 of CAYYRU010000019.1, forward strand.
CTTCAAAGATCCAGAAATCGGATACAAGGTGGCGGCCGGTTTGTTCAAACGTGGAGTCCTGGTGGCTGGAACTCTCACCAGTGCTCATACCATCCGTATAGAACCTCCCATTGTCATCACTTACCAGGAAATTGACGAGGTGCTTAATCGACTTGAAGACGTCTTGAAAGACGTCAGCAAGACCTTATAACGCAGAAATCTGTCATTCATACATGAGAAGGGAAGGGAAAGATGATTTTAGCTGGATACGATTATGCGTGGTTGGTGGTTCTCTTTATTGCCTTGTTCTTTCTGGTGCGCCTGGCGGTGGGCATCTGGGCGGGACGTAAAGTTCAAAACAATGTAGATTATGTGGTTGCTGGCAGGAGGCTGCCGATCCACATGGCAGCCGCGTCCATTATGGCTACCTGGTTCGCGGCTGAAACCTTGATGGGAGCCTCGCAAACTGCTTACGACTATGGTTTTTCAGGCGTCATCTTCGACCCGTTTGGAGCCTCGGCCTGTCTTTTCCTATCCGGTCTGCTCTTTGTGAGGCTTATGCGCCGGGCAAAATACCTGACCGTCGTGGACTTTTTTGAACGACGCTACAACAAACTCATGACGGTTTTTTCGATTGTGGCCGAATGCTTGACCTATTTCTCATGGACTGCAGCCCAGATCGTGGCAGGTGGTGCCATTGTGGAAGGTCTCTTCGGCATCAACCCGGTATGGGGTATGGTCATCATCATCACCGTTGTGGCGGGCTACACCGTAATGGGCGGAATGATGGCCGACACCCTGCTGGATTTCTTCCAAATGTTTCTGACGGCTGGTGGAATCACCCTGGTGTTTCTCTTTATGCTTAAGGCCGTGGGAGGTTTCCCAGGGTTGATCGAGGGGGCTGGATCCACTTATGTGGCTGAACCATTCAGGTTGCTGCCGTCGGCAGGGGAGGGATACCTCGGCTACACCGGTCTGACTGGTTGGATGTATTGGCTGGCCGCCTGGATGGCGATTGGTTTGGGTTCTGTTGCTACTCAAGACTTGATGCAGCGCTCCATGGCTGCCAGGAACCAGGCCACTTCGGTCTATGGGTCTTACGGTGCCGGCGTTCTCTATCTCTTTTTTGGCATCATGTCTCCCTTGATCGGTATCATGGTTTACAAACTCAGCCCGGGTCTTGAAGACACCAGCTACCTGTTGGTATCCGCGGCCATGACACACTTACCTGCCATCTTGACTGCCATCTTTATTGCCGCGCTGACCTCAGCCCTTATGAGCACTTCTGATAGTTCCTTGCTCGCGGGTGCATCGGCCGTCACCGAAAATTTAATCCCCTTGATTACCGGCAAAAAAATGGAAGGCAAGAAAGCCCTTTGGGCAACCCGTATCATGGTCATCGTCAACGCGGCTGTTGGCCTATCCATTGCCTTGTGGGCGCAAACCATTTATGAACTCTCCGTGGTAGCCTGGACGCTGCTTTTGGTCGGCCTGTTCGTGCCCTTTGCCCTCGGCATGTATTGGAAGAAGGCCAATTCCGCTGGTGCCGTGGCGGCGTTCGTAGGCGGTTTTGTGATTTGGATTCTCGCAACCATATTCTTCTTTAATACCGGCCTGGGTGGACAAGCCACCGCGGTAGTTTGCGAATATACCGCTGACATGGGCGTTTACAGTGAAGGATGGTGGTGTGGGTTCTGGGATGCGGTATACATCGGATCGTTTGTTGCTTTCTTCTCAGCCCTGGTCTTGATGATCGTGGTTTCATTGGCAACACAGAAATCATTCCCTCCCCGCAAACTGGTCGATTACTATGGTGAGCCGCTGGATCCCTCGCTCAAGCTAAATCTCGGTATTCTACCGATCAAAGATGCCTTCCGCAAACTTAAAAAGGGAGAGCATGAGAATACTTGATAGAAAAATATGAGTTTTTTCTCTATCAACCCTGTTCCTTAATTCCTGACGATGAAGGCGTCCAAAAGGCAACTTTTGGACGCCTGATCATTGAAAGCTTTTCACTTTGATTCTACAGGATGTCAAATGCCCGATATAAAGATCATTGCGCTTGTTTTTGGAATAATTCTTTTGATCGTTCTGGGGGTGCGTCAGGCGATCAAAAAGGTTAAAAAACAGCAACAAGAGTCTGGGTCACAACCGGAGAAACAACGCAAGGTAGTTGAGGCCCCCAAACTCACCGATGAGCAATTCAACGCAAGTTGGAAAAGCCTTTCCTATTTGCTATTATTGGCTGCCGCTGGCAGCCTTTACATGGTCTATGTCGCGGTCAAATCCGCACTATCGATCGCACCAGGAGCCGCCTGGGTTTTTTGGATCGATGCTGCTTCCAGTTTTGTGGCTGCTGTTTTCGCTGTCTTATCATGGATGAAGCGAACTAAATCTATGGTTTATTTATACTTTGCTTTTACCATCCTTCCCATCGTCATCTTTATGTCCATAAAAGGTTTTAAGATCAATGCCCTGATCCATCTCTTCCCGCTGGTGCTGGTGTATTTTGTACTGAAACCCATCTGGCAAAACATGAAGGACTGATCGTTGACCCAGAAGAATTACTCCTTTTTTAACAATTTTTTAAGTCAATTTATGGTTCAATTTTTCAATAATCATGCTACCATTAGTGTAGGATTGATCGTCACGATTTAATGGAGGAGAAGAAATGAAAAAATATATTCGAGTTTTGGCAATTGTAGTTTTAGCGATTTTTACCATTTCATGTTCTCTAACCGACTTGGTTAATAAAGCCAAACCCACGGAAGAAGAACCGACAGAACGCCCCACCAGAACCCCGCGGGCGACCAAAACACCCACCGAAGCGCCAACTCAGGAGCCAACAGAAGCGCCAATTGATGACACGTTTGGTGAACTGTTCTTATTTGATGATTTCAGTTCAACTTACTATGATTGGCCGATTGGTGAATATCCGGGCACCTATGCCGATGCCATTTATGATATCTCCAACGGTGTTTATTCATGGGTGGTCAACTCCCACGATTCTGCAAACGAAAGGGTCTGGTTATCTTTTGATCCCTTTACCAATTTTGACGTCAGCGTGGACGCCCGCCAAACCACCGACAACTACTCTGATTGCGATTATGGTTTGATGTTCAGGCAGACGGATGGCGAGAGACTTTTATCCTTTACTATCTCTAATGATCAATATGATGTTTACTCCTACAGCGAAGCTGATGGTTGGGTTGAGATCGTCCCTTACACCTACAGCGAGTACATCTATCCTGAGGGGTTCAATAACCTGCGTGTAACCGCGGTTGATGGTTACTACACTTTTTATGTGAACTATATTCCAGTAGCTGATTTTTATGACTATTCCATTTATGAAGGTGATCTTGGCCTGAATGTGGATATCATCCCCGCTGCGGCGTTGAACTGCAATTTTGAGTTTGACAACTACATGATCAGTATTCCTTAGTTTTAGGAATAAAGTAGAAAGGAATCGATAATGGGCAATTCTCTTTACTCAATCTTGATCTGGCTGGCTGTGGGCGCTATTGCCGGCTTCTTGGCCGATGTGGTCATTAAGGGCATTAACCTCGGCTTGCTCGGCAAGATCATCGTTGGCATCATCGGTGGTTTTGTGGGCGGCTGGATCTTTGATCTTTTAGGGATCAGCCTTTTCAGTGGATTCCTCGGTGATGTGGCAGCCGCTTTTGTCGGCGCGGTCATTGTGTTGTTGATCTTGAGGTTGATCAGAAGAAAGCGCTAGTTTCTATCAAAGTTAGTTGACTAAATCAGCCTGGATATCGCGTCAAAGAGCGGTGTTCAGGCTGATTCCTTTTGTAAAACTAATCAATTAAAAAGTCTATTGGGATCTAAATTCCACCAGAAACGGTATATTCAGACTAAACAAACGTCAGCCAGGTGTGCACCTGAAGATCTGCCTGTCGTAGGTCGTCTCAACACTGTGGTTGGGTGGGATGACGATAAAGTTCTTGTGACCTTTTTGCTGCCAGGCGCCGTTGATCAGATCCCGCAAGATCAATAGGTCTCCGACCAGCATATCAAAGCGCCAGCCGTGGCGCTCAGCCTCCGCGCGCATTTTATCTTTATAGCCATCAGGTTCGATCACGCCCATGTCAATGAAGGCGGCTCGTCTGTATTTCTTTTGCCAGGAGCCCAGCGTTTCGATCAGGTATTCAGCGTTGTCTCTGCCGTATTGTTGCACAAATGTTTCGAACTGCTTGGCCAGGGCTTCGTCGGCGATGATGCCAAGGCTGGTAAATTTGCCGTCTTCATCTGAGCGTTCGGCAAAATCCTGTGAGTACCAATAGGTACCCGGATTTTTGTCGCTCTCGAGTTCATAGCGTTTCGCCTCTCCTAACAGCAGGCTCACACAGTCGTGCACACGCGGAATCACCAAAGGCACATCGCGGGCTTGCAAACCGACGGTACCCCCGCCGCACAAACCGTAGCCCAACAACACGGCATCGTAATCCAGGTTTTCCATCAGGTCGATCTTTTTCTGTAATTTGGAGCGCATTTTGGCGGGTTCGTCGTGCAAGCCGCGTTTGACCAGCTGAATATCGATGATATTCGGCGAGGTCGCCGCCAGTGAATAAAGCGGACGGGCCAGCACTTCGCAAGCAATGCACAGGTAGCGGCTCAAGCTGCCTTTCGTTAACCGGCTGAATGGACCGGTGATCTTGCTTATGGATTTCTACCATTAAACCTGAACCTGATTTTTATCACAATTGAGCGGAAACGCCAAGTACCGATAAAATTCCCTCATACAACCGTGCATCTCTATTATCGGCATCGCAAATGGAAACAGAAGTAAAAAACCAATAAATTACCGTTTTTCCACGGAAGTGTAAGGTAGGTCGAATACGGAGAATTGAGAGCCTTCCATTGGGTATCGATAACTGAGATTCTTCTATGAAACAAAATCTCAATGGAAGCCCCAGCGGTTTTATCAGGAGGCATGCACTCCCCGACCTCCCGAAACCATTAGGGTTGAAGGGGTTTTGGGTTCGATAAGTCGGATTTGTCTGTTGTAAAACCCTCTTGACAAAATAGAACATAAGTGCTATTAATAATGGGCTTCACTAATTTTGTGTTGCCAAACAAAACCATCATCTCCCATCAAGAATTATATTGGACTCGAATTAAAGCTTATATCCTGGAGCGAGTTACGTGTAGAAAATAAGAGTAACAAATAAAGCCATGACTTGGTGAGTCACCTGACGGTTTTAATTATTACGGACTCGTTTTGACTCGTTTTCAATATTGGAACGAAACGAGTCATAATTAATTCACAGCTCCTCTGTTCATTAACAATTGAGTTTAACCCCATGATCGGGTTCTGCGTATTTCATGCGATTGCATGGTTTTGGGGTTCCTATGCCATCTCGATGGTTTATTTTGTCTGGAAGACTTCGCCTCACGCTGATAAATTTGATATAACTATCCCATGAACCTTCTTCAAGCACTCAATGCCAATAATCCTCTTTGTACTGCCATCGTGGGGGCAGGCCCCCTGCAGGTTGCATGCGTGGGGGCAGGCCCCCTGCAGGTTGCATGCGTGGGGGCAGGCGGCAAGACCACTGCCATGTTCAGTCTGGCGCGCCAGGTGGTT
>CAYYRU010000019.1:28600-35564 GCA_964474095.1 uncultured Anaerolinea sp.
CGTGGGGGCAGGCGGCAAGACCACTGCCATGTTCAGTCTGGCGCGCCAGGTGGTTGGCCGAGCCTGGGTCAGCACCAGCACACACCTTGGTACGGACCAGGCCGTGCACGCCGACCAGCATTTCATCTTAAACGATGCCTCAGATTTCAAACCAGCGCTTTACCGGCAGTCAAAGGTGACACTACTGACCGGCCCCGTCACCGTGGATGATCGGCTGCACTCGCCGGCTCCTGATATACTCGAGATGATCCATCAGGCAGCCCTTGTCGAAGGTATTCCGCTGATCCTTGAGGCGGACGGGAGCCGTTCGATCCCACTCAAGGCACCGGGTGACCATGAGCCGCCCATCCCAGACTGGGTAAATTGGGTCATCGTGGTGGTGGGCTTTTCGGGCATTGGACGCAGCCTAACCAATGAGAGCGTCTTTCGTGCCGAGCGTTTTAGCCAGCTCACTGGTCTGCCCATGGGTGAAACCATCAGGCTTGAGCACGTGCGTGACATGTTGTTGCATCCTCTGGGCGGTCTAAAGAACATACCCACGGGCACGTTGAAGGCCGTGCTCTTCAACCAGGCGGAATCCGCGTTTGCCAAGGCGGCCGTCAAGCAGATCGCTCCTGACCTGCTGCGGGGTGGTTACGACCGCATCATCGCCGGGGGATTGAAAGCTGCGCCGGATGAACTAGTTTCCTTTTAAAAAACCTCTCGCAAAGTCGTGGAAAACGCAAAGGAATCCTCAAATTTAATAGTTTTCCGCTGGTTGTCGAGCTTGTATTTTTTACGGTCTCGCGCCTCAATTGATTAACAAGCTTATCGTAAGAATCATGATTCAGTTTGGTATTCACACTCATTGGTGCTAACTTTTGGCACGGGGTCATGCTTAAGTGCGTACCCCTACTTGTCCCCCGAGACACATGCACCTTGCAAATACCAGGGGTAGACTTGAGCCATCCAGTTTACCAGCGAGGTGTCATGGAAGCAAAAAACAAAAAGATCAAAGGGCTTGCCGGTCAGGTTCTTTCTCAACTCTTAAACGTACCGGTTTTGTCGGGGTTATTCATTCTTTACCTATATTTGCGCCTGCCGCCGCGGGAACCCAACGCGCTCGCGGGCTTCATTTGGGTTATGCTGTTTATTTCAGTCATCCCCCTGACCAGCCTGTTTTTCTATATACCCGTGCGGGATGAAGAGCACCAGGTGACGGTACATCGTCAGCGTGTTGCCAGTTTTGTACTCATGATGATCAGCTACCCGATTGGCTGGCTGGTCTTGTCGCTCACACACGCTCCGCGCATCTTCACGGCCGTGGCTGCCACTTACACCTTTGTTACGCTCGGTTTGATCGTCTTCAACCTGCTGCTGCATTACAAGGCCAGCGGGCACGCGGCCGGGGTCAGCGGGCCAGTGGCTTCGATGATCTACATTTATGGATTGATCGCCACGCCCCTGGTACTGCTGCTGCCGCTGGTCACGTGGGCCAGGCTGGCCGCCAAGGGGCACAGTTTTTGGCAGACAGTGGTAGGCGCCGTCCTTTCAGGCGTTATTTCGGTCTGTGTGTTGTGGGTGTTTGGTTTTACACCCTTCAGCGGGCTGATTGGCTGAAAGGTTAGGCGTCTGGTTTCTTTAGGGTTACCTGACGGGTGGCGCCAGCGTGATGTAATTGATGGGACGAGGCGCCCTGGCTGATGCCCAACATGGCAGCCCGCGGATCGGTGACGATGGTACCGCAAAGCAGGTCAACGCCGTGCTCGAACATCACCGGAGACATGGGCGTGCTGGGTCCTAAAAGCATGACGAGAGTGGAGGGCTGGCACAGTGCCAACAGCCCTTCAAGGGTATGATTGATGAGGGTGGTAGCGGTGATGGCCACCACGTCCGCTTTTGGCAGGTAATCCGGTGCCTGTTCGGAGGGGATGTCTCCCGGGCGGGGATCAAGCTCCAACACCCACAAATTGGCCAGTTCAGGCTTAAGTTGGTCCACAAATGGGAAGTGCCCGATCATGGCCACGTTCTTACCGCGTGCGTGATCGCGCAGGTAAACTTCAGCGTTCAACTCCACCGCGGTTGAAAAATCCATCGGAACCAGGGCATTAATGGCCGCCAGGCCGATGCTGACTTCGGTATAACTCTCCGATTCGGCCAGATTGACCAGTTCGGTGGTGCTCATCTTAAGCAGATGACCGGCTTTTTCCACCGATGGGTTACAGCGGTGCATGAATTGTGGGTTGGCCAGTGTGGCGGCCAGGCCGCACGAGAGTCCGCGTTCGGTTTCGACCAGGACGGCAGTGCGCGAGTAGCCCACATGAACGTCGAGGATCTTTCCAGGCAGCAGGGAGGCTTGAATGTCAGAGATCAATGTCATGGCAGGGTTCCTTTTTATGGAGGTTTCAGCGAGGCGCGTTTAGCGCGAGATTGTCATTTGAGGCGTGCCCGTGGCGCACGGCCACCATCTCGGCCAAAATGGAGAGGGCAATCTCTTGCGGTTGAATGGCACCCAGGTTGAGCCCGATGGGAGCGTGCAGATTCTTCAGTTGTTCTTCATTTACACCGAGTTCCCTCAAGGCATCCAGCCTTTCTGGGATCTTGCGCTTGGTGCCCAAGACGCCCACGTATTTGACGCTGTTCTTGAGCGCCACGGCGATGGCAGGATTATCCAGTTTTTCGTCGTGACTGACCACTGCCACGAAGGTGCCGCCATCGGGTTTCCGTGCGGCCAGGGCATCCGCAGGCCATTCGACCAGCAGTTCGTCGGCATCGGCGAAGCGTTCGCGATTGTTGAAGGTTTTGCGCGGATCCAGCACCAGGGTATAAAAACCAGCCGTTTTTGCCAGGGTCACCAAAGGGATGGCGATGTGCACCGCGCCCACGATGAACAGTCTGGAAGGCGGGATGAAGATGTCGATGAAAACTTCTACCTTTTGGCTATTCGCTTCGAGAGTTGCATTAGTTGAATCCTCGGAGACCAATTGTTTTTGCACGGCCTCTACAGCGGCCTGGTCGAGTTTAGCGCTGCCCAGGCTGCCTTGCTGACTGCCATCGGCCAGCACCAGCATTTTAGTGCCCAGGTTTTCTCCGCTGATGAGGGTGACACAGGCCAGCAGTTGGTGATTCTCCAACGCGTTCTGGATTGGCTGCCAGGCCAGGTCCCATGGGGCGGAGTGCCAGGGCTCGATCAATACGTCCAATGAGCTGCCGCAGGTCAGACCGATCTCCCATGGAGTCTGGTCGCTGGCCACGCCGTAGCGCACGATTCTGGGTTTGCCCGATTGAATGACTTGTTGTGCTTCTTCGTAGACCGCACCTTCGATGCAGCCGCCGGTGACGGAACCCGAGATGCCATGATCAGTTGTGACGGCCATCTTTGATCCCAGCGGGCGCATGGGGGAACCATTCGCTTTAACAATGGTGGCAATGGCGATGGATTTGCGAGCCGAATGCCATTTCTTGAGGTCTTCTAGTATTTCGCGCATGTTCTATCGCTCCGTTTCAATGCCTGTTTGTCAGCATGCCTTGATTGTACTTTATCTTGCGGTAGCTTGAAAAATATGTCAGACAACCTGAAAAAGTTGGATTTTTGACAGTATAATTATTCAGACAAGCATGCTATTCTAAAAGTAAACGCTTGCATTGTTCCCAAGCTTTAGACAATTAAACAGGAGAATTGATTCTTATGTCAGACTCAAAATCCGCGGTAAAAGTCACGATCAATCAGGTGCAAAAAACATTGATGGTGGGGCAGGATGAAAGTCTGCTCAATGCGCTGCGTGCCGCCTCGTATTTCAGCGTCAAATCCGGCTGCGATACGGGATCTTGTGGAGTGTGTACGGTGCTGCTTAACGGCAAGCCAATCAAAAGCTGCCAGGTCAAGGCAGTGGATGTGAAAGGCTCCGAGATCACCACGCTGGAAGGGCTGAGCAAAGAAGGAGAACTACACCCCATTCAGCAGGCGTTTCTCGAAACCGGTGCCATCCAATGCGGCTTCTGCACGCCAGCCCAGATTTTGACCGTCAAATCCTTCCTGGATCGCAATCCAGACCCCAACGAAGACGAAATTCGCAAGGCCATCAACAATGTCATCTGCCGTTGCACAGGCTATGTGCGCGGCGTGGCGGCTGTTAAGCGCGCGGCGGCTTATTTACGCGGTGAAACACCAGCGCCTTATGTGCATCTTGAAGCAGAATTATCCAAAGATGCCTCACAATCCGCGATCCCTGAAGCGTTCTACCGGCGTGAAGCGGAACACCTTCCGCTGCCACCACTTGTGCTGACCCCCAAGGAGATGCCTCAGAAGGAAGTGGTGGGCAAACCTGAAGCGAAAGTGGACGGCGTCAAACTGGCAAAGGGAAAACCCGTTTTTGCCGGTGATCTGCACATGGAAGGTATGCTCTATGGAGCGTTGTTGACCAGCCCGCACGCTCATGCCAGGATTCGCAACATCGATGCAAGCAAAGCACGCGCTTTACCGGGCGTTCACGCGGTGTTAACGTACAAAGATCTGCCGCGGGTAAAGTATGCCACCGGCGGGCAGAGCTATCCGCAGCCGCTGCCCTATGACCAGGTCTGCCTGGATGATGTGGTGAGATTCGTGGGTGACCGGGTGGCTGTGGCGGCCGCTGAGACCCCCGAGATCGCCGAAGAAGCCCTGAAACTGATCGAAGTGGATTATGAAGTACTGCCCGCGGTAGTCGACCCCGAAGAGGCGCTTGCAGGCGGGGCGGTCATGGTCCACAGCGAAAAAGACACCGAAGGCATTTTTGATGCCAAGCATAACGTGGTCTGCCACATTGAAGCGGATTACGGTGATGTCGAAAAGGGTTACCGCGAAGCGGATCAAATCTTTGAGGGTGAATATCATACCCCCAAGCAACAGCATGTGCACCTTGAACCGCATGTGTGCATCTCCTATCTGGATGAAGACGAACGCCTGGTACTACGCACCAGCACGCAGGTACCTTTCCACATTCGCCGCATGGTGGCGCCCCTTATCGGTTTGCCGATCAAGAAGATTCGCGTCATCAAACCGCGCATTGGCGGCGGTTTTGGCAATAAACAGGAAATGATCCTTGAAGACCTGTGTGCCCATCTGACCTTAAAGACCGGCCGGCCAGTTCATATGGCCTTGACCCGCACCCAGGAATTCACCAGTTCGCGCAGTCGGCACGCCATGATCGTACGCTACAAGATCGGTGTCAAAGGCGATAGGGTGACCACAGCTACTTTGCGCTTGATCGGCAACACCGGTGCTTATGGCAGCCACGCCCTGACCGTCAACATGGTGGGCGGCTTCAAAGGCCTGACTTTATATAACCCTGATCACATCAAATTCAACTGCGATGTGGTGTATACCAATACCCCGCCCGCGGGAGCCTACCGCGGTTATGGGGCCATGCAGTGCGAGTATGCCATTGAAGTATTGATGGAAGAGATCGCCGAAAAACTGGGCCTGGATGTGGTCGAGTTCAAACGCAAGAACTGGATCAAGATCGGCGATGCCATGAACCTCTCGAAGAAATTGGGAGAAGGACGAGAAGGTGTCGAACAAAAACTGACCACCAGCCGCCTGAGCGAGTGTGTGGATGTGGGCATGAAGGCTACCGATTATCGCAAGAAACGTGAGCTATTTAAGAACCAGACTGGACGTTATCGCAAGGGTATCGGTTTCGCGGTGGTCATGCACGGCAGCGGTATTGCCGACCTGGATATGGCAGCTGCCACTTTGAAGATGAATGACGACGGCTCGTTCAACCTGTTGATCGGCGCCACGGATATCGGCACCGGGTCAGATACCATCCTTGGGCAGATCGCGGCTGAAGAGCTGGGGGTGCCTCTGGAGGACATCATCGTCTATTCTTCTGACACAGATTTCACCCCCTTCGACAAGGGTGCCTATGCCAGCAGCACCACCTACATCAGCGGCGGCGCGGTACTCAAGTGCGCGCGGATGGTCAAGCAGCAGATCCTTGAACAAGCGGCCGTTATGCTGGAGTTGCCCGATACCAACGGGCTCACCCTGGCCAAACGCCAGGTGACCTCCAAAGATGGGCGCAAGTTAAGCCTGATGGATATCGGCCTTAGCAGCCTGCACATGCAGAATCATCATCAGATCATGGCCACGGCCTCGCACACCAGCCCGATGAGCCCCCCACCCACCGCGGCGCAATTCGCCGAGATCGAAGTGGATACCGAAACAGGCGTGATCAAGGTCGAACGACTTTTAATGCTGGTGGATTGCGGTCGGGTGATCAACCCGATCACGGCCGCTGGCCAGGTGGAAGGCGGCATGTCTCAGGCGCTGGGTTTTGCCCTCACCGAAGAAATGCTCTTTGACAAACAAGGTCAGCCGCTTAACCCCGACCTGGTGAGTTACAAGGTTCCCAAAGCTGCTGAGATGCCCGTGATGGACGTGATCTTCATCCAGAGCGACGAAGCCAGCGGACCTTTCGGTGCCAAATCGGTCTCCGAGATTGCCATCGATGGGGTCGGCCCGGCACTGACCAACGCGCTGCACAATGCCACTGGTGCCTGGGCGCGCGAACTCCCGCTTACACCTGAACGGGTGTTGAAGGTGATGAGAATGTAATAATCCTGTGTCTTGGCAATTCATGAATTGCCGGATGGTCAATGTAAAACCCTGACAAGAATACTTGCCTTGTCAGGGTTTTTTTATGAGGAAAGCTAATTATTGATTTTTTGATACCTACTATGAATATCTTCGGATTGAAAAAACAGGTTAAAGGTTGATCACAATAGCGCCCGAACGCGAAATACCGGGGGTAAAATGACGGGTTTGCAACCCGGCAGCTTGAAAAGCACACTCCATCGCAGTAATTACTTTTTGCTCATTCTCTTTTGACTTCAATACAACCAGCAGGCTTGGACCAGCCCCTGAAAGCACCACGGCAGCGGCACCGGCATCTCTGGCGGCCTGGATGGCAGCGGTGGCGCCGGGGATGAGGGGAATGCGGTA
>CAYYRU010000019.1:35664-42270 GCA_964474095.1 uncultured Anaerolinea sp.
GCCACGTTGTCGGGGTGTCCTTCGATCTCAGTAGCGCAATCCAGCTGATCATCAAGATCAGTGGGAAGTTTAAGCACGGCAGTGGCAGCGAGGATTCCTCCCACGATGGCGGCCGCGCTGGATCCCAAGCCTGAACCCAAAGGGATGCGGTTTCGGCAGGTGATTTGCAGCCCGGTGGGTAGAGTCTTCTGATGACGGGCTGCGTATTGCTGCATGGCCTGGTAGATGGTGTTTTTCTCGTTGGTCGGAAGGTGACCCGCACCTTCACCGTCAATACTTATTTTCAGGTCTATGCCAGTGGCTTCCACTTCGATCTCGTTCCAGAAATCCAATGCCAGCCCCAGGCAGTCAAAACCGGGGCCCAGGTTGGCAGAAGTGGCAGGTACGCGAATCAGATAGCACATAATTACTTAACCTTTGCCAGATATTCCTCTAGGGCGCCTTTTTCGGCGGGAAGAACCTGGGGTTTGAACATGCCTTTGGTAATGATATCAGGGTCTTTCAAGCCGTGACCGGTGCAGACTGCCGCCACGGTCTTGCCCTTGAGATCGAGGGTGCCGTTTTCCAGCTCATGAGCCAGCCCGGCGATGCCGGCGGCGGATGCGGGTTCCACCCACACACCATTGGCAGCCAGCATTTTTTGAGCATTGAGGATGGCGTCATCGCTGACGGCGATGATGCGTCCGTTAGATTCTTCGGAGGCTTCAAGTGCCTGCTCTCCGCGGGCGGGTCTGCCGATGCGGATGGCGGTCGCCACGGTTTCAGGATGTTCCACGGGGTGACCCAGCACCAGCGGTGCGGAGCCTTCGGCCTGCACGCCCAGGATCTGCGGCAAGCCGCTGCCTTTGAGTTGATGATACTGTTTGAACCCCATCCAATAGGCTGAGATGTTACCGGCGTTGCCCACCGGCAAGGCCAGCCAGTCCGGGGATTTGCCTAGGGTTTCAATAATTTCAAAGGCGGCGGTTTTTTGCCCTTCGAGACGATAAGGGTTGAGCGAATTGACCAGGGCAATCGGGTGGCGGTTCGAGATATCCACCACCAGGTTGAGGGCATCGTCAAACGAGCCGTCGATCTGGATGACCTCGGCACCGTAGGCGATAGCGCCGGCCAGCTTGCCGGCGGCGACCTTGCCAGCAGGGATGATGACGATGCAACGCATACCAGCGCGTGAGGCATATGCAGCCGCAGAAGCGGCAGTATTGCCAGTAGAGGCGCAGATGACGGCTTTGGCACCCTTACCGTAGGCTTCACTGATGGCCACGGTCATACCGCGATCCTTGAAGGATCCGGTGGGGTTCATGCCTTCAAATTTTACAAATAGTTCAAATCCGCCGCCCAGGCTTTCGGCCAGGCGCGGCATAGGGATGAGCGGCGTGTTGCCTTCCAGCAGGGTGACCGTGTGGGTGTGAGCCGGGATATCCAGCAGGGGACGGTAAGTTTCAAGAACACCTGTGTAATTTGCCATGATCTAACCTCTTTACTTGACGTAACCGAGCTTGACCAGCAGTTCGGCGTTATAGATCGATCCACCTGCTGCGCCGCGGATGGTGTTGTGAGACAAGACGACCATCTTCAACCCAAAGATCGGGTCTGGGCGCACCCGTCCGACCACGGTGGCCATACCTTTGCCGGTCATACGGTCCAGCTTGGGCTGGGGGCGATCCGCTTCGTCGCGCACGACGATCACCGGTTTGGGCGCGGAGGGCAGGTCGCGGCTGATCTCGGGTGCCTGGTAGGCGCGCATGCAATCAACGGCCTGTTCAGGGGATACTTTTTGTTCAAAATCGATCGAAAGGCAAACGGTGTGACCGTCAATTACGGCCACACGGTTGGTGTGTGCTGAAATGGCAAAATCAGCCGGGACGATGGCATCCCCCTGGATCTTACCCAGCATCTTGAGTGGTTCGGTCTCGACTTTTTCTTCCTCTCCCTTGATGAGAGGGACGACGTTGTCAATAATATCCAGTGAGGAGACACCCGGGTAACCGGCGCCAGACAGGGCTTGCATCGAGACGGCAAAGACTCTCTTGATACCGAAGGCGTCCTGCAGGGGTTTCAACGCCACAGTGATGCCGGTGGAGGTGCAGTTGGAGTTGGTGATGATACCGCCAGACCATCCGCGCAAGCGGCGTTGAATGGGGATGATCGCGGCCTGATCGGGGTTTACCTCGGGGAAGAGGATGGAAACATCCGGTGCCATGCGGTAGGAAGAAGCATTGGAGCAGATCATGGTTCCGGCGTGAGCGAAGGCAGGTTCCACATCCTTGGCGAAATCGGCGGGCAGAGCGGAAAAAGCCAGCGGCACCTGGACTGAGGCTGGATCAGTGGGTTGAATGACCATTTCACGCGCCCATTCGGGCATGGGGTCAGAGAGGATCCAGTGACAGGCTTTGGCGTAGGGCTGTCCGACTGAACGGTCGGAGGCGGTCAGCGCGACCACCTTGAACATGGGATGACAATCAAGCAGTTGGATGAAACGTTGACCGACACTGCCTGTGGCAGCCAGAACGGCAACGGGAATGCGGTTAGACATATTGATCTCCTTCAAAAAGGCAATTACTTGCCTGAATCGTGATGATTGATGAGTTGATGCAGCACGCGCAGCGCGTTTTGAATATCCGCGCTGTTGACCATCAAACTGATGGCCACTTCAGAGGATCCCTGGGCAATGGCAATGACGTTGAGGTTATTGCTGCCCAAGGCGGTGCAGACGCGTCCAGCGACACCTGGGGTGGAACGCATGCCTTCACCGACCACAGTGACAATGCCCACTTCTTCTGTAGCCCAGACGCGGTCGATATCGCGGCTTTCGATCTCATGTGCGAAGGCCTTGGTTAGCATGGCAACCACCTGTTCCGCGGCAGCACTGGGCACGGCAAAACAGATGCTTTGTTCGGAGGAGGCCTGCGTGATCAGGGGCACACTGGTGCCCAAACGGGCGACTGTCTCAAAGGTCTTGGCGGCCACACCGGGTACGCCCAGCATACCGCGGCCTTCCAACGTGATCAGTTTCAAACCCTTGACGGTGGTGATGGCCTTGATGACATCCTGGCTGGCATCCAATTCAGAGACCAGTCGGGTGCCGGGGTGGTCGGGATTGAAAGTATTGCAGACGCGCAATCCGATGCCGGCTTCAATGACCGGGCGGATGGTCTTGGGGTGTAACACCTTGGCGCCGTAATAAGCCAGTTCGGCGATTTCCCGAAAGGAGCACACCGGCACCGTGGCGGCATCAGGCACCAGGCGCGGGTCGGCGGTCATCACGCCGTTGACGTCAGTATAGATCCAGACATCGTCAGCGGGCAGGGCGGCGCCGATCAGGGCGGCGGAATAATCGCTGCCACCGCGTCCGAGGGTGGTGATATTGCCAGTTTCGGTGGCGGCCATGAACCCGGTGATCACCGGCACCACGCCATTCGCCAACAAGGGTTCGAGCACCTTGCAGATGTTCTTTTTTGATTTCACCATATCCGGGTGGGCGTCGGTGTAATGATCATCGGTTACGATCAGTCGGGTGGCTTCAACGGCCTCAGCGGCAACCCCTTGTGTTTGCAGGGCGGCAGCCAACAGGGGAATGCACATGCGCTCGCCAGCAGAGGCGATGGTATCCATGACGCGGGGGGTGGATTCACCCAACACGGCAATGGCCTTGCACAAGTTAACCACCTGACTGATGACCTCACTCACTTTTTGGATGGTCGTTTGAAAGAGTGCCGGGTCGTGTATCAGGGCATTAGCAATCTCATCATGCTTATGAATAAGGTCAGTGGCATATTGATCCAATGCCTGGGGTTGATTAATGGTTTCCTGGGAAGTCATTTTAAGAAGTGTATCGGTGACTCCACTCAGCGCCGAGGTGACCACCACCACGTTTTTCCATACGGCTTTCTCGTTTTTGACAATGGACACGGCCTGGCGCATGGCATCAGGCGTGCCCACGCTAGTGCCGCCAAATTTCATCACTAAAGTGTTTTGGGGAATGGACTTGAATTGGGTTGTCATTAATAAACCTCCACACGCTCCAGAGTATCAGAAGGGAGCGATATTTTCAGGCATAACTATTCAATTATATTGTCTTTTTGGGTTTAACCGTTTGAGTGATACGAAGACCCACGCGGATTAATCAGCCATATTATACATCAGAGCATAGAAAATGGAGTTGTTTAAACAACTCATTTTGGGATTATTTGAGGATGTTTTTAGTAAGGAAGTATTTTTCTCTATTGACAGTCAGTAAAACCGTGCTATTATTACTCTATCAGAAAGAGTACTATCAGATAGTGCACTGTCAGATAGTATTATATCCAAAGGAGTTCGGAAACCATGTTATTTATCAACAGCGATATCCTACGAGGCCATTTGGATGCGATCATTCTGCGCTTGATCTACGAGAAAGACACCTACGGCTACGAAGTATCGAATGAAATTTCCTCCCGCACAAAAAACAAGTTTGAGATCAAGGAAGCCACGCTGTATGCAGTCTTTCAGCGGCTCGTAAAGAGGGGTTTTATTGACTCATACCTGGGAGATGTCTCGTTTGGCAGCCGGCGCAGGTATTACCGCATCACCGAAGCAGGCAAGGAATTCTTGAAAGACGAAATCCGCACCTGGCAGGAAGTACGTGAAATAATCGACATTTTTATGGAGGATTTGAAATGAATGAATTAGAACTGCAGATCAACAAATTGTTTGAAAATGTTTCTGACAGCAAACGCAAACGCGATTTGATGCAAGAGATCACCCAGAACTTGAATGAGAAAGTGGCCGATCTGGTCAGCAAGGGACAAACCAAAGATCAGGCGATCCAAAAAGCCATTGCGGACTTTGGGGATATCGATGATCTAAAAATCGAACTGGAAGGCAGTGCCAAAATGGCAAAAAGTAAAAACGCCGGCCTTGGGCTCGCCTTTTCGATCTGGGGAGCGCTACTGATCTCAGGTCTGATGGTGTTCATCAACCTTTATTACACCCCCAAAGCCATCTGGTTTGTGTATCCGCTGTTTGCGGTGCTGTGGTGGCCAATGTCCATGTTCTTCAGATGGTATCACCTCAAGAAGGATGCCTCCATTGGTCTGCCTTATGCGATTTGCAGTTTTCTCTTGATCACTGGCCTGATGGTGTTCATCAATTTTTACTACTCTCCCCAGTACATCTGGTTTGTTTATCCGACCTTCGCCGTGCTGTGGTGGCCGCTGGCCATGGTTTTTCACACCCTGCGTGAGAAAAACAGAAAGGCAGAATTAAGCGATGACTGAATCGGATCAGAAAGAAAAGAACCGGCGCTACGCGCTTGGTTTTTCTGTTGCCGGAAGTCTGATCATCATCCTATTGATGATGTTCATCAACTATTCAACTAATGGGCGTTTCCCGTGGTTCATCTTCCCGACATACGCGGTGTTGTGGTGGCCGATCGGCGTCTTCTTTGCAGGCAGGAATTCAGGCAAGATTCTCTCACTGGTGGGCAGCTTCATCACCATCCTGCTGTTATTTCTGACCAACTATCTGACCTCCTGGAATTTTCCATGGTTCCTCTTCCCATCTTTTGCGATCCTGTGGTGGCCGATCTCTGTTTTCTTTGGATCGAAGAACGAGAAGCTCTTTTCACTGATTGGCAGCGCCATCATGGCGGTGTTCTTTATCCTGACCAACCTGATCACCTCTCCCGCGGTATTGTGGTTCTACTATCCGCTGTTTGCCTTGATCTGGTGGCCTCTGAGCGTATTTTTCGCCAAACCAAAAACCATCAAAGCTTATTCCATTATTGGCGCACTTATGATCGCTGCGTTCTTAACCCTTGAGAACTTCTTGAGAACTCCTGGTTGTTTTTGGGCGTTGTTTGCTTACTTTCCGCTGGTGATGTGGCCGACAAGCGTGCTGTTGGGAAAACGTCTCGGCAGGCTTTCGATCGCGTTGGCAGGCTCTTTGGCAGGAATTCTGTATTACCTGATCCTCAATCTCTTTGTGTTCAAGGGATTCCCGTGGGTGATCTTCCCGGTTTATGCCTTGTTATGGTGGCCGATGTCGGTTGCATTCGCTAAACGTGGACGGGAATTGATCTTCTCCATTGCTGGTTCGGTGCTCACGGGCGCGTTATTGATCACGCTCAACAGCATCACCACCCCGGGGAGTATTTGGGCAGTCTATCCGCTCTTCGCGATCGCCTGGTGGCCGCTATCAGTCTATTATTTTATCTACCGCCGCAGTTTGATCTGACCGCTGCTTTCCTCACAGCCAATGGGTTTGGGTGTGAAAAACGGTTGGCATCAGGAATCTTAAAATATTTGCAAAGTGCTTGACTTTGGGTTTTGAAAGTTGTAAACTCTTCAACTAATAAGGAAATGATCTGATGAATCTGCAAACCGGCAACACCACTATGATGGCAATGTGCATGATGTGCATAAGACGAGGAGCTTAAGCACACTCTGCTGCATTCCTGAAAGCAGGTTTCAGCAAGAAACAAAGTGAGAAGCTCCTCGAACAACAAAGCAGGAGCTGACCCCAAAAAAATGAAAGTCCGGGACTGCTCCCGGACTTTTTTGATCATTACAACCAAATACTAGTATCGCTCTTATCCAGAGAGGCAGAGGGACCGGCCCTGTGAAG
>CAYYRU010000020.1:0-10966 GCA_964474095.1 uncultured Anaerolinea sp.
TGGTGGTTCATAGTAGCGGGGGTGCGATTCGAACGCACGACCTCCGGGTTATGAGCCCGACGAGCTGCCACTGCTCTACCCCGCATCACGAGTTTCAATAATACCACGCCCGGCAACTCGCGTCAAGCGAAATCTTCTTTTTGCCTCTCCGGCTTGTTGGCTTGCCCTATCTGCCTTATAATTTCACATCATGCCAATCTTAACCGCCAACGCCATGGACTTTATCAGCCGTAGCCCCGAACAGACGCGCCGCCTCGGCATGCGCCTGGGCAGCCTGCTGCAGCCTGGTGACGTGCTGGCCCTCAGCGGGGATCTCGGCGCGGGCAAGACTACTCTCGTCCAGGGCATCGCCCAGGGCTGGGGTTCCACTGATGCTGTCTCAAGCCCTACCTTCGTGCTGGTCAACGTGTATCGCCGGCCGGATGGCGGGCTGCTGCACCACATGGATGCCTACCGCATTGAATCCGCATTGGAGGCTGAAGACCTGGATCTCGAGAGTATGCTCACCAGCGGGGCTCTGATCGTGGAGTGGGCCGAACGCATCACCTCTGCCCTTCCCAAAGAACTCATCCGCATTCACATGAACTGGATCGCCGACGAACATCGCAGTTTATCCGTCAGGCCGGTGGGCGAACACAACGAACAACTGGTGGCCGAATTCAGGCGCCAGACCTTTGGAGGATGAAATGCTTTTGGCTGTAGATACCTCAACCCAGACCATCGGCATCGCCCTCTACAACGACCCCGTTGTCATCGGCGAAATGCAGTGGACCTCATCCAATCATCACACCACCGAGCTGACCAGCGCGGTGGATATCCTGATGAAACGCTGCAATCTGAAACCATCTGACCTGACCCTGCTGGTGGCCGCCCTTGGCCCGGGCACCTTTACCGGCCTGCGCATCGGTCTGGCATTCGCCAAAGGCCTGGCCCTCTCGCTCCATCTGCCCATCATCGGCGTGCCCACCTTTGATTATCTGGCGGCCTCCCAACCCCTTTCAGAACATCCCATGGCAGTCGTCCTACCCGCCGGTCGCACCCGCCTGGCCGTGGGTTGGTACAGCGTCAAAGATCACCAATGGCAATCCACCTCGGATCCTGAAGTGATGACGCCGGAGGAACTTTCAGAAAAGATAAGCGGACCGACCATCATCTGCGGCGAATTGAATGCCGATGAACGTCAAACCCTTGGCCGCAAATGGAAGAACGCCTTGCTCACTTCACCAGCTCACTCGGTGCGGCACCCCTCCATGCTGGCTGAATTGGGCTGGCTGCGTTGGCAGGCTGGATTGCGCGATGACCCGGCCATGCTCGCTCCTATTTACCTGCATATTGCCGGCGGCATCCCCGAGTGACACCTTGGAAAAATCTCTTCCAATCCACATTCGAAAAATGTCCCTTGACGACCTGGATCGGGTTGTCGAACTGGATCACCTCTCCTTCTCACTTCCCTGGCCTGAAAGCTCGTTCCGCTTCGAACTTCTCGAGAATCCTTCATCACGCTGTTATGTAGCTGAAACCCTTGATTTGCCAACCCAACTGGTGGGTATGATCATCACCTGGTTGATCGTGGATGAGATCCACATTGCCACTTTCGCGGTAGACCCTGCTTTTCGCCGCCAGGGGATCGCCCGACGTCTTTTAGCGCATACCCTGATCGAAGGCGCCAAATCAGGCGGAGAAAAAGCCTTTCTTGAAGTACGCAAGGGAAACCTGCCCGCTCGGTCTTTATATTCCGGCTTTGGCTTTGAAGAAATTGGCGTACGCAAAAAATATTATCAAGATAATGGTGAAGACGCCGTCATGATGAATCTCGAAGTCTTAAAAATAGATGTGTTGGAAACCTGTCTCTAAGGTAAAATTGTCGTATTATTCCGGAGGATGATCCGTGGAAGCCCTTGAGATCATGCAAGACATTGCCAGACAGGTATCTGTTTGCGAAAAGTGCAACCTGCATTTCTCACGCAAACGTTCTGTGCCCGGCGAAGGACCGGTCAACGCCCAGATCCTTTTTATCGGCGAGGGCCCCGGATTCAACGAGAACGAACTGGGGCGGCCATTTGTGGGCCAGGCCGGCAAATTCTTGGATGAGTTGATTGGCCACGCTGGTTTCAAACGCGAAGAGGTGTTCATCACCAACGTGGTCAAGTGCCGTCCGCCTGAAAACCGCGACCCGTTGCCTGATGAACTGACAGCCTGCGGTGTCTATCTCGACAGGCAGATCGAAACCATCAACCCGGACGTGATCGTTACCCTCGGCAGATTTTCCATGGCCAAATACTTCCCATTGGCACGCATCAGCTCCATTCATGGAAAGCCCGCTTGGATCGATGATCGATTGATCGTGCCCATGTACCACCCCGCGGCCGCTTTGCATCAGCCGCTCTTAAAAAATAATATCGTGGCCGACTTCATTGCTCTACCGAAGGCTATTGAAGAAGCACGAAAGAAAAAACAACCCCAGGTGACCTTGACAAACGAACCCAATAATACTGATTTGCGTGATGAGGAACCTGCCGAGCAATTAAAGCTCTTCTAATTTCGAATACCCCAGGTGAAAAATGGAAACTGCACGTGTCTTAATGGATAAACTAAAGAACAAAACCGCCCGCGTGGCTGTTTTGGGCATGGGTTATGTTGGTCTTCCTTTTGCGACGGTTTTTGCCGAAGCTGGCTTTGAAGTCACAGGGGTTGACCCCATCGCTGCGAAAATGGATCTGCTCAACCGCGGCGAAAGCTACATCATGGATGTGCCTTCCGAACAGGTGGCGCGCCTGGTCAAGAGCGGTAAACTCAAAGGCACTTGTGATTATTCGGTGCTCAAGAACATTGATGCCGTGGCCATTTGCGTGCCCACTCCCCTGCGGCAAACGGGTGACCCCGATCTCTCCTTTATTATCAACGCAGCTGAAGGACTCGCGCCGCACGTGCACAAAGGCATGGTGGTCGTTCTTGAATCCAGCACTTACCCAGGCACCACCCGCGAACTGGTACTGCCTGCCCTCACCGAGCGCAGCGGATTGGTTCCCGGTGAAGATCTCTTTATCGCCTTCTCGCCAGAGCGTGTTGACCCTGGCCGTACGGATTGGACCACCAAGAACACCCCCAAGGTCATCGGCGGCATCACTGAAAAATGCACCGAAGTGGCGAGTGCCTGGTACGCGAAGGCATTGGATACAGTGGTGCCCGTCTCTTCCACTGAAGTGGCTGAAATGGCCAAGCTGCTCGAGAATACCTTCCGCATGATCAACATTGGTTTCGTCAATGAACTGGCCTTGATGTGTGAACGCCTGGGGGTGGATGTATTCGAAGTGATCAACGCCGCTGCCACCAAACCCTTTGGTTTTATGAAGTTCAATCCAGGCCCCGGGCTGGGCGGTCACTGCATCCCCATCGATCCGCTTTACCTTTCATGGAAACTGCACTCCCTCAACTACACCGCTCGTTTCATTGAACTGGCCTCCGAGATCAACACTGGCATGCCGCGTTTCGTGATCTCAAAGGTGCAGGATGCCCTGAACGACCATGAAAAATCTTTGAAGGGCAGCCAGGTGCTGGTTTTGGGCGCTGCTTACAAACCGGATATTGACGACCTGCGTGAATCCCCTTCGATTGACGTCATCCGCTTGCTGGAACAAAAAGGCGCCAAAGTCAGCTATCACGATCCCTATATTCCCGTCATCAAACATGAGAATTGGAAGATCGAATCTGTGAAAGACTTGATGCAAGCCGTCAAGACGGCCGACTGCGTGGTGATCGTCACCAACCACAAAGTCTATGATTACAAGGCTATACTCAAGGAATCCAAACTGATCGTGGATACACGCGATGCCCTCGGTCTGGCCGGCACAAAACATCCAAAGGTGGTCAGGATCTAATGAGCAAATATTTGGTTACCGGTGCAGCCGGGTTTATCGCCCGCCGGGTGATCGAAAAATTGACCAACGCCGGGCATCAGGTTGTTGGAATCGACAATATCAACGATTCTTACGATATTCGGTTAAAACAATGGCGCTTGAACAAACTGGCTGCCATCCCTCAATTCACCTTCCTGCGTGATGACATCCTCCGGCCCGGTCTATTCGAGGAAGTCAATAATAAGCATCCTGAGATTGAAGCGGTCATTCATCTTGCCGCTCGCGCCGGGGTGCGCCAGGCCGTTGAAATGCCCGAAGTCTACGTGCAAACCAACGCGCAAGGCACCCTCAACGTGTTGGAATATTGTAGAAAAACCAATATCAAGAAGATGGTGCTGGCTTCAACCTCGTCAATCTACGGCGCAAATCCTCCCCTGCCCACCAACGAAGAAGCCGATTCCAGCCATCCACTGCAAATTTACGCCGCCAGCAAGAAGGCAGCCGAGGTCATGGCGTATACCTACCATCACCTGTTTGGACTGGATACCACCGTGGTGCGTTTCTTTACCGTCTATGGCCCGGCCGGCAGGCCGGATATGGTCATGTTCCGTTTTGCCAAATGGGTTGCTGAAGACACGCGCGTGCAGGTGACCGGTGACGGTTCGCAGATGCGCGGCTTCACCAACCTTGAAGACATTGCCGATGGCGTGATTCTGGCTCTTAAGCCCCTCGGTTATGAGATCATCAACCTGGGTGGGCATGAGACCATCACCATTTCAGAACTGCTGGTTCGAATTGAAAAACTGGTCGGGCAAAAAGCGCGTATTGAATACATCCCCCGCCACCCCGCGGATGTCGAAGCCAATTGGGCGGATGTGAGCAAAGCCAAAACGATGCTTGGCTGGCAACCCAAAGTTGGTCTCGACGAAGGCATTGCCGGCCTGGTGGATTGGTACATGCAAAACCGCTCCTGGGCCAGCCAGGTCTTAACCCCATGAGTTCTCTGCGCCAAAAACTCTCTCGATACCTTCACGAAGATCCACTCTTTCGCCGCGTGCTCAAGAACACAGGTTATATGTTCTCCGCCAGCACCCTTAGCGTGGTATTCGTGGCCGTGCAGAGCATTTTGGCTGCCCGTTTGTTGGGCAAATCCGGTCTTGGCCTGGTCGCAGAGGTGATCACCTTCGTCACCCTGATCAACACCCTTTTTTCATTTCGCATGGGCGATTACGTGGTGCGTTATTACAACAAAGCCAAAGCGGAGGGCAACCTTGAAGCCGCCAGGGCTACTATTAAAGCCTCAGCCATCACAGAAGCCATCACCTCCCTGGTAGCCTTCGCTTTTTTGTTCCTGGTTACCCCCCTTGGAGCAAGAGGTTTGGCAAAGGTTTACGATCCGGGGTATATCCAGTCCTTAATATGCATTTTCAGCATCGTCATCCTGGCGAACCTCACCACCGAAACCGCCAACGGCGTTTTGCGGGTTACCAATCGCTTCAAATCCCAGGCGGTTATTTCACTGATCCAATCCATTTTGACTTTTACCATTATCACCCTGGCCTTCATATTCAAATGGGGAATCCTTGAAGTGCTGTGGGGATACCTGGTCGGAAAGCTTTTCATCGCCATTAGCCCGACGGTTCTAGCCGTCAAGGCCATGCGGCTTGAACATGGGGCGGATTGGTGGAAGAGTAAGCTTTCATCCCTTCCTCCGTTTAAGGAAATGGCGAAATTTACCATCAGCACCAATTTGAGTGCCACCATCAAGCAGTTTGCCAGCGAGAGCGAACCTTTATTGCTGGGATTCTTCTTTAATGAGAGCGCTGCCGGCTTATACAAAGTGGCTTTGGCGATCGTAAATCTTCTGACCATTCCGATCACGCCTTTCATTCAAACGGCATTTCCAGAGATCACAAATTGCGTGGTCACCAATAGTTGGGGACAGTTGCGCAAACTACTGCGCAAGATCACACTGATCTCCATGTTATGGACGATCCCTGCCGGTCTCTTTATGGTGATCTTCGGCAAGTGGATCATTAAGGTGTTTTACGAAATCCAATACCTACCCGCCTATGCCACGTTGGTCATTTTGATCGTGGGATACGGAATTGCCAACATCTTTTTCTGGAATCGCAGCTTGTTGCTGGCGTTCGGCAAAGCCAATACCGCTCTTTACGTGTTGGCAGTCAGTAGTATCATCAAGATCGGTTTGGCTTTCGTCTTTTTACCCGCTTTGGGTATCGAAGCCGAAGCCGCGTTGCTGGCCTTTTACTTCTGCTTTTCAGCCCTTGCCTCCGTCTGGATTGGATACCGCCTCATTCACAGATCGGAACGTCAGGAACTCATTAGTGAGGTTGCATGAAAATCGCCTATATTGCCACCTCATCCATCCCCTCCTCCACCGCCAACAGCATTCAAGTGATGAAGGTCTGCCAGGCACTGACCCAAATTGGACACGAAGTCCACCTTTTCATCCCCGGCAAAGGTGATTTGAACTGGCAGGAGTTAAAAAAACAATATGGATTAAGCACGGATTTCACAATTCACAGGGTTCCATCCGTTAAACCCCTGAAACGATTTGATTTCATTCTGTCAGCCCTAAATCAGGCAAAAAAAGCAGGTGCGCGAGTGGTTTACACCCGCATGTTATGGGTGGCACGCGCCGCACAGTTGCAGCACCTTCCCGTCTTCCTTGAGCTTCATGACGTTCCGGCCGGGCGTTTTGGCAGACGCCTTTTCACGCGCTTCTTGTCTTCAACCTCCACCCCCAGAATAGTTGTGCTGATCACAGCCGCTCTGGGCAGGGTCATCGAAAAGACATTTAGCATTCACCTACCGGCAGATGCCGCTATCGTAGCCCCGGATGGGGTTGATCTTGAACGCTACCGCGATCTGCCAGATCAGGCAACCGCCCGCCGATCGCTTAATCTGCAACCGGGTCTGACTGCGGTTTACACGGGTGGTTTTTACAAAGGCCGCGGGCTCGAATTGCTGCAAAGACTGGCAGAAACCTTTCCACAGGTGCAGTTTTTATGGGTGGGCGGCAAACCGGAGGCTGTGGCTGAATGGCAAACCATCCTTCACAACCGGCAAATCAACAATATCACCCTGACCGGATTTTGCCCCAACGAACGGCTGCCTCTCTTTCAGGCCGCGGCTGATGTATTGCTGATGCCTTTTGGCAAGACCGTTTCAGGCAGCAGCGGAGGGAACACCGCCGACGTGTGCAGTCCCATGAAAATGTTCGAATACATGGCCGCCGGGCGCTGCATCCTCACCAGCGATCTGCCGGTCTTACGCGAAGTGCTCAATGAAAACAACGCCTGTTTTTATGCTCCTGAAGACTTTGAGGACCTGAAAACAAAATTCGCCCTGCTGATCGAAAATGCTGAACTTCGCCGCTCACTGGCTGAACAGGCGAAAATGGATTCATACCAATATAGCTGGCAGGAACGTATGCAAAAAATCTTGTCGTCCATGAGTGATACCTTATGATGAAAAAATCATCCCCATTTTTGCAAGATCTACTTTTATCCCTCATCAGCGGATTGCTGTTGGGCGCTCTGTTAGCCGTTTTTAGCCCGGGCAGCTTTTGGCTGGGTTGGCTCGGAGCCGGGCTCTTTTCAGCGTTGTTGAGTTTTGGTGTCTTGCGGGTGATTCGCGGGCTCAAGGCTGGAAGAACCCTGGTCATACTTATGCTGATCACCTTTGTGCTGCGCCTTGGGTTGGGGATTTTCCTTGACCAGGGTCTGCCTGTTTTTGGCTTTGACACCCCCGTTCAAAATGCCGGCTACGTCTTCTCAGACGCCCAGGAACGTGATCAAGCCGCCTTCATACTAGGCAACGATCCAACCGTATTTGATCACGATTTGGATGGTTTCTGGGTTTTTGATCAGTACCGCGGTTTGATCATTATCAGTGCGCTGATCTATCGCCTCTTTTCACCTGATATCCACCGTCCGTTGTTGATGGTTTTAGTTTCAGCCTTCGCCATGTCTTTGGCCGTTGCATTTCTCTATTCGGCTGTGGCCAGAAAATGGAATCAGGCCCTGGCTCGAATTTCCGCCTGGGTGATGGCGTTATATCCCATGGGCGTGCTCTTGGGCAGTTCTCAGATGCGCGAACCCATCATGATTGCGTTGACCTCGCTGCTTTTTTGGGTATCGCTGGATTGGAAGATCAAGCCTGTTCGAACCCTGGTTTTATCCCTTTTGATCTTACTCGTTTCCTTGCCTTTTTCAGTGCCCCTGGCGGGTGCCGCTTTTGTGGTGGTTGCTGGAATTGTTTACGTGGATTGGATCTCCACCCATCCCGCGAAAAAGAGCCTCCTGATCGGCAGCGCGATTTACGGCCTGGTGCTGCTGATCGCTGCAGTGGCAGGCTGGATGTGGCTTAAAGAGGGTGTGAGCTACGAACTCCAACTCACCGTCAGCAATTCTGGTTGGATCAGCACATTAATGGACCGCTACGGCGAATCCGCCCGGCTGCCTTTCTTGACGATTTATGGACTGACTCAGCCGGTTTTGCCCGCGGCAATTACCGACCCCACCCTGCCCATCTGGTGGACGATCTCCATTTTTCTCGCTTTTGGCT
Organism: uncultured Anaerolinea sp.; assembly: GCA_964474095.1. Classification (GTDB taxonomy): domain Bacteria; phylum Chloroflexota; class Anaerolineae; order Anaerolineales; family Anaerolineaceae; genus UBA6107. The sequence goes on from CAYYRU010000020.1 coordinate 8,451, forward strand.
GGTATTTTGTACTACCCTTCTTGTTATATGGTTTTTTTGCGGCCTTCAAAGCTCCCAAAGAAGAACATCGTGCCATTCTGATTTTCCTTAACCTGGCTCTCTTCGCTTGGATCCTGATCTCTTCCATCAGGGGGGGTGGAGACCAATGGGATAATCCGCGTTACCGCACTGCCTTCCTACCCTGGATGGCGATCCTCGTCAGTTGGGTGTGGCTGCGCTTGCGGAGTCAAAAATGCCCCTGGTTCTGGCGAATCGTAGCCATGGAAAGCATTTTTACCCTCGTTTTTCTGGATTGGTATCTGTTTCGAAAATGGAATGTGGGCATCTACCTGGATTATCGGGTCATGCTCATCATCATTGTAGGTGCATCATTGCTGGTTCTTATCGGAGGTTTCTTTTGGGATAGAAAAACCGCCGGCAAAAATATCCGGCGGTCATAAATTTCAGATCAAGGGTTTTTACAATTCCCAATGCCCGACTTCATGCCAGGCAAACTCAAGATGTGAAGCCGGTGTTTTACCGGCTTTCTTTTTTACTTTTTCAAAAGCCCACAGCATCAAGGCATTCCCCCCGATCTCATCCAGGCGTTTTCCGATCGCCCTGGTGCGTACGTGTCGGCACTGGGCGTTATATCCCATCCCGGGTATCTCAGACAGGTAGTCTTCTTTAATACCAATGGTGACAAGTTCATCCACCAGGTCTTGCACCTCGGCAGCCATTTCTGACGGAAAAGGTCTTGTGCCAAACAGCGAATCTAAGAACCCCATGGGATCACTCCTTACGGATCAAAAAGGTCAACGGTTGGTTAATCATACTATAATTCAAAGAATGTTGTACTTTATGATTAAGGTGTTTCAATGAAATTGATCTTCTTATCTCCGCATTTGGATGATGCGATATTTTCATGTGGAGCATTGATCAATTCCCGGCTCAATCATGGAGATGAGGTGGAAGTATGGACGGTCTGCACGGCCGACCCACCCGCGGGGCCACTTTCACCATTTGCGCAGATGCTGCACGCACGCTGGGGTGAGAACCAAAATCCAATAGCCGTTCGCCGGCAGGAAGACCAAACCGCGCTCCATTCCCTGAATTGTTCGTGGCGTCACCTCGGTTTTTTGGATTGCATCTATCGCGAACATCCGCTTGGTGGCCGCCCTTTGATCCAAAAAGATGAAGATCTTTTCCCGGCCAACCCCTCGCCCGAAATTGACCTGATCGAGAAAATGGCGCATGCCTTTCGCGCACATGATTCCGCTGATAACATCGTGGTGGCTCCCTTGGGTGTGGGCAGGCATATTGATCACCTCAACACCCGCATGGCAGCTGAAAGCCTAAGAAGGCCATTATGGTATTATGCGGATTTTCCATATGCCGCCAAAGATCCGCAACAGCTTTACGAAACAATTCCCGCCGGGGCACAGCAGATCCAACAAACGATTAATGAGGAAGATAAGTTGGCCTGGCAGGAAGGCATCGCCTCGTACGCTTCTCAGTTGAGTTCCTTTTGGAGTTCGATCGATCAGATGAAACTGGCTGTTGAACTCTACTCCCGACAGCCATTTGCCCTGACCTTGTGGCAAACCAGCTGACCTAATTCGTTGATGGAGCACACATGGCAAAACACGACGTATTAACACAAGAGGAGTTCGATCAATATCAACCGCCTGCCCGGGCGCTGAAACAACTTCAGCGGGTTTTAAAAGCCAGAGGCTTGGCATCCAATCAACTGAAAGTATTGGATTGGGGTTGTGGCCGTGGACGCTTCGTCCTCTGGCTTCGCGAACAGGGTTATGATGCCTACGGCGTGGACATTGATCCTGAACCCATCCAAAACGGATTGGTTCTTTTTGGTCAAAAGGGTTATCACGATACCCCCCTGACACTTTTTTCCGCAGAAGGACGCACGGTTTACCCTGATCATTCTTTTGATTTCATCATGACGGATAATGTTCTTGAGCATGTGCGTGACTTTGACAAAGTGTTGGCTGAAATTGACCGTTTGACCCGGCCTGGGGGCTGTGGATATCATATTTTCCCAGCCCAACGTCAGGTGGTTGAAGGCCATCTTTTCATGCCGTTTGTGCATTGGCTGCCTGCCGGGCACGTCCGCAAAGCGCTGATCCGTTCATTTGTGCGGCAAGGCAAACATCCCCGTTGGGAAGAAGTGAAAGACCTCGACCTGGAAGCAAAAGTGGAGGTTTACTACCGCTACAGCATTGATCATATTTTTTATCGTCCATTCAGGCACATTCTTCAAGCTTTCCAGACCCTGGGGTTCAACGTTGAAGTGCTGAGTTCTTCACATCCCGCCATTGCCAATCACAAAATACTCGGCCCACTCTCCAGGTTCCCTTTGACGCGTTCTATGATGAAATGGTTGGCGCTCACTTTTCGCCAGGTGGAATTGTTCTTGGAAAAGCCAACTTAACTACCCTGACGCCTTCAAACCCGTCAACCAAATTATGCTATACTCATGAAAGATTATGGATCGCAAATACTGGACGGACTGGGCA
>CAYYRU010000020.1:11066-34299 GCA_964474095.1 uncultured Anaerolinea sp.
TCCGCTTTGGTGGGGCTTTCAACACTCGACAGGATCGATCAAATGGCTTCCACCAGCGACCTGCCATCCATGTGCACCAGTGGCAACGGCTGTTTTCAGATCCTCAGCCGCGATATCTCCAAGAGTTATACTGTCGAATCCAATAAAAATGAAATGGCAGACCCCGGTCTGACTCAACTCCCTGGCATCACCCCATTCTCGTATGCCGCGGGTACCCTTGAAGCCACGCGCGACGCGCAGGTCAGCGCCAACGTGCTGATCGGTCATTTTGGTGCTGAAGCAGGGCTGTTGTGTGATGCGGCTCAAAAAGCCGGCACTTACACCCTGGCTGCCAGCGATTCGATTGTCGCTCAATCCATTTTCATGGCCGCCGCTGATGATCAACTGGTGGGTGAAGAGGTATATGCCTTACCGGCTTACCTTGGTATCGCTCCCGTACATCAAGCCAGTCTGAAAGCGCAGGATCTTTTAAGGATCTTGATCGTGCTTGGTCTGGGTGCAGCCGCTCTCTTGAAACTGTTGGGGGTGATATGAGATCACCCTTATCTGTATTGGTGGCAATTCTTGCCGGCCTGATCATACTGATCAGCTACTTCTTCCCAATTCCCGCCCTGGTTGCCATCCGCACCCCCATGCTGGATTGGACGGTCACCCTGGCGGGTGTGGCCAGCCTGACGGCCATTATTCATCTTGTTTTTGGCGTTCACTTGAAACGACTAAAAGAAAAAGGCAGCAAACGGGTTTTTAGCGTGATCGTGATCGTGGTTTTTGTGATCACGGCTTTTACCGGCATTTATTTCGGACCGGATCACCCACAATATCGCCAGGTGGTTACTGCCGTTCAGGTGCCCATCGAGACCAGCTTGATGGCCTTACTGGCGATCACACTATCGTATGCCAGTTTGTCTTTGTTAAAAAGGCAGCGTAATTGGATGGGACTGGTTTTCTTTATCAGCGTCATCCTTTTTTTGGTGATTAACAGCGGTGTTTTGGCTTTCTCATCTGAGATTCCCATCCTGCAAGAGATGCTTTCCGGGTTCCATAAGATTCCAGTCGCTGGTGCGCGCGGAATTTTACTGGGCATCGCCCTGGGCAGCCTTGCAACAGGAGTTCGAATTCTAGTTGGATCAGATAGGCCCTACAGTGGATAAGTATGTCTGATTTCCTGTGCCCCATTTGTCAACGCCCCAATGATCCCGCAGCCCAACGCTGTTGGTATTGTCAGGCGCCTCTTACCCCTGTTGATAAACCCATGCGAAACAATGGAAGCACGGATTGGCTGTCGGGCTTTAGGGAAGAGGCCGAACAATCTTCTGAACCCGTGGATGACTCGCTTGCGGCAGAACCGCCAGCCAACACGGAAGAAACGGTGCCCGACTGGTTGGTGCGCATTCGTCAGTTGGAACAAGCGGAACGTGAAAAACAGACCAGTGAGACTGAAAAACCCGCTTCCACATCAATCCAGGAAAACACAGATATCCCCGCATGGTTGAAAGAGATCAAAGCCGGTAATTCTGGTAAAAAGCCTGAAGCTGCCGACGCAGAAGAACCATTCACACCCGAAGAGGCCACCCCTGATCCGAAAGACGAACCTGATGGTGATGTGGAAGAATGGTTAAGCCATCTGGCCGCCTGGAAACCCGCCGCCATCCCTGAAGCGGATGAAACCACCGACGCATCCAAAAAAGCCCTTGAGCGTTCGCTCTGGCAGCAATTCCAACCCCTCGCCAAGCCCAAAAAAGAAGGGGTGACGCCGCAGCCGATCGAAATTTTCGGCAATCTACAGGAGAATGACTCTCCAAGTGAAGAAAGTCAAACGCAGCCCTCATCATCCGAGAACGATCGTTCATTACAAACGTCCACTGAGGACACGAATAATGATGCGCTTGCTGATATCGCTCCTGAAATTTCGACTGACGACATTTCCTCACGACTTGAGTCGGTTGTCGATCAATCCGTTATTGAAGGCGGTAACATTTCAGCAGCTCAAGAGAACCCTGTTCGAGAGATCCCTGCTCAAGAAGAACTGCCAATAATTGTCGAGGATGAACCTGAAGTCCTTAACACCCCGGCTTTGAACGAAGAACCAAAGGTCGATCAACCATTCCTGCCGGATGATTTGCCTGATTGGCTGGAGACTGCCTCTCTTGATAATTCAGGATCGCCATCAGCAGATGAAACCCCTGAAGAGCTTGATACTGAAGATCTATTGGCAGGCATTGAGAAAGCCAGTTTGCCGACCTGGCTGCAGGCCATCCGTCCTCCCTCTGAAAATGTTTTTGAAAACACAGATACCCCCATCACACGGGTCAGCGAAGATAAAGGTTTACTGGCTGGCATTGATGGAGCCTTGCAAACCGTTTTGCCTGCTGAAAACATGCGTAAACCGGTTGGATATGGCGCCACCTTAAAAGTCTCTGATAGACAAAAGGCCAATGCGGCGCTTTTTACCCACCTCATTGAAGACACCCTGGATGGTGAAATCAGCCATGAGCCAGAAGTTAAACGCGGCCGCCGTTCTATCTGGCGGCTTGTGTTGGCGGTTGTTTTGATCGGCACCATCCTGGCAGGCGGCTCCTTCCTGGATCGTGTTGCCATTCAACCTGCTTTGTTTCCGCCTGAAGTGGTCGCCGCTTATGACGCCGTCAACGCGCTCCCAACCGATCAACCCATCTTGCTGGCAGCGGATTTTGAGTCTGCCGCGACGGGTGAATTGAAATTAACCTCACAAATTCTTCTGGAACACCTGATGCGCCGCAATCTGAATTTAGCCAGCCTTTCGATCAACCCGGTTGGAAACCCCATCCTGACCGATCTGCTTAAACACGCTTCGCTCTCGGTGGATGGATTTGACCTTGAGAGTCACTTCGTCAGCCTCGGGTATCTCCCCGGTGGGGCATCCGGGTTAAATCTCTTGAGCTCCCAACCGCGTGCCGCCCTGCCCAATTCTTACGATGTTCAATCCGCCTGGAACACACTCTACCTTAATCAGGTTCAATCACTGGACGATTTCGGCGCGGTTATTTTATTTTGTGATCAACCCGAAAACGCCCGCGCCTGGGTGGAGCAAGTTCAGCCTGAATTGAAAGACACCCCCCTCATTTTCGTGGTCAGCGCTCAGGCGGCACCTTTGTTACAGCCTTATTTTGAAAGTGGGCAGATCAGCGGCATCCTGCCAGGTCTCTCGGGCAGCAGTCATTATCAAAAAATGTTGGATCAATCCGGCGCATCCGTCGCTCATTTCGGCGCTTTTCAAGCCAGTTTAATTATCATCGCCGCGGGGATCCTTCTTGGAGGGCTCTACACCCTCATTCGTCCGGCATCAAAAACTGACAAAGAGGGCGGCAAATCATGACCTTGACCCCCGAACTGGTCTGGACGATCCTCAGTTTCATCCTCACCCTCATGGTTTTCAGCTATCTCTTTGGTGATAACCTGGTCTTCCGCATTGTGACGGCCATTTTTATTGGCGCATCCTCAGGCTACTTCTTCGCGGTTCTTTTTTACCAGGTGATCATGACCCGGCTTTACGCTCCCATCAGTGCCGGAAAATTCATCACCCTGGTTCCCTTGTGCCTGTCAGGCTTGCTGCTGCTCAAACTCTCACCACGCCTGTCAAAGATCGGCAACTTGCCCATGGCATATTTAGTCGGCACCGGCGCCGCGGTCACCATCGGCGGAGCCGTGATAGGTACCCTCATCGGTCAGGTAAAAGCCTCAGTATTGCCCTTTTTTACTGTTTCAGGTGCCACACCGATCTCAACTATCCTTGAAATGGTGATCATGCTGGTGGGCACCATTGCCACCCTGATCTATTTCAATTTTGGAGCCAGGAAAAAAGCCAACCAGGCTCCCAAGCGCGGATGGATCGCTGCCGTGATGGGTTGGATCGGCCAGATTTTCATCGCCATTACTCTTGGAGCCGTTTTTGCGGGTGTGCTGACCAGCGCGGTCACTGCCTTGATAGAACGCTCTGACTTTGTCGCTCGCACGCTCACCGGTTTCTTCCACTAATAGGTGCTTGAGATGGCCACACAGATCACAGAAGTTAACTCACTCCTCGGCATCGAGATCGGCTCGGTTCAAACCAAAGCCGTCTTATTCGACGTGGTCGAAGAAAGCTACCAGTTTATCGCTTCGGGGATAGCAGCCACCACGGATGGCGCGCCGCATTTTGATGTGTCAGTAGGCATCCTTGAAGCTCTTGAAAAATTACAGCAGATCACCGGCAAGTACCTGCTTGATCTCAATAAAAAACTCATCATCCCAAGCCACGGCGGCATCGAAGGCGTGGACAAATTAGTGGTCACTCTTGCTTGCGGAGCGGACCTGAATGCCGTCACCTTTGGGCTTCTTTCAGACCTTTCACTGGCCAGCGCAGAAAAACTCGCCAGGTGTTTTCCTCTAAACATCGCGGATGGTTTTGGCATCAATGACCGCCGTCCACTGCAACGTCAGATAGACGCGCTTCTGGTAGCCCGGCCTGATCTCCTCCTCTTTGCCGGAGGATCAGACCGCGGCGCGACTAAATCCATCCAACGCATGGCGGGCATGATCGGGTCAGCGCTGCAATTGATGCCTGAATCTGACCGTCCTACCATCTTGTATTGCGGCAACCACGCCATGAAAAAGAAAGTTAAAGAGTCACTCGAGAAACACACCAGTGTGGTGGTAACCAACAACATCCGTCCCCAGATCGAAACAGAAGACCTGTCACAAGCTAGTTTTGACCTTAACCACCTGATCGTATCCAAGAAAACCAGCCTGCTCACCGGGCTTGAAAGCATCACCTCAGTCTGCAGTGATCAACCCTTGATGGCCGGTATCGCATTCCAACAGGTGATTAAATACCTGGGGAAACTTTATGATCCCGCACGTGGAGTGTTGGGCATCGACCTGGGATCCTCACACACCATGGCCGTGTATAGTAACCACCAAAATAGCGTTCTGCGCACCCTTCCCCTTGGCACTGGATTGGGACTTGAAAAGGTTTTGTTACACTTGCCAGTCGAAGAGATCCAAAAATGGCTGAGTGAAGAAGCCTCCGACCAATACATTAAGGAATATTTGTGGCAGAAAACGCTTTTTCCTGAAAGCCTACCCTTAACGGTGGTGGACCATCAGATCGAAATGGCCTTGGTCCGCTATATTCTCTCCCGCTCCCTTAAAGACCTCTCTGAAAACGCCAATCTGTTTTCGTCAAATTTTGAACCGATCATCATCAGCGGATCGCCGCTGACCCAATCAGCCAGCCCCTGGCAGGTATTAATGACCGTGCTGGACGCGATCCAGCCGGTTGGCATCACCCCATTGGTGGTGGATAAACACGGCATCCTCTCCCTTCTAGGAGCTGCCGCCCACGTCAACCCGCTGCTGCCGGTTCAAGTGCTTGAAACCACCGCTTTCATCAACCTGGCCACCGTGATCACCCTCGAAAGCAAGGCGCGTCACGGCAGCCTGCTTTTGGAAGGCAAGCTGCAGAGTCATGGCGGCGCGCGGCGCGACTTTGAGGTAAGACAAGGGGATTTGCTAAAACTCCCGCTAGCCTTTGGTGAACCCGGTTTATTACACCTGAAAGCTCAAAAATCGCTGCAAATTGCTGATCTCGAACTCAACGGCGAACCGATCAAGGTAAAAGGCGGGATTTGCGGCTTGGTCTTTGATGCCCGCGGACGTCCGCTGCGCTTACCCGAGAACGCGCCGCTGCGCCGTGAGCTGCTGAAAACCTGGATGGAGACTGAAAATCCTCAATAATGGTATGTTTATTGCAACATGACGCTTAGGAGTGATCATGTTTACCTTAGCCACCCAAGTGCATTCCATGGTGAAATACCGGCGCAAACGTTGCCTTCCAGTAGCTGGAACGGTGCTGGTGCGCGTCGGTCAAAAGGTCACCCCCACTGAAGTGGTTGCTGAATGTCATATTCCCACCCGCCACATAATGGTGGATGTCCTTCATACCCTTGGATTGAACAGCCAGGCTGAAACTGAAAAACTGATCAACCGCAAAGTGGGTGAACTGCTCGAAAAACACGACATCATCGCTGAAACCGGTGGACTTTTCTCACGCGTATTACGGGCACCCATGCCAGGCAAGATCGTCTCGATCAAAAACGGGCAGGTACTCCTGGAAGTGGAATCAAAAAAAGTGAGTGTTCAATCTGGCCTGACTGGCCAGGTGGTCGAAATTGTTAAAGACCTTGGAGCGATCATTGAGACCAACGGCACCCTCATCCAGGGGGTGTGGGGCAATGGCCGCGTTGGATATGGTCCGCTCCTGGCAGATGAAAACTTGATCGAACAGGAATTACTGCCCTCCTCCCTCGGCATCACCTCGCGCGGCATGGTGGTAGCCGCCGCGTTTTGTGCCTCCGAAGAAGCTCTGCAAGCCGCCGCTGACTTGCCTCTGGCTGGTCTGATCCTCGGCAGCATGAACCCGGCGCTAATCTCATTGGCTCAAAAAATGGAATTTCCGATCATCTTGTTGGAAGGGTTTGGCAAGATCAAGATCAATGAGTACGCATTTGATCTGCTCATCGAGAGTTCGCAGCGTGAATTGAGTTTGAACGCCCAAAAATGGGACCACCACAACAACTTCCGCCCTGAGATCAGCATTTCCGGCAATGGAGAAGGCGTTCCCTTTTTTGAAAACGTCGAGATCACTGAGGGGCAGATCGCGCGCATTCACGCCTCCCCTTATACCGGGCAGTTGGGAGTGGTGACTTCAGTAAATGAAACAAAATCCACCCTGCCCAACGGCCTCAAGACTTCTACCGCTACACTGATCTTAAAAGACGGCAAGAAAACCGCAATTCCCTTGCCGAATTTTGATATGATTAATTCTGATTTGAGTTCCCTCGGATAATCCGAACCAGGAGGAAATGCCATGGCACTGAATAATTTTGATGAAGAAGACCAATTTGACCAGGAGAATATCGGTGGTGAAGAATTCGCACCCGAGCCGCGTAAACCCAGGCGCAACCGCACCTTCCTGATCGCCATGACGATCGTGGGCATCGTGTTCGTAGCCGCCCTGATCTTGCTGCTTCTGGTTGCCCCACGCATCCTTTCAAATCAAAGAGCCGCCGCGCAGGAACAGGCCGCCCAGATCAATGCCTACAATACCGCCACCGCCCTGGCTGCCACAGCCAATGCCCAACGTCAGGCTGCTCAAGCCGCGACCAAGACACCCGCGGCAGCCCCCGTTGTAGCTGGCGGAGCGGTTCCCACCAAGACCCCCGTGGTTGTGGTTCAGCGCGCCACCGAATCTGTCGGTGGAGGCGGACTTTCTGCTTCTGAGTTGGCTACAGTAGCCGCCCTTCAGACCCAGGTAGCCGCCCGCGCGGCAGGGGCTGGCACACTTGCGCCCACCTCAACGGCACTACCCACCACTGGCTTCGCGGATGAAGTTGGCCTGCCCATGATGGCCGGTTTGGCGATCATCCTGGTGGCCGTCATCATCCTAAGCCGCCGTCTGCGCTTGAACGCCAGATAATTGCTGCGGTTCCTTCTTGAGTATCACGGTCACCGATACTCCTCCAACAAGAGTAAATGGTAAACAATACCCCCGATTTCGATTGAAATCGGGGGTTTCTATTTTTAGATCTTCTCCATTAACGGCACGCTTGGATCATGAAACGCTAGCGGCCACACCCTCGCCGTAGTGCATTAGTGCCTTAACCATCTCTTCAGTACGGCCTTCCGCGTACACCCGCAATACCGGCTCGGTGCCTGAAGGTCTGATCAGCAGCCAGGAATCATCCGCAAAGATGTATTTCACGCCGTCCATTTTTGAGATCTCCACGATCTTCTCGCCGCCGATCTCGCCAGGGTGGTCTTTTTCAAGTTTTTCGACCATGGCTGATTTTTCAACCGGGTGTTTCAAACGCAGGTCGGTGCGCTCGTAATACACCGGGCCGACCTCTTTTTGCAGATCCTGCACCATCTCAAAGAGTGACGTCTTGGCCGATGCCACCATTTCGATGATCAGCAGCCCCATTAGAATACCGTCTCCTTCAGGGATGTGACCTTTGAAGGAAATGCCGCCTGATTCTTCCCCGCCGATCAACACGTTTTCTTTCATCATGTAATCAGAGATGTGATTGAACCCAACCGGGGTCTCGCGTACAGGAAGACCATACTTTTTCGCCAGGCGGTCGATCATGCGTGTGGTGGAAACGGTGCGCACCACGCTGCCGCTCATGCCGCGTTTTTCGACCAGGTGTTTGAGAGCCAGCGCCATGATCTTATGCGGATCCACGAAGTTGCCGTGTTCATCCATGGCGCCGATGCGGTCGGCATCCCCATCCGTGGCCACCCCAAAGCAGCCCATACCGGTGCCAATTGCCCCCGCCAGTGGACGCAGGTAGCAGGCGATGGGTTCAGGATGCACACCGCCAAAACCCGGGTTCATGTCGCCACGGATCTCGGCAATCTCGCAGCCTGAGCCTTGTAAAATGGTTTTGATCACCCCACGCCCCGACCCAAACATGGAATCGACCACGAAGTTCTGAGGGTTTTCCGCGATGGTGTCAAAATCGATCAGATTGCGCAGGTGATCGCTGTAAGCCGGGATGGGATTGAACTTGAAGATCAAGTTTTGCAACCTGGCCTGGTCAAAATCCATCAGGTTTGGACCGCGCCCCTGCTGTTCATTGTCATTTAAATACACTTCCACGCGGCGGCATTGTTCAGGTAACGCCGAACCGCCGTAGGCGGATTTCAGTTTGACACCGTTGTAACGCGGCGCGTTATGCGAGGCCGTGATCATCACCCCGCCGATGGCATTCAGGTTGCGCACGGCATGCGAGATCACCGGGGTCGGGGCGTCAGATTGAGCCAGGTAAACCGTGAATCCGTTGGCAGCCAGCACCCTGGCCACCTCGGCCGCGTAGCGGTCAGACAAAAAGCGTGTGTCAAACCCCACCACCATCTTCTTTGGGTCGGGCGCGTGCTCCAAAACAGTGCCGTTTGTCCAGGTATCCGAAGCCACCGCGTCCGCGATCGCTTGAGACAGTTGCCGTAAATTGTGGAAGGTAAAGGTGTCTGAGATCACGGCTCGCCAGCCGTCGGTGCCAAAATGAATCGTCATAGTGCATCTCCAACAATAGTTTTATTGAAACTCATGTGGTCCATTAGTATTCTTCAGTTCTATTGGTTATCAAACAGTAGATATGAGATTTTCAGCCAACCTTCGCGGCCGTCGTCAGGCAAACGGATTTGCACCCAACTGCCATCTTCAGAGGAGGCCAAGACCAATACCGGGGTGCGGTTTGGAACCGCCGCCCCGACTTTGGGGCACTTTTCATCATCAAAACACGTGTCAGATCGAATGTAAACACCCGTCTCGGCATTGATGGTTGCCCAAACTTCTTTTGGTTTTGGAGTAATGGTCATGGTGGGGGTTCGGGTGGGAACCAGGGTATTCGTGGGGGTTAACTCCCCTGTCGGCACGGGAATGGTGGCCGTTGGAGGAGCGGGAGTCTCAGTAGGTGGGTTTCCAGAAATATCAACCGTGGCCGAGATTTGAAAAACCGGGGCAGTCGTCGTCGCCGGTAGAGTGGTTTTTAGCGCGCTGGATGAGATCACCCCATAAATGGATCCTGCCAGCAAGCAAAAGGTCATGAAATATCCAAAGAAGGTCAGTGGTCTCAGTTTCAATAAGGCCAGCACGATCGCGCCGGTGATGATCACCAAAAGCACATGGATGCCCGCCAATTTCAAGCCTGATACGAAATAATGTGAAAATTCGCTCGTCAAACCAAAACCAGCCACACCCACCGGCAAATAAACTTCATAAGCCAGTGCCGCGCTGGCAAGTAGTGAGCGCTTCTTGGGTGCGTTGACGGTGATGAAGACGGCCAAAATCGTACCCACCACCACAAGGATCAAATGCGCAAGCGAAAAAGTGGTAAAAAACGCTGCCTGGCTGCTCTCAAAACGGGGTAAAATCTTCGAGATCCATCCGCTGAGCATGCCGCTGGCAAACATGAAGGCCGCTCCGATCAACAAACCTCCAAGCGATTGCATGAAGAAGCGTAACGACCCCAACATGGTTGAAAAACCCAACCCCACCAGCGGAGCCATGAAAGGTGCCACCAAAGCCGCCAGCACGAAAAGGGCGGGATGATCGAACAATAGTGCCGCGCCCAGCACCAATGCGGCCAGGGCTGAAAAAGCGAAATAGTCCAACCCGGGAACCAGGCGTTTGGCGATTTCGTTTAAATAGAGAAAACGCTCGGTTTTGCCTGAAGGGACGATGGTACGCCTCGACCGGCGGCGGCGAGTTTCATTGATGCGGCTGGAATTTTGCGGTAAAACTGAATCGTCTGGGTCTAGATCCATTATCCTAATCGGCCGATATTTCAGGAGAATTGACTGACTGCTCTTTGATCTGGTGCTTATTGGTCAGTCTGAAGATGAATAGAACAAAGAATCGGTGGATTCAAGAGCATCTACCTATTATAATACATCCAATAAAACTGATGGTTTAAGGCATGCGTAACATTATGATGATTAAAAGAAAAAATCTCTTTCGGCGGATGATCCTGACTGTGATGCTTGCAGCCCTGGCTCTCTCCGCCTGCAACCGGCAGCCTGTTACACCTGCGGTTCCTGATCTCACTCCCACCCCCGAAGTTCCCCAGGCTACCTTCACCCCCACGCCTTCTCCTGCGAGGATTGTTCTTTACGATCCGGCCAACCAGGTGGACCCGAACCTGCCCGGCGCGCTGACAGAATTGGCAACGGCCAATGCGCTTGGTTTTGAAACCTGGTCTGCCCTCGCCCCCAGCCTGGACGGCGTGAAGGTTATGATCGTTGCCGGCAGCCTCGATAACCTTGCGGAGCTCGCGGCTTCCGCCCCGCAAACCCAGTTTGTACTACTCTCTTCCATGACAGCCCCTTCGGCCAACATCAGCGTGCTAACCACCAACCAGGTGCATCAGGCCTTTGCGGCTGGCTACCTGGCAGTCATGATCGCCGAGGATTTTCGCGCGACCACTTTGCTCAGCGATGACGCCAATCTTGGCCTGGCGAACGCCTTTGTAAATGGCGGTACTTATTTATGCGGTACCTGTGTATCCACTTATGCTCCTCAAAAATACTTCCCTCTATCGTATACACTCTCAGCAGGAAGCGACGCCTCGGTTTGGTCAAATACCGCTGCCACCATGCTGACAGAAACCCTGACCAACACAGTATTTCTCGGTCCCAACGCGGATCTACCTGAAGTGCTTGATCAGATGCCCAATGCTAAATTGATTGGAACCGACCCGGCCAGCCCGAACAAAGGCCGCTATGTGGCGATTTTTGGCCCCGATGTGCTGGCAGCCTTGCAGCAGGCGCTGCCTGATCTGCTGGCCGGCAACGGTGGCAAGACCATCCTCGCCCCCGTCACTTTGGCAGTCAACAACAATCCTGATCTCATCAGCCCCGCCAAACTGCAGCATCTCAACCAGGTCATCCAGGACCTGCAGACCGAGAAGATCATCCCATTAAGCATCCCCTGATGAGATAAAAAGATTTTCAGTTTCAAAAACCGTCGGAGGTTTATTTTCCGACGGTTTTATTATTCTTTGGATTGTTGGGAGCCCATAAACTCAGGCGCGGTCACGCTGCCCGGCGCTGAGATGGCCTCCCGTTTGAACACCTTGACCAGCGTCATCGCCAGGATCTTCACATCCAGCCAGAAGGAGTGATGATCTACGTACCAGACATCCAGCTTGAATTTCTCTTCCCATGAGAGGGCGTTTCTGCCGTTGACCTGTGCCCAACCCGTGATGCCGGGCAGCACGTCGTGCCGGCGTGCCTGTTCAGGCGTATATCGCTCAAGGTAGGCCACCAACAGCGGACGCGGCCCCACCAGGCGCATTTCCCCTTTTAAGATGTTGAACAGTTCAGGCAGTTCATCCAGGCTGCTGGCCCGCAGGAGTTTGCCAAACCTGGTCAGGCGTTGATCGTCAGGCAGCAAATTCCCCTGGGTATCAAGCGAGTTTTTCATGCTGCGAAATTTGTAAAGCTTGAATATTCTGCCTTTGTAACCCGGCCTGGGCTGGGTAAAGATCACCGGCCAACCGATAAAAATCCATACCATCACAAAAACAATCACTATCACAGGCAGCAATAATATGGATATAATTAATGCAAGCAAATAGAAGATCAGGTCGCCAAAGTTTTTCATATTGTTTGATATCAGAATATCATTTCGCCGGGTTTTGGTCAAATGATCCTTTTGAAGCCTGCCTGATAGATGTTGCTTGTATGAAAACCATTTATCCCGTATTATTATTAATACTCATGAATTATACCCAGCGAGGGGGATTTTGATCCGCATACAGGGAATTTCAAAGAGATACAAACAAAACACCGTTCTCGAGAACGTCAGTTTTTCACTTCCCAAAGGCAGGGTGCTGGGGATTCTCGGTCCAAATGGGGCCGGAAAATCCACCCTCTTGAAGATCATGGCGCTGGTTCTTGACCCGGATGGCGGCACTTACCAGTTGAACCAAATGGATGCTTTTAAACACGCCAAAACTTTGCATCCAATGATTGGTTACGTTCCTCAGGATTTGGCCTTGTATGAAGACCTGTCAGTACAAGATAACATGCTCTATTGGACGAACACGTCGTGGAAAGAATCCCGGCCGGTGATCCACCGACTGTTGGCTGAATTTGAGCTTGACCATTTGGCTTCCAAAAGGGTCAGCACCCTTTCAGGGGGCATGAAAAGACGTTTAAATCTGGCAGTGGCCATGATCAACGCGCCCCAGCTCTTGATCATGGATGAGCCCATGGTCGGGGTGGATATTGTGCAACTGACCCTGATGCGAGCCTATTTGACTTCACTGGCAAAAACCGGCATCACCCAGGTGATCACGTCGCATACTGCCGCAGCCGTGCTCGAAATCTTGGATGACGTCATGATCATGAACAAAGGCCGCATCAAGTTCTATGACAACGTGACCAATTTCATGTCTGCGTGTGATAACGACCTTCAAAAAGTCGATGAAACCATAATCAAGTTTATGAACACTTAAGGAGGAAACAATGAAAAAACTGTTGTCGGTTGGATTGGTTCTTGTCTTTCTGGCATCCGCTCTTTCAGGCTGCACCATGTTCACCCCCAAGACAACCCAGTTCACGCACGGTCTGGTGGATCTGGTGATGCAGCCCATCCGCATGGGCGATCCCGGTTCACAGGAATACACCAAAGACCTCGCCGGGGATTTCAACAAAATGATGGCCGAAAGATCATCTGAAGCTGAGCTGACCCTCTCGGTGGCAGACTACGGCGGTCTTGAAGATTTGGGTGTCGATCAATATCTGGATGGCGCCCAATTGACCTTTAATACTGCTTATGACACCAAATCGGGCGACGGCCAGCTTGATTTCAACGGTCTCGGTCTGGTGAACGGTAGCCTGGCTATCCGCGAAGGCTCCCTGGCGGTTGATGTAAGCCAATTCCTTGGAAACCTGATCATTTACGAGTTCGAATCAGGTCTCGATTTCAAAAAGGATGTCACCTTTAACGACCGCATGGATGACATTGCCAAGGCGCTCAACCCTGAAGCCATGGGCACCACCGAGACCATCGATCAGGCTGAAAAGCTGCTTTACAAGTATGCCGACATCGCTGCCAAGCAAATCGACACCAATTCCATCGAATCTGGCAAAGAAACCATCTCAATCATGAACAAGGATGTCAAGGTGGATACCCAGACTTTTGAATTGACTGCGGATGATTTGCAGAACATCACCCAGGCCGTGCTCGAAACCGCCCTTGAGGATGATGAACTGGTTGAGTTCATCTACACCAATTATCCTGAGTCCGCCATGTATTATGAAGATATGGATGAATTTAAGGATGAATATCAAACCTCCATCGAAGACGCCCTGGATAACCTGGATGACTCCTTCGAAGATACTGAAGTCGATATTACCCTCAGCATTTACTTCACCAGTCCCAAGCTTCCTTTCCAGGCCAAGAAAGCAGTCGCGGTGCAAATTGATTTCGCGGATGAATGGAGTGAATACACCGCCTTCTATAAATTCATCAAGGATGGCCGCGAATTTGATTTTGAACTCAATTACGATGACGGCTATGCCCCCTTTGAATACTACGCCAGCAATATCAAAGATGGGAACCAATACGTGTTGGATGGCGAACTGGTCATGCCCGATGATTCCTACTACTTAGTAATAAGCGGCACCACGGACGTCAGTAACACCAAAGAGATAGGCGAATATGAGATCAACTTCTCTTCATATGACATTGAAAACATCACTCTGGTCATCACCAATGAATTGACTCAGGTCAAAAAAGGCTCCGAGTATGAAATGACCGGCACCCTGGATGTTGATACCGTGATCAACGGTATGCCCATCTACCTGGCCTTGGATTTGGAAGGTGAGTATACATTCGCCGACTCAGTCTCAGTGGATCTGGTGGACTTTGACGATCCGGATGCCCAGGTTTACGACAACTTCGAAGACCTGATCTATGACTTTGGCGGGTACCTGCCCTATTAAACCCTGAGAAACAGGTGTATGATCCAAACCTTAAGAATTGAGCTTAAACGCTTGTTTTCAAACAAAAGTTCACTGGCGCTGGTGATCCTGGCGCCAGTGATCACTTTATTCGCGTTTATTTCGATCATTTCTCCCCTATTATTTTCGAACAAACGCCTCTCCGAAGTTCAGGTAACCGTTTTCAACGAGGATGATTCCCCCGATATCCAACTGGTCATCGAGGAGATCACGAATAACCGCAATGTTCGTTCATTGGCAAAATTAATCAACGTGGATTCAATGGCCGAAGGCTTTGACTCGCTTGAGAACCAGAAGACGGCCATTTTCATCCACATTCCTGCCCATTCCATCGATTCGCTTTACACCCGTGAACCTGCCACCATCGGTATCTGGATCAACCCCGAATACAGCCTGGAATCCACCATGATCATGCCGCTCATCACCGGTGTGGCAGACGGCTTCAACCGCATTCAAAACAGCATGGATCTCGTATATTTCCGCCTGTATGATCAGGTCTCACCTGAAGCCGCCGGCGAAAGCTTGTATGACCTGGCTGTCAACATCGGCATCCGCATGCTCAACCGCAGCGGTCTGTATGACATCGAGGGCGTCTCCCCGTTGGGTCGCTTCCTGCCCATTGAATATTACGTTTCCGCCATTTTCGCTTTGTTCATCGCTCTCGGTCTGGTGCCCCTGTGCGGATACAACTCCGCCGATCTCACCAGCGCCACCATCAACCGCGGCATTTCAGCCTCGAAACATCGCTACAAATACCTCTTTGCCCGCATCTTGTCGGGCACCATTTATATCTTGATCTGCTCCTTCCCCATGTTCGTGACGGCCCTCATCGTCATGGGCAGCGGTGCCTTTTTTGGCAGCAGCCTGCCGGCTGTGCTGGCCGCCTTGCTGCTGGCCGCCTTGTGTTTTTCTGCCACGGCCGTCTTTTTGGCGCTGCTCTTTGGACCCAATGAAAGCGCCGCCTGGACCGGGTTTTACTACGTGCTCTTCACCGCCCTCCTGGGCGGGGTGATCCTGCCGGATAACTATTTTCCTGACCTGCTGGTGCGCGTGGGCCGTTACCTGCCCATACGCGCGGTCATGAACGGCTTTGCCTACAGTCTGTTCGACTTCAGTTGGAGCAGCTACGGCCTGGCTGTGCTCATCCTGTTGGGTTGGCTGGCTGGTTTGATCCTTTTCTCATTATTCCTCTTCAACAAACGGGTGAAATCATGAGCTGGGGTGTGCGCATCTTCCGCCTGAGGTTGAGGATGGTGGCTGCCTCCCCCATGCTGTGGGTGCTGCTGCTGGTGGCGGTGCTTTTTTCACTGCTGCCCATCCAGCAATTCAGGCAGGCCAAACGGGATCTCATCCCCGTGGCCGTGATCAATCACGACCAGGGAGTCTACTCCGAAGAGTTCATCAACCTGATCGGGAATATCGAGAACCTGACGCTCTACCGCCAAAATGATCTCTCCACCGCCCAAAAGAAGCTCTCGATCGGTGAATATGAAGCCGTGATCGAGGTTTTAGATAATTTCTCCGACCAGGTGGTCAATGAGGAATACACCCGGGTATTTAAGGTCTACCTCTCCCCCTCTTCTTCAGTGGGCGTCTTTCTGGTGGAAGTGCTCACCGAGAAATATGTCGAGATTTGGGGTGAAGAACTGGTGTTGAACGAATACCGCCAGGTCCTGGCTGAGAACGGCCTGTCCATTTCAGAGGATGAGATCGCCGCCTTGCGCCAGGAGATGATCGACACCATCCCGCAGAACGCCCTGGTCTATCTTGACATTGACCGCGGCGCCGTCATTGAACAGCCGGAGCTGGAGAACACCGCCGAAAACGCCCTACACAAAAGCGCCCTGTATTACTGCGCCCTGGTCATCATTTTCATCTTTTTAAGCTGCCGCTGGGTGATCGACCTGCGTCTCAAGGGCATTGGCGTACGCATGCACTCCATGGGCATCACCTCCACCGTGGTCACCCTGGCCTCGAGCCTGGCCATGGCCGTTCTGTGCGAAGCCTTACTGTTCGTGACATTGCTGGTCGGAACCCTGCTGCTGCACACCTCGTTTGGGCTGCTGATCAAGATCATGGCCGCCTCGCTGCTCTACTTCATTGCCGCCATCGGCATCTCCATCACGCTCTCTTCCATGCTTAAGGAGAGCATCAGCCTGATGCTGCTCTCACCCATCGCGGTGCTGGTCAACTCGCTTTTCGGCGGCATGCTCAGCCGCCTGCCCACCCTGACCACCCTCTGGCAGCGTGTGGTGTTTGCCCTTCCTGGAAGGCAGTTGACCGAAGCTTTCTCAACTGGCAACTTTTGGCCGCTGCTTATTGGCGCGCTGGCCTATTCCGCGCTGGGGCTGGCCGCGGTCAATTTGTTTGGATTGTTTAAAACACATGATACGGGAGATTCCTGATCCTAAACATGACCTGCTTGGATTTCTTTTAGTTGACCTTTACCGATTCAGTTATAATCTAAGCAATCCTGAATAAATTTGAAAGGCACCCCAATGACACAGAAAAAAGGTAGAGTTTTCTCAGGCGCCCGCCCCACCGGACGGCAG
Source organism: uncultured Anaerolinea sp. (assembly GCA_964474095.1). Lineage (GTDB taxonomy): Bacteria > Chloroflexota > Anaerolineae > Anaerolineales > Anaerolineaceae > UBA6107. The sequence continues at coordinate 28,166 of CAYYRU010000020.1, forward strand.
CACATTGGCAATTATCTCGGCGCGATCAAGAACTACGTGGCCATGCAAGAGGAATACGACTGCGTTTACTGCATCGTGGACCTGCACGCCCTGACCACCCTCGACACCACCCGCGACCTGCGCCAAAACACGCTTGAGATGGCCTGGGACTGGCTCGCCTGCGGCATGGATCCGCAAAAAGCCATCATCTTCGTGCAATCCATGGTACGCCAGGTCACCGAACTGCACACCATCCTCTCGATGGTCACCCCGCTCGGCAAACTCACCGACCTGCCCACCTTCAAAGACAAGGTCCGCGAGAACCCCAATAATGTCAACTACGGCCTGGTGGGTTACCCTGTTTTGATGGCCGCGGATATTGTGCTCTACAAATCCAACTTCGTCCCCGTCGGCGTAGATCAATCGCCCCACATTGAGTTCACCCGCGAGTGCGTGCGCTCTTTCAACTACCGCTACGGCTCCACCGCCCTGATTGAACCCCAGGCCAAATTCACCAGCTTCCCCAAGGTGATGGGCATTGACGGCGTCAACAAGATGAGCAAGAGCCTCAACAATGATATTGAGATCGCCGCCACCGCTGAAGAGACCGCCAAGCTGGTGATGCAGATGGTCACCGATCCGCAGCGCCTGCGCCGCACCGACCCGGGCAACCCCGATGTGTGCAATGTATTCTCCCTTCACAAGATCTTCTCGCAGCCCGAAGAAGTGGAAAGCATCAACGTCGAGTGCCGCCGTGCCGGCATCGGCTGCGTGGATTGCAAGAAAAAGCTGGCCGCCAACATGAACGCCTACTTCGCCCCCATCCGCGCCAAACGCGAAGAGTTCGCCAAAGATGAAGCCGCCACCTGGGATATGCTGCGCGACGGCGCCAACCGCGCCTCGCTCATCGCCGAAGCCACCATGGTCGAAGTGCGCAAATCCGTGGGTTTGCCGGAATAATAAATGGTAAGGGAGACCGGCCGGTCACCCCGACACGGATCGAAAACTATCAAACCAATCGTAGGGACACGGCGCGCCGTATCCCTGCCACCTCAAAACATCCTATAAAATAATGCGTGCCATCCTTCAACGAGTCAATTTTGGGCAGGTCACCGTCGAGCAGCGGCTGGTGGCCGATATTCAAACCGGCCTGGTGATCCTGTTGGGGGTCGGTCACGGTGATGACCAATCCAAAGCCAGCCAGATGGCCAAAAAGATCGCCCAACTGCGCATCTTTGAAGACGACAACGGCAAGATGAACCTTTCCCTTTTGGATGTCAAAGGATCGGCCATCGTGGTCTCGCAGTTCACCCTCTACGCCGACACCCGCAAGGGCAACCGCCCTTCGTTCATAGATGCCGCTCCGCCCGACCTGGCCAGCCCCCTGGTGGATTTCTTTATTGCTGAGCTGAAAAATCTTGGCATCCCCACTCAAAGCGGCGAGTTTGGCGCCCACATGTACGTGCACCTGCAAAACGATGGTCCCGTTACCATCTCCTTGGAAATTTAAATCAAAAAACTGTTGTCATTGCGAACCTTGCGAACAAAACTCCATTAGTTTAATAAATGGCAATTCATTAACTCAATCTCATAAACTCTTCGTCAAGGTGAAGCAATCCCCAACTTGATGATTATCTTCACTATGCGGCTCGATGCATATAGAAATAATCGACTGGTTTTCATCCCCGGCAGTTTCAGCAGCCTCTGCAAGCGCGCTCCAACTCACTCCAAAACTGCTGGGGATTATTGACAAATTTCCGAACATAATCCTATCAATGGAAAGCATTTATAATCTTGACAAAATAGAACATTCGTACTATTTTTAAAGTCGGTATTTCAAATATAAACCCATAAACCATGAGGATTGATCTCTTGGAACTACTTGATTCAATAATCAAAAGACTGATATTTGCTTTTCAGCAATTTCACGGTACTTTAATTATTAAGGACTCGTTTTGACTCGTTTTCGATATTTAAACGAAACGAGTCATAATTAATTACTCCCTTGCTCTTTACCAATTGAAAAGGTCATTTATCACCCCACCGCAGACTTCCGCCCACATCCCCCAGCTCCATCGGGATTACCCCACCGCCATCGTTTTTACCACCGTTTCAGAAGAATCCACAGGCGCGCTCCAACTCACTCCAAAACTGCCGGGGATTTTCTCAATTTCAATTCGTTAGATTTTGCCATGGAATTGTAGGGGCACGGCGTGCCGTGCCCAAATTTGGTATGCCACGCTCACCTTCTACCTCACACTGAACCCATTGTTTCCTAAAACTTCCAGCACCAACCGTCCACCTGCACTGCCGCCGCCCCAGCCTGCAACGCCTCCTCCCCCTGTTCACGGCTGAAAATACCCGTTCCCGCCACCAGCGGCAAACCCGCTCCGCGCCAACGCAGCAACGCCGCCATCATTTGCGGGAACAAGCCCGGACCGAACAACCTTCCGCGCGCCAATTTTCCGTTCTCCACCAGCATCCCGCGCGGCGCCGAAAGCGCCAGCCCGATCTCACCCAATCCCGGCAGTTGATCCAACAGCGCGTGGTTGATCTCATCCAGAGGCAGGCACACCATCACCGGAAGCTCCCCCACGGCAGCCTTGATCGTCTCCAGTTGGTTCTTGACCCCCATACCAGGAGGCAAACCCAATTCGATGGTCGTGATATTCTCATGCCCCTCCAACTCGCGCACCATCTGCTCGCAGTCATACGGCCCGCTCACCAGCAGGTGCGCCCATACCGGCATGGATAAGTTCTTCCACTTCGGCGCGTATTCACGCAACACGCGCTTAATCCCCGGGTTGGCATGCCCCGTGTGCAGCAGAAAGCCGCCCGCATAAGGCTTGATGGTGCGGTCCCTCGCCGGAGAACGCGCTTCCAGGCTGATCGGATTGGTGACAAATGCACCGGGATTAAATTTTTCAGCCGCCTGTGTCTGCGGCAGATAGCCCATGAAACCGGCCGCGTTCATCCAGGGCGAGGACAATCCCAGCGAGTTACTGGTATCAGCCATGACCAACCTCCGGGTTGAGCAGGTCGGCCAGGTTGAAAACGGGCCCGTCCTTGCAAGCCAGTTTGCTGCCTTTGGCAGTCAGCACGCTGCACACCCCACAGGCCGAACTCTCATCACACACCATGGGCGTATCCAGCATCACCTCGCACACGCTGGGCAGCCCTTGCTTCAGGTTTCGTCCAAACTCTGCCAATCGCTGCGGACGCATGACCAAGGCCAGATAGTCCGCCCACTCCATGATGGATTGCATCTCCTCCAGACCAAGCAGTTCTATCGCGGGATGCAAACCCATGAGTTGGAGATCACTCAAGACCGTCACCTCCGCCCCGTTCTGCAAGGCCAGATCCGCCAGCGGTAACAGACGGTTGATGCTGACCTCATCCAGGCAGGTCAAAGCCACCCGCCTGCTAAGCGGTGGCAGGTGAAAACCGTTGCCGCGCGGCCCCTTGAAATGGATCTTGCTGCCAGGCAGCCAGGTCTGTGGGATCTTCCCACACCACAGCAACTGCTTTGGCTCTGCCCCACACGGAAAGAGTAACGTGGGCAGAAGTTCTTCAGAATCTTCACCGAAAGCCTGCAGAAACTGGCCCGCCTTCGCTTCCAACCTGCTTTGATTTGAGAATTTTAGACAGGTCTCGTCGTTAATTGTGAACATCTCGTTGATGTCGGCAGATTGGATCTTCATGGCCTTAATTATACTGAAGGTCATACCTGAAAACTCTAATCAAATACTGATAAAACCCTTATATAATCATCTTGGTATTTAAGTTGTCATTAAAGAGGAGAGAGAAATGAATATCGCTAGCTTATTAAAAGGATTATCCGCGCTTTTATGGGTGATATGGGTGGGCATTTTGGTCTTTGTGCTCTACCGTGCCGCCCGCCAGCGCCCGCTTAAGAGTGGAAAAACCCTCATCATTGTGGGTCTGGTAGTGGTCATTGTGCTCACCACCGTTAGCGCAGGCCTGGTCTTTACCAATCCTCAGGAGCGCGGGGTGGTTATTTCCGCTGTCAACCCTGATGGTTACCGCCAGGAAGCCCTGCAGCCCGGCTTGAGTTGGATCATCCCCTTTGCTGAAACCGTGGTTTTCTATCCCATTTCACAGCAAACCTATACCATGTCGATCGCGCCTTCCGAGGGCTCCATCCAGGGGGACGACTCCATCGCCGCCCGTACCCTTGATGGACAGGAAATCTACGTGGATGCCTCGGTAATCTTTTCAATCGATCCCACCAAGGTGGTCTACGTTCACATCAACTGGCAGGACCGCTACGTGGACTTGATCCGAGCCCAGGTGCGCGGCATCATCCGTGACGCCGTCTCACAGTACAGAGTAGATGAAGTGGTCAGTTCCCAACGTTTTGCAATGGTTACAGAAGTCGAAGAGAACCTGCGTTTAAAAATGGAAGCAGGGGGTTTGATCCTCGACGATTTCGTGTTGCGTAATATCGCCTTCTCGGATGAATACGCCGCTTCAGTCGAACAAAAACAGATCGCCGAACAGCAGGCTCAGCAGGCCAAGTTCGTGGTCGAGCAGAAGAAACAGGAAGCCGATCAGGCTCGCGAGACCGCCAAGGGTGCCGCGGATGCCGCCGTGACCCGCGCCCAGGGTGAAGCCGATGCCCGCCTGATCCAGGCAGAAGCCGAAGCCAAAGCCCTGCAAATGATCGCTGATGTGCTCAAAGAGAACCCTAATCTGCTCAACTACCAGTACATCACCAAGCTCAGTGATAACGTGCAGGTGATCATGATGCCCAACGATTCATCCTTCATCCTTCCATTCCCTGGCAACAACGTCACCGTAACCCCATAGCATTGATTTAACTGACTTCAAACGGATGGCTAAAAAGCCATCCGTTTCTTATTATCAAAAGAGGACATATCCCCATAGCATGCTGAGAATAAATTATGTTCATAACGAAATATACCTATGCTCCCCTCTCCATCCGTGGATGGAGAGGGGCCGGGGGTGAGGTAGAAGATAAACGAATCAAGAAAAAGTATGATCAATACCTCGAAGCAAGCTGCGAGGAGGGTTCGTTAAAGATAAGGTTTTCTCACAGCAGTGTTAAAATAGACTCCATATGGAAATATCTGAACATCTTCAAGGAATTCTAGGCACTCTGCCCCAAAAGCCGGGCTGCTACATCATGCGGGATGCCGCTGGCACGGTCATCTATGTGGGCAAGGCCATCAATCTCAAAAACCGCGTGCGCTCCTACTTTCAGGAACGCTCCGATCAGGATCGCAAGACTCGCAAACTGGTAGCCCAGATCCACGACCTGGAATGGATTGTGGTCGGTTCGGAGCTCGAGGCCCTCATCCTTGAGATGAATCTGATCAAAAAACACCGGCCACACTTCAACGTGCGCCTCAAGGATGACAAACGTTACCCCTACATAAAAGTACATCTGGCAGAGCCATTCCCCAAGGTCACCGTCACCCGCATCATGAACAAAGACGGCTCGCGTTATTTCGGCCCTTATACCAGCGTGTGGGCCGTGCACCAAACCCTCGACCTGCTGCGCAAGATCTTCCCCTACCTTACCTGCGACCGCGAGATCACCGGCCTTGATGCCCGCCCCTGTCTCTACTTTGATATTAAATTGTGTTCCGGGCCTTGCATTGGTGCCATCCAGCAAGCCGGCTACCGCCAGTTGATCTCCGATCTGTGCTCCTTCCTGGACGGTCACACCGATCCCATTGTGGGCAGGCTGCAGCGTGAAATGACCGAAGCCTCAGACGCGCTCAATTTTGAACGCGCGGCCGTCTTGCGCGACCAGTTGAATTCCATTGAACGCGTGGTCGAAAAACAGAAGGTCATTACCAGCGACCAGAGTGATTCTGACGTGCTGGCCCTGGCCCGCGCGGACGGCGAGGCCTGCGTGCAGATCTTCTTCATCCGCAACGGCAAACTCATGGGGCGTGAATACTTCATCCTCGAAGGCACCGAAGAGATCAGCGACAACGAGGTCATCGCTGAGTTCCTCAAGCAGTTCTACAGCGAGGCCGCCCTCATCCCCGACAAGGTGCTGCTGCCCAATGACGTCGAAGAAGCCCAGATCATTCACCAATGGCTCAACACCAAACGCGGTGCTGAAAAAGTGCAGTTGTTGGTTCCTAAACGCGGCACCAACC
>CAYYRU010000020.1:34309-41663 GCA_964474095.1 uncultured Anaerolinea sp.
CAAGATGGCCACCGAGAACGCCGTCGAAACCCTGCAGGCCCTGCGCACCCAGTGGGAAGCCGATAAAAATAAGCAAACCCAGGCGCTGGCAGAGCTTCAGCAGGCCCTGCAACTCACGGATCCACCCAACCGCATCGAGTGCTACGATATTTCAAACACCCAGGGCACATCTTCGGTGGGCAGCATGGTGGTGTTTGAACAGGGCACCCCCAGCAAGGGCATGTACCGCCATTTCAACATCAAGACCGTGACCGGTCCGGATGACTTCGCCAGCATGGAAGAGGTGCTCACCCGGCGCTTTAAACGCTGGCAGACCGCCCAGGAAAAGCAGCAGGTGGGCGTTAAACCCGATCCCTCGTTTTCAGTGCTGCCCGACCTACTGATGGTCGACGGCGGCAAAGGCCAACTAGGCAGAGCCATCAAGGTACTCGAAGAATTTGGCCTATCTGAAAGAGTTCCCCTGGTTGGCCTGGCCAAACAGCAGGAGGAACTGTTCAGACCTCACATCCAAAATTCCATCATCCTGCCCCGGCACTCGCAGGGGCTTTACCTGATCCAGCGTGTGCGTGACGAAGCCCACCGTTTTGCCATCACCGCCCACCGCAAGGCGCGCGGCAAGGTCGGCATCGCCTCCCGATTGGATGCCATCCCCGGGGTCGGCCCCAAACGCCGCAAGGCCTTATTGGAGAAATTTGGCGACATTGAAGGCATCCGCAACGCCCCCATTGAAGAATTAACAAAACTCCCCGGCATCACCGAGGAGATTGCGATGGCTTTGCAATCAGGGTTGGATTAAGGTCCGGTGACCACCGGCAACCCGGCAGAGATCCAGGCGTTCATGCCGCCATCCACGCTGGTGGTGTTCATCAATCCCTTCGCGCGCAGCAGATCGCGTGCCTGCCCGCTGCGGTTGCCGCTGCGGCAAATAATCATCACTTCCTGGTCGGCGGGGATCTCATCGATCCGCGCTTCCAACTGATCGAGGGGGATCAATACCGCTCCATCCACGTGACCTTCTTCCCATTCAGACTGTTGACGCACATCCAGCAGGTAAGTCCCTTGTGCCAGTTTATCTGCCGCTGTCTGGACTGAGATGTTGGCTGGAACCCGGGTGGCTTCAGCGAGCTGTGCGCCATTCTGGCTGGTTGATCCCGAAAGGACCGCCAGCGTGATGATGCCGCCAATGAAAAGAAGCGCCACTGCGATCCAAATCCATAGAAATTTACTGCTGTTTTGTTGGGTTTTGTTTTTTGTCATTCTCAATTTCCCGTTAATAAGTTAGTTTCCATGTTGGATGTATTCACCTGTGGGAAGTTACACTTTTACAACTCGAGCTCTCGCAGCACTTTGGCCGCCGCTTCAGGGGTGATATCCCGCTGCGGCATGGCCATCAACTCGAACCCCACCATGAACTTGCGGATGGTCGCCGAACGTAATAAGGGCGGGTAAAAATGCGCGTGCAGCACCCATTCGGCATGTTGCGCTCCATCATACGGCGCCTGGTGGAATCCCATGGAATAAGGGAAGGATACGTTAAATAACTTGTCATAACGCCGCGTGACTTGCAGCATGATCTCAGCCAGCGCGGTTTGCGTCTCATCCTTCAGATCAGCCAGCCTGCGCGCAGGTCGGGTCGCCACCAACATGATCTCAAATGGCCAGATCGCCCAAAAAGGTACCAGGGCGGCAAAATGATCATTGGCAGCCACCACTCTCTCCCCTTTTTCGAGTTCCAATTTTACATAATCCAGCAGCAGTGGGGACTTGTGCGTTTGAAAATACTCGCTTTGGGCAGCCAGTTCCTTGGCCGGTTCATTGGGGATGCTGGAGGTGGCCCAGATCTGGCTGTGGGGATGCGGGTTTGAGCAGCCCATCATGGCACCCTTGTTCTCGAACACCTGCACATGGGTCACGTCAGGCCGGGCACCCAGTGCCTCGCTTTCCTGCGTCCAGGTTTGGATCACCTTCTTCACATCCCCCACAGCCATGTCAGGCAGGGTCAGGTCATGCCGCGGAGAGAAACACACCACCTTGCAATAACCGCTTTCGGGTTCTTCGCGTAACAGATTATGCTCTTGACCACTCACCTCACCCGATGGGGCTAACAAAGCCGGAAAGTCATTATCAAAAACGAAGGTGCTGTCGTAAGCCTCATTGACTGCTCCTGAAGCCCGGGTGTTGCCGGGGCAAAGTGAACATTGGGGATCGTAATGCGGCAGATCGAGTTTCTTCTTCTCTTCCAACTGTCCCAGCCATGGGCGGTTGGTACGTTGAGGTGAAACCAGCACCCATTCTCGGGTAAGCGGATTATAACGACGGTGGGGGGTCTTAATCATCTTTCACTCCTGTTAACTACCATATGGCGCAATTATAGTCACTCAATGCGCTCAAAAATTTGGCAAAAACGGGATGAAGTATCGTTAAAGCGAGAGATTTTAACGGCTGTTGCCAAATAACACCATTTGATTCCTGCCGTATTGCTTGGCGTCATACAGCGATTGATCCACCAATTCGATCACCCCGTCCACCGTTTCGCCCTCGTACTGCTTCAATCCGCCGCTGATGGTCAGCTTGAGACCATTCTCAAAGGTCTCCCCTTCCACTGACAATCGGATGGTTTCGGCCACATTGACGGCGTCGGCAGCCGCGCAGTTGGGCAAGATGACCATGAACTCTTCGCCACCGTAGCGCCCCACGATATCTGTGATGCGCACGCTCGATTGGATGATCCTGGCGACATCAATTAATACTTGATCTCCTGCCAGGTGGCCGTAATTGTCATTGACTCTCTTGAAATGATCGATATCCATGATCGCGATGGAGAGTGGTTCATGAGTGCGTTTGGAGCGCAAGATCTCATACTCCAATTTCTCGTACAAGCTGCGGCGGTTATTGATCTTGGTCAGAAAATCCGTGCGGCTCATCTCATTAAGCAGTTCATTTTGTTTGCTCAGGGCTTCTTCGAGCTTTTTTTGCTCGGAAATATCAAACACGATGCCTGCCACAATCTCTGGTTTGCCTGCTTCGTCTCTTTTGGTAATCTTGCCCCGGTCATAATACCAAACCCAGGTCCCGTCCTTCTTTTTGATGCGGTAGGAACATTCGTAAACCGGAGACATGCCATAAAGGTGGCTGCGCATGTTTTCCATGACCCGGTCATAATCATCTGGGTGAAGCAACTTGGTAAAAAAATCATATCCAACAATCTCAGGCAACTCGTGCCGTTCGTACCCCAGCACCTTGATCTTTAGATCGTTAAAAACTAAATTGTTGGCTTTCACATGCCAATACCAATTGCCTAAATTGCCAACCCACGGAAATTCGGTGATATCTTTTGCGTCTTTCTCATTGCGAATTTGTTCCAATAACGCGGATAATTCCTTCACCTCGCTGATCAGTTCTTCACGGCTCATCTGGTCAAGTGTTGTCACTATTCGCCTCCACAATAAATAGTCTGATCCTATTTCTATTATATAAATGATTATGGGAAATACAATTGATTTACGACTCGCAGAAATTCACAGTGTTTTTCATTGATCCCACCCAAGAGGGTATAATTGGCTAAATTCAAGTACTTCTCACGTTCTTCTCATCTGGCAGTCTTTTCTTAGTGGTAAATTTCATGCGACTTTCTATCTACACAAAAAAAACGATTGCTTGGCTGGCTGACCTGCCGGTGGGTGGAGCCTGGGGCAGGTCATTACAAAGCCATTTGCAGCAGAACTTGAAGCACCTATGGCTGGATGGGCTCTTTGCCTCCGCCAGCGACAACATCATTCTTAATTTTGTCAGTTTATACATTTTAGCGCTGGGTGCCAGTGAAGTTCAAATCGGCCTGATGAGCTCCTTATCGAGTTTTGTGGGCGCAGGCATGTTACTGCTTGGAGCCATTCTGGCTGAAAAACTTGGCAGGCACAAAGAGATCACCACTTTTTCCGGCGGCGGTTTTGCCCGTCTCTCTGTGTTGATGTTGATCTTTGTACCCATGATCTTCAAAGGGCCGGCCATGATCTGGGTGGCCATCGCCTTTTCAGTGGCGCGTGACAGTTTTGGCAACTTGAGCTACCCGGCCTGGGTCTCGGTACTCAACGAGGTCGTCCCAATTGATGGCCGCGGACGTTATTTTGGATCACGCAATTTCGTGATGAGCATCGCTGGCATGATCACCACCCTGTTGGCCGGCAAACTCATAACCATGTTCGTGCACGAAACGGGTTATCAGATCGCCCTCGGTGTAGCTGTGGTTTTGGGAGGCTTCTCCACCTTCAATTTTTTCAAGATCAAAACCACGCCCAAATACAAGCAACCTTTCCATCTATCGGGATTTTCTCTCAGGAAAATAAGTTCCCTCTTCAAAGGTCAGCCCCAGTTCGTGGCTTTGATGGTCACGGCCGCGGTTTGGAATTTTGCCATCAATATTTCCGGTCCGTTCTTTAACCCCTTCATGGTGAAAAACCTTCATTTTTCAGCTTCTGAAGTGGGTTTCCTGGCCGTGGTCACATCCTTAAGCAGTCTGCTGGTGTTCAATCGCCTGGGCACCCTTTCAGATCGCCTGGGTCCGCGCAAGGTTCAATTGATCAGCATGTGGCTCATCCCCTTGCTGCCGGCCATGTGGTATTTTGCGGATAAAGTATGGCATGTGGTTCTGATCAATGTATTTGGCGGGGTCATCTGGGCGGCTTTCAATTTGACCTCCTTCAACCTGATGCTCAATTCCATTCCCAAAAATCAGGTGCCGCGCTATTCTGCGCTGTACCAGATCATGGTCACGCTATCGCTGGCTTTGGGCGCTCTTCTGGGAAGCTCTTTGATCCCGCTTTGGGGATTTCACGGACTGCTGATCGCCTCCCTGGTCGTGCGCATTATTGCAGCCACGCTTTTTGGCATTATGGTGAAAGAACCAGCCAAAGAACAAATGGTTCCTGATGAAATCGGAAGTATCGATGGAACGTAGTTCTTACGAAAAGGACCTTAACATGGACAAGATCGAAAACATCCTCTCTCAAATGACACTCGAAGAAAAAGCCGCCCTGTGTTCTGGTGCCACTGCCTGGACGAACACTCCCATCCCCAGTCTGGGCGTGCCGGAGATGTTCGTGGCGGATGGCCCTCACGGGGTGCGTAAACAACCAGCCGCGCATGAGTTGGCAGCCGCCAGCCTCCCGGCAACCTGTTTCCCGACAGCCTCCTTGCTGGCTGCCACCTGGGATGTGGACTTAATTCAATCCATGGGCAAAGCCCTGGCCGAGGAATGCAAAGCCCTGAATGTGGATGTGCTGCTCGGACCCGGCGCCAACATGAAGCGTTCCCCCCTTTGCGGACGAAATTTTGAGTACTATTCCGAAGACCCATACCTGGCTGGTGAAATGGCCGCGGCCTTAATTAACGGTGTCCAAAACCAGGGTGTGGGCACTTCTCTCAAACACTTTGCCGCCAACAACCAGGAATATCAACGTCAAACCATTGACGCGCAGATCGACGAGCGCGCCTTGCGTGAGATCTACCTGCCTGCCTTTGAAAAAGCGGTGAAAACCGCCAAACCCTGGACGGTGATGTGCTCTTACAACAAGCTTAACGGCACCCTGGTGTCGCAAAACCACTCCCTGCTGACCGACATCCTCAAACACGAATGGGGATTCGAGGGCATGGTGGTATCCGATTGGACGGCTGTGCGTGACCAGGTGGCCGCCTTGCAAGCCGGCCTGGATTGGGAGATGCCCGGTCCGCAGCCTTATCACGTGCAGCAGGTCATCCAGGCTGTGAAAAACGGTACTCTCGAGATGTCCGTATTGGACGAAGCCGCGCGCCGCATTCTCAAAACCGTATTCAAAGCCGCTGAGACCCCCAAAGGCACCGCTTTTGATGTTGATCAACATCATGAATTGGCGCGTCAGATCGCCGCGGAAGGCATCGTCCTCTTAAAGAACAACGGTATTCTGCCCTTAAAACCATCCGGCAAGATCGCGGTCATCGGCCGCTCGGCCAAACACGCGCACTTTCAGGGAGGCGGCAGCTCGCACATCAATCCCACGCGGGTCGCAGAACCTTTACATGAGCTTCAAAAAGCCGCTCCTGCTGCTCTAATCACCTGGACTGAGGGCTACCCCGAGGACGATTCCACGCGGCCGGAGTTGATCGATCAGGCAGTGTCTGCCGCCCGCCAGGCTGACCTGGCACTCTTGTATATCGCCCTGCCCACCTTCAAGGAATCCGAAGGATACGACCGTGCCGACCTTGACCTGACCACCCAGCAGGTGCGGCTCATCCAGGCCGTCAGCCAGGTTCAACCCAACTGCGTGGTGATCTTGAACAACGGCGCGCCGGTGGTCGTTGAATCCTGGCAAACTCGCGTCGCTGCCATCCTTGAAGCCTACATGATGGGGCAGGCCGGTGGGGCCGCCATAGCCGACGTACTCTTCGGGCGCGTTAACCCCAGCGGAAAACTGGCTGAGACCTTCCCGCAGCGACTTGAAGACACACCTTCCTATTTGAACTTCCCGGGTGAAGCCGGCGCCGTGCGTTACGCGGAGGGGCTTTACATTGGCTATCGTCACTATGAGGCCAAAAAGATCTCTGTCAGCTACCCCTTTGGGCACGGACTCAGCTACACCACCTTTGCCTATGCCAACCCCAGCGTGGATCACACCACCTTCAAGGATGTGGATGGTCTCAACGTGTCTGTCGACATCACCAACATCGGTAAAGTAGCCGGCAAAGAGATCGTGCAGCTTTACGTGCGCGATCAAAAGTCCAGCCTGCAGCGGCCTTTGAAGGAATTGAAGGGCTTTACTAAAGTGGAGCTGCAGCCGGGTGAGACCAAAACAGTCACCCTGCCTCTCGATTTTCGCGCTTTCGCTTTTTATCACCCCCGCTACAAACAGTGGGTCACCGAGGACGGGCAGTTCGATCTGCTGATCGGTGCTTCCTCCCAAGACATCCGCGCAACGCTGACCGTGACTTTACAATCCACCCTCGAGCTGCCTTGCATCCTTAACGCCGAATCCACCGTCTCTGAATGGCTGAGCGATCCGCGCGGAAGGCAGGCCCTTGAACCGTTTTATGCCATGGCCGAAGCCAAAGCCCGGCAGCGCTTTGGCAGCCAGGATCGCTACCCAGATAAAGAGAAAAAGATCTCCTCCATGGGCATGAACGACATCATGGATATGGTCAACGAAATGCCCCTGGTGAGCGTCTTTAATGTCCTCGCCTTGGATTTGGGCACATCACATGAAGAGATCGTTGCCGGCTTGCTGGCTCAGGCGCACTCTTTGACCAAATAAGGTCAGGTAAACTTCATTGCGATTTCATCCCCTGCAGGGGATTAACTGTTCCTCATCCCCTGCAGTTTCAGCAG
>CAYYRU010000021.1:0-9925 GCA_964474095.1 uncultured Anaerolinea sp.
GCCATGCGGGCCGACAAGTGCAACCTGTACGTCAATTCGACCGGCAACCTGCTGGCCATCCGCGGGGGGGCGGTCTATACCCTGCGCGGTGAAGAGCTGGCGTTGCTGACGCGCATCCAGGGAGACTGCGTGCTGCACCGCGGGCTGTGCGAAGACGAGCAGGGCTGGACGTATTTTGGTGAATACTTCATGAACCCGGAGCGCACCCCGGTGCGCATCTGGCGGGTGGACCCAGGCATGCAGACGGTTGAAACGGCTTACACTTTTCCGGCGGGCAGCATCCGCCACGTGCACGGCATCTACCGCGACCCATACGATGCGCAGGCTTTGTGGGCGGCGGTGGGTGATTTTAAAGGCGAATGCTACCTGGTGAGGTCGCGGGACCGCTTCAAGACGCTGACCACTTATGGCGATGGCAGTCAGATCTGGCGCGCTGTTTCGCTTTTCTTCACCCAGGAGCACGTGTGCTGGCTGACCGACAGCAACCTGGAGCAGAATTATGCCTGCCGCATGCAGCGTCAGACTGGCAACCTGGAGATCGGCCACGAGGTGGATTGTTCAAGCTGGTACGGCTGCACCACCCGCGAAGGCCTGCACGTGGCCTTCACCACCGTGGAGCGCGGACCTGCCATCAAGCGCGATGAGAGCTCGGTTCTTGTCAGCCGCGATGCCTTCCACTGGCACGAGGTTTATACCCTTACAAAAGATTTTTGGCGTCCGCTGCAGGTCTTCAAGTACGGCGTCATTTCGTGCCCTTCCGGCGAGCTGAGCAGCCAGGATATATGGATCAGCGGTGAAGGTCTGGTCGGGCTGGACGGGCGTTCACTGCGCGCGCGCATCACGGAGGAAGGTTGATGCGCAGAATTCTCTCAGGTTTACTGAATCTCTTGATACGTTGGGTGGATGAATCGATATCCGCCGCGGAACTGCAAAAACGCCTGTTGCGGGCATTCACAATTGCGCTGCGTAGATTTCAGCAAGAACCTTTGGAGTTTTCAACACAGGCAGCCTTCGATTTGGCGTGCGCAGCGCATGACCTGGTAAAGGCTGATCTGATCGCGGATGTTCCTGAAGCACTTAAGGCGGTCTCTGACGACTCCATACCCGATCTTGAACAAGCGCGCGCATGGCACGGACAAATCCCCGAAGGCAAGGTGTTGGTCAAATCCGCTTTCGCGACAGGCAGCGGAAAAATGCTGGAAGTTCTGGATGAAGCGGGTAACGAAGAAGAACAAGCCTTCGTGAGCGCGGCGCTTGAATCCCTGCTGCGCCATGTGGAAGTGAAACGCAAAAAGAGCCTGACGCTGAGCCTGCCCGAGACTATATCCAGTGATCTCTTTATCGAACGTCAGTACGTGATCCAGCTCTTTTGCCATGCGGCCAGCCGACGCACGGATTACCGGCTGTTAAACGCGGCCTTTAAATTAAATGACTGGTCGATAAAGTTGATGAACCCGCAACGGCAAACACCTGCTGCTTTGTGTGCCCAATTGCGAGCATTGGCGGCGGCGGAAGCCAGCGCGCGGAGGATGCTGGCATGATCAAAGTGGCCCTGCTTTCTCCCATTCACAATAGCCTGTATTCGCGCCTGGTGGCGCAGCAGGTGATGAATGAGTCTGGATTGGAACTGATGTGCGCCGTGGTGCGCACCCCCTGGGATCTGAAGCGCATCCGCTCGGAGATGACCCGCGACGGGGTGCGGCTGCTCAAAAAGGTGCAGCAAAAATTGGTACTGGGCGAGGCCGCCTATCCCGCGGAGGATGCCGAAACACTGCCGGCCCTGGCCAAACGTCTTGAGCTGAATGCCCGCAGTCTCAACGAACTCTGCCTGGGGCAGCAGATCCCCTGCCTGACGGTGCGCGACCATAACGATCCGCGCGCGCTGGAGCTGCTGCGAAGTGTGCAGCCGGACGTGATCGCCTTCACCGGCGGCGGACTCTTGCGCAAGGACCTGCTGGCCATTCCGCGCCTGGGGGTGCTGAATTGCCACAGCGGCATCTTGCCGCTCTACCGCGGCATGGACGTGGTGGAATGGCCGATGATCGAAGGTCGGCTCGAGGACGTGGGGGTGGGGTTGACCCTGCACTTCATGGATGCGGGGGTGGATACCGGCCCCATTCTGCTGCAAAAACGGGTGGAGTTACGCCCGGGCGACACGATCGCCTTGTTACGCCGCCGCATGGAACCGATGATGGTGGAGGTGATGCTGGAAGGGCTGCGCGGCTTGCGCGACGGAACAATCACGCCTAATCCACAGCGCGCCGAGGATGGGCGGCAGTATTTTGTGATGCATCCGCGCATCAAAGATTGCGCCGAGCGGCGGTTGGTCGAAAAGGTTAACAAAATTAATATGTAGGGGTGGGTTCCTAACCCGCCCCATGGTTAACACCACAATTATGTGTTTTTCTCCATGGGAGAAGGGCTGAAGCGCCGGAATGGATCGTCATTCTCTAAGGGAAGAGGATGAAAAAATGGGGATGGTCGCCCTGGCATATCCGTCAGGGCGTTTTAACCTCTCCTACAAGCATTAAAACAACAAAAAGAACCGGAATTCAAGAATTTGTAAAGAAAAGGGGTGGGTCCGTGACCCACCCCTACAAGTTTCACGAGGGATCTATATTACCCCCTTGTTCCAGGAGCCGATCTCGATCAGGTTGCCTTCGGGGTCGGCAATCAAGGAGGCGTGCTGTCCCCAGGGTTCATCGCGTGGAGCGTAAATGGATTTCGCACCCGCTTGCACGACATCAGCATACATACGGTCTGCGTCCACGGAGGTGGGCAGATCAATGGCAATTTCAAAGGTACCGTTCAAACCGTTTGTGTAATCGGGGGTTTGACCGAGAAGATTGGGCAATAACGCGCGTTCGAACATTCCCAGGCGGATGCCAGCATTTTGAAATTCGGCAAACGGCCCCTGGCCGTCCCAATCGGTATCGAACCCAAGCACCTCATGGTAGAACTTGACCATGTTTTTTAAATCTTTCACGAAATAACTGATGAAATCAATGCGAGTTGACATGAAATCCTCCTGATCAAGCGTGATAACGCATCTCGCCGGCTTCTATGCGCACGGCCAGGTGATTGCTTTGCGGCGGCAGCGGGCAGGTGGCCCAGGCGGTATAGGCACAAGGCCAGTTCTGAGCCAGGTTGAAATCAAGTAAAAACTCTTTCTGAATTGGTTTTTCAAGCGTCAGGTAGCGCCCGCCGGGGTAGGAAAGGTCGCGTTTTGTTTCATCAGTGAAACTGATCAGACCCTCGTCGTCGGCGTCTTCAACTTGAAGGGCGAACTCGCGGCCTTCAATGGCGAAAACCACTTTACCAAGCAGGGCGCCTTCGCGGCTGCCCCCGATCATATCCTGGATGTGGATGGGCTTGGGGGGATCGTAGGCTTCAAAGCGGGAAGGGATCTTCCATTTGGGATCAATGGCGAAGTAACGCAGACCTGTGAAAGATTTCACGGCCCCGGCGTTGACGTCCCAGGCGCGCAAAAGCGTATGTTCTGCGCGTTGGATGACCATCAGGCGAATGGGACCAGCCTCGATCAGGTCGGGATTCTCGTCCACGTCGGCGGACAGGGGGCGCAGGGCGGGTTTTTCTCCATTCAAAGTAACCCCTTCGGCTGCTTCAATCAGAGACACCCTGCCTGACTGCATGCGAAGGGTGCCGCAGTGCTCCCATGGAAATCCGTCCAGTTGGATCTTGTTTGCCGATCCGCTGCCAAAAGGGTTGTCGCCTTCTTCCAGCCAGAACAAACCTGCCAGCGAGAACCAGTTGCGCTCATTGGCCGTCATGCGCCGGTCACGATCTAAACGATGTTTTTCAATGTTTATTGTTTTGTTCATAGGGTTTGCTGAACGATTGAAAAAAGTTGTGAATTATTAATAATCTATATAATCGCTTCAAAAAAAGGCCTCAAACAGGCAACCTAGAATTACAAAAGAGTATACTCGTTCCTTGGGTATTTTCACAAAAAAGGAGGTTAAAATGCCCTTCTCACTTCTGTATTACGCTTTAGGCGCAATTGTTGTCATCTTTCTACTCTCGGGAATTCGCTTTATCCCGAACAACCGCGTGGGCATCGTGGAAAAACGCTTTGGCGCGCGCTCGGTCAGAGGGCGTTTCATCGCCCTGAATGGCGAAGCGGGTTACCAACCCGATCTGCTGCGGGGTGGTCTGCACTACCTGATCCCCATCCAGTATTCGGTGCACATTGCCCCCCTGGTGACCATCGCACAGGGCAAGATCGGTTACATCTTCTCGCGCGACGGCGAGCCGCTTTCTGCCATGCAGGTGCTGGCTTCAAACACCACCGCCAATGATTTTCAAGACGTGGCGGCCTTTTTGAAAAACGGCGGACAGCGCGGTCCGCAGCGACAGATCTTGCGTGAAGGCACCTATGCCATTAACCTGGCACAGTTTGTGGTCATCACCGAAGAGCAGGTGTACAGCATGCCCCTCAGCCGTGAAGACCAGATCGTCATCCAAAACATGCGCGGTGTGATTGCCGAACGGCGCGGATTTACCCCCGTGGTCATCAAAGATTCAGATGACCTGTTGGGAGTGGTCACGGTGCATGACGGCCCTTCACTGGCCAGCGGCGAGATCATCGCCCCCGTGGTTGGCACGGACGTCAACGACGACAAGACCTATCATAACAACTTCCAGATGCCTGATCGTTTCCTGGCTGCCCATGGTTATCGCGGACGCCAGCTTCAAGTGCTGGTGGAAGGCACCTATTACCTGAACCGCCTTTTCGCCACGGTCGAAATGATCTCCAAGACCGTGATCGATGTGGGGTTTGTGGGTGTGGTGGTGTCTTATACTGGCGGAATTGGTGAAGACCTGTCAGGATCTGAATACCGGCACGGAGAATTGGTCAGCATGGGCAAACGGGGTGTGTGGAGTGAACCACTCCTGCCTGGCAAGTATGCCTTTAACACTTACGCCGGCAAGGTTGAGCCAGTGCCAACCACCAACATCATCCTTAAATGGATCAAGAGCGAGACTGGATCACATCGCTTTGATGAGAACCTGTCTGAAGTCTCACTGATCACCAAGGATGCTTTTGAACCCTCCTTGCCGCTTTCGGTGGTCATCCACATTGATTATCAGAAGGCTCCGCTGGTGGTGCAACGCTTTGGGGATGTCAAGAAATTGGTGGAGCAGACGCTGGACCCCATGGTCTCGGCTTACTTCAAGAACATCGGCCAGACCCGCACTCTCATCCAGCTCATCCAGGAGCGCAACGATATTCAAAACATTTCAAGCAAAGAAATGAAAGACAAGTTCGCGCATTACAACCTGGAATTGGAAGAGGTGTTGATCGGCACCCCCACCACCAATGGGGATGATAAACAGATCGAGATGATCCTCAACCAACTGCGCGCGCGCCAGATCGCGGTGGAACAGATTGAAACCTATCAGAAACAGCAGATCGCGGCCGTGAAAGAGCGCGAACTGCGTGAAGCCCAGGCGCGCACGGATCAGCAGCGTAATATCACTGAATCTGAGTTGAGCATCACCGTGCAATCGAATCAGGGTAAAGCCGAGTACCAGCGTGCCCTGCAGCAGGCCGCCCAGATCAAGACCCTGGCCCAGGCCGATGCTGAGAAGATCGCCCGCACGGGTATCGCCCAGGCTATCGCCACCGAAGAACAAGTGGCTGCCTACGGTGGACCGCAGTACCAGGTGACCCAACAGGTGATGAACCGCTTTGCTGAAGCCATCCAGCAATCGCGCGTGGATGTGGTTCCGCGGGTGGTGGTGGGCGGCAATGGCAGCGAAGGCAGCGCCACCAGCAGCAGTGTCATGGAAGGGCTGTTAACTCTGTTGCTATCGGATAAATTAAACGTGCAAGTGAACGCCGAGCCGCAAAAAGAGCGCAGCGCTGAAGCGGATAAACTACGCAGCGAGATTCGTAAGAGCATTAAAGATTTCAAACCGGATGCTCCGGTAGAACCAATAGCTCCAGAACCAAAAGCATAATGAAGCCGAAGCGGGTGCCTGAACAAGGCACCCGCTTCTTTAAAAACCAGTCGTGGCAGCAGGGTGGGGAAAATATCGATGAGTTGGTCTTTCCTGGCAAATCGCGTTTATTTCTGCCATAATAATTAGTGCATTGACCTTTTTGGATCAAGCGAGGAAAACTTGTTTTTCAGCAAACACTTGAAACGCAGTTATTTAGTTGTTCTGATTGGCTGCTTTTTTCTGACAGCTTGCGGTAACAGTGCCGTCACAAGTACCTCGCCCACATTGACTCCTCAACCTACATTGTTTTCACCCACTCAAACAGGCACACCCTTGTCACCCGCAGCCAACGAACCCCTCGCACTCGGGTATTACACCGGCAGCCTGGATTCATACACTTCTCTACTGGCTTACGCTGAGTTCCTGGATATTGTCTCGGTGGATGTGTTCAGCTTGGATTTCGATGGGAATGTAGTGGGAATGGACGAATATCAAGTTGTGGATCACGTAGATCTGCAAGGCATTGATTTCTACGCCTGTATTAATAACTGGAATTCCAATCCGTTGGTGGATTATTTTGATCCTGAATTGGCTAAAATAGCCATCCTAAGCCAGAAGGAAAAAATGATCGAACAACTGGTTGCACTCGCGATAGAGGGTGGTTATGTGGGCATCAATATTGATTTTGAGAACCTGACCTGGTCAGAGGATATCCGGGAGCCCAGGCGGGAATTCACAAATTTTATCCATGAACTGTCAGAAGAACTTCATCAAAACGGCAAGAAACTCATCATCAGCGTCCCTGCCAAAAGCAGCAATGACCGAAACAATACCTGGGCATACCCCTTCAATCTGGCTGCTCTAGGGCGGGAGGCTGATTTTTTGCAATTGATGACCTATGACCAACACGGTCCATGGGGTGGTCCGGGTCCGGTCTCGGGTACCGATTGGGTGGAAGAATGCCTGGCTTATACCACCACCATTGTGGAACCTGAAAAACTGTTGATCGGTTTACCGGCCTACGGCTATGACTGGAATCTTGACCGTTGTGATGAGGATGGTATTTGTGAGTCCACCAGCTTTGCCTGGAAAGACCTGCCTGCCATCCTGGATAAAGCGCAGGCACAAGTGGTGCGTGAACCCGGATCAGGATCGCCATCCATTATATATATTGAAGATGGAGAGAAACACGTGGCTTGGTTTGAAGATCAAGCCAGCCTTCAAGCCAAGGTCAGATTGATCCCCAAATATCAATTGGCGGGGCTGTCCGTTTGGGCGTTGGGGATGGAGGATCTCAATTTCTGGCAGTTTGTCACGGAATGATCCAATCATTAAGAACGAGGAATAGGCATCAATAACGCGTGGAGACGAAACTTATAGATGCAGTTTGCATCCAACCTTATACGTAAGATAATAAATCTTAGCTTATTGTTGTAGAATGAAACTATACAAATTTGATGGAACTTGGAGAATTATGACCAGGCTTAAACAATTAAACTTTTATGCAGAAGCCCCCGATATTGAGTTGCGAGACACCCTGGATCAACCCGTACAATTATCGAGTCTCTGGGCAGAAAAAACTTTAGTCTTGGCGTTCACCCGCCACTTTGGCTGTACGCAGTGCAAAGAAATGCTGGCGGAGTTGGTGGCTGCCCAGGAGCACATCCGCGGCAATGGCATGTCTATCGCGGTGGTCACCCAAGGCACGCCAGCCAGTACCGCCCAATTCGCCGCCACTTTCGCACCGGGACTGGATTGCCTGGCGGACCCTGAACGCAAGGCTTATCAGGCTTATGGGCTGACCCGTGGAAGCATTTGGCAAACCTTCCTGAATCGCCAGGTGTGGGCTGCCATTAAACGAGCTACCAAAAAAGGCTTTAAAGTGGAGCCGCCTCCTGCGGGGCAGGACGCCATGCAAATGTCTGGCACGTTCATCATCAATACACAAGGGCGAATTTTGCTGCCTTTCTATTACGATAACATCGCCGATCATCCGTCCATCGATCTTTTCCTGAACGGCGTATTGAATACCAAATGGGACAAGAATTTTGAAGGCCCGATCGGGCCTTATCAGAAGTAATTTATTGGAGCATACCTATGAAAAAGAAATTTTTAATCGTGATCGTCGCAATCGCAGTCCTCGTTTTGACTGCCTGTACTACCAAAACTGATCAAGAAAATGCGCAACCTCTTGTTTCCTCCGCGGGCAGCTTGATCGCGGAAGGGGTTTTGCAGCCGGTAAACTACCTGGAGCATTCCTTCTCAACTCCTGGTGAAGTCGCTGAAGTGCTGGTTGCCAATGGAGAAGCGGTGAGTGCTGGTCAGGTCCTGGCTCGATTAATGGATTCCACTGAAGCGCACCTGGCGCTTGAAAATGCCAAAGTAGCTGCCCTCTCAGCGCAGCAGACGTATGACCAGTTAGCAAATTCAAACCTGCTTTTAGCCCAAGCGCAGCTGGACGTGGCCAATGCCAAACAAGCCTATGACAAGGCGGTTTGGTACCAGACGGTCAATGGCAGCGCCCGTGAGACGAACCAGGATGTGATCAATGCCGCCCGCGCGGCAGTCACGCTGGCAGAAAAAGCGGTCAGCGATGCCCAGGAAAAATACGATGGGTACAGTGAAACCGCAGATTCCGATCCACTCAAGGCGGCCGCATTGGGCGCGCTTTCCAATGCCAATTTGAATCTGGAACAAGCCAAGCTCAATTTGAGCTATTACCTGAACCCACCCGATGAAAAGGAAGTTGCCATATCCTCCGGAGAGGTGGCAGTAGCCAAGGCCGTCTATGAAGACGCGCTGCGCCGGCTTGAGAAGCTGCAGTCAGGATCTGTCTCAGATGAATTGGCCATCGCGAAGGCCGACCTGGATTCCGCCAACGCCGCCGTGCTCAACGCCCAAAACATGTTGGATTCGCTTGAACTCAAAGCCAAGATCGACGGAACAGTGGTGGATTTGGATCTGCAGTCAGGCCAAAAAGTAGCGGCTGGTGAAACCGCCGTCATGATCGCGGATTACTCGAACTGGCTTGTCAAAACAGATAACCTGACCGAAACCAAGGTGACCTCCATCACGGTGGGTCAAAAAGCCAACCTGGTTCTGGATGCCCTGCCTGATAAAACCTTTGAGGGCACCGTGACTTACATCAATTCCCTTTTTGAAGAAAAACGCGGTGATGTGACCTATACGGTAACCATCCAGTTGACGGAAACCGATCCCCTGATGCGTTGGGGTATGACCGGCGGCATCACCTTCTTACCATAACTGAAAATCGGATAAAACATGAAGAAATTGCTCTCCATTTCAGGCTATTTGGCAGTAAAAGAGATCTGGCGTAACCGCAGCCGGTTTCTGCTGGTAAGTTTGGTGATCGCCCTCATCACCCTGCTGGTGCTTTTTATCGCCGCACTGGGTGAAGGCTTGGGCAACGGCAACCGTGAATACATCTCCAAGCTGAATGCTGAATTGATCGTCTATCAGGATAAGTCAGATTTTTTGATCGCATCCAGCCGTCTTGGTCCTGACCGGGCTGCCGCCTTGCGCCGTGTGGACGGCATCGCCGATGTGGGCATGCTGGGTGCCTCCAGTTCGCGCATTATCTTGCCGGGTGAAGAAGAACCGTTGAAGGTTGCCCTTTTAGGTGTGCAACCCGGGCATACTGGTGAACCCACGGCCCTGCAAGGGCGCCAACTGGGAACCGACCTGGCGAATGAAGTGGTGATCGACCGCCAAACAGCCATTTTGAGCAAGCTCAAGGTGGGGGATGTGATCACCCTGCGCTCCACCCAGGGAACCCGGGATGAATTTTATGAACTGGTGGTGGTGGGCATCAGCGATGGTCAGCAGTATTCGTTGCAACCATCAGTCTTTGTACCGTTTTACACCTGGGACCGCATCAGACCCAAATCTGAAGCCGAGGTCAACAGCGCCAACCCGGTGGCCAATGTGATGCTGGTGA
>CAYYRU010000021.1:10025-39481 GCA_964474095.1 uncultured Anaerolinea sp.
CTCAAGGCCATTGGCACCTCCAACCCGGTGGTGGCGCTGGCTTCCACGCTGCAGATCCTGGTGATCACCCTGATCGGGGTGGCCATAGGGGGCTTGTTAACCCTGCTCTTTTCGCTTACCTTTCCTCCAACGGTTCCAATCGTCTTTAAAGGAACCACCACTTTGATCGCCTTGATCGCCCTGCTCTTGATCGGCCCGCTGGGCGGCATGGTCTCCATCCGTTACGCGGTCAAGATCGAACCGCTCAAAGCACTTGGCCTGTCGTAGACTGGAAAAAAATATGACTTCTACTTACGCACTAGAAACAGTTTCTGTTACAAAGACCTATCAAAGCGAATCGGGTGTTATTAACGCCGTGGATGACGTTTCCATCCAAGTGAAAAGGGGTGAGTTTGTGGCCCTGGTTGGCCCCAGCGGTTCAGGCAAGACTACCATGCTCTCCATTTTGGCCGCCCTGCTGAAACCCACCTCCGGACAGGTGCTGCTGGATGGACAAGACCTGGCCAGTCTCAACGAAGTGGACCGGGTCAGCATGCGGCGCGAGAAGATCGGCTTTACCTTTCAAGCCAACAACCTGGTGCCTTACCTGAGCGCGCTGGAGAACGTGGAATTGATGCTGCGTTTGAACGAAAAATTGGATAAGACCGGAAAGATCCGATCACGCGAGTTGTTGGCCCGTCTGGGGCTGGGAGAACGGTTGCACAACCTGCCCGGCCAGATGTCCGGCGGTCAGCAGCAGCGCGTGGCCATCGCCCGTGCCATGATCCACAATCCCAGTCTGGTGCTCGCGGATGAACCCACTGCCAGTCTGGATACCGAACGCGCCTACCAGGTGGTTGAGACCTTCGCCGGGTTGATCCACGAACAGAACAGGGCGGGCATCATGGTCACGCATGATCTACGCATGTGCGAATTCGTGGATCGAGTTCTGATGATGCGCGACGGTAAGTTGGTGCAGGTCTATTCAACCCGCGACGAGATCATGACCCTGGTGAGAGGAAAACACGATTGAAAGCATGCTGAGAATCGTTTGAGAGGCATTCCTGTGAGATTGGAATGCCTCTTTTTGTTGCACTCTGCATGGTACAATCATTTTCAATCTCGTTTTCAAGATTGGACACTCCATGAACTCCACAAAACGCCTTCCCATTAAAGCAGGTTTGATCGTTCTCGCTTATGTGGCCTTCATCGCCCTGGGCATGCCTGACGGCTTGCTGGGTGTTGGCTGGCCATCCATGCGTAATGGTTTTCAGATCCCTTTGGATTCACTGGGGATGTTGATGTTTGCCTGCACAGCCGGGTACCTGACCGCCAGTTTTCTGTCAGGGGCTTTGCTGCGGAAAATGGGAGTTGGCGGCTTGTTGGCCGCTTCATGCGCCTTGACCGGGCTGACTTTGTTTGGTTACACTCTGGTGCCGGTTTGGTGGATGATGGTGGTTTTGGGTGTCTTCGCCGGGTTGGGGGCGGGTGCCATTGATGCCGGTCTCAACACCTACGTGGCTGCCAACTTCACCGAAGGACTGATGCAGTGGCTGCACGCCAGCTACGGCGTGGGTGTGACGGTCGGTCCGCTGCTGATGACGCTGGGGTTAACCTCCTTTAGCACCTGGCATTTTGGTTACCGTGCCGTGGCGATCTTCCAACTCTTGCTTTCACTCAGCTTCTTGATCTCGATCAAGATGTGGGGAGCAAAATCAGGGCAGCAGGACGACACGCAAGCCAAAAAGATCACCGAATACAAAACTTCTTATCGAGAAACCTTCAAACAGCCTGAAGTTTGGATCAGCATGTTGTTGTTCCTGGTTTACGTGGGTGTCGAAATTGGCCTGGGAACCTGGGCTTATACCCTGATGACCGAATCACCCAGCCGCGCCATTGACCCAAAGGTCGCCGGTTTTTGGGCTGGCAGTTTCTACGCCCTCTTCACAGTCGGGCGCATCCTGGCTGGATTGTACGCCAAAAAACTGGGTGTCAACACTATCGTGATGATGAGCATCCTCGGCGCCCTGGCAGGAGCGATCTTATTATGGTGGAACCCGGTGGCGATCGTCAGCTTGATCGGCATCGTATTGATCGGTTTCGCGATCGCGCCGATCTTCCCGGCCTTGGTCTCAGGCACCAGCGACAGGGTCAGTCCGCGCTTCGCGGCCAATACCATTGGCATGCAGATGTCAGCAGCCGGTTTGGGCGGCGCCTTGCTGCCCACCTTGATGGGTATTTTGGCCAGACGTATTTCACTCGAGGCCATCCCCGTATTGTTGATCGTGCTTCTGCTGATCTTGCTGGCGCTCTATATATTTTCAATGCAGCGCGCAAAGAAAGTGGCGTTGACGAAAGCAGCAGACGTTCTGCCTGCTGATTAATTCCAATGACAAAGCGGAATCGTCTCATAACGTTATTCCTCTTGTGCGGCCTGGTTCTGCCCGGCATCTTGGGCTGCAATATTTTTGATTACATTATCTGGCACTCACAACCAGATAGGCCGACCCTGACGCCAACTGTCACGCTCGACCCCAATGCTCCAACCCAAACTCCGACCCCATTAAACTGTTTCTGGAATTGGGCTTATGGGGATGGATCAGAAGTTTTTGATCGAACGGTGGAGCAAAAATTAGCGGAACAGGGCATTCAAGTAACGGTCAGTAGTGTGAGTTACGGTGAAACTTACAG
Organism: uncultured Anaerolinea sp.; assembly: GCA_964474095.1. GTDB lineage: Bacteria > Chloroflexota > Anaerolineae > Anaerolineales > Anaerolineaceae > UBA6107. Next base: position 12,696 of record CAYYRU010000021.1, read on the forward strand.
CTGCGCGCGTACCTACTACCCCAGAAGTCTTGATGTGAACTTGCAGATCACTGTTGCAGGTCTGGGTGACCTGGAAACCTTAAAGTCCATCACCGATCAGATCCGGCCCATTTTGATCAAAGAACTACCGATCAGCGAAATTGGTCAAATCGGCAACGTCAGCCTGGATCTTGTGGATGCGTCTGAGAACCATTGTTATTGGAACTTTACCGAATCACGCTGTGCGGAGTGAACAAAACGGGAGCCAACTGGCTCCCGTTTTATCTACTTCACCAGATTCATAGCAATAAAGGCGAAGATCACTATGTCGCTTAGTATATGGATGATGAACGGCCAGAATAAGCCGCGGGTTTCGACCATGGCCTTGCTGAGGATCCATCCCATGAAGATGGAGGCCACGGCACCCATCAAACCACCAGGGGTGCCGAAGTAATGCGCAATGCCAAAGAAAAATGCCGACATCCACAGGGAGTTTAAACTTCCGGTATGCGCTTCGGTGGTGGCAATGATGGGGGCGCGCAGGAACATTTCTTCGTTGAAGGAGTTGAGCGCCGCGTAAAAGATCACCGATGGCAGCATTGGCAGCATTTTGATGAAGAGGCTGCCATCCGGGCGAAGCTGCAGGTATTGAACAACGCCCAGCACGATCGCGATCCCGAATCCCCAGATCAAACCAAATTTTGGCCAGGGTTCAGCTTTGGGGAACCCGAGGACTTTGACGGGTTGAATGTTGTTTCGCAATCCGCCGGCTGCTAAAAAGAAGGAATTACGTTTAAAACCGAGCAGCAGCAAGATGGCGATCATCGCCAGCGTCAAAGCCAGTTTGCCGATTTGTTCGGCTTGCATGCGATAGTCAAAAGCGGTGGCGCCAAACAATTTTTGCAGCCACGGACGCGTGAAATCCACCAACGGACGCAGTTGAGAAAGCCCGAAAAAGGCCACCAACGCCACGCCAAATTTCCACAACGGTCTGATGGGTTTATAGAGCAGTGCAGTCAGTGTGAACACTGCCAGTAATCCCATCTTGGCATAGACCAGCCAGGAGGGTACTTTTCCGGCTAATTCAGCAAAAAAAATGTCTGGCACCGTGCTGACCAGGATGATCAACGTCCAGGCTAGAATGATGACGAGCCGGTTGTATTTCGAAGGAATTTTTGGAGGATTATTCATGGGATTGGCTGCCTTTCATTCAAATAAGATGCATATTCAGGTTCAATACTCTACCAATAAATTTACGATGTATATTTTACATCCTGCCAATACGTCATTTAATGATTTTTGGATGCCAACAAGTGACTAACCCCAACAGCGATCAGGGCGGCGTTTGCCGACCAACTTTCGCAGTTCCAGCATGTAATCCATAAATCTCGTCTTTCGGCAACTCAATTCAAGAGCTGTTTGATCTTTTCAATCTCAAATGGTTTGCCGTGCCCGGGGAACACCCGTTTGATGGAAAAGGCGCCCAGTTTGGTAAGGCTTGCTTTCAGCGCCTGGTCGTTTTCAATGATGATCGCTGAAACAGGTTTTCGGCGGTTGACAAAGGTATCCCCGCACACCAGGTCGCCGTTTTCGGTCAGGATGCAAATTGAACCGGGGGTGTGCCCGGGGGTATGCAGGATGGTTGCAGCTGCTCCGTAGGCTGCCAGGGATTGTCCATCTTCCAGCAGCACGTCAGGAGTGAACAGGTCGGTTTTGCGCGTGATCTTTGAACCCAGCCAGATGGTAAACCTTTCGAGCAAACTATGGGAATGACGTTTTTGGGGTTTGCCAGTGCTCACCAGTTCGACATCGCCCTGATGCATGGCGATATTGATGCCGTATTTTTGCTGCAAAAGGGGGGCACTGCCGGAATGGTCGGCATCGCCGTGAGTCAGGATTACCAGCTTGAGTTTTTCAGGCAGGCAGCCTTTTTCAAGCAGAGTGCTTTCGAGTTTTTGCCAGATATCAGAGATACCCGTGTCAATTAAAATGTAACCATCTGAAGCCTCCAACAAGTAGGCGTTCACAAAACCCAGGTTGATCCTTTGAATTGATTCTTCCATTTCCACTCCTGAAGTACCTTAAAACGAATTCTCGGATATCTTCTTATTGTATGCGGGTTTATTACAACTCACAAATTGAGTTTGTCCATCTTGACTGATAAATTAATACTCCTATAATTAGCCGCCTAGGCTTGAAAAACCATTATCCACGAGCTTGCGTTCCTGGCATTATATCCATCCATGGATGGTAGGAGTATCAACATTGAACGACTCATCGAAACCTCAAAACCGCTGGTGGGCGCTTGCAGTCATGTGCATCACCCTTTTCATTATATCCATTGACACGACCGTCTTAAATCTGGCACTGCCCTCGATTGCCAGCGAGTTTAAAGCCACGGCCGGTCAGCTTCAGTGGGTGGTGGATGCTTACACGCTGGTGTTTGCTTCTTTACTCATCACCACGGGTGCCCTGGGTGACCGCTTCGGCCGAAAACGTTTGTTAATTGCCGGCCTGGCGCTCTTTGGATTGGGCTCTCTGGGAGCGGCATTGTCCACAACCACCTGGATGCTGGTGGGTTTTCGCGCCCTGTTGGGTGTGGCCGGGGCCATGATCATGCCTTCGACCTTATCCATTTTGATCGATGTGTTTCGCGACGGTAAGGAACGGGCCAAAGCCATTGCCATCTGGTCCAGCATATTTTCCATTGGCGCGGGGATTGGCCCGATCATCGGTGGATTGTTGATCGGCGCGTTTCACTGGTCCGCGGTTTTCTATCTGAATATCCCAGTCGCAGCCATTGGAATTGCCGGTGCCTTGTGGGTGGTGCCAGAATCCAAGGACGCGCGCACCCCCAGCCCGGATTTTTTGGGCGTGCTGCTTTCAGTGGTTGGGGTGGTTGCCCTGGTTTATGCCACCATCCTGATCGGAGAGGTGGGATGGGCAGCCCCCGCGGTATGGATCGCGTTTGGGATTGCCATCCTCTTTATCGGCGCCTTCATCTGGTGGGAGAAGCATTCCCCAAACCCCATGCTGCCGTTGGAGTTTTTCAGGAACCGCTCCTTTTCGGGCGCCAACGCGGCCCTGACCATCAGCGCGTTCGCCATGATGGGCAGTATGTATCTTTACAGCCAATATTTTCAGTCGATTGAGGGTTACACTCCCCTGGTGGCTGCGTTATGTATGTTCCCCATGACGCCAGTGGTATTCGTATCGACCATGCTCTCGGTGCGGGTGAATCACAAACTGGGCACCAAGCTCACCATGAGCTTGGGTTTGATCCTCTCAGGGCTTTCTGCGTTCATATTTTCACAGGTTGCGGGGCTGCATACCCACTATCTTTGGATATTACTCATTCTGTTACTCAATGGAACCGGTATTGGCTTTACCATGAGCCCGGCCACGGCTGCGATCATGAATTCGCTACCGCCCAACCGCGCCGGAATTGGCTCGGCGATGAATGACACCACCCGTCAACTGGGCGGCGCCCTGGGGGTTGCGGTGCTCGGTGCTTTGATGAATGGGATCTATCGTTCAGAGGTTCAACCTTTGAGCCTGCAGCAGGGAATTTCCAACTCGATCATGGAAGGCATTCGCAGCAGCGTGCAGACAGCGCACGTCACGGCGGCGGGGATGCCTGCCTCGCTTTCCAACCTCGTGACACAAACATCCAGCCAGGCTTTTGTGGATGGCATGCGCTCCGCTTTTTTCACGGCCAGCCTGGCCATGCTGGCGGCCGCTGTGGTGGCGATGGTTTTATTGCCAAACAGGGAACCCACTCTATCAGCGCAGTCACTGCCGGTTGAAGAATCATCCGATTAAAAGAAAATGACTCCTGCTTCTCAATTTTGAGGCAGGAGTCATTTTTCATTCAAGGGTTCTGAAGTTCTTTTTTTTCGCCAGCGGGTTCTCGTGGGGATAGCAGCATAAGAGGGTATCGAGGTACTCCACCCCGCAAAAGTAAGGGCAGATGGAGATATTTTTTACCGCGCATTTGTGATCTTGTGTGCTCTCAGTCTGGTTCCACGGACAGGCATCTTGGTGCCAGCCGATTTGGGCAGCCGGTGTAGCCAGGTCGATATCCATGTTGGCGCCAACGAGTTTCTGAATTTTGCCATCCATCACGCATTCTCCCAGCGATTCCTGCCAATTTAATGTTTAAACCAATTGAGACAGGTGGATACGACGACTTAGTTCGTTTTTCAAATTCTGCCCGACAGGTTTGACTTCATGGGCGCGAATATTGCGCTGCACAGGACCAGATAAGTTATTCATCAAAGTATTTGCCATGGCATTTACGTCATGGGCATGCTGAACTGCTAATTTATTGATGACCACACCATTTAAAATAACCGAAACGATCCGATCAATGCGCACCGGATTTTCCACAACACTTGTTACAGTATTCGAATTCACAATCAACGACCAACTTTCCATTAGATTTTTAAGAGCCGTGTATTATACCGTATAAATTTCAATTGAACCTACGACCTTTAAAAATAAAAAAGTTTCTTGAATGAGGAAGATGGACAACTAATCAGGCAAGCTGTTCTGATCGATTGCCTTTATCGCCCGCAATGCACGCAATGTGACCCACTTGTTGGGCTCCTTCAATTTTCCGTAACTGCGCCAGGTCTTGCCGGCATAATCGTATTCCAGCTGCCAGCGACCCTGTTCATCCTGTTTGGACAGAACCAGGTCAAGCGCGTTCTTCAGGCGCGGGTCTCTGCCTATCCCCAATGCGGCAAGCGCCTCCACGATCTGTAAAATATCGGTCACGTAGAATACCGGGAAGCCAAATTTCCACCAATTGCGGCTGGGATGGTCTTCGAGGCCGTTGGGGTATTCCGCTTTGGCGGGTTCGCTGCCGAGCAGAAACTCAATGCCTTCGTGGATGGCGGTTCTGATCAACGGTGTGTGCCAGGCAGGTTCCAGCTCGCTGAAGGCCATCATCACCTTGACGGCTCCCCAGGCGCAGGCTTGTTTATTGTTGGCTCCGCAGGCAAAGCGCGGACCGCATTTATAGGCGTAATAGCGCAGCGGGGCTTTCTTGTCACTGGCAGGGGCGATGCCCTCGCCGGTCACGCTGCGCGCCATCCATTCAAAGGCTTTATCCAGGCGCTCATCCTGGCAACCCAGTTCAAGCAGCGACCAGCACAGATTGCCTTGCAGGCAGTCGATGGTTCCACCAGGTGCCTGATTGTAAGAGAACTGTCCGCCAGAGGCGAGGGCGTGATCCAAAACGTAGTTGCAGGCAGTTTGGATGCGTGCATCTTCACGGATATCCGCGCCGAGCTGCGCCAGCAAAAGCATTGACCACACGCTGGACTTGTACTTTGGTCCGTATCCCGGGCCGGGTTTCATCCAAAACCCTTCAGGGTCCATGCGTTCGAGCACATTTACGATCTGCCCTTTTTGGTGGGCGGTTTGCCTGGCCTGTACCAGTTCAGGATCGTGGTAAGGCTTGTCACACAAGTCGCGCAAGGCCAGGTAGCGCACTCCCGGGTCGTTGTCTTCCAGCAGCCATGCCAACGGCTCGCTTTTATTGTTATCTATCGGCTTCATTTTCCCTCCCGAATGGCTTACAAAGGAACTCTTATTTTGAAATGCCCCACTGGCGGTTGAGTTCATCAAAGATCCTGGCACTGGCGATGGTATCTTTCAAGGGGATCAGGTCGCTTTCGATCTTTCCCTTGCGCACCAGGTCGGCGCAGTGGCGAATCTCGTACTCAAAGCCGTCGGTATAGGGTTCGGCTAATTCTTCCACTAAATTACGTTCTTCATCATACCTTTTAATGGTTAGTGGTCTGAAGCAATTATTTATTACAAGGCAACCTTTGGTGCCGTAAATGACGGCTTCTTCCATGGCCTTGACGTTGAATCCACAGGTCAGGCTGGCGAGGGCGCCACTGGCAAATTTCATTGAAAAGGCGGCGGATTCATCCACCCCATTGGGGGCGATCAGCGCCGAACCTGTGACGCTGGCGGGATATTCTTTCATGATACCGATGGCAAAATCCATGGGGTAGATACCCACATCATACAGGCTGCCGCCCGCGGTTTCTTTGCTAAAATGGCGTTGGTTGGGGTCATACTCTGTGCGAAAGCAGAAGTTGGCGGTGATCAACTTCACCTGACCGATCTTGCCGGCTTTTACCCATTGTTGTGCTTTTAGATAAGCCGGCATGCAGCGCGTCCACATGGCTTCCATCAACAGGGTTTGATTCTTTTTTGCCAGAGAAGCCAGCTCTTCGGCTTCTTTTTGGGTGGTGACCAGGGGTTTTTCACACAACACGGGCTTGTGGGCTTCGAGGCATTTTTTGGTCATCTCGTAGTGAAAGTTATGCGTCAAGCCAATGTAAACCACATCCACATCTGGATCATTGATGACCTCTTCATAAGTAGGCAATGCTTTTTGGGCGCGATATTGCTGCGCGAATTTTTGTGACCTGGTAAGGTCGCGGGAGGCCACGGCCGAAATCTCCACTCCTTCAACGGTATTCAACACCTTCGCAAATCGGGAGGAGATCTTACCCAATCCGATCAGACCAAATTTAACTATTTTCATGGTATTCCTTTCAATGACAAATGGTTTGGATTAATTATATCCATCAAAAAACTCTTCGTGTTTTAAGCGAAGAGTTTTTCATAATCTAGTTGCTTTTTTGCGGCACTTGCGGGATGATCCAGTTGATCAGGGCCTGGGGGGAGCGGCTTTGAATGTAGAGCCTACCCGGTCCACTGAGCTCGACCACCAGGCCTTCACCCGATAGAAAAGTGGATTTCAGCCCACCCACTGAGCGGGTCTGCACATCCATGCCGGCGTCAAAGGCCACCAAGTGGGAAGTGTCAACGATATATTTCTCGCCGGGCGCGAGAGCTTTTTCATATAAGGCACCATAAGAGGAGACCAATAGTTTTCCGCTGCCGCGCGCTTCAAGCATCGAGATGCCTTCACCGGCCTTAAACCCCTTCAGACTGAGTTTGCTGTCAAGATCGATGCCATTCTCGGAAGCCAAAAAAGATCCCGATTGCACCAATAAAGCGGAATTATTCAATTCGATCTCAACAATATCTCCGGGCAAGTCGGGTGCCAGGGTGACTTCTCCGCCTTGCGAGCCTGCCACCCAGAAATTTTGAAAGAAGGATTCACCGCCCAATACTGCCCGTCCAAGAGACTTGAACAGTCCGCCTTCCGCCTTGGTTTCCACTTCGACTCCGGCCGAGTGGCTGACCATGGCGCCAGAGTCCGCGCGGATGCGCTCGGAGGGGGCTAATTGAACGATGGCGAGTGAATAAGATGGTTTGAATTGGATGTTGATTTGCATGGGTTCCTCCAGGGATTATTGATGAAGGTATTGTATCCTTTGATCGAAAAATCAGGCTGTGTTTTGGAAATAATTTATGACTTTTTCATTTTGTTTGAAGGGGTGAGTTGGTATACTTATCAACGGCCATTCTAGGCCAACTTAATCTCAATATGTTTTCCAGATTCCACCAAGCACGCTATCCTATAAATCATCACCAGGAAGAATCCATATGAAAAAAGCTGTAATTCGATCCCTTTCTCGCTGGCTAATTCTCGCCATGATCTTTTCATTTCTGACCGCCTGCAATTTTTCAGGCTTGTTGGATGAAGCATTGGAAGATGACTATGTTGAAGAAACAACACAGGAAGCCGACGATGCAGAATCACCTACAGATGAAAACACTGGTAATGCGGCTCCTCAAGGGGATCCGGGTACCTGGTTGGTAATGCTCTATCAAGATGCGGACGATGATACCCTTGAACGCGACGTCTTCCTTGATCTGAATGAAGCTGAGATCATCGGTTCCAGCGATATGGTCACGATTGTCTCACAAATGGACCGCTATGACGGCAGTTTTGAGGGTGATGGTGATTGGACTAGCACCAAACGGTTTTTGATCGGCCAGGATTATGATCTTGAGACCATTAACTCTGAAGAAATCGAGGATCTGGGCGAGACCGACATGAGTGATCCGCAAACCCTGGTGGATTTTGCCACCTGGGCGATCAACAGCTACTCTGCTGAGCATTACGTACTGATTATGTCGGATCATGGTATGGGATGGTTGGGCGGCTGGACGGATCCAGACCCATATAATGATGACATGAGCATGAAAGAGATCGATGCCGCCCTTTCAACGATCGTCAATGACACTGGCATCGGACAGTTTGATGTGTTTGGGTTTGATGCCTGTCTGATGGCGCAGCTTGAATCCTTTAGTACGCTTGCTCCCTACGCCAGGTATGCTGTGGCTTCAGAGGAGACCGAACCCGCAGTCGGTTGGGCTTACGCAGCCTTTTTAGGCGCCCTGGTGGATAATCCGTCCATTTCTGCGGCTGAACTGGCAGCCACAATTGTGGATAGCTACATCAGTGAAGATTACCGCATCATTGATGATGATGCCAGAGTCTCTTTTGTTGAAGAAATTTATGAGTATGGTTACGATATGTCTGCGACCGAGGTGGCCGCTGACATGAGCCGGGATGTCACCTTGACGGCAGTTGACCTTTCACTGATCGCAAACTTGAATTCTGCCATGAACGATTTTACCCTTGCGCTGTCTAACGCAGATCAAACCAGTGTGGCCGCAGCCAGATCATACTCGCAATCGTACACCAGTGTGTTTGACAAAGGCATCCCGGAATCCTTTATTGACCTGGGCAGCTTTGTAGCCCTGGCGATGGATGAAACAGGTGATGATGAAGTTGCCTCGACCGGACAGGAAGTGCTGGATGTATTGGACAAGACAGTTATCGCTGAAAAGCATGGCGAACTGAAACCCGGTTCCACGGGAATCTCCTTCTACTTCCCGAATTCCAAGCTTTACTCTTTGACCACAGATGAAGAGTTTGTGAGTTACACCTCAATCGCGGACCGTTTCGCAGCGGCTTCTCTGTGGGATGATTTCCTGGCTTATCACTATACAGGCAAAGAGGTCAGCACCGATACCGTTGATCTTTCAGTGTTGCAACCTGTAGCTGTCGCGGTCCCTCAGGATTTCAGCGCCGCCATTGAGGCTTCCGCGCCTGAAAGCGGTGTTGAGATCGAATCTCCGGCTTCAGGCGGCATCGTGTTGGGTGAAGTTAGCGCCAGCGCCACTGAAATCGGCCCTGATGATACCATTACCATTTCAGCGGAGGTCAGCGGCAGCAACCTGGCTTACCTCTATTATTTTGTTGACTACTATTATGAAGAAGACGATTCTTATTTAATGGCAGATATCGGATATTTAAACGCCGAATACGTTAATGAAGTGAATGGCATGGTCTACCCTGATTGGGGTGATGGATCCACATTCACCATTGAATCCGAATGGTCACCGACCATCTACTACTTGAGCGATGGCACCACCGAAGCATTTGTTTACCTTGAACCTGAAACTTACGGCACCACGTATGAAGAGGATGTCTACACACTTTACGGTCTTTTTGCACCTGGCGGAGATACCAGCCAGGAACAGGAAGCCATGCTAAAATTCGACGGCAATTTTGATCTGAAGAGCTTTTGGGTATTTACAGGAGAAGACGGCACAGGCGCTCCAAGAGAAGCCACTTTTAGTGAAGGCGATACCTTCTCAGTCTGGCAATTGTGGCAAGAATACAACACCGACACCGAAATGTGGGAATATGCTTATTACCAGGGCGAAACCTTAACTTATAACGGAACCCCATTTAGCATTCAGGCGTATTACGCTTTCGCGGGCTCTTATGATGTGGGTATCATGGCGGAAGATTTTGATGGCAACACAACGTCATCCTCTATTGAAGTGATCGTAACCGAGTAACAACACTGGCGTTGCATCAAGAAAGGGTAACTAATGGTAAAAAAAATCTTCATTAAATGCAAAGGGAAGAAGATTGAGATCACCCCGATCATTGCCGAGAAAACAGAAGACCAACTCGGTGGAATTAACAATATAACGGCCCCCGGTAAAGGGGATGTCGAGATATCACAGCCTGAACTTTCAGCCGCTTCAGTCGCGGTTAATACTCCTGTCAGATGCAAAGTCACTGTTAAAGGCAGAACGGTGGCTCAAGTGTTTCAGGAGAGTTTATTTCAGAGTGACGGCACAATGATAGGCCCTCTTCACTGCGATTATCTGGGCGCTCCGTCAGAGCGGGAGGTCAAAGGGATCGTGCATCCGCGTTGGGCAGCAGAAAACCAGATCGAGTTTGAGATCACTCCACGACTGAACCTGCTCACCTGCGGAAAGCGCTTCACCCTGGCTTGCCTCTCTCCTGAATACTATGGGGTTGACCCGGATAAGCAGATATGGTCACTTGAGGGTGTGTACCAACGCGGCGGCGGCGAGCCTTTTCGGGCGAAGCTGGAGTTTGATACGGAAGGACGACTGGTTAACAAGACTGGTTTTTACCCTGCTGCGCGTGCTGGATCTGTTACACCTTTTGACCTGTTGGTTGAAGAGGGCGATACTTTTGAACCCTATGTCACACTATTATCACCAGATGGTACTGAGAGCCTGGGTACTGCTAGACCCGTTGTGCTGAGTGATGGAAACGCTTTGAAGATTGAAAGGGCCGAACCCTCTGAAGGTATTTATCAGATAGGCGTTGCCATTGAAGATTTTGATGGACAGATAACTCGAAAATTCTCATCGCTGACAATTGAGAAATAAGTATCAATTTTTGAAAACCGGTTCCTGAGGTCAACACTCTTTCAGGAACCGGTTTTTTGTCGAGTTATTTCTTGTACAAGGTCATTAGCGGAACGCCATCAAAGGTGATCTCATCCACCTTTTGTTGTTTTGATAGCAATTTCAGAATATTGTTATCCTCTCCCTCAACACCGAGGGTGGTCTGGCGGTGTTCAAAAATGAACCAGTCGCTTTGCACCATGGGCACCGATTTTGGATTGGGTGCACCATTGTAAAGTAAGGTTTGAGTGGGGTATGGAGAAGTAACCACAAGATCCTCACGCAGCAAGCCCTGGGTTTGATAATAGATCAACACATCATGACTCCAGGGATCCGCCCAGATCTTGTCGCCGGGTTCGGCCTGGGCGTTGATGGAATCCAGGGCGGAGGCATAGGTTTCGCACCAATAAGTGGTCTCAAGACCCATTTTTGTGGCACCTTTAAGTCCGCCCACGCCTTCTCCATAGTAGGAGAGCAAATGGGGATATAGCCTGGCCATGGTGATCAACTGCGGCAGGAAGGCTAACAAGGCCAACACGGTAACCGCGGCCGGGAAGATGGCTTTTCGATTCCAACGCTCAGAGAGTTTCTTCAGGAGTGATACCAGCCAGGCAAAACCCAAGCCGGCCAACATGGCGATGAAAGGATAAGCGGCCATGTACATGCGGTCATTGTCATACACCAGGCTGCGGCTGACGGCAATTACCACCACCGGGGTCAGCGCCGAAATGAAGAACAACCAACCCAGACCGTTATCTTTTTTGCCGGAGCGATTTTGAATAACACCGGCCACGAAAAGCAGGATCAGACTTAAGGGCAGCACCGCCCACAGGATCACGAAACCAAAATGCCAGGGTGGCGGCATGTAGAACTGACCAAGATAATATTGTCCGATCTGATGGTGATTAACGGTCACAAAGCCGATGTACTCGACCAATCTTCCAATGGTTTGATGATAAAGCCAGGGCCAGACCGCAAAGAACACGGGTATGGCTATTAATCCCATCAATACCAGGCGTAAAGCCAGCTTGCCTTTTCGGCTAAAGATCAGCCACCATAACCCGAGAGTGAAAGGCAGGAAGATGGCATTGATCTTCGTGGCCAGTGCCAGTCCCCAGACCACCCCAAGCAGAATTCCCCAGGTCCATTTGGATTTATTCCTGGTTTGCCAGAAGGCAAAAGTGGTAATGAACACGGCAAAGGTGGCCGGGATATCCAAAGCCGCAAGATGAGCGTGGAAGAAAAAGCGCGGCATGGTAAAGAGAGCCGCAACTGCGGCGAAACCGGCAGTGTAACCATAACTCTCTTTCATCCAATAGAAGAGCACCCCGGCCATGATCGCTGCCAGCAGCATGTTGCCAACCCGGTGAGCGGTCAGATCGTCAGTGAAGTTACGCGCAACCGTCCACACCAGGGTTGACCAGAGTTTGCCCAACGGCGGATGTTCGTGGTTAACCTGCCAATGACCCAATACGGATTCATCAAAGGCAATTTCAGGGTTCGCAAAAGCCTTGTCAAACCAATCCCCATAAGCTTCGTGAGCGGCGATATAGGCCGGCTCATCCCATGTCAAGCCGATTTTTGGATTGGTAACGAGAAGAACAACAAAGGTGACCAATCCGATCAATACAGGGATTAACCAACGCAGGAGTCTTGTGGTTTTCATGAGGGAGTACCTTTCAAAATGATTTCATGTGAATAAATTCTCTCAATTTTACACCGAGATGAATAAATGTATAAACAACACCTTGAGGCAAATGCAACTCCTCAAGGTGTTGATGGCGTGAAATTCTTTTTACCAGCAATAATGCACTTCTGCTTTTATGTATTGCTCGTAAATGGCTTTTACCTTATCCATGGTTTCGACTGAAAGGGAAGGCAGATCGGCAGCACTGAAATTTTCTTCCACCTGAGCAGGCCGCTTTGCACCCGGGATGGCACAGGTTACCGCGTCAAACATCAAGATCCAACGCAGGGCAAACTGCACCAAGGTCATCCCCGGCGGGCAAATCTTCTTCAACTCTTCAACGGCTTGTAAACCCAGGTCGTAATCCACCCCCGAGAAGGTCTCTCCACGGTCAAAAGCTTCGCCATGGCGGTTGAAGGCGCGGTGGTCATCAGCCGAGAATTTTGAATCAGCCTTCATCTTGCCGGTCAACATGCCCGAAGCCAGCGGAACACGTGCCAGTATGCCGATATTGCGTTTTAGAGCCTGTTCAAAGAACAGTTCAGCCGGACGCAGGCGGAACATGTTAAAGATGATCTGCACAGTCTTGACATTGGGAAACTCGATGGCTTTCAGGGCTTCTTCCACCTTTTCTACACTGACACCGTAGTGGCGGATCTTGCCTGCAGTGACCAGATCATCCATGATACCAAACACCTCGGGTTGGTAATAGACTTCGGTAGGCGGGCAGTGCAATTGAACAAGATCGAGACAATCCGTGTCAAGATTTTTCAAGCTGCGTTCCACGAAAGCAGTCAAATTTTCGCGATTATATCCAGTTGCTACATGTGGATCCAGCCGCCTTCCGGCCTTGGTGGCAATGTGGATTGTTTCGCGGGTTTCTTTCTTCAATTTGGCCAGCAGCCGTTCGCTGATACCATCGCCATACACATCCGCGGTGTCAAAAAAATTGACACCTTTCTCGATGGCCGCGTGAAGCGCGGATAATGATTCTTTTTCATCCACTGGTCCCCAGGTGCCGCCGATGGCCCAGGCACCAAAACTTAATGCGGATACTTTATAACCGGTTCTTCCCAACTCTCGATATTGCATAATAAACTCCCATTTAATTTTGAATTTATTATGACACAGGTTTGACTAAAATCACTTCTATTGGTTTTCAAGCCACCGCATGGCTTCGTCTACATCGGAAAAGAACATGGTGTTTATGCCCTGGGCTTTATAGTCCTTTACCACTTTTTCCATATTTAATTGGGCAATAATGTGTTTCGGTTGAACGATGGCCCAATGTTTCCAACCGGCTTTTACTGTCTCAGGAAACCAAAAATCAACACCCCATTGATATTCTTCTTTTCTTGCGCCAATTGTTTCCCGGTCATCGGATAGCCATTTTTGTGCGCCTTTTTCTTTAATAGTTTGAGTCCCCAACAACATCATGCTGCGAAATTCTTCAGGATGCCAGGAGCTTTTTTGGGGATGAGTTTGATGATGAATAATCTTACTTTCGGGGTGAAACCACATTGTCGCAAAAGGACTGTCGTAAATAACCTCTGCATTCATGTGTTGCTCCTTGACTCACAATCATCCAAATGTAATATTGACAATTCAGCGTTGAAAGGTAAGTATCATTTTACAAGATTATGGCGTCCATTTGCAACTGGCACACGCTTATAAATTCCCAATAATTCGACCTATTGGAGATATCCCAGCCATCTGGCTTGGTATTCAAGCATGTTATCCAGAAGTTCTTCCATACCTTTGAATTGCTGTACATTGGGGTCAACCAGCAAAGCCTGCAAAGCCAGTGCTTTGGATTTTTGAAGCACGGCTTCAGCAGTCAAATCATGCACCGCCACCTGGTTTGAAAGTAGGCCAGCAAAACCGCTCGGCAGACGCCCCATGGGGATGCCGTGCACCCCGTTCTTATCCACCGTGGCAGGCACTTCCACCACGATCCATTCGGGCAGATTATCGATCAGCCCTTGATTGGGCAAATTGACGGCTTCTTCCACATAACCGGAATCCGTCACAATGCCCTCAATAATGGGCACGACCCTCTCTTTGAGTTTGTTCTCGATACGCGGTTCGACCCGCGAGAGGAAACCCTTATAAAAGTTGTAGAAATCGAGGATGCCCTTGTGGTCCACCGCGTCGTGCGCCCATTGGATGTACTCACCGAAGTGGCTGTCACTGGTGATGGGGAAAAGCCCGAATTTCTCAAGGATCACCTTGAATAACTGGTGTTCTGACCAGGCTTCTGTTTCAAGTGCAGAAAGCACCTCCACACTTTGAGGCATGGCGCCCGTTTCTTTGACATATTTGTAGACCGCGTCCATTTTGGGCATGTTGTTGAACACATAAGGAGCCTTGGCCAGAATCTCAGGGTAGGCATCGGTTCCGTCTTTGCGGTATTTGGCTGATAGCACCACGCTGAAATGATTCAATCCAGCAGCCCGCACCTCCAAGTCTTCATACGGCACACCCAGAATGATGGGCAGATACTGCTGCAGCGAGGCGATCTCGTGGCACAAACCCACGAATTTAAGCTCTGGAAAAGCCCGATGCACAGTGGTGCAGATGCGGCTCATTGGGTTCGAATAGTTAAAGATGGTGGCCTGCGGACAGATCTTCTGCGCTTCGGCACAAATCTCCAAAATGGGCGGGAGGATACGCAGCGAGTGGAAGAGTCCGCCAGGACCCCCGTTCTCTCCGTAGACCTGCTTGATGCCGTATTGTTGCGGGATGCGCCAATCTTGTTCCCATAAAGCAAAACGGTCGCCCACTTCGATGGAGTTGATCAAAAAATCCGCGCCAGCAAAGGCTTCAGCCCGGTTGGTTGTGGCAATGATCGTAAATGGAAGGGCGTGGGCTTTGACGTACTGTTCCGCGGTATCTTTCACCACCGCCAGGCTGTTGGGATTGATGTCGTGCAATACAATGGTGCTGCCAGTCAGCACCTGGCTTTGCAGAATATCCCCGATGGTGCCGTAACCGAATTGAGCGCTGCCTGCTCCGATCAAAACGATGCGTTTTTCCATAGTAAGCTCCTCGAATTCGCGAATTCTTTAAATTTAATTATGCCACGAAAAAGAAAACGCCCTGACGTATTGATTTCGGCCAGGGCGTGGGGTTATTTCCACCAGATGCCGGTGCATTCAGGCAAAGTGATGCCATTTGAATCTTGGAGTATTTTTTGGTTCATCTCTTTACCGAAGAAAAACTCAGACAATTCTCTGGCAATCTCAAGGCTCTCAAAGCGGTAATCGGTGCGGATCCAGGTGCTCTGAAATCCGTTCTCTTTCAACCAGGCATAATACTCGACCAGGTGATCAGGCGGGGTTGGCTGCGTGAAGCCTGTGCCCAGGGTCTCGATCAGGATGGTTTTGCCACTCGGACGCAGCACGCGCCTGATCTCAACCAGCACTTTTTCGAGTTCCGATCTCCAGTCTTGAGGATGATCCACCACAATGTAGCACACACTCCAGCCCGAGATCACCAGGTCGGCGCTGTGATCATCCACCGGCAGGCCGCGGTGATCGGCGGTCTGTGCCTGCCAATTGGTGAGGTTGGTTTGTTTAAGTTTTCCGATGGCGATTTCCAACATGTGTTGTGAAATGTCGAACGCGCGGATGGAGCGCACCTTTGGCGCCAGTTGGCAGGTCAGCCTGCCCGTACCGGCGCCCATCTCAATTACATCACAGTCTTGCAGGGGGATGATCTTTTCAATTGCCGGCAGGAGGTTTCTCTGATAGTCTTCACGTGACACCAGGGCTTCATATTTCCAGGCTTGACTGCGGTAAATCTCTGGATGATCCGGCATGTTTTTTCCGTTTGTTGATGAAAGTTTAGGCGATGGACGATCCAACCACTTCAAGTGACTCGGTAATGGCATCAGGGCATACCAATTGCACCAGATCCCGCAGCTCTTCAAGATGATGTTGAACGGATTCGGCGGAGATGCCTTTTGGCGCGTAAACGGTGTAGAGCACGTTACGGGTCTCGACGCCGATCTGTGAGCGCTGATCCGGACCATATAGGATACTCGAAAGCACCCCTGAAGCATCCGCGATGTACATATCACCTGGTTTCAAAGCCTGTGCGGTGCCGCGCATTAAAGTGTATTGTTCCGCCCCGGTGGCAACGTCCAGTGTGTAGGGCGGTTGTGTCTGATCCAGGTCGCTGCCAGCTGTCAGCAGGCCGTTCTTGAGTTCGGCCATGAACATGGCTTCCACCAGGGTCGCCACGCTTGGGATGGATTTGCCTTTATGAACAATAGATACCAACTGCCCCTGCACATGATAGGTCTTGTCATAACGCCGGTAATAATCCGCGTAGGCAGCCAGGGTTGGTATGGCGGCCATGGCATGTGCATCCATCCCGGCATAACGGGCGCGCAGCTCTTCTTCGAGTTGCCGTTTGCTTTCTTCCAACTGAGGATGAGAAGCAAGGTTGCGGGCATTGCGAATGATCAACCAGCCAGCGAATGCATCAGGGTACTTTTGTTTAAATTCTTGTGTGATTTGTAGCATAAAAATCCCTCTTTGTTTTACCGAATTCTTTTTTCAAGGATCAAACCGTCTTCGCCGCCTTCGTAATATCGATCCCATACGTCCACCTGACGGTAACCGCGGCTGAAATAGAGGCGCTGAGCGCTGAAATTGGACCTGCGCACAGTCAGTTTGACCACAGGCATGTTCATTTCTTCTTCACAGCGCTGCAGCAAGGCGCTGGCAATGCCCATGCGTTGGAATTGCGGCAGCACCCCCAGGGTGGTGATCCACCCCACGCCTTCACCGCGGTGGGCGTCTCCTCCGATGAAGCCAACCATTTTTTGATCCACTTCGGCTTTGATCTTGACCAGGTTGGGCAAAATCAAGACCGCAATCAGTTCCAAGAGCGGCCAGGCATCCAGAGGAAAGCAGGCTTTCTCGATGACCCGCATTTGCGACAAGTCGCCGAGGCCAGCGTTGGATAGGGTAAAAGGGAGGGATTCGCGCATGTCTTAGTAAAACTGTGGGTTGAGTGCTTTCACACCCAACCCACAGAACCTATGGTGATTTTTGTTGGATCTACTTGGCTTTATTGCCCTTCGAGACGAAATCACTGAGCAGGCTGGTGAATTCCATCGGGAAGATATATTTGGTAGCCGGGCTGGCTGCCATGCTCTTGAGGGTTTCAAAGTATTGCAAGGTCATGGTGTGCTGGTCAATATCCTTGGCGGCGGCATAGATGGCTTCAAGGGCTTTCTGATAACCTTCAGCACGCAGCAATTGGGCTTGTTTTTCACCTTCAGCTCGCAGAATGGCGGCTTGTTTCTCGCCTTCGGCTTTAAGGATGTTGGATTGTTTATCACCCTGGGCCACATTAATGGCGGCTTCACGGGTACCAGTGGATTCAGTAACCACGGCGCGGCGAGTGCGTTCTGCGGTCAATTGGCGGTTCATGGAGTCTTGAACGTCTCTTGGAGGCACGATCTCGCGGATCTCCACGTTGGTGACTTTGACACCCCAGCGCTCGGTGACTTCATCCAGGCGGGCACGCAAAGAGGTGTTGATCTTTTCACGTTCTGAGAGAACGCCGTCCAGCAGAATACCGCCGATGACGGAACGCAGAGTGGTGGTGGCGATACCCTGGGCAGCCAGTTCGAAATTTTGAACTTGCAAAACGGACTGCACGGGATCGAACACCTTGTAGTACCACAGGAAGTCGATCGAAATGGGCGCGTTATCCTGGGTGATCGAGGTTTGCGCCGGGATCTCGCGCACCTGCTCACGCAGGTCAACAGAAACTGGTCGATCGATGAAGGGGATCAAAAGGATCAATCCCGGGCCTTTTGGTCCGATGCAGCGTCCCAATCGAAAAACCACGATGCGTTTGTATTCTGGCACGATCTTGATGGCGGCGGCCAAGAAAATGATCACCAGGAATACCACAAAACCGATCAGGCAAATCAATGTGATATCAATATTTCCAAAATCCATGACTTCTCCTTTTCAAAAACGGTGATACCAAACTTATTGTTTTACAGATTCAACCAACAAGACGAGTCCGTCTCGTTTAAGCACCCTCACTTGCGCACCACTTCGAATTTTTGCCTCACTGCGGGCAGACCATTCTTCACCATCCACGTAGATGGTGCCGTCCGGTGAGAGATCGGTGCGGGCTTCACCCGTCATTCCGATCAAGCGTGAAAGATCCTGGTTCGGACGGGAACGCATGGCATCGATGGATTTTCTTCCAATGAACCATAAGAAAAGAGTGGCCAGAACACTTACCAGCGATGCCAGGAGAGGGCTGATGGCCGGGGCTCCGTTGGCGGTGCGGAAAAGGAATACTGATCCGATCACGATCGAGAGGATGGCCGGGATCAACCAATACCAGCGTTTGAACTTGCGCATGGCGAGGATGAAAGGCACCACGCCCACCAGTAAAACGATGAGCGCCCATACATTGATCGGCAGGTTATAGATCGAATAGCCAGCCACAAAGATGGATAATAGCGCGCCTATTTCAAGTAGACCGGTACCCGGTGTAAAGAGTGCCAGCACTCCTAACAGAAAACCCACAACGAGTACCAGATAGGCAACATTGGGGTCCAGTAAGACGTTCATTTTTTCCTTTCTTCGTCTCTGTTCTCGAGGGACATTTTTGATTATACACTACCGAAAATATGAATTGCATATGAGGATTGTAAAATTCAATTAGAATTAGGGAATGGGCACCTGGATCTCTCATCTGCGAGTTGCCGCAAAAATCTTGGAAAACACTCCATGGTTGGAGGAGGTGGGTTTTTATTATGGGAACCTCGCTCCGGACTCTGGTTTACCCAACCAGGATTGGACGGTTTTTGATCCACCTAAAAGCGTTACCCATTTTCTGGGGAGCGGCAATCGCGAAGAGGATGTTCAGGATCTTATTTTCTATGCCAGGTATTTAGCTCAAAGAGATGATCGTTCCAACTCGAGTGAGAGCAGCTTTTTGTGGGGTTATTATTGCCACCTGGTAACTGATTTACTGTGGGCAAAACGGATCGGAACTACTACACGTTCGTCCAATCAGGCGCTCTTTTCGTCACATTCCATGCAAGACGCGGTGGAAAAAGTTAAATCAGATTGGTATGGGCTCGACTTTAAGTTCCTGCGAGACCACCCGAAGAATTCCTTTTGGCAGGGATTCATGAACTCGAACATCCCAACGATACCGCTGCCATTCATCCCGCAAGCAGCTTTTGATCACCAAATGCGCTACATAAAGGAATATTACTCAACCCCTGATGAAAGCCGCATCCTGGACCGGTCTTTTCCTTATCTTAATGAAAAGACTTTGGATGAATTTATTTGCACTACTTCGGCTACTCTATTGACTTTGATGATTGTTCTAAAAGAGGATCAACAGGCTGCTTCGTTTTCCAACGCGTCACAAATATTGCCGCCAGAACATTTTTCTGCTCTTGGCGCCCCATTAGGAGATGAATTAAAAAACCCATGAGCATACTTGAAGAAGCACTTCACTCGATTTATGCTGACAAAATACTGGATGTAGCCACCGGCAAAGGGGATTTCATCCTTCTCTTGCAGGAACAGTTGGGCGGTTTCGGCCAGGCCATAGGTATTGATGTGAAACCATTGGATATCTGGCAGGATGCAAAATTTGATCCGCATCACATTCAATTTCAAGTAATGGACGGGGCCAAACTGAATTTTGACGCGGCTTCATTTGACCTGGTGGCCATTTCAAACTCGCTTCATCATCTGCCTCAACCCGAAGTGGTATTGGCGGAAATGCAAAGGGTGCTAAAACCCGCGGGTGTTTTCATCTTCCATGAGATGTATGCCGACCGTCAAAGTGAGACTCAGCTTACTCACACCCTTCTACATCAATGGTGGGGCAAGATCGACACCGCCAGCGGCGTGTTTCACCGCTCCCCTTATTCACGTGGTGAATTGGTCTCGCTGCTTGAATCAACCAGAATTGATCAATGGAGCTATTTCGACGAATCTGATGTGAGTGATGACCCGCTTGATGCGGAACTGCTTGCTGAACTCGATGAGATCATTGAGCGTTATCTCGAACGCACCCAGGATCGAGCGTTGATCGCTGAAGGACAGCAACTCGCAAAACGCGTCAAGGCGATCGGGTTTCATTCCGCCCCGCAACTTTTCGCGATTGGAAGGAAAGGAGTTACTCAATGACCACTACTATCACCTGGTATGGGCACGCCGCCATTGGCATCAAGACCGCCGAACACTTTGTTTTAGTAGACCCCTATCTCAGCAGCAATCCTTTGGCGAGTGAAAAGCCTGACAATTTGTCACCGGATTTCATCCTGGTGTCGCACGGGCACGGCGACCATTTGGGAGATACGCGCAGTATTGCCAAACGCACCGGCGCCACCGTGATCTGCAACACCGAGATCTCAGCCTGGCTGACCAAGAGCGAACTCCAGACCCACCCCATGCAAATCGGTGGCGGATTTCAATTTCCGTTTGCTTATGTCAAACTAACCTTTGCCATCCACGGATCGGTGCTGCCCGATGGCACCTTTGGCGGCAATCCCTGTGGTTTCTTGATCACCACGCCTGATCAAAAAAAGATCTACCTGGCCGGGGATACCGGCTTGTTTGGCGACATGCGTCTGATCGGCGAGGAGGGGATTGACCTGGCCATGCTGCCCATCGGTGGCAACTACACCATGGACCCAGAAGATGCCCTGCGGGCGGTCAAGCTGCTCAACCCGCGCAAGGTGGTGCCCATCCATTATGACACCTTCGAGATCATCCGTCAGGACCCGCAGAAGTGGGCCGGGCGCGTCAAAGCGGAGACGAACGCCGAAGTGCAGGTACTCAAACCCGGAGACAGCATCCAGCTCTGATCTTCTTCGACTCGCATCAATATCAACTCTGGCATTATTCGTGCAACTATCAAAACGCATATTAATAGCGTGGAGGTAACTGCATGGATACAATTGTCGATTTAGCCATCACAACCGGTCAATTTCTGGTGGGTCTGTGGCCGATCATGTTGATCACCATCCTTTTTGGGGTGTTCAAGCTGCGCAAGGGTGTTGGCGCCATGCTGCGCACCTCGATCAAATGGCTGGTGGGTTCGTGGGGGTTCTTCGCGGTGCTCAATTTTGTGTTTTACATCTTCAAAATGGACACCTTCCATCTGCTGCCTGAAGCCATCAATCAAAAGCTCTTCTTGTGCGTTGGCTTGATCTTGCTGCCCTTTGAAGTGGCCATCCTGATCGAAGAACACCATAAGCAGATCAAGGCGGACACGCTGGAAGAAATGCAGCGGCTCTCCCCCAAAGATTTTGAGCGTCTGGTGGCCGAAACCTATCGCGACCAGGGTCACAAGGTTGAACTTGTGGGCGCCACCGGCGATCATGGCATTGACCTGGTGGTAAACACCCGCAAAGGCGAGACCTGGCTGGTGCAGTGTAAAAAATACCGCGGACGTGTGGGCGAGCCCATTATTCGCGACTTTTACGGTGCCATGCGCGCCGCCAACGCGGATGCCGGCGCGGTCATCACCACTGGCACCATCACCGCCGCAGCCCGCTTGTGGGCCGAAGGCAAACCCATCTTCCTGTATGACGGTGAGGACTTCCTCGAGGTCATGCGTTCCACCCGCATCCGCAAATCGCTGCCTGAATCTGCGCGCAAGAAAACTGCGGCTGCAGTGCTCGCACCCACCTCTGCGCTGCAACCTGCTTTTGCCGGTGCCACCGCTTCAGCTGGGAATGTGGTCACTGAGGCTGCCGTGGCATCCACGGCAATACCACTGGGCACATCCTTCCCCGTGAAGAGTGCCGAGTTGGAACCTGAGCCGATGATAGAAGAGTCCGAGTCTTATCTTGCGCAAGACAAACGTCCCTTCATGAACCTGAATGACGTGCCGGTCTGCCCGGCTTGCGGAGTGCCCATGCTTTTGAAATCTGAGCGGCGCCTGTTCTTCAAACCGAGAAAAGTTTATATCTGCCAGAACGCGCCTTCCTGCGACGAGATCGTGGAAGCGTAGCGAAGTTTTCAAATCGCGATCATAACAAATTCCCGAATCCTTTGATTCGGGAATTTGTATTAATGTATACGATGATTTCAACAATGTACCAGCATATGTAGGGACAAGGCGCGCCGTGTCTTTACATATATGAAATATTTCTATTACCTGCCAAACAATTTTCGGATGTATCTTCCCCGCGGGGTGTCGTGAAAATGGATGAACCCGTTGAACTCATACGAGGCGTTGCGTTTGGACGCTTTTTTGCGGGCGTCATCGGGGAATAGATATGCTGTCACTGCTTCGGCAAAATCTTCCTTCTCGTTGAAGTTTTTGTCAATACCGCAGGGCGCGGGGGGTAAACCCACCCGGTACCAAAAACGGGGATTGGTCGGAAAGAGCTTGTGCAACCGTTTTGAAAGAAAGCCGCTGTGGGTGGCCTTGCTCATTTGTTTGGAGATTTGCCAGTCGTGAGCGGCGTCCCAGGCGTGCGCCAGTTCGTGCACCACCGTCCATTCGGTCATGCCGTTCGGGTTGAGCTTGACCCAGCCTTTTGAGGTCAACCCCCGCTGCGGAATGTTTTCAAAATAATAACGCACTCCGCCGACCCAGTCACACAGTTTAAGTGGATCCACGGCTGCTTTTTGCAGTCGGTCGATAGCGCTGCACAAGATCTCGTCGGCTTTGGCGGACCGTTCACCCTCAATGCTCATGCGTTGATAAAAGGGGAAGCGTATGCGAAGTTGCTCATTTTCGATCATATCTTTATTATACGGGTTTCCAAAAAAGGCGCCCCATGGAATCTTGATAGGTTTTGCCAGTATCTCATAAGTAAGATTGCCTTGTGTTGATGAAAGCGGAGCAATCTTGACGGACACTGATAAAACCAAATTCTATGAACTATCCCTTTCAGACCGGCTGAAACAGTTGAGTCTTGAAAGTGGCGTGCCTATATCAGAACTGCTGCCCCTGCAAGCACAGGCTTTGACGCCCGAGAGCGCCGATCACATGGTGGAAAACGCCATTGGCGTCTTCGGGCTGCCGCTGGGTGTGGCACGTAATTTCCTGGTAAACGGCCGCGAGGTGCTTATCCCCATGGCCGTGGAAGAACCCTCGGTCATCGCCGGCGCCTCGTTCATGGCCAAACTGGCCCGGGCTGGCGGCGGATTCGCGGTAGAAGTGGACGATCCATTAATGATCGGCCAACTGCAGATCCTCGATCTGCCTGATCTAGAAAAGGCCCGCCAGAACCTCCTCAACCATAAACAAGATATTCTCGATTTGGCCGCGCAGGTGGACCCCGTGATGCAGCGCATGGGAGGCGGTCCGCGCGACCTCGAAGTGCGCCTCATCAACGACTCTCCGATCGGGGCGTTCCTGGTGGTTCACCTGGTCATCGACGTGCGCGACGCCATGGGCGCCAACGCGGTCAACACCGCCCTGGAGCGCATTTCTCCACGTGTGGCTGAGATCTCGGGCGGGCGGGTGCACCTGCGCATCCTCTCGAACCTGGCGGATCGGCGCCTGGCACGTGCCAGTGTGTGCATCCCCGTTTCGGCGCTGGCCTTTGACCAGTACAGCGGCGAGAAGGTGCGTGATGGCATCCTCGAGGCCTGGGCTTTTGCCCAATCTGACCCTTACCGCGCGGCCACACACAATAAAGGCATCATGAACGGCGTGGACGCCGTGGTGATCGCCACCGGCAATGACTGGCGCGCCATCGAAGCCGGCGCGCATGCCTACGCCGCCCGCGGCGGACGTTACACCAGCCTGACGCAGTGGCATAAAGACGACGCTGGCAACCTGTGTGGCACGCTCGAGATGCCCATGGCGCTTGGAACGGTGGGCGGCGCCACGCGCGTGCACCCTGCCGCCCAGGCGGCCCTCAAATTAATGAAAGTAACCTCGGCCGTTGAATTGGCCGGGATCGTGGTTTCGGTCGGGTTGGCCCAAAATTTGGCCGCCTTGCGCGCCCTCGCCACCGAGGGCATTCAGCGCGGACACATGAGCCTGCACGCTCGCCAGGTGGCCGCTGCCGCCGGGGCGCAGGGTGTGGAAGTTGAGAAACTGGCCAACCAACTGGTGCTTGAAAAGAACATCCGCGGCGACCGGGCGGAGCAAATCCTCAAAGAGTGGAGACAATAACCTCATGACTGATCAATCCTCTGCATCGGCAGCGCAATTGTTGCTGCACACTGATCGTAAAACCGGCATCGTGGGTTACGGTGCTTACCTTCCACGCTACCGGCTGCCTGGAACTGAGATTGCCCGGGTTTGGGTGGGCGGGGGTAACGGTATGGTGAAAGAGAAAGCCGTGGCCGGCCTGGATGAGGACGTGATCACTATGTCCATCGAGGCCGCCCGCAACGCCCTGGCGCGTGCCGGTGTTAACGCCTGCGACTTACGCGCGGTGTGGGTGGGTTCCGAGTCTCACCCCTACGCCGTCAAACCCAGCGGCACGGTGGTGGCTGAAGCCATCGGCGCATCGCACAACATCCAATCGGGCGACTGGGAATTCGCCTGCAAGGCCGGTTCCGAGGCCATGGTGGCTGCCACCGCATTGGTGGGGTCAGGCATGGGCAAATACGCCCTTGCCATCGGCATGGATACCGCCCAGGGCAAGCCCGGCGACGCCTTGGAATACACCGCCGCCAGCGGCGGGGCCGCCTACCTCATCGGTCCGGCGGAAGAGTCTTTGGCGGTCATCGAAGCTTCTTATTCCTACGTCTCCGACACGCCCGATTTCTGGCGCCGGCCAGAACAGAAATACCCGGAACACGGGCAGCGCTTCACCGGCGAGCCGGCCTATTTCAAACACGTGGAGACCGCCGGGCAGATCATGCTCGACGGTTTGAACCGCAAGGCCAGTGATTACGCCTTTGCCGTCTTCCACCAACCCAATCCCAAGTTTCCGCTCAAGGCGGGGGCCACGCTTGGCTTTGTGCCCGACCAGATCAAACCCGGCCTGCTGGCTCCCGTCATTGGCAATGTCTATGCCGGTTCCTCCTTGATCGGCCTGACCGCCGTGCTGGATCTTGCCAAACCCGGGGACCGCATTTTGATGGTCTCTTACGGTTCGGGCGCCGGCTCGGATGCCTTCTCGCTGATCGTGACCGACAAGATCGAAGAGCGGCGCGGCAAGGCTCCTTCCACCGCGGATTACATCACGCGGCGCACCCAGATCGACTACGCCATGTACACGCGCTTCCGCGACAAGATCAACATGGGTTAAGGGGAGCTGCCATGACAGATGTGGTAATTGCCGGGATCGGACAGATCCCCGTTGGAGAACATTTCGAGCTGAGCCTGCGCCAGATGGGCGTGCGCGCCCTGCGTGCTGCCGTCAAAGACAGCGGAGACTTGCAGCCCCAGGCGCTTTATATTGGCAATATGCTTTCGTCAATGGTCTCTCACCAGGCCAACCTGGGCGCCCTTTTCACCGATTATGCCCATTTCGGGCACATTGAATCTTATACCGCCGAGGCCTCAGGGGCTTCAGGCGCGGCTGCTTTGCGGCTGGGTTACCTGGCCATCCTCTCGGGCTACGTGGATACGGTGGCTGTGCTGGGCCTCGAAAAATGGACCGACATGGCTCACAGCGAGTCAGAAACCGCCGCCGCCCAGGGGTTGGATACCGACTACGAGGGCATGCAGGGTCTGACCGAAGCCGGCCAGGCGGGATTGCTGATGCAGCGCTATTTATTTGAACATTCACTGCCCTCAGACGCGCTGGGCGGGTTTGCGGTGCAGGCCCATGCCAATGGGGCGCACAACCCCAACGCTTTCTTCAGAAAAGCGATTGACTTTGAGACCTACGCCAGAGCCCCGCTGACCAACGCGCCGCTCAACCTGTATGACGCCGCCCCTTACGCGGATGGCGCCGCCGCCTTGATCCTTACCCGGCGCGACCTGCTGCCCAAGGGCTACGCCAGACCTGTGGTGCGGATTTTGGGCTCGGCAGTCTCGATCGACACCCTGGCCTGGCATGACCGGCACGATCCGCTGGCCTTCAAGGCCGCCAGGAACGCCGTGCAGAGCGCTTGCGCGCAGGCCGGTATCATGCCCGTCTACACGGACGTACTCGAACTGGATGATTCCTACGCCATCTACGCCGCTCTCACGCTGGAAGCCTGCGGTTACGCCGAACCCGGCGAGGCTCCGCGCCTGGCACGTGAGGGCTTGCTGGCTCCCTCCGCCAAGCTGCCGGCCATGACCATGGGCGGCTGCAAGGCTAGGGGCAACCCCATCGGCGCCAAGGGTGTTTACCAGGCGGTCGAAGCGGTGCAGCAGCTGCGCGGCGAATGCGGCCCCAATCAGGTGAAGGATGCCCGCCTGGCAGTGACGCTTGCCCTGGGCGGTCCGGCTTCCACGGCGATCGCGCATGTGTTTGATGTGGTACGTGAACCGTGAACCGGCAACCGTGAACTGGGAGCCG
>CAYYRU010000022.1:0-30557 GCA_964474095.1 uncultured Anaerolinea sp.
ATGACCTGGTGGTCTACGGCGGCCGCGGACAGGCCGCCCGCAGTTGGGAAGCCTTTGACGCCATCCTCGACAGCCTGAAAAATCTCAATCCAGATGAAACCCTGCTCGTGCAATCCGGCAAGCCGGTGGCAGTCTTCAAGAGCCACACGGATGCCCCGCGCGTGTTGATCGCCAACTCCAACCTTGTGCCGCATTGGGCTACCCAGGAGCACTTTGATAACCTGGCCAAAAAAGGCCTGATTATGTACGGACAGATGACCGCCGGCTCATGGATCTACATCGGCACACAGGGGATCCTGCAGGGCACCTACGAGACCCTGGCCTCGCTGGCTGTGCAAAAAGGCTGGCCTTCGCTGCGCGGCAAGTTCGTGCTGACCGCCGGCCTGGGAGGCATGGGCGGCGCCCAGCCACTGGCCATCACCATGAACGAGGGTGTCGGCCTGGTGGTCGAAGTGGACCCCGAACGCGCGCGCCGCAGGCAGGAGATCGGCTACGTTAACGTGGTGGTGGATACGCTCGAAGAAGCCATGACCCTGGTGGAAGAGGCCAAAAAACGCGGCGAACCCAAGTCGATCGGGTTGGTGGGCAACGCGTCAGTAGTCTTCCGCGATTTATTTGATCGCGGTATCACCCCAGACGTGGTCACCGACCAGACCCCCGCGCATGACGTGATGAGCTACGTGCCGGCCGGGCTTACGCTTGAAATGGCTGAGATGATGCGCCGTAGAGACCCGCAAGCCTACGCTCAAATGGCATTGACTTCGATGTCAATGCATGTCAACGCCATGCTGGGCTTTCAAAAGCGCGGCGCCGAGGTCTTTGACTACGGCAACAATCTGCGCCAGCGCGCTTTCGACAACGGCGTCAAAGACGCTTTCAACTTCCCCGGCTTTGTGCCGGCTTACATCCGTCCTCTCTTCTGTGAAGGCAAAGGCCCCTTCCGCTGGGTGGCGCTTTCGGGCGACCCAGAAGACATCTACCGCACCGACGAGGCCGTGGCGGCTCTCTTCCCCGAGGATGAGCACTTGCAGCGCTGGCTCAAGATGGCGCGCGCCCAAATTCCCTTCCAGGGGCTGCCCTCACGCATCTGTTGGCTGGGCTACGGCGAACGCGCCAAAGCTGGCCTCAAATTCAACGAGCTGGTGGCCAAAGGCGTGGTCAAGGCGCCCATCGTCATCGGCCGCGACCACCTGGACGCCGGCTCGGTGGCTTCTCCTAACCGCGAAACGGAAGGCATGCGCGACGGCACGGATGCCGTCAGCGACTGGCCGATCTTGAACGCGCTGATCAACACCGCCAACGGCGCCACCTGGGTCAGTTTCCATCACGGCGGCGGGGTGGGCATTGGTTTCAGCCAGCACGCCGGCATGGTCATTGTGGCGGATGGCACCCCCGAGGCCGCCAAACGCCTGGAGCGCGTTTTAACCTCCGACCCAGGCATGGGCGTGGTGCGTCACGCGGATGCCGGCTACCCAGAGGCCATCCAGGCCGCGCGCGAACGCGGGGTAAAGATCCCCATGCTGCCGAAAGATTAATCCATGAAGAACAAGCGCCTGTTGGGTTTTGTGATTGCGATCGTCTTTGGTCTGGCCCTCGGCCTGGTCTACGGTTGGTTTATCAATCCCCCGGCGCCAAAGAATGCCAAACTGGAATCCCTGCGCGGAGACTACCAGGCCGATTACGTGCTGATGGTGGCCGAAAGATATGCTGTTGATCAGGACGGCTTAAGCGCGGCGGCCTCGCTGCGTCAAATCGCCCCTGCCAACCCGGCGGAGGCCGTCAGGCAGGCACGCATTTTGGGCCAGCAGTTGGGCTATTCGGAACGCGAGTTGCAGGATCTGGCCGTGCTTGAAGGCGCCCTGGCCACGGTGGGGACGATCTCCACGGAGGCAGCCCCATGAGTGAGAAACGCGGCTCGTGGCACCTGTTGACTGGCGCGATTTTGGGTGTTTTGCTCGGCCTGCTGATCTCACTTGTGCTCGTGCGAGTGCCCTACTTTAACACCGACCCCTCCACCCTGAGCGACAAAGACAAGGCGGCATACCGCCTGATGGTGGCGCAGGCTTACCTGGTGGAAGGGGACTCCAACCGCGCGGTTTCGCGCCTGACCCTGCTGCAAGACTTGAACCCGGCCGAGATTCTCATCGCCCAGGCGCAAGGCACGCTGGCCGATGGCGGCAGTGAGGTCCAGGCCAGGGCTTTGGCTTTGCTGGCCGCGGCTGTCAACCAGCCTTCGCTGGCCATTACGCCCCTGGCGCCCCAAAACCCCGTGGTCATCCAAAACCCCGACCCGGGTGTGACCTTTACTCCCGAAATCGCCCTGGAGGGAACCCTGGACGCCACCCGCACCCCGGGGCCGACAGGCACCCCCCGGCCGATCTTGACCCCACAGGCCACCGCTGGTTCGCCCTTTGTGCTTGAAGAGGATCCTATCAAGGATTGTGATCCGCTGCCCGAAAAGCCCTTGATGCAGATCACCGTGCTGGATGCCGCCGACCGACCCGTGGCGGGCGTCAAGATCGAGATCTCACAATCTGGCGGTGGCGTGGAGACCTTTTACACCGGTCTCTACCCGGCCATCAGCCGCGGTTACGCGGATTACGAAATGCTGCCGGGCGTTAATTA
Organism: uncultured Anaerolinea sp.; assembly: GCA_964474095.1. Lineage (GTDB taxonomy): Bacteria > Chloroflexota > Anaerolineae > Anaerolineales > Anaerolineaceae > UBA6107. The sequence continues at coordinate 2,626 of CAYYRU010000022.1, forward strand.
CACCATCCGAGTGGGTGATGCCGGCCAGCCGGTGACAGACCTTACCGCGCCCGACTGCTCCGGAAGCCAGGATTACGGCAACCTGTGGCTGGTGTTCCAGCAGCCGTAAAAGATTACAGAAAGTATTGCGGATAACCTAATTCCAGCTTTTTCTTGACAACCCACCCTGCGTAAATAACTTCTCACCGATTAAGCGGATGCGATGCTATAAAGCATCATACTTTTCTGGTTTTACATCCTTAACTCTACTCATTACTGCTTCAAAATCGCTGCGCTTTCCCCGTTTGGCCCTGTTTAACAGGTAATCTTCAGTATCCAAAGCGGACAACTTTTCGCCGATGGCATTGGTGATCAGTTGATTAATAGAAATGCCCTGTTTGGAAGATAACTCTCCTAATCTTTCGTGATAGCTCTTTGGTAAACGCAGGCTAATGGTTGCCATGAGGTATTTCTCCTATCTCATATAAGAACTGTTTGGGTGTGATCACATGAATGCCAAAAGTTTTTTCAACCATGGCAAAATCCCTAGAATTGTAGGTAATGATCGAATCACATCCACCAGCCATGGCCAATTCAAGGATCATGTCATCATGGAAATCCTTGAGAAAAGGCCGCCAGAGAAAAAAGATTTTTGTGGGGTGGCCAACCGTACAAAGATAATCCAAAACTTTTCGTATATCTTCTTCAGACAACCCCAACAATTCTTTATTACGAACACACAACTCCTCATATTCAAGCACCAGGGGGACTGAGATTGCGAAATCGAATTTATTCTGTCCCACCATGGAAAGCAATCGAAAAGATGCTCCCTGCTTTGAATTCAAAGCCGAGACGAGGACGTTTGTGTCGATCACTACGTTTCTCATTAATGGTATTGTATACGATACCATTAATTAATTCAAGCGGATGATCTGAAAGTAGCTTTATTAACCCTCACACCCCCTCGCTAGGTAAGGGGGTGTGAGTTCTAAGGAGGGTGCTATGAAAATTGTCTACCTGTAACGAGCTAGACCCACCCGCGCAACTGCATGGCTTTCACCACGCGGTCAATGGCCACCATGTACGCCGCATCGCGCATGTAGACCTTGCGGTTTAGGCTCATATCCAGCACGCCTTGGAAGGCAATGGTCATCTTGGTATCGAGTTTCTCGAGGACTTCTTCTTTGGTCCAGTAATAATTCATGTCGTTCTGCACGCCTTCGAAATATGACACGGTCACGCCGCCGGCGTTGCACAAAAAGTCGGGGATGACGAAGACGTTGCGGGCTTTGAGCACCTCATCCGCTTCAGGGGTGGTGGGGCCGTTGGCGCCCTCGGCCAGGATCTTGACGCGCGGGGCGATCAACTTGACCGTATCGGCGTTGATCTGTCCCTCAAGTGCGGCCGGGATGAGCACATCCACGTCCTTCTTGATCCACTCACCGCCATCCTCAACCACATATCCGCCTGCTTTGGCTTTGACTTTGTCGATCGAGCCGTACTGGTCGGTGATGCTCATCAAGAAGCGCGGATCGATGCCGTCCGCTTTGCTGACGGTGTAAGAAACCTTGTCTTCTCGGTCGTAGAACGAAACGCAGATCACCTTGCCTTTAAGGATCTCGGTAAAGCCGATGGCCGCATATTGTGAAACATTGCCAAAGCCCTGGATGGCCGCCGTACACTTGGCAGGATCCAGTTTGAGGTGTTTCATGGCTTCGCGCACGGTGTAGATCACACCGAAACCGGTGGCTTCGGTGCGGCCTAATGAACCGCCGCCGCCGAGGGGTTTGCCGGTGATGGTGCCGGGGGTGTAAGCGCCCACCAGCTTGGAGTATTCATCCATCATCCAGGCCATCATCTGCGGGGTGGTGCCCACATCAGGGGCGGGGATGTCTTGCCTGGGGCCGATGTTACGCCACATGACCTGCACCCAGCCGCGCACCAGGCGCTCTTTTTCGCTGTTGGAGAGGGTGGCCGGGTCGAGGATGATGCCGCCCTTGCCGCCTCCCAGGGGGATGTCTGCCACGGCGCATTTCCAGGTCATCCAGGTGGCCAGGGCACGCACGGTGTCGATGGTTTCAGCCGGGTGAAAACGGATGCCGCCTTTGTTGGGTCCGCGGGCGTCGTTATGCTGCACGCGAAAACCCTGGAAGACCCGCACGCTGCCGTCGTCCATGCGCACCGGAATGCGGAAGCTGAACTCCCGCAGCGGCCAGCGCAGGATCTCTGAGACTTGCGGATCCAGGTTGAGCAGCTCTGCCACGTGATCAAACTGTCTTTGAGCCATTTCAAACGCATTGATTTGGGATGCCATACACTTCTCTCCTTACGCTTTATTGGATAAGAAAAAGATGTGAGCCGCAATGCCAGGCGCTTAAATCATAAGCGGGCACCTCGGTCCTGTGCCCGCTGGCTTGCATGTTTGAAAGGAATCGTTTTAGCAACATTTCCTCGGCCTGTTGTCACCTAACAGGATATCTGTTGTATGACAACTTAAGGTTATCCGAGAAGCGGAGCTCCGTCAATATGAGTTTTGTCGTAAATGGCCTAATGATTGTCAGAAAAAGGCCTATATTGTCAGATTAATCTGATAATATAGGCCTTGAGGGCTATTCACTGATATTGGATTCCAGTTGCCTGACCTTGATCAACACCCGGATGATGCAATAAATATACAAGAGTACGGCCAAGGCATAGAACCCTTTGGTAAAGATCATGGCGACATCAAAGGGTGTATATGAGGCGATATTGAAAAGATTGAGGGCCGGGCTCACAATTAATACTCCAAGTGGCAGCAAGAAATATAGCATGCGGCGGTATTTCTGCGCTCTTGAACGATCCGAGTTGAAGATCTCAGGCGAGTTTTGACTGTTGGCAGTGGTCACGTAATAATGCCAGTTGGAGAACGTGCCCACCAATTCCCAGTTTGAATCCTTGAACAGACTTAGATATTCCGCGTAATCTTGGGCGAAGGAGTTTTTGTAATCCAGACGGTAAACCACTTTTTGGGGCTCTGCCTTGCGAAAAGAATACAGATACGGAGAAACCTTATCCAGGAACCAGCCCTTTGAGGCCATTTCTTCCAGCCATTTTTCTTCTTTCTCGTCCTGCCAGGCAAAAAATGCCTTGAAAACGGTTTTGGTGGATTGTTTATTGAGATTGTCCATGTTCACTCCAGGTATTTATGCTCTATTCTTTTGAATCTGATTCGAGCTGTTTGATCTTGGATAAAATCTTGATCACGAAGAAGCCGACAAACAAAACGAAGAAGGTAAGAAAGATCCTCGCGACGGTCAGCAATACCTGAGCAACCCCGCTGGAAGTCTCTGACACGCGTAAAGCGGGGTTAAAAACCACCAGGTAGATCGGGAAGAGCGGGATCAATCCAGTCAGCAGACGGCGGTATTTTTGCGCCTTGGCTTTGCCCGAATTATAGATCTCAGGGGTCTCGTGATTTTCAGGGTTGATCTTGAAATAGTGCCAGTTGGAGAAGGTGGCAAACAGTTCCCAACCCGAATCCTTAAACAGGCCCAGGTACTCCTGGTAATCTTTGTCGTTGGTCAGTTTATAGTCCAGGCGGAAGACCACCTTTTCGGGGGCGCTGCGTTCAAAGTGATATACGTACGGTGCCACGGATATCAGCTTCCAGCCCTCGGCGGCCATCTGCTCCAGCCACTTTTCTTCTTTTTCGTCTTCCCAGGCGAAAAAAGCCTTGGTCACGGACTTTTTGTTTTCATCATTCTTCTTTTTCATCTTTATCCTCATATTCTCAACAATAACCGGCCGTGCCGCGCCAGTTCTTCAAAACGTTTGACCTCGTGTTCAGCCACCAGGCGCCCTGCCTCGGTCATGCGGTAGAGTTTTCGTCTATCGCCGCCGGTTTCACCCGCGGCTTCGATCAACCCCAGCGTTTGCAGGTTGGAAAGCGCGCCATACAGCGTGCCCGGACCCAACTGCACCCGCTTTTGGCTGAGTTCTTCCACCTTCTGCATCACCCCGTAGCCGTGCAGCGGCTCGCTCAGCGAGATGAGGATGTAGTACGAGGCCTCCGTCAGCGGGGTGGACTTTTTGATCAGGTCTGCCAGTTGTTTATCATCCATAGTACGCCTTTCGTTGTATCGCCAGGTGTTGTAACGTAATACGATATATCGAATAACGATATAATAACAAGAAGAAGATGGCTTGTCAAGGTGGGAAAGATGATTCCAAATTGAGTAATGAAATTAGTTGGTAGTAGTATAAAACCCCTCACCCCTGCGACCCTCTCCCACGGACAATATTCTGTGTCAATTGATTTCTCGTCCGTGGGAGAGGGGACAAGAAGCTCTTTCCATCTACTACTCAATTTGTGGTGAGGGCGAACCCAGACCAATTCTTCAAGCATCTATTTTATTGAATCAAAGGGATGGTATTGCGAGAGTATAAACGGCGAATTTGACTTTACGGTGTCTTTTTCTGAGAAAGTTGTTTTTCCAGTTCGCTCTTCAGCACTCCCGGGTTGGCCTTGCCGCCAGCGGCACGCATCACCTGACCGAAGAACCAGTTGGACAGGGTTTCCTTGCCGTCCAGATAACTGGCGAGTTCATTGGGGTTGGCCTCGATCACTCCGCGCACCAGGTTGGCAATGGCTTCCTGATCGGAGGTTTGAGCCAGGCCTTCCGCTTCCACGATCTCACTCGCGGATTTTCCGCTCTCGAGCATCTTGATCAGCACCGTCTTGGCGGTGTTTTGATTGATGGTATTGTTTGCCACCAGGTTGATCAATTCCGCCAATCCGGCTGGGGTGAGCTTGATCTTGCTGAAAGTCGTGCCGCTTTGATTGAGCCAGGCGAAGAGTTCACCGGTCATCCAACTGGCGGCGGCACGCGGAGCCGCGTCTTTGAGTGACTTCACACAATCCTCAAAGAAGGCAGCCAGTTCACGTTCGGCGGCCAGTTTGGCTGCGTCCACGGCGGGCAGGGCGTATTGCTGCTGCAGTCGCAAGCTTTTGGCGCGCGGTAGTTCTGGCAGAGTGGCCTTGATGGCCTCCACCCAGTCCATTTCAACCACCAGTGGGGGCAGGTCGGGTTCGGGGAAGTAACGGTAGTCGTGGGCGTCTTCCTTGGAGCGCATCGAGTAAGTGCGCTGTTCGGCTTCGTTCCAGCCCAGGGTTTCCTGCTCCACCTTACCGCCCTGATCCAGCACTTTGGCCTGGCGTTCCAATTCGTAAATAATGCCGCGTTCCATGGCCTTAAAGCTGTTGAGATTCTTGATCTCCACCCGCGTGCCCAGTTCTGTGCTGCCCTCGGGCCGGATGGAGATATTGGCTTCAAAACGGATCACGCCTTTTTCCATGTCGCCCGAATTAACACCGATCTCGCGCAAAATGGCGCGCAGGTTGGTGGCGTAGCCCCGCACTTCTTCCAGTGAGTGCATGTCGGGTTCAGAGACGATCTCGAGCAGAGGCACACCCGCGCGGTTGAGGTCCACCAGCGTATACTCCTGACCGCCCTCGCTCACGTGGGTCAGCTTGCCAGCGTCTTCTTCGAGATGCACCCGCCGCACGCGGATAAGGCTTTGCCCTAGTGGGGTATCCACCAGCATGCGGCCGTTCAGGCCGAGCGGCAGCTCGAATTGCGAGATCTGGTAGCCTTTAGGCAGGTCTGGGTAAAAATAGTTCTTGCGCGCGAAGACCGAGGTGCGCTGTACTTCACATTCCAACGCCAGCGCGGCGCGGATGCCGTACTCGACCGCCTTCTGGTTGAGCACCGGCAGGCTGCCGGGCATAGCCGCGCACACCGGGCAAACCGCGATATTGGGCTCCGACTCGGTGTTATCCACCACGCGGCAGCCACAAAACATCTTGGTCTGCGTGGCCAGTTCAGCATGTACTTCAAGGCCGATTACGGGTTCATACTTGGGCATGCAGATGATTTTATCATTAACCTCCTTTTGAACGGGGTTATTTCAGGGCGGCACAAGGGTGATCTTTCATTTTTGAATACCACAACAGGTATTGAATATTCCAGCGAGATGGGAAAGCGGTCAATCAAGTGAAGCAAGCTTGCCTGTTCCTGCTATAATCAAAGGAACACAATTATTCGTTAGGAGGATATTGAAATGACAGATCAAATCACCCCGCAACCTGAAACTGCGCTTGCACCCGAACCCAAGAAAATGAACGGCGCCGCCCTCACCAGCATGATCAGCGGCATTTTGACCTATCTCTGGTGGTGGCCTATCACCTCAATTTTGGATATGAGCAAATGGTGGGCGGTTGTACTGGCTCCCATTTCAGCCCTGGTGGCAGTCATCGCTGGCGCGCGCGGCAAGAAACTCATCCGCGAGAGCCAGGGCACATTGGGCGGCAAGAAAATGGCCGCCGCCGGCCTTTGGCTGGGCTGGATCTTCATCATTGGTTCTATCATCACCACTGTGGTGGTGATCATCATCGCCGTGGCGGCTGGTAACGCCATCATCAGCACCATCCAGGGACTCATCGGGTAACCTTAATTTACTGCCATGATCTTATGCATTGATATCGGCAACACCAATATCAAGTTGGGTTTATACCAGGGCGACGAACCAGTCACCCATTGGCGCATTTTCACCAACAAGAGCAAACTGGCGGACGAATATGCCGTGCTCCTGTTATCTTTGTTTGACAGTGAGAATATTGCCAAAGAAGAGATCAAAGGCTGCGCCATCTCTTCGGTGGTGCCAGACCTGACCATCGCCTTCCGCGATCTGGTTAAACGCCACCTTGATCTCGAGCCGGTCATCGTGGGGCAGGTCAAAAAGCCCATCCTGCGCGTCAACACGGATAACCCCGCCGAAGTTGGACCGGATCTGATCGCCAATGCCGTTGGCGCCCTCTCGCTCTACGGCGCACCCGTGATCGTGATCGGTTTTGGCACTGCCACCACGTTCACCGCCGTCTCCAAAGGCCGGGTGTTGGAAGGTGTGGCCATCGCGCCGGGCATCGGCACAGGTGCGGAATCACTTTTCAAGACCGGCGCCCTGCTGCCCGCCGTGGATCTGCACAAACCGGCACGCGTCATTGGCAAGAACACCATCCTCTCGCTGCAGGCCGGCTTGATCTACGGCTTTGCCGGGCTGGTGGAGGGCATCGTTTCACGCATGAAGGCGGAACTGGGCGGAGAAGCCAAAGTGGTCGCCACCGGCGGCCTGGCTCACCTGATGGCCGGGGAAGTGCAGTGCATTGATGTTGTCGAACCAGAATTAACTCTTTTGGGAATCAGACTGATTTACGAGAACAATCAATAAAAAAATCGGCCGGGTGAATATCCCGGCCGATTTTTTAGATCCTCTTGACGAACCTTTCGATGCGCTCCAGCGCTTCTTCGAGCTGGTCATAACCCGTGGCATAGCAGCAGCGGGCAAAGCCCTCGCCGCCGGCGCCAAAGGCGTTGCCGGGGATGCAAGCCACATGTTCTTCTTTCAACAGCCGGTCGCAGAAGGTCTCATCGTCCAGGCCGGTCACGTCCACTTTGGGGAAGGCGTAGAAGGCTCCCCGCGGCTCGAAAGTGGGCAAACCGATGGTGTTCAGGCCTGATACCAGCAATTTGCGGCGGCGGTCATATTCGGCCACCATCTTCTGCACATACGGCTCGCCGGTTTTCAACCCTTCCAGAGCGGCGTATTGGGCCACGGTCGGAGCGGACATCACCATGAACTGGTGCACCCGCACCAATCCATTGATCAGGTGTTCCGGTCCGCAGGCATAGCCGATGCGCCAGCCGGTCATGGCGTAATCTTTGGAGAAACCGCCCAAGAGCAGGCTGCGTTCACGCATGCCCTCGAAAGCCGGGAAGCACACATGTTTCACGCCGTAAACCAGGCGGTCATAGATCTCGTCGGAGAGTACGATCAGGTCGTGTTCCTCGGCCATTTTGGCGATCTCCAACAGGTTCTCGCGGCTCGAGACCGCCCCGGTGGGGTTGTTGGGGAATCCCAGTAAAATGGCCTTGGTGCGCGGGGTGATGGCGGCACGGATCTGGTCGGGGTCAAAATCAAAGTTATTTTCGATCGTGCAGGGCACTTCCACGGCCACCCCACCAGCCAGCACCACCGCAGCCTGGTAGGCCACAAAACACGGCGTGGGCACGATCACTTCATCCCCCGGGTTAAGCAGGGCGATGGAGGCCAGGTTGAGGGCTTCAGACCCGCCCACCGTGATCACGATCTCGGTTACAGGGTCATACTTAACACCGTAGCGTTCTTCAAGATGCTTTGAAAGCTGCTGGCGCAGCTCTAAAATACCAAAATTGGAGGTGTAATGCGTTTCACCGCGGTTAAGGGCGTCAATACCAGCTTTAAGGATGGGAGGCGGAGTGGTGAAATCGGGTTCGCCCACACCCAGCGAGATCACATCTTTCATGGTGGCGGCAATGTCGAAGAATTTTCGAATACCAGATGGCCTTAACCCGGCCACTCGTCGTGACAGATAATGATCGTGCATGGTGTCTCCTTGAAGTGAAGAATAAACGAGAATGATACCAGATTTTAACGTGTCATCCAGGAATTATCACCGATATTCAAGCGTTCCGGCCGGCCTTCGAGGATCACGTCACGGCCGATGATCGAGCTTTCAATGACCATGTCTTTGATCTTGGTGCCGGCTTCAATGATCGAATTGCGAATGACCACGTTCTCTAGATCGCAGCCCTCGCCTAACGTAACATGCGGACCGACCACCGTGGATTTCAAGGTGACGTTGGCCGGGATCGAGACGGGCTCTATGATGGTCACACCTTCTTCACTGTGTTGGTAATCACAGTTGCAGCGTCCATGATCCAGTAGGTAGCGGTTGGTCTCAAGTAGTGAGGTGGGGATGCCCGCATCCAGCCAGACCTCGCTGCGTTTGGTTTTGATCCTGGCGCCGCGTTCCAGCAGGATGTTAATGGCTTCGGTCAGGAAGAACTCGCCCTTCAGGCTGGCACCGCGCGCGATCTGCTCTTCGATGGCTTCCACCAGTTGACAGCCGTCTTTGAAGTAATAAAAACCCACCACCACCAGGTTGTTGCTCATTTCCTGCGGCTTTTCGGTCAGACGGGTGGCGTAACCCTCTTGATCCAGTTCGACCACACCGAAGCGGCGCGGATCTTCCATGGGCTTGACCCATGCCACACCGTCAGCCGTTTCATTGTTCAAAAATGTCAAGTCGGTTTCGATCAGGGTATCCGAAAAAGCCACCAAGACCGGCCCTTGCAGCAGTTCCTTGGCCAGGTAGATGGCCTGTGATTGACCCTGCATGTGTTCCTGTACCAGGTAATGCACCGTTTTGTCGGGATGGGCATTTTGCATGTGCTCCTGGATCAATTCACCCTGGTTGGGGCTGACGATGAACACGTATTCAGCATCCTCCAAGCCGGGCAGGCTCTTGAATTGATCGAGGGAATGATCCAGCACGGTCATGCCGGCCAGGTAAAGCAGGGGTTTGGGGCGGATCCAGGTATGCGGCCTCATGCGCGATCCAAGGCCGGCCATGGGAATCACAATTTTGTAGGAAGGTGTCATGAGAATTGATCCATTTCGCCTGAAAGTTGATTTATGAATCGTGTCGCATTAATTGTACCCCCGTCCAACGAGGCGCGGGTTGAGAAAAGGAGAGGCGTATCGCGATACGCCTCAAAAAATGCTTTAACGATGCAATTCCGGATGCGCCGCCCATAGTCGCGCCAGCATTTCAGAGTCGCTCAATACCGCCGGCAATGGATTCTCGGGGTCCAGGTCAGAATCTAGGTCTGGAAACAGTTCTTCCGGCACGGATTTATTGTCCAGCTTTTGCACGTATTCCGGTGAGAGGTTGATCCACTCAGAGACGCTCTGGCTAATGCGGCCGTAATTGTTCTTTTCTTCGTAAATGGTGTATTCCCCGGGGAAGTTGGCCCGCCGCAGCGATGTGTAGGTCTTGTCCGGGCCGGTGCGCACCATCAGATTGTAGATCAGGATCTTCACGCGATAGAGTCCGCTTGAAACAGGTGGTGGGGTGGGGGTGCCGGGTTGATCCAGTTTTTGCACGTAGGAACGTGAGAGGCTGACCCATTCGGAGGCATTGGCGCTGATGCGGCCGTAATCGTTCTTTTCTTCGTAGACATTATATTCACCAGGGAAGTTGGCCCTGCGCAAATGTGGATACAGCCGGCCGGGGCCGGTGCGTACCATCAGGTTATAGATCAGGATCTTGATCTTGTAAAGCGGTACTGGTTCGGTGGGCGGGTTAACGCTGCCAAACATTGCGGCATATTCCTCGGCGCTGCCCATCCAGGCGTTCAGGTCGAGGGCGTTATGCTGCATGCCCATGGCAATACCGTCGCCAACGCCGTCGTTGTTGATATCACCATCTGAAGCGTATTGCCACATCAACGGCTTGCCGGTCCAACCCGCTTTGAGGGCGGCATTGGACACGCTTTGAATGGTCTGGGATTCGTTATACCAGGCAATCCAGACCGGGCGGTTCTTGAACCAACTGTTAAACCAGGTCAGCAGAGACTTGGAGCAGTAGATGGCGTTGGTCTTGCCAGTTAATTGATCGATCTTTTGCAGGAAGGCCTTGGCGATGGCTTGCACGCGGGCTGGGACGGTGAAAATGGAAGGCGCGACGGAGGCGCTGGCATTCTCGATATCCAGAAAAATGATGCCTTCGGGGTCGTCCTTGATGGCTCCCCAGGCAAACTCGGCCTGGATCTCGCCCCAGGTTTGATCGGAGGTGCCGTTGATGGGGCTGCCCGATTTGTAATTGGAGTAGTAATCCAAATACCAGTAACTCATGCGCTTGACCCGCCCTTTGGCGTTGGCCCAGTTGAGTTTAAATGATTTATCAAGGGTGCGGCCGTAACCGGCGCGGATGACCGCAAAATTGCAGTTCACCTTTGACCAGTCAATCGTTCCGTTGAACTGGCTGACATCCACACCGCGGATGGGGAAGGAAGCAAATGTAATGCCCATTTCGATTCTCCACTCTCTTTATGCCAATACGTAACGCTTTTGTTGCAAGAATGGAGCCAGCACGATCGCTTTTTAGAGTCAAAACGGATGGAATGTGGGTCAGGAAGAAGCGGATACCGCAGCTTTTACCGGTTGAAGCAGCGTCAGGTCAATCCCATACAATGCTAGTGGGATCATCTCGAACCAGATGCGGTACTCGGTGATCACGCCAAAGACCAGGTTGCCGAGAAGAAAAATCACGGCAATCACCTTAAACGTGGCCAGCGGATATGGTTTGAGGGGCAGAAGCAGCAGCACCAGCAGCAGGCCGGCATCCACGAACAAGAGTGAGTCCCAGCGCCAGCTAAAGAGCGAGGGCAGGTTGGCATACAATCGGCTGAACTCGAAGCGGAACGGGGCGTTCATGGGCACGTGCATATAGGCTGCCAGCGTGCCGGGTTCGACCATGTAGGTCATGGAAAGCAGCGGCGAAGGGTTGCCGGTCAAAAGATCCACTGCCAGTTTGACCGCGATCCCGGCCAGGCCGGCAATGCCCGCCAGCAGCAATTTTCTGCGCCAGGGTACTTTTTCAAGGAACAGGAAGGCGATCACCATGAGAAAGGCGGTTTCCTTCAGTAGGATGGCAACCGGGATGAAGGCCGCCAACCAGAGCTCGCGGCGCTGCTTGATAAAGAGCACAAAGCAGCAAAAAGCGAAAAGCGCAGGCATGTCCCACGGATAGACGCGCATCACCCCCACCCCGGGTGTATAAGCGAAACTGATCCCCGCAAAAATCCCCAGGATATAAAGCAAGGAGCGCTGCTTAAAGGTGATGATGAACAGCACCGAGATCAAGAACAGCCAGGCGGCCGTCCACCAGGCGTAGATCATCTTGTTGGCCTCTGATTTATAGAAGTTGCGGAATTGATCCGAGAAGAGATTGACAAAACGGCCAGCCAGAAAATTGGAGAGGATGCGCGGGCGCCATTCCTGCCGCAGTTCTTTGTACTTGTTGAAACCGTCCGTGAAGGAATTGAAGCTGATGGTGTTATCCACGTTGGAGAGGGCTACCTGGCGGATCTGGTAAGAAACGGTCACGCAGACTGATAAGGCCACGATCAGCGGGATCAGATAATTCAATAGGGAGCGATAAGAGATCTTCATAACCACCTGCCGAAAGACGAATGGTGCACACTTCATTTTATGTCAGGTTTTTGAAAAATCCAACCCGGTTTGCGGCGAAAAGGAAGGTAACCCTTGTCGGATTCATTCGCGCGAAACCCTGGCATTGTGCGATAATTCAGTTAAACAGGAGATAACTATGTTGAGAATTGCCAAACCACAACCGGGGGAATATGCCCCCTATGCCGTGATGTATATTGACCTCATCCCCGATGACGGGATGATCCTGGAGCGCTTGCAGGCGGAGATCGAAAGCGTTCCCCAATTCCTGCGCTCCATCCCTGCCGATAAACTGGACGTGCCCTGCCGGCCGGGTGAATGGACGGTGAAGGAAGTTATGAGCCACATCATGGATACGGAACGCGTATTTGCCTACCGCGCCCTGCGCTTTGCCCGCAATGACCTGACCGAGCTCTTCCCAGTGGACCAGGACCTTTACGTTCAACACTCGGGCATCAACCCACGCGGCCTGGAAGAGATCGTGGACGAGTTCATTTCCATCCGTAAAGCCAGCCTTTCCCTTTTTGAGAGCTTGTCAGAAGAGGCGTTCTTGCGCACCGGCAAGGTCAAAGGCAACCCCACCAGCGTGCGCGGCTTGATCTGGCTGACGGCAGGGCACGAAGCCCACCACTTAAACAGCATCAAAGAGAATTATCTATAGAGGGTTGAAATGAAATGGCTTGATAACCTGTTAAAACGGAATCAAAAGATCGGTCTCGCCCTCAGCGGAGGTGCCACCCTGGGCGCGGCGCACATCGGGGTGCTGCAGGTGTTGGAGCGAGAGGGCATTAAACCGGATTTTGTGGCTGGCACCAGTGCTGGGGCTCTCGTTGGCGCGATTTATTGCGCGGGGGTGCCTTTGAAAGAATTAGAAGAGCTTTTCATTAACATGAAATGGCCTTCCTTGCTGAAACTCTCCATCATCAAACCATTGGCGCTTTTCGATATGCAACCCATGGACGGAGTGATCAACAAGATCATTGGAGATTGTGATTTCAAAGATCTGGCGATCCCCTTCGCGGCCATCAGTTGCGATCTGATGACCGGCCAGCGTGTCGTGTTGGATAGCGGTCCGGTGGCGCCTGCTATCCGCGCCAGCGCGTCGGTGCCGGGCATCTTCACCCCCGTGGAACTCAACGGCCGCCTGCTGGTGGATGGCGGTGTGGTGGATAACCTGCCCGTGGAACAGGTGCGCGCCATGGGTGCCCAGTTTGTGATCGCCTCAGATGTTTCAAATCGCGGAGAGAACACCCGCCGCCCCGAGAACCTGTTTGACGTGCTGCAAACCATGTTTAACATCATGCAAGACCGCGGGGCGCTCATCAACAGCGACGACTGCGACTGCTACATCCGCCCGGATGTCACTAAATTCTCCTGTTGGGGGTTCTCGGAGGGTCCTCAGATCCTCGAAGAGGGCAAATTGGCGGCTGAAAAAGCCCTGCCCCAACTTAAACGCTTGAAGAAGAAATAAATGAAAATGGGGTGTTTCAAAAAGGTTAATTGCTTAGAAATTACCACCATATATACGGTCCTATTATTAGAATAACCCCCACCCGTAGGGGCAATTCACACATGCCCTGAGGGCAGTGCCAGGGTGAATTGCCCCTACATTTGGGACAACCCCTAACTTGGGGTTGATATTAAAAAGGGCGTATATCCATACGCCCTTACTTTTTGAAGAACCCTTTTTGTGGTAGGGATGATTAACGATAAATCGCCAGAATGTCTTCGATCACGGCGTAACCGGTGGGGAGGCGCCCGGCGCCCGGGCCGATCAGAGTGACCTCACCCACGTAATCAGTGCTGAAGTGAGCCGCGTTGGTGGCGCCAGCCACCCCGGCCAGCGGATGTGTCACCGGCAGGCGCTGCGGTTTGACGCTGGCAGCCAGTTTGCCGTTCACCCATTCGAGGGAGCCGATCAACTTCCAGCGCTCGCCAGCGGCTTTGGCGGCCGCCACATCCGCGGAGGTAAGCGCGCTGATGCCGGTGCGGTCCACATCTTCCATGCTGATCTGGGTGTTCATCAAGAGACGCGCCAAAATGACCACTTTACCGGCAGCGTCAAAGCCTTCCACGTCACCTGTGGGGTCAGCCTCGGCGTAGCCCAGCTTTTGGGCTTCGACCAGCGCGTCCGCGTAATCCATGCCGTTTTCCATCTGGGTGAGGATGTAGTTGGTGGTGCCATTCAAGATGCCCATCACTTTGTTTATGCGGCCGGCGGCCAGGATCTCGCGTGCCAGGCGCAGGGTGGGTGTGCCGCTCATGACCGTGCCTTCCACGCCGATCTGCACCCCGTTGGTTTTGGCCAGGGCTGCCAATTCGGAGTAGAACAGTGCCACCGGCCCCTTGTTGGTGGTGACCACGTGTTTTTTGAGCTTGAGCGCTTCACGCAGATGATCGGTGGCGGGCTGCCCGCTCTTGAGGTCGGTGTAGCTCATCTCCACGATCACATCCGCGTTGCTCTCACGGATCATGGCAAGCGCGTCCCAGCCTGGTTTTTCGGTTGTCATGCCTTTAAAGCCGCCGCCGTTGGCGGTTTTTTCAAGCAGCAGAGCGGCATCCAAACCCTGTGGGTCGTACAGGCTGCCTTTTAGCGCGTCAGCGACGGCGGTGATCTTAAAATCCAGCCCATATGTGGCCAGGTAATCCGCGTGTGATTCTTTGATGATTTGAGCCAGTCCCTGGCCCACATTGCCAAAACCGATTAATCCAAGCCGCACTGTTTTTGCCATGATCTTTTCTCCAAAATTGATTTCACGGATTATCCCCCGAAGCAGGGATTATTGCAAGCCACTAGACTTACTCTATGCTGGGAATCCTGGTTCACCTGAGACGAATCTGCAATATTTCTGCATATTCGATAGATAGAAAACCGCCTTTTGGAATTACAATCAATCTTGAAAGTTACCCACAGCACGATAAAAGGAAAAAATGAGAAAATCCTTAACCATTCTTACCATTTTGATCATTGTTATGACTGCTTTGACTGCCTGCTCCAACGGTGTCAAAATGCAAAGTGAGATCTTCCGTTCAGAAGTAGGCGGCTATACCTACAAGGTGCCTGCCGGATATGACCATGAGGAAGATGCCGGCTTTGCCGCCATCACTCCTCCCGATTACGACGAAGCCACCGGCCCCGGATTGATCCTTAGCGCTGGTGAGATGCCCTCCGCCATGACCGTGGAAGAATTTCTCACTCAAATCGTCACCGGTTCCATGGACGCCACTTTTACCGACCCTGTGAATGTGAAGGTCGGCGGAATTAAAGGGCTGAGCATTGACTTCACTATGACGACAAATGGCGTAGACTCCAATGGGCGAATCATCGTGGTTACGATTACCCCAAACCGCGCTTTCATGATTTTTGGCTCATCCACAACAGAAAAATGGGCGGCGCATTCCAAGGTGGTAGATCAGGTAATGAAATCCATCACTTTTTTTGAGCCAGTAGCTGCCACTCCGGCCCCATAATCCCTTTTATGTTTCCGTAGCCGCCTGAAAAGGCGGCTTTTTTTTATTTATCATCAAATTCGTTTGTCACTTTCTGGTATTTTTCACGATATGCTTAAAGAGCTCAAATTCTCATCTTTTTGCGCAAAGAACGGATTGGCTGATGAATGAACAAAAACTAGATCATATTGAAGTAAGAGACACCAGGCTTGTAATGTCTGCGAAGCAAGACAAACGCGAATTCGAAGCGCTTTACCTGCATTATGTAAAGCCGGTCTACCGCTACCTTTTCAGTCGTCTCGGCGATCAATCAGATGCAGAAGACGCAACTGCCCAGACTTTCCTCAACGCGCTAGAAGGTATTGACCGCTATCATGAAGACGGCCATTTTGCAGCCTGGTTGTTCGCGATCGCTCGCCGCAAAGCAGTCGATCATTTCCGACAATCCGCACTTTCAACTTTTCTATCTGATGATCTGCCAGGCCTTGATGAAGATCTCTTACAGCAGGCTGACCAACGTGAAAGGCGCGAATTGTTGAAATCATTGGTGGCTGAACTTTCTGATGATGATCAAGAGTTGCTACGGTTAAGATTTGCCGCCGGTCTTGCGTTCGCAGAAATTGCGCACCTTTTGAGGCGTAACGAAGGCGCCGTAAAGAAGAGCCTTTACCGGCTTTTGGAGAAGATGCAAAACCGGATGGAGGGTAACCATGACTGACCAAATGAAACTGACAGGTCTCGAAAAAGACCTCGAGAACTTCTATGCCGCTGTTCCAATTTCCGATACTTTTGTCAAATCTTTACACTTCCAGTTGAAGTGCCGCACCAATCAGCACCCTGAAAACGTTAAGCGACCGCTGAGATTGCGCCCGGTCTGGATGGTGGCTTTCGCTTTGTTTGTGATCTTGCTGGCTGCCACCCTGATCATTGGACCACAAAAAGTATATGCCGAAATGCGCCGCCTGCTAGGGTACATCCCCGGCGTGGGGGTTGTGGATACTCAGACTCCCATTCGTGTTTTGTCTGCACCTGTGGAGATAACCCGTGACGGAGTGACAGTCTCCGTCACCTCCGCCACGTTGACCGCCGACCGCACCCAGATCGATTATCGCGTTTTTGGCGTTCCGCGCTCGGCATATCCATCCAGTGAAAATGAGACCGGCTGTATTGAGTTGCCCTATTTACTACTACCGGATGGCACGCAATTGACTTATACCAATGATTATCCGCCTGTGCCAGCGGAGGTCAACCGGGCTACTTTTGTGATCCCGTGTATTGCAAACACCTTGCCAGGTGCCGCGCCTGAAGATTGGCGGTTCGCACTGGAATTTATGCCCGCGCCGTCTGATCTGACCGTGATGCCGGTCTTCGAGATCGTTCCAACCCAAACCAGCACCCCTGAACCGGTTTCGACAGAACCGCTCCCAACAACACCGGCGGATGACAGCATTAAGATCACTCAATATGTTGAGATCGATAATGGGTATATTCTGCTGGGTGAGTTCAGTCCCCCTGAAGCCAATGATGGATTTGTGCAAACCACCGGCTTGCCGGTTTTCACTGACGCCAATGGGATGAATGTTCCAATCAATTACCCCGCAGATATCAACTCTTTTGATATCGGGGTTGATGGCTGGGTTTTTGAGTTCAATGCCACAGGGGTAACCTTTCCACTGACGGTAACTTATCAGGGGGTGGTGATTAGTCAACCAGATCCGCAGGCGAGGGTTGAAATTCCTTTTGAGTTTGGGCAAAATGAACAACCACAAGCGTGGCAACCAAATCTGCGGTTTGATTTAGCAGGCCGCAGCCTGACCCTGACCGAGGTCTCCTCCGATTCTCGCGGCGGATATTCCTTCCACCTCAAAACAGATCAGGACGTTTATGGCGTGCGTGTGCAAGTCAAGGGTTATCCTCCAAGCGGAAGTGGTGCTGGTGGAGGTGGTTTGACCAACGGCGATATTTTTACCAGCCTTACTTTTACCCAACCGCTATCCGGGAGCGTTACCCTGGTGTTTTCAAACTTAACCTTGATCAGCGAACCGCTGACCTGGCAAACCTCCTGGGCTCCTGGCGTTGAGAGAGCGGACCTTCCGACGACTTATGAACTGCCAGAGGGCACCTGTGGAGATAATCGCACCATCCAATCTGCAGCATTATTGGATGGCAACCTGTCAGGCAAAGTGCTTGTTTATCAAAAATTGCCTGATTTGGATGTCTGGGGGTTGGTACTTTATGGTTTGGATGGCACCAACAAAGAAGTGGTTAAATCCAATACTGGATGGGGGTCTCTTTCAGCAGATGGCCAACAATTAATCTATGCCGTAGAAACTGGTTTTGAAGTGCTCAATTTGGAAAATGGGGGAACGATCAACCAGTTGGTTGGCACCGTCGGTTACAACCCCGTTTGGTCAAATGACGGCACGCGTTTTGCTTTTGTGAGAGACGGTGCGGCGGGTGTTTCTATAATGGACGTGAGAACAGGCATGGTCACCTCGGTCTCATCCCTGGGATGGGAAAGCGTGGTGGGATGGCTGCCTGACGATAGCCGTCTGATCATTTCCGCCATGTACAGCGGCGGCGTTGCCAGGCAGATCCGCTCCGTGGATCCATTTACGGGGAACTACGAAGAGTTATTCCTGGTTGAGGATGCCTCCGTCAAAGAAATGAATGGCGTACTCTCCCCAGATGGTCAATGGATGGCTTATCGCGCACGAGATAACAATAGCGTAAGGTTGATCAAAATGGATGGCAGCGGTTCGCGACTTCTGCTGGATTCTCCCGCCATGGGAACCAGCGGAATAGCCTGGAGTGAGAACGGGTGGCTCGGGATCAGCTTAATGAACCAAGATGGAATAAACCAACAGCTATTACTTTTAAAGCCGCAAAGCTGCGAGCTTTACCGTCTGCCTGAGATAAACGCAAATCTGTTAGGTTTGTTCGTCGACTAAACCCGGTAACTTTGAAAAACTGCGCCTGAAATTTCAGGCGCAGTTTTAAATTGTGTATTGAAAACTCAGCCAAAAATAAAGCGTTCAAGGTTGTCGATCAGCAGGTTCTTGTCTTCGATCAAATTCTTGACCACGTCCCCAATGGAAAGGATGCCCACCAGGGTTTTACCATCCCAAACCGGCAGATGGCGGACATGCTTGTTGGTCATGATCGCCATGCATTCATCGATGCTGGAGGAGGGGGAGACGCAATATAGCTCCCGGGTCATATAGGTTTTTACGGGTTGTGAAAGCATCAAACATTGATCCCTGGCGACCTCGCGCACAAAATCCCGCTCAGAGAAAATTCCGACCGGTCGTTTGTTTTCAGTCACCAACAGGGCGCCAATATTCTTTTCGGCCATGATCTGTAGAGCTTCGACCACGGTGCTCTCCTGATCGATCTTGAGCACCTCGTTCCCTTTTGCTTTGAGGATCATACTTGCCAGCAGCATCACGGCTCCTTTCACACTAATCCTATCAATTTAGTAAAGATTAGTATAAGTCATTTGCATCCAGGTTTCAAGAAAAAATCCTACTGCCTATTGACATTTCACGAAATCGATCTAAAATAAAAACGAACGTTCGTTATTATTTGGAGGTAGGTAATGGTTCTCTCCCTGTCAAAAGGAAAACGTACCAAACAAGCCATTGTGGATGCCGCCCATCTTCTCTTTGTGGAGCAAGGCTATGCCGCCACCTCCATCCGCCAGATCGCCGAAAAATCAGGCCTGGCCCTGGGCGGCATTTACAATCACTTCCCGAATAAAGAAGCGATCTTCAGCGAAGTCATCATTAGTAAACACCCCTTCCACCAGGTACTGCCGCTTCTGCAGGCTGCCCCTGGCAAGACCGTGGAAGAGTTTGTGCGCAACGCGGCCAAAAGCATGGTGGCCGAACTGGGCAAACGCCCGGACTTTGTCAAACTGATTTTCGTGGAACTGGTCGAGTTTGAAGGCAGAAACCTGCCCAAGATGTTCACCCTGGTCTTTCCCCAGATCTTGCCCTTGATCGCGCGCTTCAACAAGAGCAAAAGGGAACTGCGCGAGATCGATACTTTTGTGCTTTTCAGGGCTTTTTTGGGATTGTTCTTTTCGTACTACATGACCGAGTTCCTTCTGGCAGGGGTTCCAAAAACCATGCTCAAAGACCACTCATTGGATGCGTTCGTGGAGATCTTTCTGCACGGGGTTTTGGCAGACAAGGAAACGAAATGAGATCAAGATTATTCTCGATCATTCGCAAGGAATTCATCCAGATATTTCGCGACAAACGCACCCTGGCCATCATACTGGTCATCCCCATCATGCAGCTTTTTTTGCTCGGGTATGCCGCTACCAATGATGTGCGCAACATCCCCCTGGCCGTGTTTGACCAGTGCCACTGCGCCGAATCACGCGCCTTGTTGGATGCCTACCGTGCCGCGGATTACTTCAAGCTGGCCTACGCGGCCGGCTCAGAAGAGGAGGTTCGCCTGCTGATCGAAAACGGAGACGCGCGTGCCGCCATCATCATCCCCCCTGATTACAACCAGCGTCTTGCAAATGGCGACGCTCAGGTGGCCTTTATCCTGGACGGCTCCGACCCCACCGCCGCATCCACGGCTTATTCCGCGGCGGTTTTGATCGGCCAGTCGCAATCCACCCAGTTGTTGCGCGAATCGCTGCAACGCGCCGGCTTGAACACCTCAAAGCTTCAGCCTCCGTTGGAAGTGCGCACCCAGGTCTGGTATAACCCCGACCTGGTCAGCAATTACTTCATGATCCCAGGTGTGATCGGCATGATCCTTTTTGCCATCACTTCCATCCTAACCGCCACCTCGGTGGTACGCGAGCGGGAACGCGGCACCATTGAACAGTTGATCGTCACTCCCATCCGTCCGTGGGAGCTGGTGGTGGGCAAGGTGCTGCCCTATGTCATTTTGGCCTTTATCAACACCTTTGAAGTGCTGGCGGTCGGCCACTGGTGGTTTGGCGTGCCCATCCGCGGATCGCTGGGGCTCATCATTGGCACCTCCGGTTTGTTATTACTCTCGGGGTTGGGCATTGGTTTATTCGCCTCCACCATGGCCAACACCCAGCAGGAAGCCATGCTGGGTGTGTGGATGACCCTGCTGCCATCCATCTTCCTTTCTGGCTTCTTCTTCCCCTTGGAGGCCATGCCAAAGGTGTTGCAGTGGATCTCAGCCGTCATCCCACTGCGTTATTACCTGGTGATCATCCGTTCAGTGATGTTAAAGGGTTCCGGCCTGGCCTCGATCTGGGTGGAGACCCTGGCTTTGACCATGTTCGGGATTGTGATCCTGGTGGCGGCTTCTTTACGCTTTCGAAAACGTCTGGATTAATCCTTCATGGAGCTAAAAATGACAAAGAAAAGACTCCCAAAATTCGTTGTGCCGATGGTGCTGCTGGTATTGGCGGTGTGCGCCTATTTCTTGATCGCGGGTTTTAGTAAAAAAGAAGCTCAAACCCTGACTGTTTCCGGAACCATCGAGGCTGTCTCCTCGGTTATTTCACCCGAGGTGGCAGGCAGGGTGACCATGGTTCTGGTGGCGGAAGGCAGCCCGGTTAAGCTGGGCGACACCCTCTTCAACCTGGATGCCGCCTTGTTGAACGCTCAAATTGAAGCCTCCCAGCAGGGGTTGGTCACTGCCCAAAAAGCGGTCGAAACCGCGCAGGCCGCGCTTGCGACAACCCAGGCCAACCTTGATCTTGCCCTGGCTGCCGCCATGCAGGAATCCGCTGCCGTTAGGGCAGCCGATTGGCAGCCCCAAAGCGTGCAGGGCTACACCCAGCCGGGCGGATCATTTACCACCGAAGAGATGCTCCTGGCAGCCGAAGCCGAAGTGGAAACCGCACAACAAGAGCAGGAGGAGCTAACCCAAGCCCTGCAGACCCTTTATGAAGATCCGGCCAGCGCGGGGTTTGTTAATGCTGAAAAAGATTTGATCACCACCAGGTCCGCGGTTCAAACTGCCATAGATGTGCTGACCAAAGCGTCCACTTCAGGCAACGCGGACTTGAAAGACCTGGCGCAAACCCTTTATGACGATGCCTTGGCAGCCCTTGAGGAAGCCCAATCGAATTACGACAGCGAGGCTGAAACCGATATTGGTGTTGAGATGCTCGCTCAAAAACGCGAGTTGGTTTTGGCGGAGGAACGTCTGCAAGCCGCGCGTATGCGCCTGCTTTCTTTGCAGACTGGCGAAAACTCATTGAAAGTCAAGGCTGCCCGGGCTGCCCACGATCAGGCTCAGGCCGGGCTGGCGCAGGCGCAGCAGGCTGTCTCCCAGGCGCAGGCCAACCTTGACCTGCTGAACGTCCAACTCTCAAAACTGACCGTCACCGCCCCTATGGATGGTGTGGTGCTCACCCGCTCCATTGAACCCGGAGAAGTGCTCTCACCGGCTTCACCGGCCCTCACCCTTGGCATTCTGGATCCCCTGACCATCACGGTTTACGTACCCGAGTCAGAGATCGGGCTGCTTACGATCGGACTGATGGCCGACCTCTCGGTGGATTCCTTCCCCGGTGAAGTCTTTTCCGCGCAGATCGTGCACATCGCCGACCAGGCGGAATTCACTCCGCGCAACGTGCAAACCACCGAGAGCCGCAAAACCACCGTTTTCGCGGTCAGGCTCCAATTGGATAATCCTGACGGCCGTTTGAAACCCGGCATGCCGGCGGATGTCAGTTTTGCGCGGCCTGTTACCGATTAAGGAAAACATGAAGATCGTTGCCATCAACGGAAGTTACCGCGGTCAGCGTGGGCAAACCAGCGGATTCCTCGACCTGTTGAAGACCGGCGCCGAGATCGGCGGCGCGCAATTTGAGGTCATTCACCTGGCTGAGATCAAAATGAACCACTGTCTGGGCTGCGACCGCTGTCACCAGCCGGTGCAGCACCTGCGCTGCGTGTTCACCGAAAAGGATGACGTGGCTGGGATTTTTGAACGCATGGCCTCCGCGGATTGCCTGGTCTATGCCACCCCGGTCTACGTGTTTGGCATTTCCAGCCTGCTCAAGACTTTTCTGGATCGCCTCTATAGCACCAGCGATGTCAACCAGTTAAAGGTCACCCAAAGCGGCTTGTTCTTCCATCACGTGGATGGCCAGATCTGTTCAAAACCCTTCATCTCTCTGATCTGCTGCGACAATCTCGATCCACTCATGCCATCCAACGCTCGCGATTACTTCAGAATCTACGCGCGTTTCATGGATGCCCCACTGCAAGGTGAACTCATCCGCGATGGGGCGCGCCTGTTTGGCGATGTGCGCCAGCGCGATCAATCTCCCATCATGCCCAAGACGGCCGCGGTCTACCAGGCTTTTCAACAAGCTGGTTTTGAACTGGCCACCGAAGGGCGCATCGCAAAAAGAACCTTAAGGCATGTGAGCCAGGCGATCATCCCGGTTCCAATGTTTGACTACTTAAGACGGGTGCGGCTTTTCAAGCACGCCATGGTTTTTCACGCTTCCGATATGCTGCCTAAAGTGGGCGCCAAATGAACAAGTTTTTCTCTGTTCCCGTCCTTTATTGGCTGCTTGGGCTGCTTCAGGCGTCCCACAGCGTGGAAGAGATCGTCACCGGGCTGAATCAGTACACACCAACTGTGACAGAAGCCATCCATCAAAAGGCAGCCTTTTTTCCGGTCATGCATTGGTCATTGGAAGGCTTTGCCTCGGCCAACCTGATCATTGTGGCAGCCATGCTGGCAATGAGCCCCTTTGTCTTTCTGCGCCAAAAATGGACCTGGCCGATCGTTCGCGTCATTGCCGTCATCGAAATTATCATGCCCTTGTTCCATATCATCCCGGCCCTGGCCAAAAAAGGTTATCAACCGGGAATGGTCTCTGGGGTGGGTGTTCTTTTGTTGGCGGCCTGGTTGTTCGTGAGAATGTTGAGGAGGAAAGCTTATGCAACAGCCTAACTGGAACAAAATGAAAAATATCCAAAAGATCCACCGGGTGCTGTATGCCATTGGATTGGGTCCGCTGATCGGCAAAATCGTGTTGCTCTTGACCACCACTGGGCGAAAGAGTGGGCTGGAGCGTGTCACGCCCTTGCAATACGAAGAAATTGACGGCAAGATCCACCTGGGGGCTGCCCGCGGAATGAAAGCCGATTGGGTGCGTAACATTGAAAAAGAGGCGCGCGTCAAGGTGTGGGTCAAGCGCCGCAAGTTCAGCGGCACAGCCGAAGTGGTTGGCGATCCTGATCGCATCGCGGATTTCCTCGAGGTCAGGCTTAAGCGTCATCCGCTCATGATGGGTCTGCTGATGCAGAAGGCACACGGCCTGCCAAAAGTGCCCAGCCGTGAACAGTTGAAAAGCCTGGCAGATTCTGAGGTCATGGTGGTCATCACCCCGGATCAAAGACTATGAAAAACAAACCTGTGTTCTTGTTGCGAATCAGTTATTGGCTTGGGGCAGTGGTTGACCTGGTGGCTGGCTTGATCATGCTGATCCCGGCGCTTTATCGCCAATTCAATCAATTGCCAAATTTTGTGCCGGACGGAACTTTTTTCAACGTGGCCGGCATGGGTGCCCCGTTGATGTTTGGTTGGACGGTTTTGTTGTTGTGGGCTGACCGCAAGCCGCTTGAACGCAAATCTGTGTTGTTGATCACCCTGATTCCCCTGGTTGGCAACGCTTTGAATCAAGGATTAAGTGTGGCCAAAGGTTTTAGTTCACTCAGTGCGGTCGTTGGACCGTGGATCATGCAAGCCTGCCTGATCGTTCTCTTCAGCATCAGTTACTCGCTCGCGAGCAAAAGAACCCATCCCCGGGAAGCAAAATGAACCAAATTCAGGCCTCTTCGATCTCAAAATCATTTAACAGTCTGACGGCTGTGGATCAAGTGAATTTGTCAGTGGCTCAAGGCGAGATCTACGGCCTGGTGGGTTCAGATGGCGCCGGCAAGACCACCACCTTGCGTCTACTGGTCGGGGCGTTAAGACCGGATTCAGGCGAGATCACGATCTGCGGCTTGAACATTCTCAGCCAGACGGAGAAAGCGCGTGAGAAGATCGGCTACCTGTCGCAACGCTTCTCGCTTTATGAAGACCTGACCGTGCTGGAGAACATCCGTTTCTTCGCGGAGGTGCGCGGGCTGGCACTCACCGAATGGAAACCCCGCTGCCTGGAGCTGCTCAAGTTTGTGGGGCTTGAAAAATTCACCACACGCAAGGCCGGCCAGCTTTCGGGTGGCATGAAGCAGAAACTGGGCCTTGCCTCGGCGCTGGTCACCCGGCCGCAGGTGCTGCTCTTGGATGAACCCACCACCGGGGTGGACCCGGTAACGCGCCAGGATTTCTGGCAGTTGATCATGCGCATTGTGGCGCAGGAGGGTATGGCGGTGGTATTAACCACCCCCTATATGGACGAGGCCGTTCGTTGTCACCGCCTGGGTTTCATGCGCCGCGGCCAGATCATCGCCGAAGGCACCCCCACCGAATTGCGGCGCACGTTGGCCGGGCGCGTGCTTGAATTGCAGACTTCCGAGCCCATGCGACTGACCGAACAGGCGCTCCACATCGCCGCGGTGGAAGACGCCCGTGCTTTTGGTGACAAGATCCACCTGCGTGTGGCGTCTGGAGCCGCAGACCAGGTGCTGAAAACACTCAGAGAAGAATTTCAATTAAGCAATGAACCCCGTCTGATCACGGCCTCTCTCGAAGACGTCTTCATCTCTCTGGCAGAAGGGGGTGCCCATGGCTGAAACCGTGGTGCTGGCAAAAGACCTGACCCGGCGTTTCGGGGTTTTCACCGCCGTGGATCACGTCAATTTCGAAGTTGGGCAGGGCGAGATCGTGGGTTACCTGGGTCCAAATGGCTGCGGCAAGACCACCACCATCCGTATGCTGCTGGGGCTGCTGGCGCCCACTGAGGGCAGCGCCACTGTGCTGGGCTATGACGCTTTTCGCCAGACCGAAGAAGTACGCTCCCGCTGCGGCTACATGTCACAGAAATTCGCGTTATACGACGACCTGACCGTTTGGGAGAATTTGGTCTTTTACGCCGGGGTATACGGTCTCAAAGACAAAAAGGGCATTGAAGAAACGCTGGCTTTAGTGGGGTTGACCGGCTGTAACAACGACCTGCCGCGCGGCATGAGCGCGGGCTGGCGGCAGCGCCTGGCACTGGCCATCGCCCTGGTGCACCATCCGCGCATCCTCTTCCTGGATGAGCCCACCTCGGGGGTGGATCCGCTGGCCAGGCGCGAGTTTTGGGAGCTGATCTACCAACTGGCTGAGGGCGGGGTGACCATCTTCACCACCACTCATTACATGGATGAGGCTGAATATTGCAGCCGGGTGGGGTTGATGAAAGACGGCAAATTGCTGGCCTTTGACCGGCCTTCGCTGCTGCGGCAGGAGAAACTCAAGGGGCAGGCCTGGGATTTCTCGGCTGCCTCTCACCCAGAGATCGTGGAAAAGATTGCCGGCCTCAAGGGAGTGCTGCAAACCAGCCTGTTGGGCGACCTGGTGCATGTCGTGCTTGACCCGCAACATCTTGGTCTTGAAGACTTCAAGTCTCACCTGCGATCGTTTGGCCTGGAGGATGTGGCTTTCGTCCCTGGCGAGATCAGCCTCGAGGATGTCTTTATGAGTTTGACGAGATAGTACTAATTCTGTCTTCGCGAGTATTGCTCGAAATTTGCAATTACAAGGGTATTCTCATACAACCGCATATACGATAAATCAATGCAATATACCGGTACCTGTAGGGGCAATTCATGAATTGCCCCTACATATGGCATTGATTTCATCGCGAGCATAGCCGGATTGACTCCAAACGGCAAATCCGCAGCATATCATCGAACTCCTTACAGCGAAAAACTTTGTCAATGCGTGGCGATCCCCAACCCGTCTCCGCATCACTTCGTAAGGGCGTATGGCCATACGCCCCTACCCTTCCCATCCCTTGACAAATAGAACATAAGTACTACAATGATTGCGTATACAAACGGAGGGAAAATGACCCATACTCAGTCCTCAGACGGTATCCCTTATCGCCGCAAGCGGGGCGCGCAGCCGGGCAACCTTAACGCCATGCGGCATGGACGGTATGCCTTTGTCGACACCCAGGAGGATTATTCCGGCCTGGATCCGCTTTGTTTGAAGGACGTCGATGTTTCCATTGCCATGCTTAAAAAACTCATGCATGTCGTCTATCAAGCCGGGTTGACTGCCAAAACCCTGGTGGAAGTCAATGAAACCTTGCGCGTGCTCACCATGGCCAGCACCAGTTACACTCGCCTTCTCAACCTCCGTGCCCGCATGGCCAAACAATCCAAGGGTACTGTGCTCAATAATGTCTGACTCGTTTTGAGTCGTTTCACATTTTTACGAATAGTTTTGGAATCAAAAACGAATCCTGTTTTCTTGACGAGGGGAATCTGTTGTTTCATTTGCAATCTGATTGACTATTGCGCAAACTTTTCTATAATCTTTAACATGTCCCCTGAAAAACGCATCGAATTGCTGGATGTTTCAGCCTTTTCGTACGAGGAACGCGTCTGCGCCGCCGCGCTGCAGGGCTTGATCAACCGTGGCGGAGCCTGTGTCTTTCTGGATTACGGCATTTACGACGATCCGGCCGCCCGCCGCACCAACGAACTCTTCATGGATGATGAGCACTGGTACGGCAAATTCCGCGACCTGTTGGGCAACCAGGATCAGAACAATCTTGAATACTACCGCAAGGAACACGGTTTTGAAGTTACACACGTTAAAGACCTGAGCGAACTGCTAGGCCGGCACAAGGATAAAATCAAGGGCTACCTGGTGTGGGACGACACCCAACCCGACACCATCAACCTGGCTGCCATGCTGGCCGGGCTGGAGGATCTGGTTCCTGTCAGTCCGCAGATGGAAGATTGGGCTAGGAACTCCGGCCTGCGCAAGGTGGACGACCTGCGCGGACGCTGGCACGAGCGCGTTGAGATCTATACTTGGGCTTTGGAGCATCTTTTTCCGCGCTGCAAGCAGAGCTTTGCCGCCTGCCTTGAACCGGGCTGGCAGCGCCCCGAATTCCTGGATTATGCCGTGCAAAACCAGTTGTTTATCTACAACCTGGGTAGCACGGTCAAGGGTTTTGGCAGTACCTTGCTGCTGTTGCTGGCCTTCGGTCCGCCCTGGCTGCGTGAGCTGCTGTTTGCTCTGCGCCTAGACGGTCCGCTCAAGCGTCTGGCACTCTCGTGGATGGCGGCACGCTCGCCCGAGGTCAAACTGGGCAACCGCATCCAACGCGCGGTCGAAGCCAGGCCATACCCAACCCTCTTTGGTTGGCACACCCAACGCGACGATGAACTCTCGTTCATGTTCCAGCTATCAGCCAATGGGCTGCGCCTGGTGCCCTGCCACCTGGCGGGCAATTTCTCTTTTCACAGCCAGGTGAA
>CAYYRU010000022.1:30657-37444 GCA_964474095.1 uncultured Anaerolinea sp.
TGATCGCCGGGCCTTCGGGGGCAGGCTATATCGTGCCGCCCCTGGCCAGGGATTTCAAGGCCTATATGCAGTCCACGGCGGAGGTTTGTTGCAGGGCGGGGGTGCGCACGGTGACCACCTACGTGGCCGACCCACCGCGGCGGGTTTTAAGGCAGCTGGAAGCCCATAAGGGCGATCTGCTGGGTTTTATGAGTGGATATGCCGTGGTCAGCCGGGCGCCGCAGCAGTTGGTCAATGACACCCCTATAATAGCCAACCAGATCCCTCTGGTTGCCCACATCTGGGACGAACCCGCTCAGATCTTTGAACGCCTCGAGGAACTTTTACGATCCCCTGAACAGACCCCGCGCTTCATCGGTCTACACCTTTTTGCCTATCGCACCACCTTTGATGAAGTCGCAGAATTTATCAACAAACATGCCGGAGAGCATCTCCATTTTGTCAAAGCGGATGAGTTCCTCGCCGCTGCCAAACAACATCTCGCCACCAAGAGAAAGTAGAGGCCCCACATGTTGAAAAAGTTGCCGTTGAAAACCAAGATCGCATATGGTGTGGCAGATCTGGGCATATCCCTGCTCACCGCCTCCATCCAGTTCTTCCTGCTGTATTACTACACTGATGTGCTCTACATTGACCCCGGCCTGGCCGGCACCGCCCTGCTGGTGGGTAAGTTCACCTGGGATGCCATCAACGATCCCTTTTTCGGTTTCCTCTCTGACCGCACGCGCAGCCGCTGGGGCAGGCGCAAACCCTACATGCTCCTGGGAGCCATCCCGTTTGGGTTGACCATCTGGCTGCTTTACTCCCTCCCGGCCGGGATGGTAGGCGCACAGGCTTTCCTGGCCATCCTGGGCTCCTTCCTGCTGGCAGATACCTTCCAGACCATCGTGAGCGTGCCTTATTACGCCCTCTCGGCGGAGTTGACCTATGACTACGACGAGCGCACCTCCCTGATCTCTGTGCGCATGATTTTTACTGTGGTGGGCTATATTCTGGGCGCGGCCGCCACCACCGCCCTGGCGGATATTTTCATGGGTCTTGGGTTGAGCGAGCCGGTGGCCTACAGTTGCATGGGGGCTGTGTTTGGCGTGATCGCCATCATCACCACCCTGGTGACCACTTTTGGCGTCAAAGAGATTCCCAACCCCGACCTGCAGCCTGCCAAAATGCCGGCCTGGCCGCAGATCAAGCACGTTTTCAAGAATAAGCCTTTTGTGCAGTACATGATCATGAGCACCATCATCAGCATCAGTTTCACCCTGCTCACCTCGCTCTTCCCGCACTTTTTGCAATACCAACTGCACATGAAGGATGAGACCTCCCTGGTCATGGTGGTCATGCTGGGCACCATCGCGATCTTCCTGATCCCATGGCGTTACGCCTCACAAAAACTCAACAAAGGGCCGGCTTACGCGCTTGGCCTGGGTATTGCCAGTGTGGCCATTCTGGTGGCTTTCTTCCTACCTGAAGGCCCTACGCCATTGATCTACGGGGTGGCTTTTGTGGCCGGGTTGGGTTTTTCGGCCCAATACGTTTTTCCGTGGAGCATGATCCCCGACGTGATCGAGATCGACCAGGCGAAAACTGGTGAACGGCATGAAGGCATCTATTTTGGCGTAAATAGCTTTTTGGGTAAATTGACCGGCGCCCTGGGTGTGGCCATGGGCGGCTGGGCACTGGATTTATACGGCTACGTACCGGATGTGGCTCAATCTGCACATACTTTGTTCGGCCTGCGATTCTTCTTCGCGGTCGTGCCGGTGATCGCCTTTGTGGTGGCCCTGCCGCTTTTGATCTGGTATCCGATCACGCGCAAGAAGCATGACGAGCTTTCAACGCAGAACAAGGCATAAACGCAGTTCACCCCTGATCGTTGTCGGGGGTGAACTTATCTTACTGAACAGTCACTGTGACAACAAAAGTATCGATTGGAGGGATGTCTTTTTCAAAGGAACGGTAATAGATTAATTTCAAGTTGGTGGTTCCTGGGGCTGTTGCCGTAAAGTTGAAGATGTAATTGCCCCCAGCGCCGACCGAACTGGACGAGGAGATAAATTTTGGGTCGCCCTTGAGCGCGAGGATGGAGGAATCCACTTCTTCCACTTCCCATTGGTAACCCGTGGTGGGGTTGCCATCGATCGATAAGGAAAGCGTATCTCCTTGTTTGAGGTCTATGGTCTGCCCGTTGTCACTTTCTGTGATGCGCACTTTAGTTCCACTACAGGCGGTTAATAAGATGGAGGCGATGCCAAAAAGTAACACCAAAATCAAACACTTTTTCATCTTTTTTTTCTCCTGATTTGACTACCCTTGGGACGAAACCAGATGAGTTCGAGTTCCTGTAAGGCGGATTCAGATGGCCAGGATCAGCGCGACGCTTAAAAACCAGACCATGGTGGAGAAAAAGACCATCCATTCGAGGAAGGTGGTTAACCAGAAGCGCGGTCGCTCCTTTTTCTCACTGGGATCCAGGGTTTTGTCCTCGTCCGTGTGCCTGGCTTTTACAGTCACCAGCACTAGAAACGAGGCGTAAGACAGCACCGCCAAAATACCCACAATGTTGACCGAAAGCGGAATCACCCGACCCTGCGCCGGCTGCAGAAAGACGGCCAGGGTGAAAAGTAAAATGGTCACCAAGCCAAACCGGAAATAGGTCATGGCAGCCTTGGCATGCGGCTCGATCCGGTCCATGGAATAGATACCTACAAAGATACTGGCAACTGCCGCTACAATGCCGGCTGCCATGGCGATGGTTCCCCACCACGACCCGAGAGTGAGGCCTAGACCGACGATGAAGGGCAGCAGCAAGGCCCCTCCGATCACCATGCCACCATTGAACACAACTGCCAGGCGAGAGACTCCCTTCTCACCTAATTCCGAGATGTAATGGTTGAGAAACGAGTATTTTTCGCCATTTTTGCCGCGATATGGGAGGGCGGCGATCAGGCAGCCGAGCAAGATCACCAAGCTGCCAGCCCAGCCGAAAGTCGGAAAATGCAGTTGGATGAAGTGAAGAATGGAGTTTTCGATCATAAGTCTCCGGCTACAAATGGCCATTTTTATTGTATGATGTGAATATTGTACGTTGAATTATTGTATCCAATATCAGGAGAGATATGTACGACCAATTCGCTGCGGATTATGACCATTTTGTGAACTGGAAGAACCGTCTGGGTGTGGAGCTTCCATTCATTGAAAAGAACCTTAAACAATTGAATGAGATGAATAATGGTGTTATCAAAGTGCTTGACGCGGCCACGGGCACCGGCATGCATGCGGTTGCCCTGGCGAAGGACGGCTTTGAGGTTGCCGGAGCCGACCTGAGCGCTGAGATGATCGGTGTTGCCCGCCGCAACGCCCAGAGCACAGGTGTATCAATCCATTTTGAAGTGGTTGGGTTTGGCCGTCTGGCTGAAACCTTCAGCGGCCAATCCTTTGACGCCCTTTTGTGCCTGGGGAATTCACTGCCGCATTTATTATCTGTGGATGATTTAACTTCTGCCATCAAGGATTTCGCGGCATGCCTGAAGCCCGGAGGGTGGCTCTTGATCCAAAACCGCAATTTTGATGCGGTCATGGGCCGACAGGATCGTTGGATGGAACCGCAAACCTTCTCAGAGGGCGATACCGAATGGGTCTTTGAGCGTTTTTATGATTTCAACTCTGATGGAACCATCCAGTTCAATGTGGTGACGCTTAAGCGCGCAGGACAGGCGCCGTGGAGTTCCACGGTGTATTCCACCACACTCAGGCCTATTCTGCGAGACGAATTGGTAAATATCCTTGATAAACAGGGGTTTACATCCATCCGTACCCTGGGTGGATTAAGCGAAGAATTGTTCAACCCGGTAAATAGTTCCAACCTGGTGATATCCGCGATCAAAAGATAAAAACTAGGCTGGTAGGTTTGGTTGTCAGGGGGGCTGTATTGACGTATAGTCAGTGCATTATGGCTTCAAGGAGAACTTATGGAAATTATTCAAGTGAGCACACCGCAAGAATTAAAAGCATTTATCAATTTTCCTTATGAGCTTTATCGGAATGACCCTGTTTGGGTGGCGCCGCTACGTTCTGAACAGGCCGGACAGTTTGATGCCAAGAAAAATCCCATGTTGAATCACTGCACGTATGCCCTTTTTCTGGCCAAAAAGGAGGGCAGGGTAGTGGGCAGGATCTCCGCTTTCGTGGATCACCTAGCCCAGGAACATTGGAAGCAGCCCATTGGCTTGTTTGGCTCATTTGAGTCCATCAATGACCCTGAAGTCGCCAACGGCTTGCTGCAGGCTGCTGTGGACTGGTTGAAGCAAAAAGGCATGACCAGTGTGCGCGGACCGTGGAGTTTTGCCTCACAGGAATGGGGTTTGGTGGTTGAAGGTTTCACGCCCCCACCAGTGATCATGGGGTGTTACAACCCGCCTTACTATAACGAGTTCATGACCGCTTTTGGCTTGCAAAAAGCCGCGGACTTGATGGTTTACAAGATCGATGCCAGCGAAGGATATGATGTGCCAGAACGCATTTTGTCCCTGACCGAGATCGTCAAAAAACGTTATGGGGTAACCGTCCGTGAAGTGGACATGAAGAACCTTGAACGGGATGTGGTGACCATTACCAACCTGGCAAACGTCTCGATCTCGGATAACTGGGGATTCTACCCGGTGACCACGGATGAAGCTCGCGCCATGGCTAGAGATCTGAAGCAGATTGTCAACCCCAAGGGGTTGCTGATCGCGGAAGACAAAGAAGGCCATCCGATCGGTTTTGCCATGACTCTGCCGGATATCAACAAACTGATCAAAGGGTTGAATGGGCGCCTCTTCCCGTTTGGTTGGGCCAGGTTACTCTTCGGCTTGCCCAAGCTGCGCCAATTCCGTATGTGGGCGCTGGGAGTGATCCCCGAATACCAGGGCAAGGCTATTGACACCCTGCTTTACCGTGAAATGTATGACAAGTTGTACTCCAAAGATCTGCGGCTTGAGATCAATTATGTGCTCGAGAACAATGACCGCATGAACAACGCGCTTATTAAATTAGGGGTAAAGAACCTGCGGCGCTACCGGGTTTATGAAAAGCAGATCGTGTAGGCTCTCACGAGCCCAATATATTCAAAAGCTAAGCGGCTTACTAAAATAAAAATCCTGGCAAAACACAGCCAGGATTTATTTGTAAAGTACTTTGAGCTTAGTGTTCGCCGAGGGAATTGATCTTGCCAAAACCGGTCAAGGTTTGGGTGAGGTTGGGGTTGCCGTAGTATTCCACGTTACCGCTGCCGGTAATGGTCACATTCAGATTGTCGGTGGCCCACACAGCGGCATCGCCAAAACCGGTGATCTTGACACGGGCGTCTTTGCTCTGCATGTCTCCGCCGCGGTAGTTACCTGAACCCAAGACCTCAACGCTCAGATCGGTGGTGGCACCTTCGAGTTCGGCATTACCAAAACCGCTGATTTTGACCTCAAGCGTGACGGCTTGCAGATCATCCACTTTGATGTCGCCGGAACCGGTGATCTCAAGGTTGGGCTGGTCAATGACCATTTGATCCGCTTCGATATTGCCAAAACCTGAGACTCTGATCAAAGCGTTCTCGGCATGCAGGGTTGAGAAGTTCAAGTCACCTGAACCTGAAAGCTTCACTTCCAGATCCTCACTGGTGAGGTCGCCCATATTGATATTACCGAATCCTGAAAGGGTGATGTTCGACAGCTCTTTCACGGTCAATTTGTATTCAATGGGTTTCGATGGATTGATCGACAAATTGGGTTTGACGCCGATCTCGAGGGTGTTGTTAAAAACCTCGGTGGTGATGTAATCGATCAGGTTGTCATCGGCGGTAACGGTCAGGGCTTCTTTGTCGCCCACTTCGATGGTCAAGTTACCCAGGCCTTTGAGATCCACTTTGTCAAAACCACTTACTGTGCGGTTTTCAGTGACCGTGGTGCCAGAACCAGTAATGCGTTCTCCGTTGATCGAGATCGGAAAGCCGTTGATGGTGCAGGCTGACAAGGCGAAGGCCAAAACGATAAATAAGGCTGCGATTTTTTTAAACATGTGTATTCTCCTGTTTGATATACAGCATATACGCAGCAAGTTCTGATTTGGTTGCATAAAAAAACACCCCGGGTTCCTTTTTACCTCAGGGGTGTTTGGTGAAACAAGAGGGTCACTTAGCGGAAATGTAATACGCCGCTCCTGGTTTTCTGCTGCTCTCATATGGAAGCACGTCCACCAGATCGTAATTCTGGCTGCCCAAACCCAGTTTTTCACCATAACGCACTACTACGTACGGATCCTTGTAAGGGCCATGAAGTCTGGCAAAGGGATGCCCGTCGAACTCCTGGGGGATCATGCAGTCGGGGACATTATCCAGCAGCAAAGGCAGACTGGCAGTCTTGTCGAGGACGGCCTTGTCGATGGCCACGATGTCGTCTGACCCGAACACCCCTTCGTCGTTCAGGATGGGCATGCTGGTAAAGCCAAAGCAATCGCACACCGGGGTCATTTGAGTGGCCAAGGCGAGGTGGACTGCTTTTTCTTTGGCAAAAGTGGAGAGAACAATATCCGCCGAAATGGCGCAAGCCTCCTGGAATGAATGGAAGTTCACCGGGTCGATCTTTAAACTGCCGGCAGGAGCTACTTTCAAGCAGTTGCCGCATTGATTGCAGGGTTCAAAGTGCACATGCAGTTCTTCGGGGTCTTTCTTATCAAACACGATGGCCTGCAGGGGGCAGGCATCCACGATCTTTTGCATGATCGATTTATCGGGGCAGTTCTCTTTAAACCAATATTT
>CAYYRU010000023.1:0-35988 GCA_964474095.1 uncultured Anaerolinea sp.
AAAAACTGCACCCTTTCTGTTGGATTTGGTGTCCAACTTTTGGGGTGCAGTTCAGTTTTAGATCATCTCTCTTTTTTATTTCAGGCTGAAGCCTCTAAAAACTGATCTACCGCGATACGTAAACTGGATTCTGGTAACGCACCAACCTGCCTGTGAACCACTTTTCCTTTCGCGACAAACAACAGAGTCGGAATTCCTTGTACTTCATACTTTATAGCATTTTGTGAATGCTCGTCAGTATTTACTTTCATTACAACCAGTTTTCCGGCATAATCTTTGGCAATCTTTTCCAACATGGGGGCAATTGCCTTACAAGGGCTGCACCAGGGAGCCCAAAAATCCACTAGTACAGGTATTGAGGATTGCAAAACACTTTTATCAAAATTCTCATCAGTCACATGAATCGGCTCTTCAATCATCATCCACTCCTTTAAACTACAATAATATTAAGAGTTGCTGTCTTTTTTGATATCAACAAATCGATATCCAACACCGCGTTCGGTTAGGATATAAATTGGATTCGCGGGGTCTTTCTCCAGTTTTTGACGCAGATAGTTCACATATAACCGTACATAGTGCGGTTCATCTCGATACTCATATCCCCAAACTTTTGCCAGAATTTGATCGTATGTTAAAACCCAACCCGCGTTTTGAACCAAATGATACAACAATCGATATTCAGTTGGCCGCAATTTTACCAATTCGCCATCCAGTTTTACTTCCCGCCTTCCAAAATCCATTCTTAAGTGTTCATCCACCACAATCACCCCACCTTCGCTGGCAGGGTTTGTGGGTTCGGTTCGTCGAAGAACAGCTCGCACTCTGCTGACCAACTCTCGTGGACTGAAAGGCTTGGTCACATAATCATCAGCCCCTAGTTCTAGACCTCTAACTCGATCATCCTCTTCACCTTTGGCGGTTAACATGATCACAGGCACGGTACTGGTCTCTCTGATCAACTGCAACACTTCAAAGCCATCGATATCGGGCATCATGACATCAAGAATTACCACATCAGGCATTTTCGTCCGTATTTCGTTAACCGCTTCCATGCCTTTGTGCGCTTCCACTACTTGAAAGCCATCATGTTCAAGATTCAAGCGGATAAAACGCGCCATGCGTTCTTCGTCATCCACCACCAAAATAGTTTTATTGCGGAAATTCTCTTCAACCATAAGCTCACTCTCTCACAAAACTGACGATTTTTTCATCATCTGACCCTGGTAAAACTTCAATAAATGATATGCGAGCCAGCGGCCAGATGACCGTGTTTACGTTCCCTTCAAGATAGGTCAAATCTTTACCATCTCGTCTATGCGGATGCTCAAGATATACCAGCGTGTCCGTTTTGGATGGTAGTTCATCCATATCACCCACCACCGGATCTTCATTCAACATATGCAGCACTACAACTGGCATGATTCTTCTCCTGCTACCTGATCAACAATACTTGAATTTTCATCTTGCCCAAGACAAACAAATCGCCGTGTTTAATGGAATATTCTACATGAGGAACGATTTTTTGTCCGTTCAATCTTGTGCCATTTGAAGAACCAAGGTCCATACCATAAACATCGCCATTCATAATCCGAAAAGCGGCATGCATCCTTGAGACTCCTTGTGCGAAAGCGTCATATGGGCTCAGATCCACGTCTGGAACGATGGATTGACCTTCAATCATTCTACCCAAGGTATAGTCTTTTCGATCGTTCAAATGGATCACTTTTCCTGTGTCAACAAGGTATAAAGAAATGTTTGGATCTTTCTTCTTGGCAGCAGCCTGTTGATTTACCAAGGTAAGTGTCGAGTCTTTATGTGTGACACTTTCTTCAACAGGTTTGTTGATCATATGGGTGTTTAGAAAATTGAGAGAAATAAGCTGCGTACCGCACTCGCTGCAAAAATACGCGCCTGGCAACTCTTGATTCTTGCAATTCGGGCAAGTGATCATGATGGTTTTCTCTCAATCGATGAGGATATCAAGGCTCTTGTTCCATATTTTAACTGTTTATCTCCATCTATGCTATATCGCTTCGTTTTCTTAAGTAACTCAATTTCTCTGTTTGCCCTTTTCGCGAGATCAGGTTTACCCAATCGTATCAATTGTGTTGACACATTATTAAGCCGATTGATCGCCTGATCAATGTTGCCATTTTTTACGTCTTCATTTGCTTTTTGTTGGATTTGATAGATGGTTATACCATTGAGCGCTTCAACGATCTCAACTGGGGGTTCAACTTCCAAAGCGCCATTTTCAACGGGTAAGACCATATTGACGAAAAGTGACATCTTGATGTCTACCTTGCTGGGCAATTGATACCTCATTTTGCCTCTTGAAAGCCAAACCTCATTTTTATCAGAATCAATGGAATCAATTGTGAAAGTCAACAGGTATTTTGAGCTTTGGTTGGCATACACAGTACCTAATGGCAGCGGTCTTGCCAAAGGTATTTCACTAATGTCAGGCTGTAGACGGAAAATTGATTTCAATTCAACACCAGAATCACATAAAAAATCGTAGGTCACTGCATCTGCGGCAACCACGGAAATGGACTCGCAGAAATAATCTATATATCGATTCATGTCATCAATCCCGGAGATAAAAACGCTGCTTCCTCCAGTGATGCTGGCTAATTGATCGAGAAATTGATCATTCCATTCATTTCCAATCCCGAGAGTATGTAGTGTAATTCCTCTGGATTGCATTTTTCTACCCAGTTCGAAACATGTTTCTTCATCACCGTAAGTATGTCCGTCCGTTAATAAAACGAGCTGCTTTACCATTATCCCAGAACTGTCCCCCCACAACAGATCAAAACCTGACTTTAAACCTTTATAGATCTCAGTACCACCTGAACATTTTATCTGGTCAAGTTTATCAGCTACTTGTGTTAAATTCTTTACTTTGGTTGGAGAAAGGATCATCTCCGCTCGATCATTAAAACAGACCAGTGAGATCATATCGCCCTGCTTTAAGGCGTTGATGACTCGCAAAATACTCTCTTTCACCATTTCAATTCTTGAACCCTTCATCGAAGTTGAACAGTCGATTACCAGGCATACCTGCCTCTGAGGAACCTTCGATTGGTCCAATGCAAGCAGACTTTTCAGTTCGAGCAAAGCGTAGAAAACCTGTGGTTCATCCAATCTTGGGAGGCTATCGCGGCTGAATTGACTGGTAAAACCTAGTTGGCATTGTTGTTTGGTTCTACCTTTAATGGATTCATCGTAATGTTCTCGTTTTACCGTGTCACTTAGAACTTCATAAGCTTGTTGAACAAGTAAGAACCATTCTTTTGCGAGTTCCCCCTGGTTGGAATCAGGGTGATACCTTCTCGCCAATTCAAAATACGCCATTCGGATCTCATCAGAACTGGCATTAACCGGAATTTCAAGTATTTCATACCAGGTTTCACCTGATTTCATACGGATTATCCAAATCGATGTGCAAGGATCACGCTAATATTGTCAGGACCACCATGGGCATTTGCGGCTTCAACCAATTTACTGCAAGTGATCACTGGATCGTCACCATTTTGTAACAAACACAGGATTTCATTTTCAGGGACTAACCCCCATAAGCCATCACTGCATAACATTAAGAAACCGTTCTTTGGAAGTGGAAAGGTCTGAATATCTGGGTTTGCGCTCTCGGTTTGCCCGAGGGCTTTTAGTAGCACATTTCGATTCGGATGCACCGCGGCTTCAGCCTCTGTGATCTCTTCCAACTCAACCATCCTCTGAACCAATGAATGATCTTTGGTCAGTTGCTCTATACGTCCATCAGCATGGATAAAGTATGCCCGGCTGTCACCGATATGACCTATGGTTACCTGCTCTCCAACAATCAATGCGCAGGTAAATGTGGTCCCTCCACCAGGAGCAGCTTGAATGATAGATTTATGAGCCTCTTGAATCGCGTGATTCATGATCTCTTGTAGACTTTCTCGAAGAGTTTCTTGTTGAATATCTAAGAAATGAGCAAAGACCTTTTTGATCAGACTTTTGGCAACACCTCTAGCTGCCACACTCGAAGCCACTTCGCCATTGCGATGACCTCCCATTCCATCCGCAACGATCAATATTCCTAATGGCAGATCATTGGTTCCATCCGCGACAACAGAAGTCATGGTGAACAAAGTATCTTCATTATGATCTCGTTGCATTCCAACGGATTGGCCGCTGCCAACCAACAATTGCATCGGTTTATATGTCGGCGGCACTTTATTGGCGTCTAGAATTTGAGCTTCAGAAAGAGGGGATGTTTGAATTGCAGGAATTTCGAGCTCTCTAGATTTCTTCTTGCCTGAGAACAACTTCTTTAGTGGATTTTTCATAAACATCTCCTCAACAGAGTAACTACTTATGCTGTAAAAGCGTAGAAATAATGATCCGAAGAACCGATATAAATCACTTCATTTGATGAAATAGGGGTACCAGTAATCGGTCCGCCGCTGGAATAACTCCATTTCTTGCGACCGGTTTTGTAATCGATACAATAGAGTATTCCATCCGCTGTGCCAAAATATAGGTTTTCTTTGTAGACTAAAGGTGAACCACTCACCTGATGTTCCGTTTTAAATCGCCAGATTTCTTTGGCACTATTCTTTTCGATACAATACATGAATCCATCCGCTGAACCGGCAAACAAAAGTCTTTCAGCTACTGCCGGGCTTGAAACAGAACCCTTTCCCATGCGAAAACGCCAAATAACCCAACCTGATTTGGCATCCAGGGCGTAGATATTTGCGTCCAATGAAGTGAAATACACCAATCCATCAGAAACGATTGGAGAGGATGTGATGGGTTTCTTGGTCCAAAACCGCCATTTGATTTGACCTCGAAAATCAACGCACAAAAATTCATTGGCTTCTGAACCAAAATAGATTAAACCATTATCAACGCAAGGTGTTGATCGAACTGCTCCTTCGGTATGAACAGACCAACTGCATTTTGAAGTTGCTAAATCCAACGCATGTAAATAACCATCATCTGATCCGATAAAGAGATGACCTTCTGCACTTTTGGGGGAGCAACGAATTGGCCCTTCTGTGAGGTATGACCAAATTTTCTTTCCTGTTTTTGAGTGCAGAGCATAAACATTGCCGTCCTCACTGCCAATGTAAACCTGACTACCAATGACTAGTGGTTTACTTATGATGGCGCCATTGGCAGCGAATTTCCACTGAAATTCGCCTCTCGCAGCATCCAAGGTATAAAGATTATTGTCATATGCCCCTATGTAGATGGAATCTCCATCTGTCGTGGCGGAACCTCTAATCTCATCTTCACACTTAAAAGCCCAAAGTGGTTTCACACTCTGCTCATTTGTGATCAGGTTCATGGTAGAAGTGCGCGACAGCACCCCAGTCCTTTTACCTAATGAAACGAACGCATCACGCATTGCGGCAATATTTTTAAAACGATCCTCTGGCTTGTAGTTCAACGCGGTATTGATAATGGTCTCGAGGTCTTCAGAAACCTTGGGGTTTATTTTTCTGATAGGCCGATCGCCAAAAGAAAACGGCGCTTCAAGACGCGGATCTCTCCTCGTCAAAAGGTGATGCAAGGTTGCCCCAAGCGCATAAATATCCGTTTGAAAGGTTGCTTCACCTCGATACTGTTCCGGGGGAGAGTATCCCTCCGTTCCGATCATGGTTCCTTTTTGATTTGCTGTAAATATCTTGGCGATCCCAAAATCCACCACAATGATATGGTTTTGTTGATTTACCATCAGATTTTGTGGTTTTACATCTCGGAAAATAATTGGCTCAGGCCGATGCGTATGTAAATAATCAAGCACATCACAAATTTCGATCGCCCATAAGATGGTTTGTTCTTCAGAAATCGGATCTATTGAGCCGCGCAAAATAGCTTCAAGATCTTTGCCATTAATTAATTCTTGTACTAGGTAATATCGCTCATCGTTGGAAAAATAATCAAATACCTTTGGAATTGCGGGGTGATTGAGAGTAACTAAAATATTAGCTTCTCTTTCAAAGTTTTGGATAATCGCCTCTCTGACCAGTGGGTCAGGAGCCTGACTTATTATTTCCTTTACTGCGACTAATTTAACCACATTTGGAAAGTGCAGATCTCTTGCGCGGTAGACTGAACCCATCCCCCCAATGCCGATTACATCTTGAACTTGATAGCGCCCTGATAGTACGGCTCCAGGTTGTAGTTGTTGTCTACTACCGGGGTCGCTGCCAAGTGAATTGGTAACAGATTTTGTCTCCAGGTTGGACTCCATTTAAACCAATCGATTGTCACCGCTCGTGCCTATAAAATTATAAACTCCCTCAATCCAGCACGCAAACAAAAACAACATTATCAGCGTATTGATGAATCCTGATTTATGATGGATCGATTATATGCATATATTGATCCACGGCCCATCCCTGCCGGCTCTGATCGTAAGGGGTTGAGATCTGCCACCAGGTGTAGCCATCTTGTGAAGTTGGGCCACCAATAATTAAGAATACTTCAGACTCCTGTGCCACAAATGAGGCTTCGCCGTTGAGATTGGGAGTTAATCGAACATTCACACCGCTGCCCCCGGTTCCGCTAATCTGTATATATTTTCCGACTATTAAACCGGTCCCATTCATGACCGATGGGTCGATAGTCGCCGTAGGAGTCACTCCGGTTAATAAGCCGGTATCAAGCGTTGGAATTGCTGCGTCACTCAAAATGGTGATCTGAGCCTGAGGGGTATTTTGTATAGATTGTTGAATCGCGAGGCGATTGAGAGCCATGAAAACAAATAAACCAAACAAAACAAAAAACAGAATGGCTCCCCAAAATATTTTCTCACGGTTAGTCTTCATGGCATCTAACTGGGCCGATCAGGCAGGGAAAATGAAAAAAGCCAACCCGAAAATTAAGTAGACCGCTAATAATGCCGCACCCTCCAGCCAATTACTCTCGCCATCTGCCGACACGAAATAACAGATGACAACAGCAGCACCCAATGCCGCCAATTCAAATGGATTAAATACAAGTGTCAGAGGGTTTCCCATAACAAGACTGATGAATACCAGAATAGGAGCAACAAATAACGCGATTTGCAAACTCGAGGAAATGGCAATTTCCATACTGAGTTCCATTTGATTCTTGTAAGCCATCTTTACCGCGACCAGATGTTCAGCGATATTTCCAATGATCGGAACCAGTATGATTCCCAGGAAGAATTCTGAGATTCCGGTGCCAGCTACCACAGCTTCTACGCTTCCAACAAGTAGTTCACTCATCCAAACCACACCGCCAGTAGCAGCCGCTAACACAAGGATGGATTGCAGAACACTCCACCTTGACTCAGGTTTGGCCGCTTTATCAGTCGGAGAGCCTATTCCTTCAGAAACCGGGGCTTTTAGAGAAAAGACGTTTCCGAGAGCATACAACACAATCATTACTCCCGCGACGGAAAGGCTTAATACTTCCACTTTTTGAGATAGATCGTGAGCTGTGGAATGGCTGAACAGTGAAGGAGTAACCAGGCCGACAATGGCAATACCGAGAAGAATGGTGTAATTCACAGTGTGCCGACGATCAAATCGCTGTATGCCA
Organism: uncultured Anaerolinea sp.; assembly: GCA_964474095.1. GTDB lineage: Bacteria > Chloroflexota > Anaerolineae > Anaerolineales > Anaerolineaceae > UBA6107. The sequence continues at coordinate 7,570 of CAYYRU010000023.1, forward strand.
TTTTTTACTCCGCCTGCGACAATTGACAATCCCAAGACGAAGAGTAAATTTCCGATGATAGATCCGGTGATGGATGCTTTTACCAGATCAAGCAATCCGCGCTTAATCGCAAATAAGGTAATGATCAGCTCGGCTGCGTTTCCGAGAGAAGCGTTGATCAATCCACCGATTTTTGGCCCTGTATGAATGGCAATGCTCTCTGTGGCCTCTCCAATCAGACCGGCAAGAGGCACAACTCCAGCTGCAGCAAGGATAAATACCCAGAGCTCGCCCCAGTTTAATAATTTCGCCAATGCGGCAAAAGGGATCGCGATTAGTAAGATATTTAATGGTTGATGTTTGAGCGATGTAAGTAATTTTTTCATGATTCATTGATTATAATCGAATGCCAATAATTGTTGCTATGTTATAATTTCAGAAACATGACTGACGAAAGTTTCCCAATTAATTTTTTAGGCAATCGATACCGTTTGATCCACCAAGTTGGAAAAGGTGGCATGGCTTTAGTTTATGAAGCCTATGATCAAATGCTCGAACGTCCTGTGGCAATCAAATTACTACGTCGCGATTTTTCGCAAGACGCTGGGTTTCGCGAACGTTTTCGACAAGAAGCTAAATCCGCAGCAAATCTTAGTCATCCAAACATCGTCACCATTCATGATTTCGGTGAAGACCCCCATGGGTTGTTTATCGTGATGGAGTTCATGGTCGGTAAAGACTTAAAATTCCGCATTCGCGAAAAAAACCATTACAACATTTCTGAGGGTATTCCCCTGATCATTCAAGCCTGTAACGGACTTGGTTATGCACATCGGGCGGGCATTATTCATTGTGATGTAAAACCTCAAAACATGATAGTCTCTGAAGACCGCCGATTAAAAATCACCGATTTTGGTATTTCGCGTGCCCTCTCATCGATTAACGAAGACAACAAGGTGGATGTAGTTTGGGGATCTCCCCAGTACCTTTCGCCTGAACAAGCTCTTGGAGAACCTCCTTCTCCGGCATCTGACGTTTACTCAGTTGGGGTGGTTTTATACGAGATGATCACCGGAAAGCTCCCCTTCAACGCAAAATCCACAACTGAGTTGATAGAACTCCACAAGAATCATCCTCCAATACGTCCCAGTCAGTTGAATCAACAATGCCCTGAAGAATTGGAGCAGATCATACTTAAGGTTTTATCAAAAGAGCCAGCAGCCCGCTACCGAACGGCAGACCAGATGGCTAGTATTTTGGCTGCGTTTCTAGAACACTATGACCAGTCGACCGAAATTCCAAATAAGAAACCCACTCCTCCTCCCTTTCCTACAGCGAAAGATAGACCCACAGCCATTACTTATGAAGATTTTTCACCAACAAGTCAAAAATCATCTGTATCCTTGAATTGGAAGATGATCGGCTTGGGATTGCTATGTCTCTTACTGGTGGGAGGACTTTTACCCTTTTGGTTGTACATTTGGTTTTCCATTAAACCGATCTTTGGCGCATGACGATGAAAAATATTATCTCCGCCTCCATTCTTTCTGCTGATTTCGCCTGTCTACAAAATCAGATTACTGCCTGTGAAAAGGCTGGCGTTGATTGGATCCATGTGGACGTCATGGACGGACATTTCGTACCCAATTTAACCATGGGACCCTTTATTGTGGCTGCCTGTCGCAGAATCACGAATTTGCCCCTCGATTGCCACCTCATGGTTGATCATCCTGAGACACTAATCAATGCCTTCGCCAAAGCCGGAGCCTCCAACTTAACCATCCACCCTGAGAATAATCCTTCTGTTGAAGATACCCTAATAGCCATCAGAGCACTGGGCTGCAAACCTGGAATTGCCATAAACCCTTTAACTCCAGTGGAGGAAATCTTGCCACTAATGCATCTGGTGGACATGGTACTGGTAATGACTGTTAACCCTGGCTATTCTGGACAAGAATTCAAGCCGGAAGTGATCCAAAAGATTTCGCAAGTCTCTGCGATTATCAATGAAACAAATCCCTCCATCCGCCTGGAAGTGGATGGAGGGATTAATGTTCAAACCGTCCAAAGCGTTTTGTCCGCCGGAGCGAATACCTTCGTATCTGCTTCTGCGATATTTGGTGACTCAGATGGAATTTCTGCTGGTGTATCTAAACTCAGAGCGTTCATGAATTAAACAAAAAATTGCGGAAAGTCCGCAATTTTTGTTTCAGCAAGAGTTAGATAATTAGTTGCTTTTAACCATGGTTCGAATGCATTTGGCGCAAAGGGTTTTCTGCACCGGTTTACCATCTTCAATCACAGTGACTTTCTGAAGATTGGGTTTAAACATACGATTGGTTGCTCGCTGAGAAAAACTTCGATTATGACCGAATACTGTTGCTTTACCACAGGTTGCACACTTAGCCATTTTATTCCCTTTCAGTACAAACTTGCCATTTTTTAGGTACAATAGATATCGTTTACAGCAAGACGGAATTTTACCATAAACCGTATCTTTTTTCAATAAAGAATGTTATAAACACAAGGATAATTATATGAGTTCTGTGATAAACACTTTAGGCAGTATCTACATTTCGCATCGCGCCATCGCTTCAATAGCCAGCCATTCAGCCTTGTCTTCATATGGTGTGGTCGGCCTTGCTGCGAGAAACTTTGCTGAAAGTTTGTCAAATGCATTGGTAAAAGACCCAATCCTTGGAGTGGATGTAGAATTTGATGGACTTGAAGTAAATATTGACATCTATATCATCGTTGAATACGGCACACGTATTAAATCTGTGGCATCCAGTGTTTCAGATAACGTAAAATATCAAGTCGAAAACACTACCGGACTTGCCGTAAACCAAGTTAATGTCCATATTCGCGGTCTTCACATAAGTGATACCGATTAGTGCCAATCACCCATGAAAACCCACATAATCAACAATCCCCCTTTGGAAACGAGAGCTACAGTGACGGAACCTACCAAAACGATTTATTCGATTGATGGACAAAAACTAAAAAGGCTTCTAGAAGCTTCTCTTCTTTGGTTAAAAGCCAATCAGCAGATGGTCAATTCATTAAACGTATTTCCAGTTCCTGATGGTGATACCGGCACTAATATGCTTTTAACGATGCAAGCAGCCTACAACGAAATAGCGAATTCAATTGAAACAAATATCGGAAAAATGGCAAAAGACATCGCCCAAGGCGCTTTGATGGGTGCGCGAGGTAATTCTGGCGTGATCCTTTCTCAAATTTGGCGCGGATTCGCGCGCGCCCTTGATAACCTTCCTGAAATGGACTCTGTAATTTTTACTCGCGCTTTAGCCGAAAGCAAGAACACTGCCTATAAAGGTGTGGTTCGACCTGTGGAAGGCACCATCTTAACGGTGATCAAAGACGTTTCAATGGCAGTTGAAAACGCCTCAACAAAAACTTCCAACCTCGTGGAACTCCTCGATATTGCTGTTCAAGCAGCAGATGAATCAGTGAAATATACGCCTGAGTTGTTGCCCATTTTGAAATCCGCCGGCGTGGTGGATTCTGGAGGAAAAGGGTTGTTCTTCATTTTGGATGGCATGTTGAGATATCTCAACGGTCATCCGATTGATGCATCGGCTGTGATTGTTCAACCACTTGCGAACATGGATCTCTCAGAATCCATGGAAGAAATTGAACAAGGGCAGGACGTTGAGGTGGTGGTCGATTTTTCGACCAGTCAACCTCTCAACCTTGAATCCTTTTATCAGGATCTTTCCAAAATTGGCACCTCCATACAGATTGGTGAAGGTGAAGGCATGTACCGCATGCACATTCACGTTGAAAGTGCCAAGCAAAATGAGCCACTAGAATATATTGCCAACATCGGTACATGGTCAAAAGTAGCCATGGAAAACCTCAAATTACAGATGGAAAGTAAGAGAGGTAATTCTCAAGAATACCAACTGGCTGATTTTCAAGAAGGCTCCATTGCAGTGGTGGCTGTTTCACCTGGCGCCGGAATTTCAAAAATATTTGCCAGTCTTGGTGTCGCCGCGATCATCGAAGGCGGCCAAACCATGAATCCAAGTACCGAACAGATTCTAAATGCTTTTGAAAATCTTCCGACCAACAATGTCATCATTCTGCCAAATAACAAAAATATCATTTTGGCAGCAGATTCTGCCAAGTCTTTATCGGTTAAAAATGTGGTGGTAATTCCATCGAAAAACGTTCCCCAAGGATTGTCTGCCATGCTAAGGCTTGACCCTGAAGGTGACATCGAAAAAATTGCCGTTGAAATGAATGAAGCTTTAACAGAAGTCGATACTTGTGAGGTCACCACTGCGACCCGCACGGTTGAGATTGATGGTCTTGAGATCAAAGAAGGTAAAACGATTGGTTTATTAAATGGCAAGTTATTGGTTTCTGAAACCAATGTTCTGGATACGTGTGTCAATATCCTTGAGAAAGCGGACATTTCTTCTCGCGAAAGGATCACTCTTTTCTATGGTCAGAATATCCAGAAGAATGAAGTAGATACGATTTGCCAGGAGCTAACTAAAAAATATCCTGGATATGAGATTGAAGTGCACCAAGGTGGCCAACCCCATTATCAATTAATCATTTCTCTCGAGTAATTTATGTCTTCAAGCTGTATCATCGCGGATAACGCTGCCCAATTTAGCAGGATGAATTTTCCTGACAACATTCACCTCCGTTTTATTAATTTTAAAACGGAGTATTCTTTGTCAAACACTAAAGAAAAAACCACTTCATCTTCTTCTGTTTTTCCAAAACAATTGAAGATTAACCAATCTCCAATTGTACATTTACCCGCATATGATGAAATCTTTGAGTTGATTGAATCCAGTGTGGTCAGTTATGATGAAGTTTTCATAATCCTCCATTCCAAAGACCTAAACCCTGCATATACACACGTTTCTGAAATACTGACCAAGGTGCGAGGCAGGGGAAATATCCATTTAATAGACAGTCAGTCGTTGTCTATTGGCCAGGGTTTCCTAATTCAAACCGTGATCGAACTACTCAATAAACATGTGGATGGGTCATTGATCGAACAAACCATCCGTGAACTGATACCCCATATATATACTCTCTTATGTACTCCCGGATTATCCTATCTGCAAACAGCAGGTTTCATCGATATCGGGCAAAGCCTTGTGGGAGAAATGTCTTCAGTAATGCCGGTGTTCAGCCTTGAAGAAGGAAACTTTACTCCAGTCGAGAAACAAAAAAATATCCATGGAGTAATTGAATATTTTATCGAATATATCGCTGAGTTTGATGATCTTGTGCAAGTTGCATTTCTTCAACCGAATCCAAACCTGTTATCTGAATCCAAGCTAATAAAACAATATATTGAAGAGAATTATCCAGAAGCAGTCTTTACTGAACATCCGCACAATAACTATTTGGCCTCCCTTATCGGTCCAAAAGGATTCGGTTTGGTTGTCATTGAGAAATATCGGGGTTAGTTCTTTGGTTTTATCCTTTGGTGTAAAATTAACCCATGTCGAGCTCATTTGATAAAATTCGAAAAATATTATCGCTTGAGGTGCAAAACAAGTTTGCGAATCGAGCGATAATTGGCGGTCTTGAAAAATTTTTACCCGCCCTACGACCAGAGTTGTCTTCGGAAGAGGTGCCGGAGACTCTTCGTTCTTTGATTCAAGAAACATTTTCGAACTATTCTAACGCCACACCTGAACAACGCGAAAAAATGGTGACCCAAATCTTATCTTTATTGCCAGACAACACCATATCTCCCCTCCCACCATTCCCTTCTAACACTAATGTTACTTCGCGCTCAGTTACATCTTCGCCGTCAAGCAAGGATCGAAATTCTTTCCAGAGCCAGTTACAACCAAACAAAAGACCGAATCCAGGTCTATCTGCTCCATTGAACCTGCTCAATAAGATCGGCTCAAGCAGAACCTCTGATTTCAAGACTCTTGGAGTAAACACGATCGGTGATCTGCTTTATTTCTTTCCCAGACGTTATGATGATTATTCGACTCTTAAGACCATCAATCGATTGGAATATGGTGATTCACTCACCATTATCGCAATGGTTCAAAGCTCTCTGGTTACCAAACTTCGTAATCGAGAATTAACCAGAGTGGAGGTCGTTGTCAGCGATGGCACTGGATTTTTGAGGCTTTCTTTCTTTCGCGGTTCAAAATATGCCGACAACTTTGCCGCCCAATTCCAACGTGGAAAACAACTTGTGATCTCAGGTAAAGTGGAAATGTACCTGGGCCGTAAACAAATGAATGACCCCAGTTTTGAAGAATTGGATCAAAGCCATTTAAACACCAACGGTATCATCCCCGTTTACCCGCTCACAGCCGGACTTTCTCAGAAAATCGTTCGTTCAGCCGTTCATGAGGCCGTTAACTTTTACGCCAACCGGATTCCCGATTTCTTACCGGAAGGCGTGCTTTCTAAAGCCGAATTGACCAGTCTTTCGAGCGCGTTACGGCAAATTCACTATCCAGACAATAATGACGCCCTCAAAAACGCGCAACGAAGGTTAGCTTTTGATGAGATCTTCCTGCTTCAATTGGGGGTATTACAACAAAAAAGAAATTGGGTGACCCAGACTGCTTCCCGTTTTGTTCTGCCACCAGAACGAGTGAAGTCGCTGATCCAAACCTTGCCTTTTCAATTAACCAAAGCCCAATCAAAGGCTTTTGCAGATATTCAAAAAGACCTCGCCAGTGGTTCCCCCATGAACAGGTTGCTTCAAGGAGACGTGGGATCAGGCAAAACCATTGTGGCAGCTCTGGCAGCTGCAATTGTGATCGAGAACAGCGGTCAAACTGTAATCATGGCTCCCACCAGCATACTGGCGGAACAACACTACAGATCCATGTTGAGATTCCTTTCTTCTGAATCCCATCCTGACTTGCCACTCGCTTCACAAGAGATCAAACTGCTCACTGGCGACACACCCGCTAAAGAACGTGAAGTCATTAAGAATGGTCTTCAAGATGGCTCCATCAAATTGATCATCGGTACGCATGCCTTGATCGAAGACCCTGTGCAGTTCAAAAACCTCCAACTGGCTGTGATCGATGAACAACATCGATTTGGGGTAGCCCAACGTGCCGCATTGCGAAAGAAAGGCGTTAATCCACATTTGCTGGTCATGACTGCGACACCCATTCCGCGTTCACTAGCACTTACCCTCTATGGTGATTTGGATCTCTCAATCATGGATGAGATGCCTGCTGGTCGTAAACCAGTTACCACTTATGTTCTTAGTCCTCTTGAGAGAGAGCGCGCCTATGGCTTGGTTAGAAATCATGTTAAAAATGGCCACCAGGCATTTATTGTTTACCCATTGATCGAGCAAGGTGACAACGATGAAGTTAAAGCTGCCGTAGAAGATCACCAATTGTTACAGAATGACATTTTTCCCGATCTAAAAGTTGGATTGCTGCATGGCAAAATGACCGCGGACGAGAAAGAAACCATCATGACCTCTTTCAGGAATCATCAGTTCAACATTTTGGTTTCCACCACCGTGATCGAAGTTGGAGTGGATATTCCGAACGCCACCGTCATGATGATCGAGGGCGCCAATCGTTTTGGTCTGGCACAGCTTCATCAATTACGTGGAAGGGTCGGCCGAGGAGACGAACAAGCCATTTGTTTATTACTTCCAGACACAGAAGACGCCGTTGAGAACGAACGTCTTAAGGTGATGACTGAAACAAATGATGGTTTTGTTCTGGCTGAGAAAGATCTTCAACAACGGGGACCGGGTGATTTCATCGGTTATCGTCAATCTGGTTTCGCAGACCTGCGCATGGCACGCATCACAGATATTCGCTTGATTGAGAAAGCGCGAAGTATTGCTGAAGAATTGTTTTCCGAAGATCCTTCACTCGCTAAACCGGAAAATGAATTATTATTACTTAAAGTCAAAGATTTTTGGCATTCTGACAATAGTGATCTGAGTTAGGATTAACATGGTTAAAGCAGTATTTCCAGGTTCCTTTGATCCAATCCACAATGGGCATATCGATATTGCCAATCGCGCCACAAAACTGGTAGACGAACTTATCGTCGCGGTTTATGACAAACCATTAAAGAACTTTTTACTCTCTCCTGAAGAACGTATGGGGCTGTGTGTTGAGGTTTTTAAGAATAATCCAAAGATCAAAGTCACCGGGTATAGTGGATTAACAGTAGCTTTTTGTGAGAGCATAGGCGCTCAAGTCATGTTGAGAGGATTGCGGGTTTTCTCTGATTTTGAATATGAGTTCCGCATGGCGCTGGCCAATCACCGGCTCACCCCAAATGTTGAGATGATGGCTTTGATCACAAGCGAAGAACACACCTTCCTCTCCTCTTCAACAGTAAGAGAAATTGCCTCTCTTGGCGGGAATATCAGCAGCATGGTTCCACCTTCAGTTGAAGCTTTACTGAAAAAAAAACTGTTAAACCTGGGTGAAAACAATCCTATCATCCCAGGTCACACCTACCGCGATTAATTGGCCCATATATTGCAACACGTATCGTGTAGAAACGATATAAAGTTGTGAGGAGCGTCTAATGGATATCTTGCATTTGGTGGATAGGCTTGAAGAGCTGTTTAATGAGAGTAAACCCATTTGGTTTACACACAGCGTCGTGGTGGATGAAGATCGCATGCTTGATCTGATCGATCAAATGAGAATTTCCATTCCAGACGAAATCAAGAAATCCCAACAGCTCCTGGCACAACGAGATCGGGTATTGGCCCAGGCTCAAGAAGAAGCCAACCGCACCATTGCATTGGCCCGTGAAAAAAGCGAGAAACTGGTTGAAAAAGACCCCACCACCCTCGCGGCTCAAGCTCGCGCGGAACAGATCATCAACCAGGCCCGACTTGAGAGTGAACAAACCCGCCGTGATGCAGATGAATACGTTGTTCAAACCCTGGCTGCTCTTCAAAATGAACTTGAAAAAAGTATGAATCAGGTTAAGAACGGCATCATAGCTTTACAATCTCAAAGAAACAAACCCCAGAACCCTACCCCTTCACAACCAGAATAACTTGAACATGACACGAAAATCCCCCGGTTTTGCCTCGCCGGGGGATTTTATTAGTGGTGTTTTTTCGTTTCTTCGAGTTTATCTTCTTCTTTTTGTTTTTCTATGAAGTCCTTGATCTTTTTAATGGTTCGATTTTCAAGTGTTTGCTCTTCATGAAGGGCGACTTTTAAGACATCATCCATGTGACGAACGAGGATTATATTTAAGTCATCCAATACTTTCTTTGGCACTTCCACCAGGTCTTTCTTATTCTTTTCTGGCAACAAGATCACTTTCAAACCGGCCCGGTGTGCAGCCAGTACTTTCTCCCGTACGCCCCCGACAGGCAAGACGTTTCCACGGAGGGTGATCTCTCCCGTCATGCACACTTCTTTGCGCACCTTGTGCTCAGAGAAAGCCGAAACCAGGGCGGTCGCCAGAGTGATGCCTGCAGAAGGACCATCCTTTGGAATTGCTCCTTCAGGAATGTGAATGTGAACATCCAGGCTTTCATAAATCTCTGGATCAAGCTTGAAATTCTCTGAGCGTGACTTGAGGTAAGATAACGCAGCTTGAGCGGATTCCTGCATCACCTCACCAATTTGCCCCGTTACTTGAAGGGTTCCCTTGCCCTCCAGGATCAAGACCTCCACAGGCATGATCTCACCGCCATTTTCCGTCCAGGCCATGGCAGTTGCCACACCGGTTTCATCTTCCCTTTCGGCTTCGGTCATAAAAAATTGTGGCGGACCAAGGAATTTTTCAAGCGTCGCTTTGGTCACGTTTTTTACTAAACGTTTTTTCTCAGATTTCAAACGAGCTTGTTTTCTGCAGATCCTTCCAATCTCACGTTCCAGGTTACGGACGCCAGCTTCATAAGTGTATTCTCTGATCACTTTTTTTACAGCCCCATCATCAAAGGCGATCTCGTCAATGTCAAATCCTGATTCCTCTAATTGTCTTGGGATGAGAAATCTCCTGGCAATCTCAACTTTTTCTTCTTCGATATAACCCGGGAATTCGAGTATTTCCATTCTGTCTAACAGCGCCGGCGGAATGGATGCCAGGCTATTAGCTGTGGTGATAAACATCACCATGGACAGGTCATAAGGCAGCTCAAGGTAATGGTCAGAAAAAGCAAAATTTTGTTCAGGATCCAGCACTTCTAGCAAAGCAGAAGATGGATCTCCTCTAAAGTCTGATCCCAACTTGTCAATCTCATCCAACATGAAAAGCGGATTCTTGGAGTTGGCTCGCTTCATGGTTTGCAGGATGCGTCCGGGCATAGCCCCAATATAAGTTCTACGATGCCCGCGAATTTCGGCCTCATCCCTTACCCCACCCAATGACAAGCGGACAAATTTGCGTCCCAAAGCCGTTGCAATGGATTGTCCAAGAGATGTTTTGCCGGTTCCGGGAGGGCCTACAAAACACAAAATAGGCTGTCGTTCCTTTTTGGGTTTAAGACTCTTCACCGCAATGTACTCAAGAATGCGATCCTTGGCTTTTCCAAGGCCGTAATGATTGTCATCCAACACCTTTGAGGCATGGCGCACATCCAAATTGTCCTCGGTCGTTTCATGCCATGGCAGGTCGATCAACCAATCGAGATAGGTACGTATGATGCCCACTTCAGGAGACATGGGTGGCATTTGAGTTAAGCGTTCAATCTCTTTATCTGCAGATTTCCTGGCCTCTTCAGGCAGTTTCTTTTGTTCGATCTTAACGCGCAATTCTTCAATTTCCCGCGTCCAAACATCACCCTCGCCAAGCTCATTTTGAATGGCTTTTAATTGTTCCCGCAAGTAGAACTCACGTTGCGAGCGATCTACTTCACTCTGTACGCGAGTTTGAATCTCATCTTCGAGTTGGAGAACATCCAGTTCCTGTGCCAAAAGCCAATTTACTTTTTTAAGCCGTTCCTTTGGTTCAATAATGGTCAGCAATTCCAGTCGTTCTTCAAAAGGCAATGAGATGGCCGTGGCGATCATATCCGCCAGCCAACCAGGTTCAGATATATTGATCGAGAAAAGATGAGCTTCATCTGGCAAGCTGCGATCAAGTTGGACACACTTCTCGAAAAGATCACGTGAAGTGCGCATGAGCGCCTCAATTTGCCTGTCAGATATGGGATTATCGTTTACAACAAAACCTTTGACCCATTGAAAAGGACCAGTATCAATGATCTCCATGATCTTGATCCGCCTACGGCCTTGTACCAACGCGGATGCGTTTCCGTCTTGCAAAGTCAGTAATCTGCCAACCGCTACTTCAACTCCGACTTCCAAGAAATCGCCAGCGGTAGGTTTTTCAATCTCGCTGTCTTTCATCATCAATGCAATCATGGTGCCGCCATTTTTCTGGACATAAGATATGGCATCCATGTTGTATCCCGGAGAAACAAAGATCGGTGAAACCATGCGCGGAAAAACAACAATATCCCGCATGATCAACGCTGGGCAAAGGATCATACCGCTGTCATCAGGGGTGGCATCATTTACCTGGTAAAGCTCATCTGTTCGCTGATAAAGTGCAGCGGTGAACTCTTCGGGGTTATCTAATCTCTTCTTCCAATCATCTTTCATTTCTTATCCTGCCTTATGGCTTAATAATCACTTCGCGGGCGGCGGCTGCCAAAAAGACACTACCAGCAACCACAATCGCAGTTCTCTTATCCGCCATAGTTATCGCTTTTTGGACGGCATCAGCAATATGCTCAGAGATTTCAAACGAATTTGGCCAACCCTTTCCTAATTCTACCAGCTTCAGCGGATCTGCGGCACGCGGATGTTTGGTTTTGGTAAAGATGACTCGTCCACAAATAGGCAGTAGTTCTTTAAAAATTTCCATTATTTCTTTATCTTTATTACATCCAAATACTAATAAAATTACTTTACCGGGCAGGTATTCTGTAATGGTCTGCCTTAATTTTTGGGCACTGTCAGCATTATGCGCCGAATCCAATACGATCAACGGTTCCCGGCTGACCACCTCAAATCGGCAAGGCCATTCGGTTTTTGCCAAACCCGTTGTGGTATCTTGAGTAGAAATGGTGTAACCCATCTTTGATAGTTCACGAACTGCGCATAATACTGTAGCAGCGTTCTTCATCTGATGCTCCCCTAGAAGAGACAATAAATACTCTCGGTTATAAGGGGAATTGTCTTGTTTGAATTTGGCGTTGAAACGCTGTCCATTTAATGAATGATTGGTTGGAGTGCATTCTATCTCATCATCCACTATGATAACCCTGGCACTCTTCTTGGAGGCTTCCAGTGTTACGATTTGACTGGCTTCAGTGAAAACCTGCGGAGCCAGGATGACAGGTTTGCCTGATTTGATGATGCCAGCTTTATGAAGTGCGATATCTACAATGGTATCCCCCAATAATGACATGTGATCATAAGATATCGAAGTGATAATCGAAAGGATCGGATCAACTACGTTGGTCGCATCATTTTTCCCGCCAAATCCAGCTTCCACTACCGCAAAATCGCATTCCTGTTCAAAAAAGAACCGAAACGCAACTGCAGTCGCCGTTTCAAAGCTGGTTATATTTTTAACCTGCCTCGTCAATGGGATGACTGCTTCAATCTGACTTGCCATTTCAGCCTGCGGAATGGGTTTTCGGTTCACCTGCATCTGTTCGCAAAAATCAGATAAGTATGGTGAGGTGAACAAACCCGTGCGGTAACCTGCAGCTTCGAGCACACCTGCCAAAAGGGCTGCCGTGGAGCCCTTGCCTTTCGTGCCTGCAATGTGGATGATTGGCACTTTGGATTGTGGATTTCCCATTAATGCCAATATCTGCTTCATCCTGCCCAGATCAAATTTCTCGGGGGTGTAGGTCAGGTTTGGAATACGGCTAAGGTCAATAAGTGATTCCAGGTACTGCAATGCTTCTGAATAATTCATAGCGAATGTTTAACCTATTTTTCAACATGGTACAACTTTATCAAAGGTATACCATCAATATCCAACTGCATCACAGGGGTCTCATCCTTCAAATAGATCCAGGGTTTGAAGTTTTCTTCACCACCATACAGATATTGCGACTGCCGGTATTGATACATGAACCAATCCGCATCGGGTGTGAAATAATCCTCACAAATCAAGGAAGAGGGTAAAACTCCAAACCGCTTATAATCTCGGATCGTATCGCAATCTGCCCATAAAACATCGCCATCTTTGATCTGAGATCTCAACGTTTGAAACGTCGCTGGATAAGGTTCATCCCAATAGGTGGTTTCTAATCCAATTTTTGTAGCTCCTTTAAGGCCTCCGATACTCTCCGAATAGTATGACAACAAGTGTGGATAATATTTGATCAACCCAAAAACGGATGGGAGCAGCAACAATAGTCCCACCAGAAGTTGAACCCCTCCAAATACTGCCAGTTTTTTTGGAAGAGGTAAGACCTGTTTGATCTTTTGCGTCACCCATGAAAAGCCAATTCCAGCCAGAGCAGCCAGATTGGGGAATAACGGCATATATAACCGTTCCCCATCATATAAGAGCGCTTTTCCAATTGCAAAAGGTAAAATCGTGACTACACAAGAAATAATCAACAACCAGGTTAATCCGCCGTCTGTTTGACCTTTCCTGGCTCGAGACATGCCAACGGCAGCCAAAATGGTGATCAAGATAGGCGTAACCGCCCAGGTGATCACGAACACCGCGTGCCATGGTGGTGGAAGGTAGAATTGGCCTAAATACCACTGTCCGATGCGGTAATGACCGGTATGAAAACCAATGTACTCCAATACTCGAGTCCACGTATCGTGGTAAAGCCACGGCCAGGAGAGAAAGAACGTCAACAAGGCGGATGCGCCCATAACCAACAACCTGATGATCGATCTCCATTTTCGCCTGAAGATCAAAACCCAAATTGCTAACGTAAAGAAGACAAAGACTCCATTTAGTTTTACAGCAACTGTCAGACCCCAAACCAGACCACAAACCAAACCCCAGACCCAGCTTTTACGGTCGATCGTCTTCCAAAAAATATAAGTGGTAAAGAAACAAGCCGCCGCGACCGGCACATCCAGAGTTGCCAGATGAGAATGAAAGAAAAAACGCGGCAGACTGAGTAACGCTGCAGAAGAGAATAAACCGGCAGCTTTACCAAATTTTTCAGCGATCATAAGGAAAAGAATAGCCATTAATAGGGAGGCGGTAATCATCGGGCCAATACGGAAAGCTGAGAGTTGGTCGATGAAATTCCTGGCTGCGTACCAGATCACACCAGACCAGATCTTCGCTACAGGCGGATGCTCGTGATTGGTCTCAAAATAGGTATCCACATTGGCTTGCTGGACTGCGCGAAATGGATCTTTTACAAACATATAAACCCACTTGGAATAAGACTCCGCCGCTTTGTTATAGGCGGGTTCATCCCAAACCATACTGATATCCTTAACGGTGGCATATAAAATACCAAACGATAAGATCAAGATCAGACAGGCAATCAGTATATTACTGGTATGTTTGTGAGGTTTCATTCAACCGAGTTCCTTGGAATAATTATGATGTGAATGGTTCAATTTTACCCTTATTGTGCATGAGGATTTAATTTATTTATTGGTGAAACAAAGAAACCCTTCGTTTGAATCGCGTTTATAATCAAGAAGATTCCTTTGAAAACACTCTTTGCGAGGTTGGATGGCAAGAATCTCATCGATCATGAGTAAAAGAAAAAACTGGGTGATCCCAGTCGTCACGCTTGGGTTGACCCTGCTTAGTTACGCACTTTTTTCTCCTTCACTTGGTTTCTATCTGGACGATTGGCCGCAGCTTTACTCACTACTCATTCGCGGTACAGAAGGAATTAAAAGTTATTACCTTTATGACGGTCGTCCGTTTGGTTATTGGCCGGATCTTCTCTTTTTCAAGCTGTGGGGGACCAATGCCCTGGCCTGGCATTTAACCAATTATCTGCTGCGTTGGCTGACCGCCATGCTGTTCTACTGGTCCTTTCAACGGATTTGGCCTTCTCAACGCCGCGAATTGGGTTGGTTTGCCATCTTATTCGCCGTGTACCCCATCTTCACTCAGCAGTCCATGGGCATCATGTTCATAGCTCATTGGATGTGCTACCTTTGTTTCGCCCTCTCCATTCTGCTCATGGTTGCAGGCATTCAAAGCCAAAAATGGAAAGTTCCCCTGTTCATGGCAGCGGTTCTGGTAAACGCCCCCAATCTGTTTACGCATGAATACTTCATTGGCGTTGAATTCATCCGTCCGCTCATTATTTGGTTCTCCCTTCCTTCTCATAAAAACTATGGCTCCAAGGTCATTAAGACGATCTTCCATTGGCTGCCGTTTTTGGCCTTGGCCGCCTTCTTTGTTTATTGGCGTTTGTTCATGTTCGAGAACCTGCGTGCCAGCAACAGCCCGGTATTGCTCTCGGCTCTTTATCATCAGCCCGGTGAAACCTTGTTGATACTTTTGAACTATATTTTTAAAGATTTCACGCAAGTGGTTCTTGGCGTCTGGTACACCACATTCAATCCTGATACCTTCGATTTCAGGAAGTGGATCAATGCACTTGCGTTGCTTCTATCGCTTGCCGTGTTTGTTTTTTCATTCGTTCTTGTAAAGAAAACCCGGAAGAATGAAATGGCTTTATCGGATGAAACCCTAGACAAGTATTTTGATAGTAAACTGTTGGTTCTGGGAATATGTGGCATCTTATTGGGGTGCGCGCCCGGCTGGTTGATCATGCGCAGCGTCAGTGACTCTTATGGACTATGGAATGACCGCTTCGCCCTTCCTGCAATTTTAGGTGCCTGCTTATTCCTGGTCGGTTTATTTGGAGTATTGACTGGGCAGAACAGAAAGCTACGCGAAACAATGTTTATTGTGCTGATCGCTTTAGCGGTTGGACGCAACTTCTACATCACGCACCAGTACAAGACCGCTGCCCAAGAGCAGAATCAATTCTTCAATCAATTAAAGTGGCGTGCTCCATATATTCAGTCACGCACTCCCATCTATTCTGACAATGAATATTTTTCATACATGGGAGTCTATCCCACCGCTTTTGCCTTGAACTTGACTTATCCAATGGTGGAACTCATGCCGCGTACGGATTATTGGTTCTACCAGCTTCATAAGTTCTCTCCTTCTGAGATCACCAACCTCATACATGGACAAAAAATTGACGCCGTAAAATGGTATATCTATTTCGAAGCTGAAAGCAACAATGGTTTGATCGTCAACTGGAGTGAAAAAACCGATCATTGTGTTTGGATTCTCAGCCAAAACGACCGTTATAATCCATTGATCAGCGCCAACACCAAAAACGCACTAGCCCTATCCAACCTAGACCGCATTGATCCGACCGCTGAAATCAGTGTTGATACCTCCTCCCTTTTTGGTCCTGAAGATCGCGATACCTGGTGTTACTATTATGAAAAAGGCGATCTGGCCCGCCAAACAAGCGATTGGCAGACAGCAGTGAATCAATATGAAGAGGCCGAAGCAAATGGCTATTCACCAGACAACGGGGTGGAGCTGATGCCCTTTATCGAAGCTTATGCTCAAACTGGTAATTTACAAAAAAGTTTGCAACTCACGCGTGATGCACTGGAATTAACGGATAATATCGCACCCTATCTTTGCGATAACTGGAATCGCTTCACAATCACAGCAGGAGCCTCTGAATCGCTGAAACAAGCATATGAGGATTTCTCAACCGAGTACGGCTGCAAGACTTTCCTGGCGCAGTGACCCAATAATTTGGCAGTGCACAGTGGCTACAACTGATACAAATAAATGACACGGAATGTAAATAATAATGATCAAAAATCGACTTATATTGTTTTATCAAAAATGGACGCGCGTAACTTCTAACCACCCCTGGCTTTTTCCGATCTTCTTGTTGGGATTGGCGCTACTCACATACGGTGTGTTTCTCTTTTCGCTTGGTTTCTATTGGGACGACTGGTCTCCCATCCTACTGAGGCACATCGGAGGAGCCAAATCGGTTTGGGATTTCTATCTATCCGACCGGCCTTTTCAATCGTGGACTTACATTGTCCTCTTCCCCATTTGCAGGGATTCCACCGTTGCCTGGCAGTTATCAGCCATCTTGTTTCGTTGGACAACCACGCTTACCCTCTTTTATACCTTCTTGCGATTATTTCCTAAACAAAAAACCCTGCTGCAATGGACAGCGGTGTTATTCCTGGTTTTCCCGGGTTTTGGCGATCTCTATGCTTCCGTTTCATTCGGTTCGCATTTCATGGCCTATACGGTTTTCGGTTTGTCGATGTTAACCATGGTACTGGCTTATCAAAACAAGAAGCGCTTCTGGATTTTCATGCCGCTTTCATTGGTATTGTCTGCCATTCACATGCTAACCATGGAATACTTTGTTTTGCTTGAAGCCTTGCGTCCAATCCTGCTCTTCATCCTTTTCAATCAGGCAGAGAAAAAACCTTGGAAGAATATCGGTAAAGCTCTATTGAACTGGCTGCCCTGGCTGGCGGTATTGTGTGGTTATCTTTACTGGCGCATGCTCGTGTATCCCACCTGGATAGGTGGGCAACATGAATCCAATACACCCTATCTCCTTCAAAACTTCCTTGCCGCTCCGAGTGAGACACTGATCGCTTTCATCAAATCCTCCTTCCAAGACCTTAAGTTCCTTTTTCTTGGAACTTGGTCCGATCGGTTACTGCCAGCTGATCTGCCCATTGATCGCTCCATTTTTTGGTTCTCGATCTTTCTGGGATGTGCAGCTAGCGTAGCCTTCTATTTTCTATTTTTATTCCATAAAGATAATACAGATGGCGTTCCATCACGAAGAGAAGGTTGGACCAATATCTTTATTGGCATTGCGATCACTTTGTTGGGTATGTTCCCAGCCTGGAGCACGCTGCGTCAAATCACCAAGGGGAAGTGGTCCGACCGCTTCGACATCGCAGCCATATTTGGGGTGGTCCTTATCCTTTCCACCTTGATCTTTGTCGCCATTCAAAACAGGAAATTTAGGGACACTCTTTTCATTCTACTTGTGGGGCTTTCCATTGCTTTTCACATCCGCATGGCTAACGATTACCGGCAGGATTTTAAACGACAGATATCTTATTTCTCACAACTCTCATGGCGTGTTCCCGCGCTACCCCCCGGAACCGCGGTATATGCGCCGGGTATTCCCACAGACAAAGCTTCTGACTATTCCTACACCATGGGGATCAACCTGTTGTATGAGACCGGTAAAATGGATAAAACCTTGAATTATTGGTTTATCGGTCCACGCGACTATCCAGCTCAAGAGCTGATAGACAACCCATCCACTCCAATCAAGAAAACCGCCAGGGACTTGACCTTTGAAAGCAGCGCGCAACAAATTATCAGTGTTTACCTGCCGGTCAGCGGCTGTTTGTGGGTGGTAGATCCGTATTACGCAATGGCAAATCCCGACAGTAATTTTCAGTTTTATGCTCAATTCTCAAACCAATCGATGATTCTGTCCGAAGGACACCCCCAAGACTCTAGAATGGCAAATATCCTGGATATTGACCCTTCAAACGACCAGTCTTCTTGGTGTTATTTTTTTGAAAAGGCAGATCTGGCTCAAAGTAAGGGTGACTTCGAACAAGCGGTTAACCTTTATCAACAAGCCGAGTCGCTCGGGCTTATTCCTCTTGAAGGTGTTGAACGCCTGCCTTTCATCAAGTCATATGCCAAGACAGGTGATATCCAAAAAGCTGTGGAACTATCCCAACAAATGCTGGCGAAAACCCCTTCCACGCAAAAGATGCTCTGCCGATTATGGGCAGATCTTCAACAACAAGATCCAACCCTCTCACTGGATGCGATCAACCCGGTCTATAATGAGGAAGTGTGCATTCAAGGATCTTACTAAGAGGCAAATCATGACCCAAAAAGGAATCTCCCATTCCATTTCACTCATGACGGTAAAATTGTCACTGCCAGGCTGTGGCTCCCTCAAGCAAAAAAGATCATTACTACAACCCATCCTCGCCCGACTTCACAAGGAGTTCAATATCTCGGTGGCTGAGATCGGATTGCAGGATGTCTGGCAATCCGCCTGGATAGGTTGCTCTTTAATCTCCAATGATGCCAATCATAATGCTGAACTGCTCAACAAGGTTGGTGCTTTTATTGAAAACCACTTTCCTGAAGCACAGGTGGATGAATTTCACATTGAGACGAACTAATTTCTTCCGCCGCTAAGAAAACTTTCTTCTGAATTGCTTTTCTCTTTTTCAATTTATCCATTACAATTCACTCCCGTGATGAAGGAGTTTACTGGTTAATGGATCCCCTACTGATTAAGAAGAAACTAAAAACCATTCTACCCACAGTGGTCAAACCCGGCCGCTACTTCGGTGGGGAGTTCAACCATATCGCCAAGGATTGGTCCCAGATCAATACACGCATGGCGTTGGTTTTTCCGGACCTCTATGATATCGGCGTCCCCAATCTGGGGGTCTCCATCCTTTATGAGACCATCAATAAACGCGTTGACACTTTGTGCGAACGCGCCTACCTGCCCTGGCTCGACATGGAACAAGCCATGCGCGACAATCAAGTTCCGTTGTATGCGCTCGAATCCTGCCATCCCCTGGTTGATTTTGACGTGGTCGCCTTCACACTGCCCTATGAAACGTTATACACCAATGTGTTGAACGCGCTTGACCTGGCAGGCATCCCGCTTCACTCCGCAGAACGCGGTGAAGCCCACCCGATCATCATCGCCGGCGGACACGCCGCTTACAACCCAGAACCCATGTCAGCCTTCATCGACGTTTTCGTCATCGGCGAAGGCGAAGAAGTCATTCACGAAGTGCTGAATTGCATTCGTGACGCCAAAGAGGCAAGCCTGAACCGCCAGCAAACCCTTGAACAATTGCAGAACATCCCAGGCGTTTATGTACCTGCCTTTTATGATGTCACGTATCACCCAGACGGAACTCTTCGTTCTTTTTCTCCTAAATCTGATCATTATCCCAAAACAATCACCAAGCGTGTCGTGCCTCTGCTGCCCGATCCACCAACCCACTTCATCGTACCCTCTGTGGATGTGGTGCACAACCGCATTGCGGTGGAGATCATGCGTGGGTGCACCCGGGGCTGCCGTTTCTGCCATGCCGGCATGGTCAATCGCCCGGTGCGTGAACGCAGTGTGGATCAGATCGTCAACGCTATCGAAAAGAGTTTGCTAAATACTGGCTACGAAGAGATCGCCCTTTTATCTCTATCATCTAGTGACTACACGCATATCGATGAATTGGTCACCACCATCAGCGACAGGTTTGCCAGCCGCAATCTGACCATTTCGCTGCCTTCCCTGCGCATCGAATCGTTCTCGGTTAACTTGATGGAGAAACTCAAGGGAGTGCGTCAAGGCGGATTCACCCTCGCCCCGGAGGCCGCCACGGATCAAATGCGTAATCGCATCAATAAGCCAATCCAGGCTGAGCAGCTACTCGAAACAGCCCGGCAGATCTACAGCCGCGGCTGGACCACTCTTAAACTATATTTTATGATCGGACAACCCGGTGAAACCATAGAAGATGTGCAGGCCATTGCCGATTTATGTCTGGAGGTGCACAATGAAGGCCGAAAGGTCATTGGCAAGAAGGCTAACCTTCACACTGGCGTCAGCACTTTCGTACCCAAACCGCATACACCTTTCCAATGGACCGGGGCTAACAGCATTCCTTCCATTCTTGAGAAACAAAATCTGCTCAAAGACCAACTGCGCAAACCTGGCATGAAAATGACCTGGTCCAATCCGCGCGAGACCATTCTGGAGGCCGCCCTCTCTCGCGGTGATCGCCGTCTTTCCTCTGTCATCGAAGACGCCTGGCGGCACGGCGCCAAGTTTGACGCCTGGATGGATCAATATAATTTTAACGTTTGGATGGACGCCTTCGATGCCTCCGGCACTCCCGCCGATTTCTACGGCACGCGAGAACGTGATCTTTCTGAGCTGCTACCGTGGGACCATATTCAGACCGGTGTCTCACGAAAATTCCTAGAACGCGAATACCAGAACGCCCAAAACGGTAAAACTACCGCCGACTGTCGTGAAGGTTGCCTGGCTTGTGGGGTCTTGCCATTATTTTCTGAATTGCAAAAATCCACTCCTGATGCCAACTGGTACTGCCCGGAGGTGGAATAATGCAGCGAATCCGTATTCAATATCATAAGGGAGAAGCCCTGCAATACATCGGCAACCTTGATCTACACAAGGTCTGGGAACGCACCTTCCGCCGTGCGCAGATCCCTCTGGCTTACTCACAAGGTTTCCACCCGCAACCGCGTATGCATCAGGCCTGCCCGCTGCCATTGGGTTTCACCAGTAGTGTGGAACTGCTGGATTTTTGGTGTGATTCTGAGGAATCGCTGGAAATAATTAAGCAAAAATTGATCCAGACGGTCCAACCTGGGATCGAGATCCAATCCTTGTCAAATATACCGCTCAAACACCCTGCCTTGCAGACCCTGGTGGATTCCGTGGCATATCTTGTCACCCTTGATGATTCCACCGATGTCGACCAGGTGCGCGCGCGTCTTGAAGCGTTTAAAAACTCAACCCAATGCCTGCGTGAACGGCGTGGAAAGACTTACGATCTCATGCCGCTCATTCAATCCTTGATTTTTGAACCCGGAATGCCTGCCCGCGTTTTCATGCGCTTGCTGGCCAGACCGGGTGCGACAGGCCGCCCAGAGGAGATCCTTGAAGAGTTGGGGGTCAATCCATTCAGCGTGGACGTGGTACGTGTCGAGTTAAATCTTAATCCCTTTGTAGAAACAGCCTCCTTGGGGTAATTAGCAGGTCTTCATGATGGAACCTACATTTCAAATATTTGAGTGTCAAAACCCTGATTGCCGGCTGCGCTTTCCAAACAACCTGTCGGTGACAGTTCTTGAAAAATGCCCATTTTGCGACGGCCAGGTGCTGCCAGTGGGTGAACCCTTTAGCAATGAGAAAGCGCCTTCTCAGCCAGAGAAGCGTCCTGCCCGCCAGGTCTCGCTCTTGCTGGATAATCTGCGCAGCACTTTGAACGTGGGCTCCATTTTCCGTACTGCGGATGGCGCCGGCGTGTCGCACATCTACTGCTGCGGTACCACCCCAACCCCTGAACATCCAAAGATCATCAAGACCGGTCTGGGCGCGGAATGGTTCGTCTCGTGGAGTTATCATCGCAACGCCCTGGACGTGCTACCGTGCCTGGGGCCATCCACGCGCATCCTTTCGCTTGAGGCTGTGGAACAATCCTTCGATCTTTTTGGTCAGGTACAGCACATCGATTCCAATGCTCCAGTGTTATTAATTCTGGGTAACGAAGTTTCAGGCATTGATCCTGAACTCATGCGAGCGTCTGAGCTAACTCTTTCACTCCCCATGACTGGCAGTAAGACCTCGTTAAACGTGGCTGTGGCTGCCGGGATTGCCATTTACACACTGCGATTTACTACTTCATTAAAATCAAACTGAAACAGGTAATAAAATGCCAATCTACGAATACCAATGTAATGATTGCCACTCCAAATTTGATGCCTTGCGTTCCATGAAAGACGCTGACGTACAGATCGCCTGCAAATCCTGCCAGTCTCTTAACACTAAAAGACTGCTATCAGTCTGCTTTTCAAAAGTGGACGGACACACCTCCTCATCGCATGGTTCAAGTTGCGGTGGCTGCAGCGGTGGATCGTGTTCCTCTTGCGGTCATTAAACTTTACACACACCGAAGGTTTTTTATGAATCCCTATCAAAACAAACTGGCATTGATCACCGGGGGATCGAGCGGCATCGGTCTGGCCCTCGCCAAAGAGTTGCTGCAACAGGGCGCCAGCGTGGCTATTTTGGCTCGCCGACCTGAAGTGCTGGCCGCCTCTGTCGAACAACTTAATTATTTCAAGATCTCTAACGATCAGCTGGTTTTATCCATTGAAGCGGATGTCACCCAAAAATCAGATTTGGAAAAAGCTTTGCTTGGTTTTGTCAATTCGCACGGGTTACCCAACCTGGTCTTTAATTCCGCCGGTGTGGCGCATCCCGGCCGTTTCGAGGACCTAAGTGACGAGATCTTTCACTGGATGATGGACGTCAATTACTTCGGCACAGTGAACGTATTGAAGGTTTTGGTACCCTTGATGCAGCTACGCAAATCAGGTGTGATCGTCAACCTCTCTTCCATCGCCGGCTTCATCGGCGTCTATGGCTATACCGCGTATGGCGCCTCCAAATTCGCCATCAGTGGACTCAGCGACGCCTTGCGCGCTGAACTGAAACCGGATGGCATCCAGGTTTCCATCGTTTTCCCTCCTGATACCAACACCCCCCAATTGACTTATGAAAGCCAATTTAAGCCAGCCGTTACCAAAGAAATAGCCGGTTCTGCCAAACTTATGTCTGCCGAAGACGTGGCAGTGGATATCCTCAAAGCTGTAGCTAAAAAGAAGTACATCATCCTGCCCGGCTCTGAGGGTAAACTCATGTACTTTCTGCATCACTTCGTTGGCCGGCTGCTCTACCCGATCATGGATGGCATGGTCAATTCGGCGATCATTAAATCTAAAAACAAGTAATCAGGCACTCAGGCAACAGGCAATCAGTACTCAGGCACTCAGGCACTCCGGCTGAAAAGCATTATTCATAGCCACTGCTCTTCCTGGTTACTGATTACTGATTGCTGATTCCTCATTATTACTCCTCACTGATCCCTGATGACTTATCTTCCTTATGATATACTTTTGGGGTTGAACCAATTTACCTCATGAAAGGACCTGTATGAAACAAGATTTTCTCGCGATTTCCGATGCTTCACCCAAAGAATTACAAGACCTGCTCGACCTGGCAGTAATGCTCAAGAAAGAACATTTTGCCAGCGGAAACCAACCCTTATTCAAAGGTAAAGTCCTGGGCATGATCTTCCAAAAGCCCAGTCTGCGGACCCGTATCAGCTTTGATATGGCGATGCGCCACATGGGTGGAGACGCCTTGTATATTTCCCCGGCTGAAATTGGATTGGGACAGCGAGAAACCGTCCATGATGTGGCCAAAGTCCTCTCTGGATATGTACAGGTGATCATGGCTCGTGTTTTTGCCCACCAGCATGTGCTGGAACTGGCTAAATACGCCTCTGTGCCCGTGGTCAATGGCTTGAGCGATTACAACCATCCCTGCCAGGGCATGGCTGACGCCCTCACTATCGTTGAGAAATTTGGCAGCCTAAAGGGATTGAACGTCACCTTCGTCGGTGATGGCAACAATGTGGCCGTTTCTCTGATGCACGTCTGCGCGAAACTGGGCGCCAATTTCACCATCGCCAACCCCGAGGGGTATGAGATTACCCCCAAGGCCGTGGAAGACGCCAAGATTTTTGCCAAAGAAAGCGGCAGCACCCTCAACTTCCTGCGCGACCCTCACGAAGCGGTCAAGAAAGCTCACGTGATCTACACCGATACCTGGACGAGTATGGGCCAGGAGGAAGAAACCGAAAAACGCAAAAAGGTCTTCCCGCCCTATCAGGTGAACGCCGGCCTTGTGGCTGAAGCGGACAAAGATGTGATCGTGATGCATTGTCTGCCCGCCCACCGCAACCAGGAACTCACTGACGAGGTTGCTGACGGCCCGCACTCTGTGATCTTCCCGCAGGCACACAACCGCCTGCATGCCCAAAAAGCAGTCCTTTACCGATTATTGTTAGGATAAACCCCCATGAAAACATCCGAATTCATCGAATTGGAAGAGAATTTCGGGGCGCATAATTACCATCCACTGGACGTTGTCATCAACAAAGCCCAGGGAGTTTGGGTTACTGACGTCGAAGGCAACAAGTACCTCGACTGTCTGAGCGCCTATTCCGCCCTTAACCAGGGGCACGTTCACCCCAAGATCTTGAAAGCGCTGGTGGATCAAGCCAAAAGGGTCACCCTGACCTCACGCGCCTTCCGCAATGACCAACTGCCGCTCTTCTATCAGGAACTTTCAGAGATGACCGGCTATGAGATGTCGCTTCCCATGAACAGCGGCGCTGAAGCCGTTGAAACCGCACTCAAACTGGCCCGAAAGTGGGCATACCAGGTCAAGGGTATCAAACGACCTGATGCCGAGATCATCGTGGCCAACGGCAACTTCCACGGACGCACCATCTCGATCGTATCCTTCTCCAGCGAGCCGCACTACCGCGATGATTTTGGCCCCTTCACCCCTGGCTTTGTTTCCGTGCCTTATGGGGATGCCAAGGCTATTGAAAAAGCAATCAACAAGAACACTGCGGCCGTGATGCTTGAACCCATCCAGGGTGAAGGCGGCGTGCTCATCCCACCCGCTGGCTACCTGGCAGAAGTCAAGGCCACTTGCGAGAAACACGGTGTGCTCTTCATCGCGGACGAGATCCAGACCGGCCTCGGACGTACCGGCAAACTCTTCGCCTGCCAGCACGAAAACGTGCGCGCCGACATCACCATCATCGGCAAGGCGCTCTCGGGCGGATTCTATCCGGTTTCAGCCGTGCTGGCCGACAAAAAGGTGCTGGGGTTGTTCACCCCTGGTGAACACGGCTCCACCTTCGGCGGCAGCCCGCTGGCCGCCGCGGTTGCCCGCGCCTCGTTGAAGGTCATCCGCGACGAGAAGCTGGTGGAAAAATCCGCGGCCATGGGGGATTACTTCATGGGCGAACTGCGTAAGATTGACAGCCCGCACATCAAGGAGATTCGCGGCAAGGGCTTGCTCATCGGCGTGGAACTTCACCCGGCAGCCAAAGGCGCGCGCCGCTTCTGTGAGGCGCTCAAAGAACAAGGTATTTTGGCGAAAGAAACACACGACAACGTCATCCGCTTTGCGCCACCGCTCATTATTGACAAGAAGACCCTGGATTGGGCTTTACCTCGTATCAAGCAAGTGCTCACCATGGAGTAAGCACAATTTTTTGATCGACACCAACACCTTGAGAACACGCCTGTGTTACTCAAGGTGTTGCTAAATTAAAAGAGATCTATGAATAACACATACCAATTCGACATCGCTTCTTATAATCGCCGAAACCGTGTTTGGCTGTTTGCTTGCTGGTTGGGTTCACTTCTTCTGGATTTTTTGCTATGTTTGAATATCCTTACTTTTAGTCACCCTTCAGAAGCACACCAACTCGGCAGGATCGCTTTATATTTCTTGTTGTTCATGAATCTCATATGCCTGAAAATGCTCAGCCTTATTGTCTTTCTTGAACGGAGGAGGACACGCTTGCATGGCAGGCTTCGGTTCGCTCAAAACAAGCTCATCCATGTGGATCGGGTGGACTCTCAGTCACGTCTTCAGGTGTTGCTGCGCATTGGGCACGTGGATGATCGACAAAAACAACATTATCAAATCACGGACCAATACCTTATCCAAAAAATAACAAATCTGTATAGAGATAAACGTGGTAATTTACACATCGAGGGTGTCATTGAACAGCAGTTGATCAATGAATTCCTAGAGATCAGCGCTGAATTTGACAATGTTGAACCCACGACACAAATCCTCCGCCAGCACACCATCCCTGCCTATTATGAAGATATGGAGGAAGTCGAAGCTCGCATTCAGGCTTGGATGCAACGATCAGAAAATAAGTGATGGCTCTCCGCTTTTACCCTCAAGATCACCCGTTCTGGCACCGCAAAATAAGATAAAATGAATCAACTCTTAGTCATTAACAAAGGATAATCGTATGCGTTTTGCGAAAATCGTCTGTACTCTAGGTCCGAGTTCATCTGATCCGGAAACCATCACTAAATTGATCGAAGCTGGCATGGACGTTGCCCGGCTCAATTTCTCACATGGCACACACGAAACCCATGCCAAATTGATCGAAACCATCCGCCTATGCTCTAATAATTTGAACCGCCCGATCGCCATTCTACAGGATCTGCAAGGTCCCAAACTGCGTGTTGGGGAACTACCCGACAATGGGGTCACATTAGTCGCCGGACAAATCCTCAATCTATTCACAGTGGGCAACGGAACGGATGATTTTCACGGCCAGGTAAAATCCCTGCCTCTGGACGTACCCAACCTGGCTCGAGGCGTCAAACCCGGCAATCGCATCCTGTTGGATGATGGCAAAATGGAACTGCAGGTCAAGGAAGTGGTTGGTGACACGGTCGTCACCAAGGTGATCACCGGTGGAATCCTCACCTCGCATAAAGGCGTCAACCTGCCAGGCGCGCATCTGGGCATCCCCAGCTTCACTGAAAAAGACCGTTCCGATCTTGAGTTCGGGCTGGCACATGGTGTGGACTACGTGGCCATCTCGTTCGTCGAAACCTCCCTGGACGTTGAGACCGTTCGCGAAGCCATCCGCATGATCAACCCACCCCGCGCGAACACACCCATTATTGCCAAACTAGAACGCCCCGAAGCCGTCAAGAACCTGCATGATATCATTCACGTTACGGACGGT
Source organism: uncultured Anaerolinea sp. (assembly GCA_964474095.1). Classification (GTDB taxonomy): domain Bacteria; phylum Chloroflexota; class Anaerolineae; order Anaerolineales; family Anaerolineaceae; genus UBA6107. Next base: position 34,989 of record CAYYRU010000023.1, read on the forward strand.
GTCATGGTAGCCCGCGGTGACCTGGGAGTTGAAACATCGCCCTCCCTGGTGCCCATCTTTCAAAAAGAGATCATCGAAAGCGCCAACCGTCACGCCAAGATTGTGATCACCGCGACTCAGATGCTTGAATCCATGATCCACAATCCCCGCCCGACCCGCGCCGAAGCCTCTGACGTGGCCAACGCCATCTTTGACGGCACTGACGCGGTCATGCTTTCAGGCGAAACTGCATCCGGTGAATACCCGGTGGAAGCGGTCAAAATGATGGACTCCATCGTGCGCGAAGCTGAAAAGCACAACGATGAATGGGGGCACGCGACCAGCTTCCCTGAAGCCGCCATCAAGGGAGACGCCCTGAGCATGTGCGCCGCCGCCCGTGAACTGGCTCACGACCGGGATGTCACCAATGTGGCTGTCTTTACCCAATCCGGCAAAACTGCCCTATTAATGTCCAAGGTGAGGCCGCACGTACCCATCATGGCATTATCTCCCGAAGAACGCACCCTGGCGTTGGTCAATTTGTATTGGGGGGTGCAGCCCATGTTGATCCCTTACGTCGACTCTCTTGAAAAAATGGTCAAGAAAGTGGATGCCGCTCTGATCGAGAAAACCCGCATTAAAAATGGCCAGCAGATCGTGTTGATCTCGGGTTTTCCGGTAGGATCCATGCATCTGCCTAATCTGGCTTTGCTACACGCAGTCGGCGAAGAGGTCTAAACAACGTCGTTGAAAGGGGTGAAAAGTTGAATACCCGCATTCTTGATACTTCGAAAAAGAAGGATGTGCGTCTTTTTAAGTCCCTGCCCTTCAGGCTGTATCGCGACAACCCCTTTTGGGTGCCGCCCATCCCCGGCGAGATCGAGTTCGCCATGGATCGCGACAGACATCCGTTCTACGCCCACTCCGACGCGGATTTCATCGTGGTTGAGTCCAAGAAGCAAGTCCTGGGCCGGGTGGCCGTGCTGCACCACAAGAATTACTGCCAGTTCCACCAACTGAA
>CAYYRU010000024.1:0-7104 GCA_964474095.1 uncultured Anaerolinea sp.
GGTCCGCAGCCCAGGTCACAGACCAGCCCCTTGCCTCGCACTTCGTCCGCGAAACGCTGCAGCATGAGCTGGTCCATGGGCTTGGTATCTTGTTCGTTGATGAATTTTTGGGCGTACACGGCCGCCACCTTGTCGTAACCGGCTTGAATGTCTTTTTCGATGGGTTCCATGGGATAGTCCTTTGAGGTTGATTGTACACTCGGACTAGGAAATTAAGCTCTTGTTATGTGTAATACCCTCTCCCTTAATCGTAGGGGCACCCCTTGCGGGTGCCCAAAATAAACATCTTTGCTGTATTTGGCAGGGGTGGTGGTTTTTCGTAATTCACGCGCAGACTCAACCAAACGATGCTCTTCCATTCACACATAATACTGCATAATGATCGTGAGAGACCCTGTTATCCGCACTTTTCATAATTACATTGCCACCAGGCTTAAAAGGCTCTATACTTGATGGACTGTACTTATCCTTTTCCACCAGGACGGACGCATGAATATCATCTCGGTGGCTTCCACCAACCCGGTCAAGCTTAAAGCAACCCTCGACGCTTTTAAACGCATGTTCCCTCGCGAGACCTTTGAGGTGCGGGCAGTTAAAGTCAATCAACCGGTCTCCGACCAGCCCATGACGGATGACGAAACCCTGGAAGGCGCCGATACGCGCGCGCGCCTGGCCATGGAAAACATGCCCGAGGCCGACTATTGGGTGGGCATCGAAGGCGGCGTGATGGACCGCGGCACGCAGTTGAGCGGTTACGCCTGGGTGGTGGTTCTTTCAGCTGAAAAACGCGGGGTTGGGCGCAGCGGTGAGTTCTTTTTACCTGAAAACCTGGCCAAACTGGTGCGCCAGGGGGTGGAACTGGGCGAAGCGGATGACATCGTTTTTTCTCGAAATAACTCCAAGCAGTCCAACGGAGCGATCGGCTTGTTGACCGACGACGCGGTGGATCGCTTAAATTTATACATTCCCGCGGTGATCTTTGCCCTGATCCCGTTTAAAAACCCCGATTTGTATTAGGGCTCGTTTTAATATGGGGGCTGAAGCTGGCTGTTATACCACAGCAGATAGTCTTGCACGTGGGCGCTCCAATAAGCGTCATCGTGATACCCTAAGAAATTATTGAATTCGTATTCAACGCTGTGATACTCTTGCAGAATGGATACAAATTTCTGTACGTCCGCGAAATCTTCGTCCTTGTTGCCCACATCAATGAAAAAGACAGGCAAACTGCTGGCGACTTCTTTGTCACTGGCAGCGTTTCTAACAGTGATGATCTCGCCGTAAAACAGGGGGGCGCTGTGAGCGCCAACGGCCGTGAACAAGTCGGGGCGTTCAAACCCCAGGTGGATGGCCCAGTTGCCTCCGCGCGAAAGCCCACCGATGGCACGACACTGACGTTCACTGCAGGTTCGGAAGTTGTGGCCCATATAGGGGATCAATTCATCCACCAAGACCTGGCCGAATTCGGAAACATAGGCATCCACATTCGAGCGGGTTTCACTGGGCAGCACAATGATGAATGGATCGATCTTGCCTTTCTGCAACAGGTCATCCATGGTCGAAAGTAATCCGAGGCTCACCCACTGGTCGTTCAGGCTGGTCTGCCCATGCAGCATGTAGAGCACGGAGTAATGCTGTTGTTGATCGAAATCGTAACACGGGGGAAGATAGACTTTGAATTCCAACTTCTCTTTTAACAAATTGGAATCAAGTGATTCCTCAAGCAAAATCCCCACGGACTCATCACACCCGGTGGCAACAGGTGTGGCGGAGGGTGAAACAGTGGCTACAGAATTATGGGGCGTGGGTGTCTTTTGAGTGGGTTGGGAAGCCCTCGGGGTAACACTCGCGACCGGTTGTTCACCCGCGGTTTGACAGCCCGAAACCAATAAAATCAGCAGCAAGCCGCACAAGCCGATTTTCACGAATCGAGAGCATGGAGGAGCAGGCTTTTTCACCAGAAGAGACTTCCTTGACGATTAATGATGCTTCAGATTATACTCTAGAGGTTCGGGGTGTAGCGCAGTTGGCAGCGCACCGCGTTTGGGACGCGGGGGCCGGCGGTTCAAGTCCGCCCACCCCGACTTGGATTTTAAAGTGGGTCGGTAAGCTTTTCTTTTTTTATGTATTTAAGACTATAATTCCACCAACACATCCTGTTTGCTTAATTTCCTAAAAATGAATCCTTTCCTTTCGATCATCCTGCCTGCCCATAACGAAGAATCCCGTCTTCCTGAGACCTTTCATCAATTGGAGAGTTTTATTCAATCTCAAAACTATCTTATTGAAGTGGTGATCGTGGAAAATGGCAGTTCCGACCACACCCTTGAGGTAGCCAATGACTTTGCCAAAACCCATCCAAACGTGCTGGTTATCCATGAAGAGCGCCCGGGCAAAGGTCTGGCAGTCAAGCAGGGCATGCTGGCAGCAACCGGCGAGTATCGCTTCTTCTGCGATGTGGATTTCTCGATGCCGATCACCGAGATCCCCCGCTTTTTGCCTCCCCAACTCGAGGGCGTAGATATTGCCATCGCGTCTCGTGAGGCCAAAGGGGCGATCCGATATGACGAACCCGCCTACCGCCATATCATCGGCAGGCTGTTTAGCTATATGGTCTGGATTCTGGCTTTGCCGGGTATCAACGATACCCAATGCGGGTTCAAGTGTTTTTCAGCCAAAGCCACTGAAGAATTATTCCCCTTGCAAACCATCCACGGTTGGGCGTTTGATGTTGAGATCCTGGCCATTTCCAGGCAGTTGGGATACAAGATCATCGAAGTTCCAGTGCCCTGGTATTATCAGAAACAGAGCAAAGTCAATGTGATCAGAGATCTGGTACGCACCGCTCAGGAACTGCTCAGGATCCGCAAGATCATTCGTACAAAGAGCTATGCCCGGCCGCATTGATCCATCCCTCATCCCCTCAGCCCCTGATCTCTCCATAGAATCCGCTTTATGGTCCAATCAAATAGCCCTCGTGGCCGGCCTGGATGAAGCCGGGCGCGGCGCCTGGGCCGGGCCGGTGGTCGCGGCCGCGGTCATTCTGCCTCAACGCACTGAGATTGAACACCTGCTCGCGGGAGTGCGGGATTCTAAAGAACTTACCGCCGCAAAAAGGGTTGAAATGGCAGCCTTGATCCATCAACACGCGCTGGCGTTTGCAGTGGGTCAAGCTGACAACCAGGAGATCGACCAACTGGGAATCTTGCCGGCCACTCGCCTGGCCATGGCGCGGGCTTTGGCCGACCTGTCGGTAATCCCGGATCACTTACTGATCGACGCGCTCTTTCTGCCTGAGGTGGAAATCCCACAAACCTCCTTGATCAAAGGGGATCAACGCAGTCTGAGCATCGCCGCGGCCTCCATTTTAGCCAAAACGTCCAGAGATGATGAAATGGTGCAATATCATGCCAGGTATTCAGAATTTGAATTTGACCGGCATAAAGGGTACGGAACCCGACTGCATCAACACATGCTGGCTGAACACGGTCCGTGCAGGCTACACCGCATGAGTTATAGACCACTTCAAGAGATTAAAAAGCAAACCCCGAAACGATGATCGTTTCGGGGTTATTATTGCGGCTATTTCTTTTTTATATTCAAGAGGACTTTAGTGATCTCTGCCACCACCGAGGGGATCAGAACCAAAGGCAAGATCAGGGACCATTCCGTCCATCCAAGAGGTGTCGTGCTGAATACAGGGTTCAGGAAGGGCACATAAACCACAGCTATCAGTAAAACCAGCGAAGAAAGAACCGCCAGGTTCATCCATTTGTTACTGAACAGGCCAATTTTGAGCAGCGGATAACGTTCTGACCTGGCTGTGAAAGCCCTGAAGAGTTCAGAGATCGAAAGGGTGAGAAATGCCATCGTTTCGGCATAAGGCAGGTTCAACTTCGGATCCAGGCCGTTGTGAGTCAATCCCCTGTAGAAAGCGAACAGGGTGACACCGGCAATCGCCAGGGTTTGAATGATCAAGCCAACGGTCATTTGTTTATTGATGACAGGCTCCTTGGGCGGCCTCGGTTTTTGCTTCATGATATCCGGGTCACCCTTTTCAGTGCCTAAAGCCAAAGCCGGGGCGCCATCTGAGATCAGGTTCAGCCATAACAACTGCACAGGCACCAACGGAGCCAATTGTTCAGTGGTAAGTGTTGGGAAGAGCAGTCTGCCAAAGGCGGTTGGCAAGAAGATGATCAAGATCTCACCCAGGTTGCAAGAGATCAGATAGTAGACAAATTTGCGGATGTTCGAATAGATGATACGGCCTTGTTCCACTGCTGAAACAATGCTGACGTAGTTGTCATCCGTTAAGACCATGTCGGCGGTATCTTTGGCCACATCCGTGCCGGTGATGCCCATGGAGACGCCGATATCAGCTTGTTTGATGGCCGGGGCATCATTGACACCGTCACCGGTCATGGCCACCACTTCACCATTGGCTTGCAGGGCGGTGACAATACGCATCTTATGTTCGGGCGAAACACGTGCGAACACGTCGGTTTGTTCCACCTCGGTGATTAACTGTTGATCATCGATCATATCCAGTTCGGCACCGGTCATCACCTTATGACCAGGCTGCAATAAACCGATGCTTTCGGCAATGGCGCGTGCCGTGTTGGGGTAATCCCCGGTGATCATCAAGGTGCGGATGCCCGCGTTGGCGGCGGTCTGCAGAGCAGGTTTCACCTCGGTGCGAGCAGGGTCGATCATACCGATTAAACCAGCAAAGGTCAGCTCCTGTTCAACGGCATGTGGGTCCACGTTGTCAGGGTTTTCCTTTTCAAGTTTGAAGGCCACACCAATCACCCGCAAAGCCTCTTTGGTCATGCTGTCATTGGCTTCAAGAATGCGCTTTCTTTCTTCATCTGTCAACGGACGGGCAGACTTATCATCCATGGATTGGATGCGGGTGCACAGTTTTAGCACCACATCCGGGGCGCCTTTAACCGCTACCACGTATTGGTTCTTATAACTGGCATCTGTGAAGGGCGAAATATCCTCCAGGCGCGGGTTCTGAATGGCGTGCATGGTGACCATGCGTTTGCGTTCAGAATCAAAGGGAATCTCATTCTTACGCGGATAGGCTTCAGTCAGGTCTTTGGTGCCTGCGCCGGCTTTGTAAGCGGCCACCAGCATGGAACCTTCGGTGGGATCACCAATCATGCGGTATTCGGTTTCCTGGCCTTCCACATGAGATTCCTCAAGCAGGGCGTCATTGTTCAGAGCGCCCACCCATAATGCTGAACGCACAGCTGGATATTCTTTTAGGTCCACCTTTTGACTGTTGACCAGAAAATCGCCTTTGGGTGAATAGCCCTGGCCGGTGACCTCAACAAATTGTCCATCCACCCAAATACGGGTGACGGTCATCTCATTTTGGGTCAGGGTGCCCGTTTTGTCAGAGCAGATCACGGTGGCAGAACCAAGCGTTTCGACAGAAGAAAGCCGTCTGATCAGGGCGTGTTTGCGGATCATTTCACGCATGCCGAGTGCCAGGCTGATGGTCACAATGGCGGGCAGCCCTTCAGGTACAGCGGCAATGGCCAGGCTGATGGCGATCATGAACAATTCAAGGGGAGCTCCCCCTTCAAGCAGGCCAACTCCAAAAACGATGGCACACACGATCAAACAAGCCCAGCCGAGCGTTTTTCCGAGACCATCAAGTTTCTTTTGCAACGGGGTTTGTTCTTCATGCACAGATTGCAGCATGTTAGCGATCAAACCAAGCTGGGTATGCATCCCCGTACTGGTGACTACGCCCTTGCCGCGGCCGTATGAAATGACCGTGCCCATGAAGACTGTGTTTTTGCGATCGCCGAGAGATGAACCAGCCTCCAGGGTTAACAGGGCATTCTTTTGCACCGGCACTGATTCACCAGTGAGGGCGGCTTCTTCAACACGCATGTTGACCGCTTCGACCAAACGGATGTCTGCCGGGACAAATTTGCCTGTTTCAAGCATCACAATATCGCCGGGTACCAGTTGTAATGACGGGATGCTGACGTGTTTTCCATTGCGGATCACCTGCGCGTCAGGAGCCGCCATTTTTTTAAGTGCGGCCAGAGCTTCTTCGGCACGGCTTTCTTGAACCACGCCCAGAATCGCATTTAGTAACACGATCAACAAGATGGCGCCCGAATCAATGAACTCTCCGAGAATCAGCGAAATGACCGCTGCCGCGATTAGCAAGATCACAACGAAGGATTTCAGTTGAGCTAAAACCAATTGGAAAAAGGTTGGGCGGGGTCTTTCTCGAAGTTGATTCAGCCCGTGTATCTCTTGCCTTTTTTCCACTTCGGCTGTTGAAAGACCCTCACTTGCGGTTGTATCCAGCTTTTGCAGCACCTCATCAGCGCTCAAGGAATGCCAGGTAACCGTCAAGTCTTGCGCCGTAGTTAAGGCGGCGTTTTCTTCGTTAGCACTCATACATTTCTTTCTCCTGAAAAAAATATGTTACTGGTTTTAAGGAACAATGGTTGTTCCAGGAAGGATCTCGGCGTTCTTGGGAATAACCACGATTCCGTCTCGCACCATCCAACCGGGACCTTCGAGATCAACACCCTTTGGAAAGCTGCGGACGATGACATTTGCCCCCAATCTGGCATTCTTGTCAATAATGGCACCTTCGATGGAACAATTCTCACCAATCTGAAGAGGCAAATGTTTGCCCTCGGATTTCCAATCTCTCTCGTAATAATCATTACCCATCAAGACACTGTTTTTGATGGTAACCCCACCGCAGATGACGCTGCGCAGACCAATCACCGAATTCTCTATGTTGGCGTTCTTGATGCGGCAGCCCTCCGAGAGCAGTACGTCTTTTAACTGCACATCGGTAAGTACGCTGCCCGGTAAAAAGCGCGGATGGCTGTAGATCGGCTTTGAGGGGTCGAAAAAGTTAAATGGCGGATCAGGTCTTGCCAGAACCAAATTTGTTTCATAAAAGGTGCGAATGGTTCCGATGTCTTCCCAATACCCTTCGAAATCATAACCATAGACCTTGTGGGTATTGATGGCTGCCGGAATGACCTCGCCGCCAAAATCGTCGGCCAGGTTCTTCTCGAGCATATCGATCAGTACTTCCGCTTTGAAAAGGTAAAT
>CAYYRU010000024.1:7204-15921 GCA_964474095.1 uncultured Anaerolinea sp.
TTAATTTCAAAAATCTGCTTGCGAACAGCGTCGGCCGTGCCTTGATACCAGTCAGTACTGCCGAGCGTTTGCTCGGCAGCCCAAATTTGCACCCAACCCTGATGAAAAGTGTCAAAATTGTAGGTTCTAACAATGTGCCGGTGAAGCGAAATGGAGTTGAATTGGGTAAGGACTGCGATGCGCAAGATCCCTGAATTAATACAATTGCTGATGGGAACGTCAATCAGGCGATATTTGCCCGCCACTGGAACAGCGGGTTTGGAACGCTGTTGGGTCAATGGAAAAAGCCTAGATCCTCGTCCCCCGCCAAGAATAACCGCCAGGATGTCATCCACTGAATCCATGCTGATCCTTTCTCGATCCACTAGTTGAAACCACTATTGATCAATCAACCGGTTAATTCTCATAAGAATACATTAATTGAATTGTCCAGTCAATCTATTTTAATCGGTTCTTACAAAAATCATATAGGGTCAAATTAAGACACTTATACAATTTCTTTTTCTTTTAGACCGCGAATTGACAACAGGAAGAGAGTTCCTACCAGCAAAGCGCCAACCCAATAAGGAGCTCCATCTCCGATCTTCTGAAAGAGCTGACCGCCGATCAGCGGAGCAAAGGCATTTGCCGCGCTCAGCAATGCCGCCGAGATTCCCAGCACTCCGCCTACATCTGAAGGGGTAACGTTGCGGGTCAAAAGGCTGTTGATGGAGGGCTGAAGTACGCCCCCGCCAATGGCCGCGGGAATCATGGCGATTAAAATCCAGATCAAACCGGCATATCCTTTGTTGGCATCAGGCGGCAAGTTAATTTGAAGGTTCTGAGTGGGCGGGGTTTCACCAGGCAGGCTGCGCGAGCTGCTGAGCTCTTGTGAAACAGCCTCTCGTGAATACCAGGGGGGCGGAACGCGTGGTGTCAATGAAGTAAGCAACAAACCAACCACCAGCATCACCAGTCCAAAACGGATCAGCCAAAACTCGCCAAACTTTCGGCTCAATTTGCCAATAAAGTAACCCTGCACTGACACCACCACCACGCCAACAAAGACAAAAATAATGGCGTTGCCTGAGGCGTTCAATCCGAGTCGGCTGAGTGTAAAGAGCGATAAGATCTGTTGAAAACTTCCAAAAGCGATCTGCTGCAGAAAAATGACCAGCAACAAAAAACCAACCAGTGGTTTGCTAAGAGTATCAATCAATAACCGAAAGGATATTTCTTTTCGCGAAGACAGTTTTACTTGATCACCGGCGGGTTTTGTCTCTTTCAGAAGCAGGGCGGTTAATAGGATGGAGATCAAAGAAAAACTTGCCGCGATAAATGCCGGGATATGAAAATTATTGTGACCCAGTGATAAGGAAACAAACGCGATCACCGGCCCTACCACAAAACCCAACCCAAACGCCGCGCCCACCAGACCCAATCCACGCGTGCGGTTCTTCTGAGAGGTGCTGTCGCTGATTACGGCCTGGGCAGTCGAAATATTGGCTCCTGAAAGCCCATCCAAAATGCGGGAAATGAACAACAAGGTCAAAGAATTGGCTAGGCCAAGGATCAAGAACCCTAAAAAGGTACCTGCCTGGCTGATCAACAAAACGGGTTTGCGGCCAAAGCGATCTGAAAGCCTGCCGAGAATGGGAGCCCCAATCACCTGCATGCTTGGATAGGCGGCTCCAAGCAAGCCGATCGTGCCGGCATTAGCGCCATATGAGGCGGCGTAAAGCGGCAGCAGTGGGATGATGATGGTCAATCCCAACAGGTCGATAAGAATAATGAGAAAGACCGGTAGGATCTTTCTCATCTCCAGTTTATCTTCTTCGGTTGGTGAACTGGTGGTTGGTTTCATGTGAGCATCCTTTGTTCAAGATGTCAAAATCATACTGCTCTTATGAAAGCCTCACAACCCAATAACGATCTCTGTATAAAGTTTTGTTTTCCTAATCAGGCATTACTTTTTACGTAATCAATAGCTGATCGAATCCATCCTGCCAGGTCGGTCTCTCGCGCTGTTGAAACGGGTTTTACCATCACGCAACCCGGCATTGATTTTCCATCCACTCTGAAAGGTTTCACCTGTGGATGGGTGAGCACTTCTTTGAATCGCTCGCTGCCCACATTTAAGATCAAGAACTCGTCTTGAACACCACAAACCAGAGTGTTGTTGATGAGAAAACCAACACCATCGAACATTTCTTTTTCAACTAATTTTTCAGGTTTTAGAATGTTGCGAACCCGATCGGCCAATACTTGATCGTATGCCATGAATCACTCCTGTTGGGTTAATAATGGTACGGGCGCGCTTTCGCGCGCATAAAAAGCGTTAATACCAGGCCGGCAGCAAAGCCGCCAATATGAGCCATGTAAGCCACACCACCTGCGCTTGCGGTGGCCGATGCGAAGCTGCCAAACCCGCTGATCAATTGGATCACGATCCACCCACCGATCACCAGGATGGCGGGCATGTTGACGATCCATGCGATCACAAGCACTCTCACCCGCATGCCCGGAAAGAGCAGCAGGTAGGCTGCCAGCACGCCAGCAATGGCCCCCGATGCCCCCAAGGTGGGCACCATGGAATTTCTCGAGACGAAGAATTGAGCCAGAATGGCTGCCACACCCGAGAGCAGGTAAAAGACCAAGAACTTAAAATGACCAAAGCGATCTTCGACATTATCCCCGAAGATTAACAAGTAAAGCATATTGCCGCCCAGGTGCATCCAGCCGGCATGTAAAAACATGGAGGTGAAAATAGTGACCGCCCCAGAGATCGGGAACCTTAAAAACTCACCGGGGATGAACGACCAGGTGTTGATGAACGCTTCTCCACCAGCTATTTCCATTAGAAAAACCAGGATATTGATCACCACCAGGCCGTAGGTCACGATCGGGAATCGCCGCCTTTGTGAATTGTCATCTCCAACGGGTAACATAATCAACCTCTGATCGTGAAGCAAAGATTACTTGAGTATAAAGCGTTTTAAGTATGGCTGCAACAAAGTTTGATTGTAAAAATCAGAGCGAGTGGGTCACCGGGCCACTCGCTCTGATCACGCTGTTCAAAAAATCACACCTGGAAGGAGGAGAATTATGCTTAAATTATCGGTTGAATCCCATTTGAAATGAGCATATTGGCTTCCGAAAAAGATAAAAAATGTATAAATTCATTTGCTTCTTTTTGTGAGAGCGATTTTCCTTATTGCTGATTATGCATACCACTTCTCAACAAGAACTAGACAAACCGTTGAAGAACCACACCCTTCTTTCAGTCTCGGTTGTAGTAATAGAAACGCGGCAGCTTCTTTTTCCAAGCGGTGGGGATGATCTTATCAAGCGCATCGTCAGCCGTTACCATGCCCAACAAGTGGTTTTTGTCATCCACCACGGGGATGGTTAACAGGTTGTACTTGGCGATCAACTGAGCCAGGATGTCTTGCTTGGTATCCACGTTGGCAGCAACCACCTTGCGATGCATAAACGTCTCAACCAGGGTGTTGGGCTTGGCCAGAATAAGGTCGCTTAATGAAAACACTCCCACTAAATGGTTTTCTTCATCAGTGACATAAATATAAAAGATCGACTCTGAATCAGGTTCCGCTGCCCGAATGGCCTCAATCGCTTTTGAAGCGGTCAATCCAGGCCGAATGGTGGCCACGTCGGTGGTCATGATGCCACCGGCCGTATCTTCAGCGTATGAAAGCAGCATACGCACTTCATTGGCTTCCTGATCTTCCATCAATTCCAACAGGTCTTCACTGCGTTCGGCCGGCAACTCGGCCAGCAGATCAGCGGCTTCATCTGGCGACATTTCTTCCAGTACATCGGCCACCTTCTCATTGGACATGTCTTGTACCAGGGTGGCTTGAAAATCGGGTTCCACCTCTTCGAGAGCGTCAGCCAGGTGTTCAATATCCATTGAATCCAGCAGCTTGCGGCTTTCGTTATGGCTCATATCACTCAGCAATTCAGCCACATCAGCCGGGTGAAGGTCGCGGATCTTTGCGCCTGGAACCTTAAGCCGCATTGGCTGATCGTGTACCAGTAACTCCACCGCATCCCACGAGATTTTTGAGGCGGAAGCTCTTTTAGAATTGGCTTTGTTGATCCGGTCCGCGAGCTTGGTCATGCCCAGGCGGCGTAGAATGCCAGTTGAACCGATATCCACATTGGAGATGTAGTAATTGCCGTTCACCCTGGTGATCTCAAGATCGTTCACGCGCACCACGCGGATGCCGTTGGTGTCGATGATCTGTTTATCAAGAATCGTGCCGATTAGCGCGATCTCATCCCCTGAAGGGTGATAGGTTTCGAGTTTTTTGACTGGATGAGCCAGTGAGATCTCAGAAGCAAAAAGGACCGCGACCTCGGAGAACGCAAATCGACGAATCCCTTGCTTATTCTTGACGCTCAGGCTGATCAAAACCGGATGCGGCAGTTCTCTGGTCTGCAACGCGCATATTTCATCCAAACGACCCAGTTTTTTCCCCTCTGAGTCGACTACGGTCTTTCCAATTAATTGACTGATAAACGGCATCGCGCACCTCCAATAAAATGATGATTTTGGAGCCGGAAATAAGAAAACCGGCTGGTCAGTGAAGTACCAGCCGGTTGTGTGCGAACACCGTTTTAGATCAGAATAATCTGATCAGCCTGGTACCTCCCGTGAGTCACGAGTCAGTTGTCGACAAGTAAGAACACTGCCAATGAATTGAAGTAGGTTCAAACCGTTTTCATTCAGCTTTGTAACTCGATTTTCAACGATCGTGGATAACTCAAAATCTCCCCGGCAACTTAGGGGAGGCACGTCTTTTGAGCTGCCCAACTCTTCCAACTGCATTTTAGGACCTTTCTTCCGAGATGATTGTCAGAAATGTAGTTTTCGAACTGTCCCCATTTTAGTTTTTAAGTCCGCCAAAGTCAATATGACAAAAAGCCAGTTTGGATTACATAAATGAAAGGAAGAACAAAACACACCGAATTCAGATACGATCCAGTCTGTAGTTGAGGGTCTGCTCGCTTTCATCAACCAAAGTAAAACCGGCATGTTTCAACACTTTTTGTGAAGCATAGTTATCAGCCCTGACCCCAATGGCCGTCACCGCTGTGCACTGCGGATGCTTAAAAGCCCATTGCACCAGGGCTTGGACGGCCTCGCTCATATATCCATGATTTTGATACTCTTCTCCGATGCCATAGCCGATCTCGACTTCTCCATGTTCATTGGGGGAGCCTTTAAACCCAACCAAACCGGCCCCAATTTCCTCCTCTTTGATCACGATCATCCAATAAGTAAACCAGGGATGCTCTTCTACAGTTGTGGCAGACATCTTGGCAATTTTCATGCTCACCGCGCGTTCCACCACACCCTCAAACAAATGCCTTGCAAGGCGAATTCCGAGAATATCGGAGAGAACCCGGGGCGAGTTCAAGCCAGCTTCAAGCTGCGTCAACGTCAGTGGAATGAGAATCAGGCGTTCTGATCTAATTGGGAACATTAATCCTCTGAAAAGAGTCTACTTTTTGGAGTGTTATAATCGGAAAATGATGCCAGAGAAACATCATACACGTTCTCACCCGGTTTTTCAAATCCTAACTGCCATGGGCATTGGAGTTGGTGCCTTCGCGGTGGTTTTCCTGTTGATCAATCTGGCCATTTCACTGTTTTTTTCAGGACGCGTTTTACCTGGCGTTACCATGAACGGAATTCCGCTGGCTGGTCTGACAATTGATGAAGCCGCAGCAAAAATCAGCAGCGCTTACCGTTATCCAGACAGCGGCACCATTTTGCTGGTGGATGGAGAACGCTCCTGGTCCGTTAGACCGGTGCAATTGGGTTTTTACCTTGACCCGATGGCATCCGCCAAGGCCGCTTATGAGACCGGCCGCAAGGGAACCCTCGAGCGGGTGTTAGCCCAACGTTTCAGTCTCATTAATCGTGATTTATTAGCCCATCCCTCCTTCATTTTTGACCAAAAGGCGGCAGTAAATTTCTTGAATGCCCTCGCCATCCAGATCAACCAGCCTTTACAGGAAGCCGCGATATCCATCTACGGCACCCAGGTGGCGGTTCAAAACGGACAGAGCGGACGACTTTTGGATGTTGGGGCAACACTGGCTTTAGTAACGCAACAGGTACAATCCATGCAGGACGGCGTAGTACCGCTGGTGGTGCTGCAGAACGACCCCGTGATCTTAAGCGCAGAAGCAGAAGCGGAACTGGCGCGGGGAGTGCTCAGCCAGGCGTTGGAACTGACCCTGCCCGCGGATGCCTCAGGTACCGCCAGCCCGATCAAGATCGAACCTTCCAGCCTGGCTCCCCTGCTGGTCTTTGAGAAAGTTCAAAGCCAAACCGGCAATCAATATCAGATCGCGGTCAGCCGCCCGTTGATCACATCTTACCTTGAATCTCTGCGTGATAATGTCGAAACTACACCCGAGAATTCACGTTTTACTTTTAATGACGAAACGCTGCAACTTGAATTATTGAAACCTGCCGTGATTGGGCGAACCCTGGATATCGAAGGTTCCATTCAGGCCATCAACCAATCACTGCAAACAGGTGGGCATGCCGCTGCTCTGAGCTTTACCTTCACCAACCCGGCTGTGACCGATGCGATGACCGGCACCCAGTTGGGCATCACTGAATTGGTAAGTGATGAATTCACTTATTTCGCGGGTTCTTCTGCGGAAAGAGTGCAAAATATCACCAAGGCAGCCGCAGAGTTCCATGGGCTGCTGATTGCGCCAGGTGAAACTTTGTCAATGGCGGAAGTGCTGGGTGACATTAGCCTGGATAACGGCTATGCTGAGGCCTTGATCATCATCGGCGACCAGACCATCAAAGGGGTGGGCGGTGGAGTTTGCCAGGTGAGCACCACCTTGTTCCGCACCGCGCTTTTCGGCGGATACCCCATTCTTGAAAGGCACCCGCATGCCTACCGCGTGGGCTATTATGAGCAGGTCAATTCTGGCGGGGCTCATGACGCCAACCTTTTGGGGTTTGACGCGGCCGTTTTTGTGCCGCTGGTGGATTTTAAGTTCAAGAACGATACCCCTTACTGGCTGCTGATGGAAACTTACGTGAGGCCAGAGAAGAACTATCTGTGGTGGAAGTTCTATTCCACCTCGGATGGGCGCAGCGTCTCGATCACTTCAACAGGCCCGGGTAACATCGTCCCGGCGTTGGAGACGGTCTATCGAGAAAACCCTGAACTGGCTGCCGGAGAGAAAAAACACGTGGATTACGCGGTCGAGGGCGCGGATGTGACAGTTACGCGCGTGGTCACCCGCAACGGAGAAACCCTGTATCAGGAGAATTTCTTCACCCGCTATGAACCGTGGGGTGATGTCTATGAATACGGCCCCGGGACGGAAGGCATTCCCACCCCGACGCCCTCTCCCTGAGGCAGCGGATGGTACAATTGGACGAAACGAATCAATTAGTGGAGAGAAAAATGGTCAATCAGGATCTATTGGATATTTTGAGGTGCCCGGCGTGTGTCAAAGAAAGCGAAGGGTGCTTGCAGTTAGTCAATGAAACCTGGCTGGTTTGTGAAGAATGCGGCAGAAAATATCCCATCGTGGAAGATATCCCGGTGATGCTGATCAGCGAAGGTGACAAGTGGAAAGACACCCGCAACGACGCTTTGCCCATCCCGCCCCCACGGCCGGCATGACCAGTTGTACCACGCTGCTTTTTACAACTTGGAACTATTCTTGCAACACAAGACACAATAATTATCTCAACTACAAGTGATGGATCAATAAGATATGGCTTATTCCAACAATCAATCGATGACACGAGCTCCAAAACCGCGCAAGAAGAGCCTCGATACCACCACCAGGGTGCTTTTGGTGGTTTTTGTGGTTTTGGGGATCATCCTGGCAATCATTGGCGGCAAATTTGTTTTCAACCTGGTTAAGGGCTGGTCATTAACCAGCCTTCCTGGCGCGCCAGTCAGCTCTGGAAACATAAATAACAATGCGAACCCGAACGCACAACCTGGAATTCCTCTACAGTCCAACAATGCGCCAGCCGCCAAAGCCTGGGACGGCAAGAGCCGCATCAATATTCTCCTGCTTGGGCTTGATTACTCAGAACGCCGCCAAAGTGAAGATCAAGGCTCACCGCTCTCAGACACCATGATCCTGGTAACGGTGGATCCATTGTCACAGACCATTGGGATGATGTCCATTCGGCGCGATCTCTGGGTAAACATCCCGGGGTTTGATTACCAAAAGATCAACGCTGCCTACAAACTGGGAGAAGACTATAAGCTCCCTGAAGGCGGAGCCGGCCTGGCCATGGATACCGTGGAAGGCTTGTTGGGTGTTCCCATTGATTATTATGCCCGGGTTGACTTTAATACTTTCACACGTATCATTGACGAAATTGGTGGCGTTCATATCACCATTACCCAACCCATGCTGTTAGATTGGCGTGGGGATGGTAACAAATTTTGGGTGGAACCAGGCACTTATGATCTTCCCGGTTCCTTTGCTTTGGCCTACGCCCGCACAAGAGATGAAGCATACGGTGAAGGGGATATCGCACGCGGAAACCGCCAGATGGAAGTGATCATGGCCATTCGCGACGAGGCGCTTAATGTGAACACCCTTCCGGTGTTGGTGGCCAAGGCCCCCAATATCTATGCCGAGATCTCTTCGGGAGTGCAAACCAACATGACCCTGGATCAAGCCATCCAACTGGCGTACCTGATGGC
>CAYYRU010000024.1:16021-23803 GCA_964474095.1 uncultured Anaerolinea sp.
CTCAACGGCACCAACAGCGGCGGCCTGGCAGAAACCACTGCCGCTTTCCTGAACTCGCAGGGGCTGATGGTTGCTTCCACCGGTAACGCGGATTTTGCCGCATCCACCACCATCGTTCTGCATACAGACAAACCCTACGCACTAAGTTATCTTGCCAGCCTGATGAATGTGCCCAACAGCCGCATTTTGACCAGTTATGATCCCAATAGCGCGGTGGATATCACCGTCACCTTGGGGGATGACTGGGCAGCCTCAAACCCGATGCCGTAGCAGTACCTCTTATAGCAAAAAGATGACAAGGAAGTTTCCTTGTCATCTTTGTTTTACGCTTTTTACCACCGGGCGTTGTGTTCTTCAGCCCAACCGATCAGATCTACGATCTCGATCTTTTTACCGTCGTCTGTGACGACAATACCGTTGTATTTTCCAAACATCTGGTGAACTTCACTGCGTAAGACCTTTAGATCGGTCTTGGCAACCCGCTCAAAAAAGGGAGTAAAAACCAGGTCAAGTCGACCGTCGGGGCAGGTCATCCTCCAGGGAGCTTTGAAGTTCTGATTGCTGTAGTTGAAATCGATCTTACCTAGTTTATGAACTTTGCCATCTAAAATAAAGCAGTTCTCTGTGGCGGCCGAAGTATCTCCAAAGCCAAAACCCAGGTTAAGGCCGATGCGGCGATGGTCCTTGAGAAAACCAGACGCGCTGGCCCATACCCAGAAGGATTCATATTCCCATACGCCGCGTCCCCAATCCAGGTTGCCCAGGCAGGTGTCGGGAGTTATCTCATAACGCTGCCTCTGATACTCGACCCACCCGTTGGCAGGCATGCAGTTGATCTTGCGATTGTAATAGAAGCGTTTACCCTTGATGGGGATCACGATCACCATGGATTCATGATCCGCGGGAACCGTGAACTCAAGATCAGCGTTTAATTCGCCCTTGCCAAAACCCGGCCAGCGTACATAAAGGGTGCGTTTGTCACCTTCCACACTGAAGCGCAGCGTTTTACCACCGCCTTGGTAAAGGCTTTCGCCTTCGGTGCTGTTGCGAGGCAGTTGCACCCCCGCCGCGAAGGGCAGGGTGAGGGTTTGTTCTTCATATTTTCCGGTGGCAAAGTCGATCACATAAGCAAACACCATGCCCAGGTAGCCAATATCACTGACAGTAAAGGAGAAGAAATGGGTGGGCGTTGTGATGGCATAATAATCCCACACCTTGATGCGCATGCCTTGCATGAACTTCAACGAGTAAAAGTGGCTGTTTTCGAGGTTGCAATCCAGCACCTGCTGGGTTGCCCAACCAGCCTGGGTCAGATTTCCATCCTGGTCAAGCAACTTGCCGGGGCCTTTTAGAAGTGTTTGTGGCATCATGAATCCTCTCCAATATGTCGTATGGGGTGGTTACAAACTCATTATACGTCAGATAGAATTCTTACACCTTGCAACAAAAAACACCCTTTTGGGGTGTCTTTTTTACCATTCAATGATTGGATCAGACGGTTTCCACGGTGCCGGGCAGGTTGCCGTTCTTGCGGAAGAAGCGCAACTGGCTTTCATAGGACATACGCATGATCTTGAGCATGATCGTTTTCGCGGTTCGGCGCACCAAATCGTGATCTTCTAGATCACCATTGAAACGCATGGCATTGCCAACCGTCATGTGATAAGGGCCGCGTAAATACCAGAAACTGGTCTCTTCTTTGCCGCTGACGATGGATTTCAGTGTATGCAGCCGCTCTTTTTGCAGGTGAATGCCCACGGGGAACACAGGCGCCCCACTGGCAAGGGCCAGCCGGGCAACCCCGGTTTTTGCAGGATAAAATCCGCCTGTCAATGGGCTGATCCTGCCTTCCGGGAAGATGACGATGGTGTGTCCGGCTTTCAGGTGCTCCACGGCCTCGTCGATGGCTTGCTGACCATAACCGGGCTTGACTGAAATGTGCCCTGAACGGCGCAGATACTCACCTAGAACGGGTACCTGGAATAACACGTCATTGATCATGATAAAGGACTGCTGCCCCAACATGGAAGCCACGTAGAACGGATCCCCGGTGCTGGGGTGATTGGGGGCAATGATCTTGGCTCCCGCAGGGAATGGACTCTTTTTCTCCACATCCATATTTAACATCGTGCCAGTATAAGTCTTTACTACGGGTTTTGATATGCCGTAAAGGATTTTTTGAACCAGTTTTTTCATTGAGCTTGTCTCTTTTTCTTGTTTCAATAATAGGTCTAGCATACCGGGTTTTGTGGTATCTCGCATAGGCTGCAAGACACATGCCGGATTGGAGAATAGACATATTTAATTGAGTGACAAGACGTAGGGAATATGACTATTCAGGTAAACCTTATAACCCCGCAAGTGACAAGAGGTTTCAGTGAAATACCTTTCATTTCTGCAAGGAATTTGATTCCCAGGGCGCCTTGTTGGTATTCTTCTGCTCCCAACGTTTCTGGCTTTCCGCGGCTTCGTTCATGATCGTTAACATGATCGCATGAGCAACTTCGCGACATCTATCACGATCTTGATGATCCCCTTGGTAGACCGTCGGGCTTCCGATGGTAACCACAAAGGGACCTTTCATGTACCAATGTGAAACTCGCGTTTTTCCATCCACCACGTCGACCCTGGTACGCAAACGCTCTCTGAGGATAAAAATTCCGGCAGGATAAACAGGCACTCCGCTTGCGAGAGCCATCCTGGCTATACCGGTATGCTCCTTAAGAAAACCGCCTTCCATAGGGCTGTTGTTGCCTTCTGGAAAGTTCATGATGGTGTGCCCCTGCCGCAGGTGTTCCAGCACGCATTGAAGCGCTTCCTCGCCATGACCGGGTGTTACCGGAATGTGGCCGGATAAACGCAAGTACGTGCGGATGACCGGGATACGGAACATCACCTCAGTCATGAAGATATAACTTTGTTGTGATAAGACTGAAGCGATCACCAATGGATCAAGAAAGCTGGGATGATTGACCGCAATGATCTTTGGTCCGTGGGGCAGAGGGGATTTCTTTTTAACATCCAACCGATAGAGACTGTGGATAATTGCCCAGGCTAAAGGTACTGAAAGCAGGTAGAACAACTTATCAACCCATTTGGCAGGCAAATCTTAATTCTCCACAAGTAATCGATCAAAAACCTATAAAAAAACTCCGGCTGTGACTTGGGTGTTTACAGAGCACGGAGTTTGTAGATAATCATTATTACTTCCGAATATTCTCGAGATAAGGGGTGAGCAATTTCACCCATAATTCGTAACCCGGGGCCATTAAATGCAGGTTGTCGTTATTAAATTCCGCTTTTAACGCGTTTGATTCATCTGCAAAATGGGGAAAAAGGTTGATGAAGGTGTAGTTGTGTTTTTCGGCCAGCTTTTCAATTTTGTGGTTCAGGTTGATGATATGCGAGGCATACCTTTTCGCGCGAGGAAGAATCGATTCAACAAAGACTTTGGTGGAAGGTGAAAGTTCGCGGCAGCGGCTGAGGATCTTATCATAATTAGCCAGGATCTCTTCATCGTGACGGTAATTCCACCAATTAAGGTCATTGGTGCCGATAAGGATGAAGAGCGCGGCCGGTTCATAGCAAACAATATCGTCCAAACGCGCCAGCGCGCCCACGGTATCATCCGCGTTGATCCCCCGGTTCTTGATCTGAAAATCAGGAAACAACTCGTCCCAACAGCCGCCATCAGTAATGCTATCCCCGAGGAAGACGATATCCCCTTTTTGGATCTTGCAGTACCGGTACAGGTCAGCTCGCTGCTTGTAATGATTTTGTTCAATACGTTCCACGGCCAACTTGGAGAACACAAAGAACACCAAGGTGACCACCAACATAACGATTAAGAATGTAATAAGCATGTGCCGATTATATCAGACCTAAAGTCAGGGTTCGAGGCAATAGGGCAGTGAACTATACATCGAGTCTGGGTCGAGATTATCATCGTTCTCGTCGTAGATCTTATACGCCGTGATCTGGGGGAACTGCTCCAGGTTTTTGGCAATCACGCTGGCGACGGAATAAGCGGCACCGTTGTTGTTGCAAACCCCATCCAGGTGGATTCGGGCGATACCGTTTTCCAGCGTGTACTCACGCACCCCGGTGAATCCGCTGGATACCAGCACCAACCCCTGTGCGGCTTCATCAGGAGTAGGACCTTCAAACATGGCATCCAAAACCGCGCGTACGGGATCTACTCCCGCGGGGAGCAGACGGGTGACGGCGATCTCGTAAGGTTCGGTGCCCACTGCGAATTTGGCCTGATCTGTGAAAAAGACCGTGATGGTTTGCGCTTGGGTGGGTTCAAGGGTCAGTTCAACGGAGGGAATGGGCGCGACGGTCGCCTCGGTAGGTGGTGACTGTGGAGCTTCAGTAGGCGTGGCTTTTGGCATTAAATTGCAGGCAGGCAAAGCCAGACTAATGGTGATCAACAAGACCAAGAGTGTTTTCTTCTTCATGGAGACTCCTTTCGCTCTTTCCATTATAGAGTTTCCACTGCCTTTCGGGTACAATCAGTTGCTAAAAGAAGGAGCAGGATGGTCACTAACGAAGAATTATTCTCAGCGTTATCAAAAGTAAACGATCCCGAACTGAATCGTAGCCTGGTGGAATTAGGTATGGTGCGTGATCTTAAGTGCACGGAGTCCGGAGAGGTCAGCTTCACCCTGGCTTTGACCATTCCAGGATGCCCGATGAAGAACCAGATGGAACGCGACGCCCGCGCGGCATTGATGGCCATCCCCGGGATTAAAGGGGTAACGATCACCTTTGGCACGATGAGCGAAGAGGAGAAGAAAACCGTCTTCGCCCAGGGCAAACCTGAACTTCCGAAATTAAACAAATTCAACCAGATTAATAAGGTGATCGCGGTCTTAAGCGGAAAAGGTGGGGTGGGCAAATCGTCCATCACCTCCCTGCTGGCCTGCGAACTGGCCCGTTCCGGCAAGAAGGTGGGTATCCTCGACGCGGATATCACCGGACCGAGTATTCCAAAACTCTTCGGCTTGCCCCCTGGCGGCCTGCGCGGCAGCGAACAGGGCATTCTACCCTCCGTGACCAAGCTGGGTATCAAGGTCGTTTCCACCAATCTGATGGTGCCCAAAGAAGACGTGGCCGTCATCTGGCGCGGACCGATGATCTCGGGCACCATTCAGCAGTTTTGGCGCGACGTGTTGTGGGGCAAACTGGATGTACTGCTGGTGGATCTGCCGCCTGGCACTTCAGACGCGGCCCTGACCGTGATGCAAACCATCCCAGTTAATGGGGTGGTGCTGGTCTCGACACCCCAGGAGTTGGCGGGCATGGTAGTGCGCAAGGCCGATTCCATGCTCAAGCAGTTGAATGTGCCGGTGCTGGCGGTGGTGGAGAATATGAGTTACTTCGCCTGCCCTGATTGCGGCAAAGAGCATGAGATCTTTGGCGTCAGCCATGTGGAAGAATTGGCAAAATCAGTGGAAACTCAGGTGAAGATCAGGCTGCCACTTGATCCGCGGGTGGCTGCGTTGGCGGATGCTGGCAAGATCGAGGAACTCGAGGGGAAAAACCTTCAAGATCTGATCATGAGTTTTTAGATCTAGCTCAAGATCAAGGCCACCACCCCCACGATCAACACGATGCCAATGCCGATCGGTAAAGTAATGCGCAGCACTTCACCTTCTTTGCCTTTAAGGCCAGTGGTGGTGCTGCCAACCGCCAATTTGGCGGGTGCGATCATGCTGCCAAGTGACCCCCCCACCGTTTGAGCGGCCAACAGGATGATTGGCGAAATGCTCAGCAGCTGGGCCACACCCTTTTGCATGGGTCCAAAGAGAACATTCGAGTTGGTGTTGCTGCCGGTGGCAAATGCCCCCACCATGCCCACCAACGGCGAAAAGAGTGGATAGACCAACCCCATCAGTTTCGAAAGACCTTCGGCGATCAACATGGTCATGCCGGTATGCTCCATCAGCGACGAGAGAGCGATCATAAATAGCGTGCCCAGGCTGGCCGGGATGGCTGAACGTGCCGTCCGTTGAAGAGCAGGTTTGACAGCGCCGATGGACAGCCCTTTGATCCGAGGAATGATCAATAACGCAAAGGCTGCCGTCAACAAGATCAACACGCCCGGGTGCACCAAAAACCGAAACAGGTAGCCGTTGCCAGCCTTTGTAAGGATGCCTGTATTGCTGACCACCTCGGGGAAGGAAAGCGTCCAGGTGACCGCCGCCAGGAAGTTGTAAATGGGTTTTACTGCTGTCACCAGGATGATGATCGCGATCAAAAAACCATAGCTGATGATACCGGTTAAAAACGCCGGGGTGGGTTTGGAGCGCGGTTTCCATCCCTGCGGGCATTGACAGAGCAGCACGCCGCCGATGATGCCGGCGATGGCTGCCGTGAACGAAGCCACCGGGATCAAACCCAGCAGGCTGGTCAGGTATTGCACCCCTGCAACCACCACACCCAGGATCAGCACCCGCCACCAGTGTTTTTGCTGCTTCAGCACCAACATGACCCCCAAACCCGAACAAATGACCACCACAGCCAGCAGTAAACTGGTGATCGGGAAGAGCTGCCCCGCGTCTGAAGCGGTCACGTCCACCAGGGTGCGAAAAGCCAGCGCCATACCGCTCATGGTGACCGCCCAGGTATGACCGATGGCAGTGACGGCGACAGCCGTGATGGGGGTGACGCCCAGGGCCACTAACATGGGAGAGGTGATGGCAATAGGCAGACCAAATCCGCTGAGGTTCTCAATGACCGCGCTCAACATCCACGCCTGGATGATGGAAAGCCAGCCGCGATCAGGCATCAGTTTTTCAAGTGCTTCCGCGATACCGCGGATGCCTCCTGCCTGATCCACCAGATGATACAAGAACAAGGCCGGCCAGATCACCAGCAGCACATTCAGGGTGATCAATAGACTTTTCACTTGTGATACCCACAACACCTGCCAATTCAGACCAAAGACCAAAAAAGCAATGGCCAAACCCGCCGCCCAACCAGCCAGCCCTGCCTGGTGACTGCCGGCACGAAACACCAGCATCAAGGCAAGCACGATCAAAATGGGCAGCAAAGCCAGCAAATAATTCATGAGTCAAAGGGTCCTTTTCAGCAAACAATAGGCAATCTTACCCCGAACGGGGTGTTTTTACCAGTATTAGACAAATCTTATCCGATTATTAGATCAAAAAAAAACCGGCAGGATTTCTCGCTGCCGGGCCGACCGAACGAAGTGATGTGAAGCTATCCGACCAGGGTGGCGATGTAAATTACGATGCCAAAGACCAGGGAGACCACAGAGAGCACAGCAAAGAAGAAACGCACCTTGCTTTCATCTCCGAGAATGGAACCGTAAGCAGAAAGAGCCAGTCCAACCGCAAAAATAAGGACAGCCAATTGCAGCGAATCCGCCTTGTTGCCGGCTGTGTTGGCTTCGTCAAAGGCAGTCATGGATTCATCGTAGGTCGTTTCAGCGTCAGTATACATCTCCGTATAGTACTGGTCGTCAAAGGGACCTTCCTCTCGTTCCATGCTGGCAGAGAGGTTTTCTGAGAAACTGGCCATGTAGTAATCAGCCAGGTCGGCATTGGTGCCGTCGTTGATGTACCAACCATCATACATCTGGTAATCATAGATCACGAACTGGTTGGCTTCGAGATACAGTGAGTTGCTCTCGGTCAGTTGTTTTTGACCTTCAACGTTCAGGTCAGATTCTTTTGAATCAAAAAGGGAAGATTGATACGCCGCGGCGGCGATCAACACTGAGAGCACGGCCACCAGAACGCCGAGCACCCATTC
>CAYYRU010000024.1:23903-34959 GCA_964474095.1 uncultured Anaerolinea sp.
TTGGAAAAGTGGATCTCGACCGTCTCCTCGCCATCCGAATCGACTTTGCTGTCGAGCACAATACCTTCGCCCCAGTCATCACGATCGGGTTTGCGCACGCGCATGCCCGCCTTGAATTTAGCCTCTTTGGCAGAGGCGACCGGTTGTGGGCTGCTGCGCCGTGGAGTTACACCCGTGGTGCTCCAGCGAAAGTCGTCTTCACGCGCTTCACGCCGGGTGGCGTTGCGCCTGCCCTGGCTGGTAACTAGGTTCTCGTCAATATCCCGCAAAAAGCGCGAGGCTTCGCCGTATTCCCATGAACCGTAGGCAGAACGTCTCTCAGCCCGCAGCAGGTAAAGCTGGTTCCTGGCGCGGGTCATGCCCACGTAGAACAGACGGCGTTCTTCGGCCATCTCCTCGGGGTCGTCGCGGGAGCGGCTGTGGGGCAGCAGGCCCTCATCCAGGCCGATGATGAACACCTGGTTGTATTCCAAGCCTTTGGCGGCGTGCAGGGTCAAAAGGGTCACAGCACCTTTGATCTTGTTGGGGTCATCGTTCTCACCGCTGTCTGGGATGGTATCCTGGTCTGAGACCAGGGCCAGGTTTTGCAGATATTCGCTCAAGCCACGTTCCTGAAAATCATACGCCAGGCGGCGCAGCTCTTGCACGTTCTCCCAGCGGTCGTTATCAGGTTCGCTTTCGGCTTTGACGTATTCCTCGTAGCCGGTATCCGTCACGATGCGGTCAAACAGCGTCACAATGGAAGCACTGTTGCGCACGGTCACCCACTCGCTCAACATGGCGCCGAAATCCGCCACCAGGGCGGCAGAACGGCCGATCTGGTTCCAATAAGCGGATGCGTCACCGTTTTTGCCGAGATCCAGCAGCACCTCCCCCGCGCTCAGGCCGGCCTTCTCAGCCGCCATCTGCAGGGCGCTGATGGTCTTGTCGCCAATGCCACGCGGAGGAACCCCGATCACGCGCAGCAGGCTGACCTCGTCAGACGGGTTCTCCACCAGACGCAGAAAACAGATCATGTCTTTGACTTCCTTGCGGCCGTAAAAACGCTGCGCTCCGATCAGGCGGTAGGGCAGACTGGAGTGCATAAAAGCTTCTTCGATCACGCGGGATTGGGCGTTGGTGCGGTACATGACCGCAAAATCATCCGCGCTGGCCTTGCGGGAGCTGATGTATTGTTGGATGGTATCCACCACGAAGGCGGCCTCTGCAATGTCATCCGTGGCCACGTATTGGACGATCTTGTTGCCCTCGCCGCGGTCGGTGAAGAGGTGCTTGGGAGTGCGGTTGCGATTGCGGTCAATGACCTGGCGAGCGGCATCCAGCACCGTTTGGGTGGAGCGGTAGTTCTGTTCCAGCAGGATCTTCTCACATTTTGGAAAATCCTTTTCAAAACGCTGCACGTTGCGGTAATCCGCGCCGCGCCAGCGATAAATGCTCTGGTCTTCATCCCCCACCACGAAGATGTTATGGTGATAAGAGGATAGGTATTTCAAGAGTTCATATTGCGCCAGGTTGGTATCCTGGAACTCATCCACCAGCACGTATTGAAAGCGGTGGGCGTATTTCTCGGCAATGGAGGGGTTCTCGCGCAGCAGGCGCGCGCCCCAAAAGAGCAGGTCGTCGAAATCCACGGCGTTGTTGAGCGTCAGCAGTTCCTGGTAGCGCTTGTAAACCTTGGCGACCACCTCGTCGCGGTAGGAACCGCGCGGCATGTCGGCGGGCAGGCGTAGGTCGTTTTTGGCCGCGGAAATGCTGGCATGCACCCCGGCCGGACGGTGAGTCTTGTCATCAATATTGAGGTCGTGCAGGGCGCGCTTGACCAGGGTATCCTGGTCACTTTGGTCAAAGATCACAAAGTTGGAGCTGAACGGTAGCGCCGCGGACTCTCTCCGCAGCAGGCGGGCGCACATGGCGTGGAAGGTGCCCAGCCAGATGCCCTCGAGGTTGCGCTCCACCAGCGTGACCACGCGGTTTTCCATCTCACGAGCGGCCTTGTTGGTGAAGGTCACGGCAATGATGTCGTAGGCCGGCACGTTCATACGCTCGATCAGGTAAGCCAGGCGGCGGGTCAAGACACGCGTCTTGCCCGAACCGGGTCCGGCCAGCACCAGGGTCTGCCCGGGCGGCGCGGTCACCGCCTGCAGTTGTTGGGGATTAAGATTGTCGAGCAGGGTGTCTACCATAATGTTTTTCTAATTTTCGTAGTTTTCGTTTTTTCGTGGTTTAAGTTTATGATCTTACATCCAACCTGAAATCATAAATCCCGTCTTGGACCGGATAGGTCTTTTCACACTTCGGGCAGCGGATCAACGGCGGTGTGTCTTCAAGAGGCGTACCGCAGGCCGGGCAGGCAAACGCGCCGCCGGGTTGTATGCCGGAGGGCGCAGCGTTAAGCATGGCCGCGCGCATGAACACGCTGGGGCTGAGCTGCCACAGGTTGCCGGTGAGCCCCGCCAGGTTGTCAAGCCAGGCTAAAAACCCGGTTGGGATGGTTCTCTTTAAAAAGCCCACCCGGTAATGGCTGACGGTGATGATGCGCCCGATCTCGAACCCGGCATCCTTCATCCAGGCGCGCACGGCCCTGGGGTGGAAGTCAAAGTTGAGTTCCAGGTATTCCACTGGTTCGAGGGTGTAGGGCGACCATTTCTGTCTGCCCAGCAGGTAGCGCAACATGGATTTAACGTTGCGCTTGTTGGCGTATTCAAGGATGAAGGTGGCGTCTGAGGTGAGCACTTTTCGCACCTGCGCCAGGGCAGCGGGGGCATCCTTCATGTGATGCAGGGTGCGGATCATGGTGGCGCCGTCAAAGGCGGCCTCCACGAAGGGCAGGCGGTAGACATCCGCGGCGACAAAGCGGTAGCGAGGGCTGTCGCCCAATTTTTGCCTGGCCTGTTCCAACTGCGTGCGCGAATAATCCAGCAGGGTGATCTTATCATAGCCGGTGTAGCGCGGGGTGTTGCGTCCGGCGCCTGCACCCAGTTCCAGCAGGTGCGCTCCGCTCTTGGGCAGCAGCTTCTTGAGGGCCAGGGCTTCGCAGGCGTCTTCGTAGGCGCGGCCGCCCTTCTCCCAGAAGGAGGTTTGGTAATCAGAATTGGTGTAGTCGCAAACGGGGGGAGTGGTCATAAGCACGTCTCTCACGGGTTAAAAATGCGACCGGACAGGTTTGCCGGCGGCGCCCAGAGATACCTCCTTACCGCTGCTTCCTCTCGGACCTGACGGGGTTCGCAGGGCTCTGCCGCGCCGGTCCCATCCGGGCGCGACCTAAGGATACCACGGTTTTTTAGGCTAAGAAAGGCGGAAAATCAATCTCTCGCAAAGGCGCTAAGTACGCAAAGAAAACCAAATTTAGTGAAAGGAACACAGGCTATGGAAGGGAAGAAATCAGTAATGAGTAATCTGGCGCTCAGGCTGTCGGAGGTCTTGATAAATGATTCGATTTACGAGAAGAATCAGAAACGGTTGGAAAATGCAGATCAAAAAGGGTTTCCAGAATTGTTCGTGATTCAAATCCAAAAATCGGGAACGAAGAAAACGAATCACAGTTTATAACTGGCGCGATCGCGAATCCAATAAGCACCTTGGTTAAGTTGTTAAAGATTCAGCAACAAATCCTCAATGAGGCAAGAATAAAATAATAGAACATAATTACTAGTTTGTCAAGGGGTATCCCCTGGCGAGTCGAAATCTCGAGGATACCTTCCTTGTAACCAGCGACTTCACTTTGTGCTATGATGTTTGTATCCGATCAATCATTAAAATACCACCACAACCGGTTCATTTGATCCCCAAAACGGATCAGAGGAGGGGCAACCATGAACTCAAACAATAATCGGCTTTCTCAAGCAGGATTACGCTCTACCAGGTTCTTGACCGTAGTTCTTCTAGTTTTCCTGCCCCTTTTGGCAGGTTGTGACCTGGTCACTTCCCTTCTGTCTCGTGAGGCAGAGGGCAATTTTCCGATGAGATCGGCGGAGGGCAGCGGGGTCATGAACTGCAAGGGGGAATGGGTGTTGGAACCGGTAAATCGTGATATTGGTCTGGTCACAGGCCCAATGGTAGACGGGTGGGCTCCGCTGATGAACATTGAGGGTGATTATTTCAACTTCATCAATAAAAATGGGGATGTGTTGAATACTATAAAGTTTGACCAGGTCATGCCTTTTCGTGAAGGGTTGGCCGCGGTCAGGGTGAACGATGAATGGGGATTTGTTAATACGGATGGAGAATACGCGATCCGTCCAAAATTTGTGGGGCTGACCATCGGTTATTTTAATGATGGATTGGCAAACGTGGGGATTGAAGCCAACACTTTTGGGATTCCGGTCAAATGGATATACATCAACGAAAAAGGCGAAGAGGTGTTGGGTCCCTATGATTACGCGGGTCCGTTTTCAGATGGGTACGCTCAAATCAGCATTCGCGCAGAGGGTGAGAAATCAGCCTTTGGCTATATTGACCGATCCGGAGAGTTTGTGCTTGAATTTTCACCAGAAGACCTGCTGCAACCGTCCGGGCTTTATACGGAAGGCCTTTTTCCTGTGGTAGACCACCAAAGGCAACTTCAAGAAGGCTTGTGTTCACATGGGTTCATGAGCAAAAATGGCGAATGGGTGATCGAACCTCAATTCTGCAGGATCGGCACCTTTCATGATGGCTTAATGCCGGTGGTCACCAGCGAAGAGATGCCCGAACAATGGGGGTACATTGATACTTCAGGGGAACTGGTGATTCCCGTCCAATATGACCTGGCCGACAATTTTTCCGGCGGCTGCGCCCGGGTGCTTTGGGATAATTTTAATGGAATTGGGATCATTGATACCAATGGCGATTTGATCTACGAATTTGAGAATTAGAGAACAAAGCGCTCTTCATTTGAATCGCGTTCCCCTCCCTAATATCTCATGACAGGGTCTATTGAATGCGCCAAGAAGTTAGTCCATTTTAGGCAATAGGAAAACCAGTTCAACATAACTGCAAAATGGCGAAAGGGGGTTTATTCCAATTCTGGAACCCCCCCTTTCTTTGTGCTATCATGATGTCATCCAATCAGTCACAACAATTTCATCGCAGCCACGTCATTTGACCCCTTGATAGGGATCAAAGGAGGGTTGACCATGAACATACCACGTGCTTCTCTCTCACGAGTTGGCAGATTGCGGCTGTTTATGTCAGGCTGGATAGTGGTCATGATGTTGTTGTTGACGCTACCAGCCCTGACTGGCTGCGAAGTGATCTCCTCCCTGGTGGAGGGAGAAGCGAAGGCCAATTTTGCGATGAATTCAGACAAAGGTTACGGCATCATGAATTGTAAAGGCGAGTGGCTGATGGAACCCATCGGTAAAGACAAGGGTATCCTTTACGGCCCCATGTCCGACGGCTGGGTACTCATCTATTTTTCAGACAAGAATTACTACAACTTTATAAACAAAGACGGCCAATTGCTCAACACAGAACGATACGCCGCGGCGATGCCCTTTAGTGAAGGCCTGGCCGCGGTATGGGTGGATGAGGAATGGGGTTTCATTGACACAAAAGGTGAATATGCCATCACTCCGCGTTATCTGGGGGGAATCATTGGATCGTTTAGTGAAGGCCTGGCTAACGTGGGGATCGAAACCGATTCTAAAGTTATTGCTTCCAGTTGGATCTTTGTTGATAAAAAAGGCCAGCAAGTATTGGGGCCATACAAGATCGCAGGGCCATTTTACGATGGATATGCCCAGGTGGTAACCCACGGCGAGAATGAAAATTTCCATACCGGTTTCATCAACAAGAAGGGTGATTTTGTCCTGGAGTTCTCTGATGAAGATGATTTGGGACCTGTCACCCAATATGGTGAAGGGATGTTCCCGGTAACTGATATCAAGGAACAAACCACGAAAGGCACATGCTCCAAAGGTTACATGGACATTAAAGGGCAATGGGTAATTGAACCTGATTACTGTGAAATTGTGCCTTTTAATAACGGCGTGGCGCCTGTAACGACATCGATCGAACGGCCTTATGTTTGGGGTGTGATCAATAAACAGGGTGACCTTGTGGTGCCGGAAGAATACGATTATATTGACGCGTTTTACGGAGGTTGCGCGAGGGTTTTTTGGGATGACTACCATTCAACCGGATTGATCGATACCAAGGGTGAGCTCATCTATGTCTATGAGCAAGAAAAACAATAATATGAGATCCAAACGATTAAACCAATTTTTCCACCGCTTGAACTGGTATTCCATACGATGACCAAAATAACCACCCCACCCAATGGAAGGCTTGGTGGTGGGCTTTCATCCTGATTTGCACTCATTATCCTGTCTATCGAATGGAATAATGCCTGAATACGTAATTGACGTTGGGGGTGATTTTGGGAAAAGAATGGGATCTCGAGAATCGGTCTTAGTGCTTGTTCCGAAGGTATGCTATAGTACAAATAAATAGAACCTTGTTCAACTCGGAGCCAAGCATTGAAAATCGACAGACTGGTTGCCATTCTGGTGCTGCTGCTTGGAAAAGAACGCGTGCAGGCAAAGGAACTGGCGGAAAAATTCGAGGTCTCCGTCCGCACCATCTTGCGGGATGTGGACGCCATCAACCAGGCCGGCATCCCCATTGTGACCTTTCAGGGCGCCAACGGCGGCATCGGCATCGCCGAAGGCTACCGCCTGGATAAGAGCGTGCTGACCGGTGATGAGATGGCCGCCATCATTTCAACACTCAAGGGGATCGATGGAGCAATTCACGGTAAACAGCATGAAATCTTGATGGAAAAACTCAAAAAATCCATGTCCGCTCCGCAGCTTGAAAAACTGGATTCAAAACTCAACCGGCTGGTGATCGATCTTTCACCGTGGAAAGAGGATGATCACACCAAGGAAAGACTGGCGGAGATCGTGAAAGCCATCGACGCTTCACAGGAACTTGAACTAACCTATCTGGATAACGAATCCAAAAGAACCATGCGCAGGGTTGAACCCTATTCATTGATCCTGAAAACCCAAAACTGGTATCTCTACGCCTGGTGTCATTTGAGGAACGCTTTCAGGTACTTTCGCATTTCCAGAATCAGAGAACTGAAGAACACGGGGGTTGTCTTTACTCCCAGAAAGATCGTGCCTCAAAACCTGCCCAACCAACCCTTGTGGAGCCAGATTGGTGAGATGGTGACTCTCGAACTGGCTTTCAACGAGCAGATGGAAAGCATCCTGCCCGACTTTTTCAGGGAAGGCATCGAAGGCTATACGGATGGCAGGATCCTGGTCAGAACCACGCTGCCAGACAGCCTGTGGATGTATGGCCTGTTGTTGAGTTTTGGCCTCGGGGTGGAGGTGATCAGTCCGCCGCATGTACGTCAACGGTTGGGAGAGATGGCCAGGGATATTTCCAAGATCTATCTTTAGAAACAAGACATACTGTTGTCATATTAAGGATGCCATAATCTAGTTAAAACTAGAGGAGGCTCCAAATGACCAACGCAATTGAACTTGTCGAACAAAAAGAACAACCCGTCCTTTCGATCCGCAAAACCACCAGCATGGCCAGCCTGCAACAAGAGTTGGGAAAGGCATTCGGGGCGGTGATGCAACACCTGGGCGCGCTGGGCGAACAACCTGCCGGCCCGGTGTTCGCGGCTTACTACAATATGGATATGCAGGCTTTGGATGTTGAGATGGGAGTCCTGGTGAGCAAACCGGTTCCGGGCAAGGGGGAGATCGCATCCACCGCTATTCCGGCAGGGAAACAGGTCGCGAGTATTTTTCAAGGGCCTTATTCGAAAATGGAACCTTTCTACAAATCCATGACGGATTGGATGACCGCAAATGGGCTCATCCCCACCGGGGTGGTTTATGAGTTTTACTTAAATTCACCCATGGAAGTGGCTGAAAGTGAACTGTTGACGAAAGTGGTCTTCCCGGTGAAGTGATCATGAAATAGTCCCATCATTTTGTGCGCAGCACCCTTTCAGTTGGTAATTCCCAACGATAAGGGTGCAATACATTTAGAAAAGTAGCCTTTTATGAGAGTCGATTACTCTTCCTTTTCGGTGATGATGATCTCCGGTTCCCCATCGGTCAGGTTGTTATCGTGCGCGTCAATCTTGGTGATCCAATCTTCGGGGTCTGAAGCCAACGCAACCAAATAGCCTTGGATGGTATTGCCTACAATCGACGGGCTGGCGGGTGATTTGATGGAGAGGCCGATGTTGCCGAAAAAGATGGTGTTGTTGACCGCGGACCCAGCCGCGTTATCTTGATAGAGGATGCCGATTTCACAGGACTCAATGAGGTTCGAATCCAGGGTGGGCGCGGCCTCTTTGTTGACAAAAATGCCTGAACCGCTGGCCAGTGTAATGTGATTGCCGGTGGCCTGGCCGGTGGAGTTGTCTCCAAACACGATCCCGGCAGCCCCTCCATTGATCGTGTTATTGAGCAAGGTTGCTTGAGCCGTGCCGTTCACCTGGATGGCATTGGTGCCATCTGTGTTGTTGAAGATATTTTCACTAGCGGTCACCTTAGCGTTACCGAACAACCCAAGCTGCACGCCCGTGCTCCACTGCAGGGTATTGGCGGTGACCTCCGCGCTGGCCTCTTCAAGGAAAGCTGCCGCGGCGTAGGTGTTATTGATCTCGTTGTGAGTCAAGGTCACAACAGAGGAACCATAGGCATAAACTCCGATATACGAGCCGTCGATCAGGCTGTCTTCAAGCGTTAAATGGGCGCTACCTGAAACAAAGATACCTCCCGGAACCTTCTCGGGGCTTTTAGGGTCGGCTTTCTCCGGGTTGCCAATAAAGCGGCTGTGGCGCACCAAGGCGGTGCTTTCATTCTCGACGCTTAGCAGACCCAATTGATTCCCCGATTCAGAAAGAGTGGCGCCGCTGAGTGTGCAGTTATCCATCACCAAACTCCCGGCCTTGATGAACAGTACCGCGGAAGGAGTACTGCCGGAGTAATTAATACCCAGGTTTTGCAAGGTCAGGGTGGTGTTGGCGGTGTTCACCACCATGGCTTTTACTCCCTCGGCAGGTTCAGCGGCGGTGAGGATGGTTTGGCCGGAATCACTGCCCATCAGGGTCAGGTTTTTGTCGATCAACAGCCCTTTGGCAAGGCTGAAAGTGCCCGGCGCGAGGGTCAGCACATCTCCATCCGCCGCGGATTGGATCAGGGCTGCCAGGTCCTGGTCAGGGGTGATGGCAGCCGGGGTGGGCGTCGGCATGGGGGTGGGGGTGTAGGCGGCCGCGACGGTGGCGGTCAGCTCTGGCGGGCTCAACCTGGGTGTGCAAGCCGTGCCCAACAGCGTCAAGACTAGAAGTACGCTCAAGATCAGCGTGGTTTGTTGCCCTGCTTTCATGTCTTTCATCATTTCCTCCTTGGATGGCAGGTGCGTGATAATTTTTATTTTAGTCATAATAATCACAAAAGTCGAGTGTGAAACCTCATCCCACAAGATTGACTTGTCACGATTCAATCGTCATTGGTATATAATGAATACAAGACAAATCGATTCGAAAGGATAAATCATGGCCGGAAAATTTGTGATCGAAACTGCAAAAGACGGTAAGTTTTTCTTTAATTTGGTAGCAGGTAATGGTGAACGCGTATTACACAGTGAGATGTATAACACCAAGCCAAGCGCCGTGAACGGCATCGAATCCGTCAAGAAGAACGCCCCCCTTGACTCGGCGTATGAACGATTGACCTCTAAAAAAGGCAAGGAATATTTCGTGCTCAAAGCCGCCAATCACCAGGTGATCGGCACCAGCGAGGAATACTCCTCCAAGAGCGCCATGGAAGACGGCATCGGGGTGATCAAGAAACTGGCCCCCTCCGCGGAAATCAAAGAGTAGTTCAACCAACACCCCGGCTTATGATGTGCGCCGGGGTGTTTCGTTTTAAGAGGGGAAACACGCTCATGGTTAAATCAGTAAATCACCATAGACACTCCATTCGCTATCGAGATTTCGATTATGCCTCTGAAGGCGGTTATTTCGTTACCGTTGTCAGCCATCAAGGCCGCTGCCTTTTTGGTGAAATAGTGGATGGTGTCATGAGGCTGAACATATTTGGCAGGGTCGTTTGGAAGGAATGGTTTATCACAAGCCAGTTGCGACCCAATATTGAGTTGTTCGAAGATGAGTTTGTGGTCATGCCCAATCACATCCACGGCATTATTTGGATCACCAATTCCCTCGATGGTGGTAGGGGCACGTTGCAACGTGCCCCTACCGTTGAACGTTTTGGGAAACCGGTGTCAAATTCAATACCAACTATTGTAAGGTTATTCAAAGCAACGGTTACCAGGCAGATCAATGTCTTGCGAAATACTCCTGCAGAACCCGTCTGGCAGCGGAATTATTACGAGCATATCATCATTGATGAACGGGATTATCAGAACATATCCGAATACATCTCCAATAACCCGTTGGGGTGGGAGACCGACACGGAAAATAATTGCAAATGTGATTGAGGCGTTGTTTGGAGGAATGGATATCGATAATAAAAATGTACGGGCTTGGCGCGCCAAACCCGTACCAGCGTGTCAATTCCTACGCAATCCTACCCTCTCGATGTCTTTCGGGAAGGTTGCGAGTGATGTTTTTAAACCCTTGCCAGTGTGGTGATGGCCGGAGTGCGGTCAAACATCCAGAAGGCCAGGGGCAGCAGCAGGCCAAAAGTCAAAAAGGCGAAGATCCAGGCCAGCAACATCCACACCAGGCTGAACCAAAAGCCGATTACGATGAAATACAGCGCCCGCAGGATGAAGGGATGCTGTTTGACATCGCTTTGATGCACGGTGGTGACGCCGTTTTGGGTGACCACAGTCTGCTGCACGCGCGTGGGACGCAGCGTCATGATCTGCGGGATGCGGTTGATCATGGCCAGACCCAGCGGCAGGCCGATGATGGTGAGGTTAAAGAACCAGGCGGCCAGCACCCACAGCAGCCCCAGCCAGGAGCCGACGAAGATGAAATACAGTCCGCGGATGAGACAGCCTGGTCCGCTGTTGCGCACGGTGGTGACGGGAGGTTGAACAGTCATGGTATGTTTCCTTTCTAAGAGTGTAT
>CAYYRU010000025.1:0-33936 GCA_964474095.1 uncultured Anaerolinea sp.
CTCCTGGTATCACCTGCGTTACCTCAGCCCTAATTTCGACAAGGGACCGTTTGACGAGGACGAATACAACTACTGGATGCCCGTGGATCTCTACACCGGCGGCATTGAACACGCCAATATGCACCTGCTCTACACCCGCTTCTTCCACAAGGCCCTGCGCGATATGGGCATCGCGGAAGGCAACGAGCCCATGCAGATGCTGCGCAACCAGGGCATGGTGCTGGGTGAAGACTCTGAGAAAATGTCAAAGAGCCGCGGCAACGTGGTGGCTCCTGACAGCCTTGTCCAGGCTTACGGCGCCGACACCACCCGCGCTTACCTGATGTTCTTCTCGCGCTGGGAGCTGGGCGGTCCGTGGAGCAGCGGCGGCATCGACGGCACCTCACGCTGGCTGCGCCGCGTGTGGGCGACCACTCTCGAAGAACTGCCAGCTGGAAAAGCCAGCCCCGAAGCGGTCAAGAACCTGCGCCGCAAGGTGCACCAGACCCTCAAGGCCGTTACCCGCGATTTTGAAGCCCTGGAGTTCAACACCATCATCTCTGGTTTGATGGAGTTGTTGAATGAAATGACCCGCCAGAAAGCCGAGTGCTACGGCTCCGCGGCCTGGAACGAAACCATCGAGATCTACCTCAAGATGCTGGCACCCATCGCGCCGCACATCAGCGAGGAGCTGTGGCAGAAGCTTGGCAAGCCTTATTCCATCCACACCCAGGCCTGGCCTAAAGTGGATGAAGCCGCCGCCGCCGAAGATGAGATCACCCTGGTGGTGCAGGTCAACGGCAAGCTGCGCGACCGCATCGTCGTCCCCGCTGGTATCACCGAAGAGGACGCCAAAAAGACCGCCCTGGCCAGTGAGAATGTGGTCAAGGCGCTCGAAGGCAAACCTCCGCGGCAGGTGATCTACGTCAAAGGCCGCTTGGTCAACATCGTTGGTTAGAATGAATAGGACGGGTGAGATTTCATCCGTCCTTTTTATGTATAAGCTAGTTTTCTGACAACATGACTTATTGGCACTATTCCATTTTGGTGTGTTTGGAAAAGGGTAAACCGCTTTATATTAGCTAAAAGCTAATTAAATATTGACATATGATTGTCAAAGTGCTAATATGATCTCAAATGAGTTACAATATTGTCTACACAAAACAGGCAGTAAAAGCTTTCAGAGGAATGCCGAAACAAACATCGAAGGCAATCCGACAGA
Source organism: uncultured Anaerolinea sp. (assembly GCA_964474095.1). Classification (GTDB taxonomy): domain Bacteria; phylum Chloroflexota; class Anaerolineae; order Anaerolineales; family Anaerolineaceae; genus UBA6107. The sequence goes on from CAYYRU010000025.1 coordinate 1,202, forward strand.
AACTTGAACAAATCGCAGAAGCACCTTTCGCATCCCACACTAATGTGAAAAAACTGCAAGGACGAGATGGTTTCCGTTTAAGGCAAGGCGATTGGAGAGTGATCTACGATATCCAACAAGAAAATCTTGTGATTCTGGTTTTAGAAATAGCATCAAGGAAAGAGGTATACCGATGAGTGTACAGGTTATCAATCAAAATGGAAAACCCGAATATGCTGTTTTACCATACCCTGATTATCTTGTGTTGGTGGAACAAGCAGAAATGCTGAATGATATTCATAGTTACGATGAGGCTAAAAAATTGATCGCAAGTGGCAGTGAAGAGTTGATTCCAGCATCTGTTGTTAATGCGCTTGCCGATGGTGATAATCCCATCAAGGTCTGGCGAGAATATCGGGATTTAACCCAACAGAAAATTGCTGAAGAAATTGGCATCAGCGTTCCCTTTGTTTCACAGCTTGAAACTGGAAAACGTAAAGCATCCATTGATGTATTAAAAAAAATGGCCTTATTACTCAATGTGGATATTGATGATTTGGTTTAATCCAAAGCACCCTCGACTTAAAGAAATGGATATTGTAGACAGCCACGTTTGTTGGAACTTTATATAAATAGAGAGAGACTATGAGACTTGCCGAACTGAACTGGATGGAGATCGAAGCTTATCTGAAAAAAGATGACCGCCTGATGCTGGTATTGGGCGCCACCGAACAGCATGGCTACATCAGCATCGGCGCGGACGTGAAGATTCCTCTTTCCCTCGCGGATGCCGCGTCACAGCAATCCGGTGTGCTGGTGGCGCCGCCCCTCAATTTTGGCTGCTCCTCCTACTTTACCAGCTACCCCGGCACCATCAGCCTGCGGGTCAAAACCCTGGTGGATGTGGTGGAAGACATGGTGCGTTCGCTTTATGGCCAGGGTTTCAAGCGCCTGGTGGTGGTCAACGGGCACGGCGGCAACAAGCCGGCCAAGATCTCGATGGGTGAACTGGTGAACGAACTGGATGATCTGCAGGTGTCCTGGTACGACTGGTGGGAAGCCCCCAGCGTTAACACCATCGCCAAACAATACAACCTGCAGGGCTATCACGCCTCATGGATCGAGGCTTTTCCGTTCGTGCGGCAGGCTAACATGCCTTCGGGGGAGAAGAAACCCTTCGAGACCAACCGAGTTTTGAGCTCGCCCGAGGTCAAGCAAGCCATCGGCGACGGGGTCTACGGCGGCGCCTATCACGCGGATGAAGCCATCATGGGCGAGATCTTTGCCGCGGCTTTGCGCGACGTGCTTTTCCTGTTGCAATTCAACGACTGATCTTTCAGGCGAAAATGAACTAAACGAGCGTTCGACATCCTCCCGGTCGGGCGCTTTTGATAAATGGTGATTGACGTATCCAACGCCTTCGGGCAAAATTGGAGCATGAACAAAAACTGGCGCCTGATCCTGCGGGCACGCTCAACCGGCTTGCTCTTCCCGATGATCGTGTTTTTTGGCTTTGTGGCAGGTGGGCTGGTGATATGGCAAAACTGGCTCTTGAGCGGGGTGATTGGCCGGGTTTTTCTTGATAATTATCCCCTGGCGCAGGTGGTGCCTTTGCTGCGTCTGATCTTATTGATCGTGATCGGACGTGTACTTTTTACCCTTTTCAACGAGTATTTCTCCGGCCGGCTGGCCGTGCGCATTAAGAGTTCTTTGCGCGGTGAGCTGCTGCACAAGCTCAACCGCTTGGGTCCGGTTTACCTGCGCGGTGAGCGGGCAGGCGAGTTGGCCACCACGGCACTACAAGGTCTGGACGCGCTGGACGCGTACTTTGGTCAGTACCTGCCTCAGATCCTGCTGGCGGCCTTGTTGCCGCTTTCCATCCTGATCACGGTATTCCCGATCGATCCCTTGACAGGGGTGGTCTTCTTTCTAACAGCACCCTTGATCCCGCTCTTTATGATTTTGATCGGCAAACTCTCTGCCAATCACACCAAGAAACAATGGCAGGCGTTATCGCGCCTGGGCGCCTATTTTCTGGATACGCTGCAGGGCTTGACCACCCTCATAACGCTGGGCCGCAGCCGTGAGCGGGGAGATGAGATCGCCCGCGTCAGCGACCAATACCGGCAGGTGACCATGAACGTGTTTAAGATCACCTTCCTCTCGGCTTTTGTGTTGGAGATGATCGCGACCATCTCCACGGCCCTGGTGGCTGTGGAAATCGGTTTAAGGCTACTCTACGCGCGTATGGAGTTCCAGCAGGCCTTTTTTATCCTGTTAATGGCTCCTGAGTTCTATCTTCCGCTGCGCAACCTGAGTTTGCGCTACCATGCCGGCATGAATGGCTTAACCGCGGCCAAACGCGTTTTTGAGATTCTTGATATACCTGAAGAGGAGACTCAGCCTCACATTACCACTACTTTAAAAAATCCTTTCGAGGAGTCTTTCACCCTTACCTTTGAGGATGTCTCTTATCACTACCCGCAGATAGAAAGACTCGTGCTGCAAAATATCAATTGCAGTCTTGTGGCTGGCAAGCAATACGCGCTCGTGGGGCAAAGCGGGGCTGGCAAGAGCACACTGACCGCTCTCTTGCTGCGGTTCATCTCACCCACCAGCGGAAAGATCCTGATCAACGGTGAACCCATTGACCAATGGAGCGCCGCGGATTGGAGAAAATGGATCGCCTGGGTGCCACAGAACGCCCGCCTGTTCAACACCAGTCTGTTGGAAAACGTCAGACTTCATAATTCTGAAATATCACGCCAACAAGTGGAGGAAGTTCTAGCCAGAGTCTCTTTAGATAAATTACTCTCAAGGCTGCAGCATGGGCTGGATACTCCGCTACTTGAAGGGGGTGTGCGATTAAGCGGGGGAGAGGCCAGGCGGGTGGTTTTAGCCAGGGCATTCCTCAAGAACGCTCCATTGCTTGTAATGGATGAACCGACTGCCCATCTGGATCTTGAACTCGAACAAGAAGTGCTGCAAGCCACCCAAGACCTTCAGTCAGGCCGTACCTCCATTAAAATCGCTCACCGCCTGGCGACCGTCAGGACGGCAGACACGATCTTTGTGTTGAAAGAGGGGCAACTGATTGAAGAGGGTACTCACGCGCAGTTGCTTCAAATGGGCCAGGAGTATTCCCGTCTGCTGAAAGCCAGCGGGGGCACCCCATGAAAACCATATCCATGCTCTTGAGATTCCTAAAGCCGTTTGTAGGGGAGGTTTTCCTCTCTTGCCTGCTCGGCATCGCGGCAGTGGGCGCCGGTGTTGGCTTGCTGGGTACTTCGGCTTTTCTGATCGCCTCGGCTGCCCTGCATCCCTCCATCGCGGAGCTGCAAGTGGCCATCGTGGGGGTGAGGTTTTTCGGCATCAGCCGGGCAGCTTTTCGTTACCTTGAGCGCCTGGTCTCGCATTCAGTCAATCTGCGCGTGCTGTCCAGGTTGAGAGCGTGGTTTTATCAGCAGCTTGAATCCACTCCACCATTAGAGATGTTCACATTCCGCTCAGGCGATCTGCTAAATCGCGTCATGGGCAATCTTGAAACCCTGGATAATTTTTATGTCAGGGTGGTTTCCCCGCTGATCGTAGCGCTGGTCATGGGAGCCGCCAGCAGTGTTTTCTTGGGTAGGTATGCGTCTCAGTTGGGAATGCTGTTAGCCTGCGGATTATTCATCAACGGCTTTATCGTACCAGCTTTCGCCATTTTTGCTACCCGTCTTCATTCCAAAAAGTTGACCGAAGAACGGGCTGCTCTTTCCTCCCAAACCGTTGAATTCTTGCAAGGCTTGGAAGATATTCAATCCAACGGGACTGAGCTTAATTGGATCACCCAACTACAAGATCGCGATCAACGTGCTGGAGACTTGCAATCTCAGCTTTCACTTTTTAACGGAGCGGCTTCGGCCACCAGTCTGATGATCTTGAATCTGACGGTCTTAAGTCTCGCCTGGCTGACCATTCCGTTGGTGAATCAAAATGAACTTTCTGGGGTCTCGCTGGCAGTAATTCTCATGGTGGGCATGGCCAGTTTTGAGGCTGTTGGTAACTTACCTCAGGCTGCCGTGACATTAACCGCCAGCCTGGATGCTGCCAGACAACTTTTTGAACTGGCAAGAAAAGGGGCCATTTCCAATCCGAATCATGGCGAGCAAGATCATTCACTTGTGATGGATTCTCAGCCCCACCTGGTCGAAGTACGAGGTCTCTCGTTTGAGTATCCTGGAGATAGCTCTTTCTCGTTGAATAACATCAACTTAACATTGGAGCGCGGAAAAAAAGTGGCTTTGGTGGGGCCAAGTGGTTCTGGAAAAACAAGCATCGTTAATGTGCTGCTTCACTTGTGGCCTCAGAATACTGGCAGTATATCTTTTGACGATATGGAATCCAACAGGCTGGATGCATACAGGGTGCGCTCCTGGTTTGCCGTGATCTCACAAAACACCTGGCTGTTCAGCGCCACCCTGCGTGAGAATCTACTGATGGCCAATCCTCATGCAAGCGAGGAACAACTTTGGCAGGCAATCAATTTGGCCGAGTTGTCTGGCTTGGTGAGCAGCTTGCCCAATGGATTGGATACCTGGCTAGGTGATCAGGGAGGGCGCATCAGCGGAGGGGAGCGCCAGCGAGTGGCAATCGCGCGGGCGTTGTTGCAGAACCGACCATTTCTGATCTTGGATGAAGCCGTTGAGCATTTGGATGCGGTGACGGCATCCAAAATTCAAGCTTCCATTTTTGATCTTTTCCATGACACAGGACTTTTGGTGGTTACTCATGACTTGCGTGCGATGCCCATGATGGATGACATCCTGTTGATGGATCAAGGTGCGATTGTGGAAAAGGGAAGTTATGAATCACTTATTAAATCACGCCGCCAATTCTGCCAATTAATGGAAAAATTTGATCAGAATAATGAAATGAAAAACCCACACTGATGGATTATTCCATAAGTGTGGGCTCTCAAAAAGGAGGAGACGGAGACAAGTTTAAACCGACTTGTTAAGTCTCAGATTAAGCCTGGATTAAAAATTGTTAAGCGTTTTGTTTCTCCAACACCGCAAAAATCTCTTCGCTTGAAATGGGACCTTCGCGCAGGATGATAGGTTCCTTGCCACTGCAATCCACCACCGTGGAAGGCACTCCCCCCGGACAGTTTCCACCATCCAAGACGAGTGGTACCTTGTTATTTAATTGAGCAACCACATCTTTGGCGTTTTGGGTGCTGGGTTTACCAGATAAATTCGCTGAAGTCGTGGCCAAAGGTCCGAATGTTTTAAGCAATTCAAGTGTTACCGGATGATTGGGGATGCGTATGCCAATGCGATCCGTGTTTGAGATCAATTCAGGCAGGGTATTCTTCCTGGGGACGATGACCGTTAAACCCCCCGGCCAAAAAACTTCGCATAGTCGCAATGCCAAGTCGGTCATGTGATCAGTGATCAATGGTATTTGATCGATCGAACCGATCAAAATGGCGATGGCTTTGTTAGAGTCTCTTCCTTTCGCTTCAAATAACTTAATGATTCCTGAGGCTTGAAATGTGTCGGCTCCAAGGCCATAAACGGTATCGGTTGGAAAAGCGACGATCTCACCTTCTTTGAAGTAGGTTACAGCGGTATTAATGGCATCGGGGTTGTCGGCGGGTAATGTTATTGTCTGCATGTCCATCCTCATATATTAGTAAGTATTAATAAATTTTAATGATTCTCGGGAGTTTGGCAAGGTCAAAGAGAATGGTATTTTTTGAGTTTGGCCAATACTTTTCGGCTAATCGCGTAACTGCTTCGGCTTGTCCTGCTTCAATTTCAAGCAACATCGCGCCACCCGGGTTGATTTTTTCATTCGATTGATGAAACAACTCGGTTATCAGATCCAACCCATCCTGGCCCCCATCCAGGGCGAGTTGAGGTTCATATCGTGCTACAGACAAGGATTGTAAAGTCTCACTTGGAATATAAGGCAAATTGGCAACAATGAGGTCGAAACGCCCCTGGCAATTTGACATTAAATCGCTCTGCATGAATTGGATGCGTTGATCCACTCCGAATTTGCGCGCGTTCGTTCTGGCTATTTCGAGAGCTTCCGTTGAAATATCCAAGGCGGTTATCTTGAGGTCGTCAAGATGGTCTGCCAGCGTGACCGCGATGATACCCGAACCAGTGCCGACATCCACCATTGTTCGCTTTTGGGGATGATCTTCAAGCCACTGGATGCACTCTTCCACCAGTTGTTCAGTTTCAGGCCGGGGGATGAGCACATCGGGGGTAACGATGAAATCCAACCCATAGAAAGCTTGCTTGCCAACCAGGTATGGCAGAGGCACGCCGGCTTTCAGGCTTTCGATCATCTTATCGGCTTGCAAGACTTGTTCAGAAGAAAGCTCAATTTCAGGGTGAGTGACAAGCCATTCCCTAGGTTTGTCGAGTAAATACCCCAAGAGCACTTGCACCTCCAGATGGGCTATCTCAGATTGAAGCGCTCTTTTTTGAGTGTTTGTTCTCAACCAATGATCAATACTAATCTTCGTCATCATCCCCACTGGTTGATAAACGTTCAGTCTCGTCGCGTTGGGCTAATTCATCAATAAAGAGATCAATGTCACCCCCCATGACACCTGGAAGGTTGTAGGAGGATACGTTTATGCGATGATCAGTAACTCTGCTTTGTGGATAATTATAGGTGCGGATTTTTTCTGAACGATCACCAGTTCCAACCTGTGACCGCCTGGCTTCTTCTCTTTCATCCTGAACCCGCTGCATTTCAAGGTCGAAAAGCCTTGAGCGTAAAATACTTAACGCCCGTAAGCGGTTTTGAAGTTGAGAGCGTTCATCCTGGCAGGCAACCACAATCCCGGTGGGCTTATGGGTCATACGCACAGCCGTCGCGTTTTTCTGCACGTTCTGTCCGCCAGCACCGGATGATCTGAAAACGTCCACCTCGATATCTGTTTCGGGGATTTGGATATCCACATCTTCCATTTCAGCCATGACGGCAACGGTGACAGTGGAGGTGTGAATGCGGCCAGAGGACTCGGTGGCCGGAATGCGCTGCACGCGATGTACGCCTGACTCAAATTTAAATCGCGAATAGGCGCCCTTGCCTTTGACCATGAAGATCACTTCTTTATAACCGCCGATACCCGTTTCGTTGGAGGTGATGATCTCTACCGACCAACGATGTTGTTCTGCGTAATGCATATACATGCGCATTAATTCGGCGGCAAAGAGGCCGGCCTCATCACCACCGGCGCCAGCACGAATTTCAATGTAAACATTGCGGTCGTCGCGAGGATCTTTTGGTACCAACAGCGTTTTGAGTTGTTTTTCAATAGTTTCGATCTGAGGTGTCAGACTCTCGATCTCGCTTTTGGCCAGGGTTGCGAACTCGGCATCAGCATTGGTCTCAAGTTCGTGGGCCTGTTCCAATTGGGCTAATAGTTCGCGGTAGTGGTTCGCGATTTGGACGATCGGCTCAAGTTCAGCGCGCTCTTTGGCAAGTTCAGCTACTTTTTGATAATCTTCCACGTTGATTTCGATCAACCTGGTCAATTCGTTGTAACGGTCTTGGATTTGGATAATTTTTTCGAGCATAAATCCCTGCGAGGTTAATTTGATAATATCGAGTGAATTATACCAGTCTTGACCGATGACAAAAAAAATAGAATAGCATGCGTGAGATTAAGAACAAACCCCGGCCAGAACGCCGGGGTTTGTGGCTTGCGATGACAGTGACTAATCGAGCAGGTTCTTTGGAATGTTGCCGCCGTTGATGGCGATCTTTTGCAAAACTGTTTTGTGGAGCCAGGTGTTCATTTCAGCATAATCGCCGCCCATTTTTTCGGGAGGGCAGCCCAGTTCAACTGCCATTTCTTTGCGAGAAGTCAGGCTGCTGTCGAGATCAAGCAGTTTCAACAGATCCACAATGGAGACTTTCCAATCCAGCTTTTGGGGGTTGGCTGCAGCCAGTTTGTCGAGTTTGGAAACCACATCCATTTCGCTCATGGTTATGTTTTGAGGAGTACCTGAGGGTTTTGGTGCGGTTACAGGTCCGGTTGGGGTTACAAAAGTGGGGGGGGTGGTATGTGGTAAAGGCGGTTTGCCTGCTCCACCAGAGCTCATGGGTTTTGCCGGTGCGACTGTCGGTTTTACAACTGGCTTGGCTTCCTCTTCTTTTTTCTTTAAACCAAGCTTTTCCAAAATTGATGAAAATAGACTCATTTCTTTCTCCCTTTCTCATTATTGATAATGATTCTCACTCATCATTATATAGTCGATTCTTCAATAAAGGCAAGTTAACTAGTATTAAAATTAAACGGCATTTACTCGTCTTCCATTATGAAATAGAATCAATTATCAAACCAGAGTAAAGGAGATGAGAAATGATCTGTAACGAGAAGAAGATTATCAAAACTGATAAGGCGCCAGCTGCAATTGGTCCATATTCGGCAGGGGTAATTGGTGGTAGATTTATTTTTACCGCGGGCCAGCTTGGAATTGATCCAGCCACGGGTAACCTGGTGGAAGGAGGGGTGGAAGCCCAAACCAGACAGGCGCTGCGGAACCTATCCGCCATCCTTCAGGCCTCAGGTACCCATATCGAAAATGTGGTAAAAACTACGGTATTCCTGCAGGATATGAATGATTTTGCCTTAATGAACGGTGTGTACGCAGAATTCTTCACGGATGAACCACCAGCCCGATCAGCGGTTCAGGTGGCTGCCTTGCCGAAAAATGGCCTGGTGGAAATTGAAGCCATTGCCTTGATCGATCAGTAGGTAAGTAGCTGGTTTTTTTGGGTGATGGTTGAAGTGTCCATCAGTTGATGGATCAAGGATAACCTGTTTCACAAAACCTGATCAAGCGCAACGTAGTATCGTGCGTACTCTCTTCGTCTGTTATCAGGTAAAATACTGCTGAGGAAAAGTGTTCATGGCGCATCCAGAAATCTCCATTGTCATCCCTTGTCTGAATGAAGAAAAGAATATCCAACAGTTATTAGAAGCCATCCATCGGCAAACCGTGCCGTTGGAACAACTTGAGGTGATCATCTCAGATGGAAATTCAGAAGACAATACCCGCCAGATCATCTCTGATTTTTCAAGAACCCACCCAAAACTCAAAATCCAAGTCCTCGACAATCCTGTTCGGCGCATCCCGGTTGGACTCAATCAAGCCATTCGAGCCGCAAGCGGGAGAATCATCACGCGCATGGATGCGCACGCGATACCGGCGCCTGATTATGTGCAGCTTAGCGTCGATGCTTTAGAAGCGGATTGCGGCGACAATGTGGGTGGGGTCATTGACGTAAAACCTGGTGCGGATACGTGGATCGGGAGGTCCATATCGGTGGCCACGGCTCATCCCCTTGGGGTGGGAGACGCCAAATACCGTTGGACGATAAAAGCAGGTGAGGCAGACACCGTGGCGTTTGGTACTTTTTTCAAATCAAAAGTTGAAGAAGTTGGTTACTATAATGAAGAACTTCGCGCCAATGAGGATTATGAATTTAATTCCAGGTTGCGTGCGGGAGGGGGCAAGATCTGGATCGACCCGGCGATTCGGGCTGTCTATTTCTCCAGGGCTACTTTGGCTTCCCTGGCCAAACAGTATTTCTACTACGGTTACTGGAAGGTCAAAATGCTAAAACTCTACCCTAAGACGCTTCGCTGGCGACAGGCATTACCGCCGATTTTTGTTTTCGGAATTTTGATGTTATCATTATTGGCTGGGTTTATACCGCTGGCTGGTTATCTACTTTTATCAGGTTTGGGATTGTATGCGTTAGTGCTGCTGGCTGCAGCCGCGCGGAAAGCCTGGCAACGCTCTGACGCCCCTTTAATCGTTGGTATTCCCTTGGCGATTGCCACAATGCATTTTTGCTGGGGCAGCGGCTTCTGGTGGAGTTTGTTTACATCTGAAAAACGAGGAAGTTGAAAGAATGGATCGAAATCAATCAACCAGAAAACTACGCATCCGCGGAAACGAGCGGCAGTATATTTTGCTATTGGGTGATCTGATCGTTGCGAGTATTTCTGTCTTGGTGGCGCTGTATTTTTGGGCACAAAAAGATTGGTTGAACTTTTCTTGGGATTTTCTAAACCAAAGGGCGCCTTTTTGGTTTTATCTGCTGCCGCTGATGTGGTGTCTGTTGATGATCGAATTGTATGACACACGAAAAGCAAACCGGCATAGTGATGTGTTAAGGGGAGTTGCCACAACCGCTGCCATAAGCGTTTTGATCTACCTCCTCGTTTTCTTTCTTTCAAAGACAAATTCTCTGCCCAGAAGGGGAGTGGCTGTTTTTCTAGTCTCTGTGGTGATCCTTACCATCGTGTGGCGGTTTATTTATATTTCCATTTTCACAGCACCAGTTTTTAATCGGCGTGTCCTGATCGTGGGAGCAGGAAAAGCCGGCTCCACCCTGGCGGGGATGATCCGCAGGATCAAACCTGAACCATTTGAAATGGTCGGGTTTATCGATGATGATCCTGAAAAGATGGGGAACGTAATTGATACTGTGCCAGTTATTGGTAACTCTCAAACTTTACTTGATGTCGTGAGTCATGAAAAGATCACCGATATCATTTTTGCGATTTCAGGTGATCTAAACGCGGATCTTTTTCGTTCCATTTTGGTGGCTCAAGAAGAGGGAGTTGAGATCAGTTCGCTGCCTACGGTTTATGAAGAGACCTTTGGCCGGGTTCCCATTTTTCTACTGCAATCTGACTGGATCTTGCGCTCATTTCTAGATCAAGCGCATACCTCCAGCTTTTATGAGATCACGAAACGCATACTTGACCTTTTCAGCGGTTTGATCGGGTTATTGGTATTGATCGTGCTCTTCCCGATCATCGCGCTGATCATTTTAATCGATGACGGCACTCCAATCCTTTACAGTCAAATGAGAGTGGGCAAGAACGGAAAACCCTATAAGATTTACAAATTCCGCACCATGAGAAAAGACTCAGAGAAAGATGGTGTGGCTCGCATGACAACCACAGATGACCAACGCATCACCCGGTTGGGAAAATTCCTGCGCCGCAGTCATGTGGATGAACTGCCACAGGTGATCAACATCCTCAAGGGCGAAAACAGTTTGATCGGGCCGCGGGCTGAACAAATTGAACTAGTGAACCAATTTCAACAGCAAATCCCTTTTTACCGGGCTAGGTTATTCGTAAAACCTGGCTTAACTGGTTGGGCGCAGATCAATCAACGCTACGCTTCCACAGTCGAAGACACAGCTGTAAAACTTGAATTCGATCTTTATTACATCAAACACAGGAACTTGTTGCTGGATTTCAACATTGCCCTTCGCACCATTGGGGCAGTCCTGGGATTTCGAGGTTTGTAAATGAAACCGAAACCAACCATCCGCAATCGATATCTACTACTGCTCGATCTGTTTTTGATCACGGTGGCAGTTCTCAGTGCGCTAGCTTTGCGAGTTGAGTTAGGTCCGTTATTTTTCTTTTATCTCCCATTTGCGTACTGGGTGATAGGTGTGGCGTTGGTTGTTAAACCCCTCGTCTATTTTGGGTTTGGTATGTACCGACGCATGTGGGTATATGCTAGCATCAAAGAACTACGTTTGATCACCTTGGCGGTCAGCGTTGCCTGTATAGCCACTTATGCAGTAGTTGTCGTGCTTTATTCATTTAAGGTTTTTCACGGTTTCGTGAGATCTGTTTTCATCATAGATTGGCTTCTATCAATCTTACTAGTTGGGGGCGTGCGTTTCTTACCAAGGTTGATCGCAGAAAGCTCTTCTTCGGTTTCAAATAATAAAGGACCACATACTAAACGCGCTTTGATCATCGGAGCAGGTGATGCCGGCGCCCTGGTGGTGCGCGAGCTGCAGAAGAATGTGGAGTTGAATTTGACCGCCGTTGGTTTTTTGGATGATAACCCCGGAAAACAAAGGCAGCAGATCCATGGGGTGCCTGTGATCGGCAACCTCTCGAATATGGGAATGGTGCTGGAACAAAAAAAGATTGAAGAAGTGATCATTGCCATCCCTAGTGCTGGAGGCAAGACCATTCGTATGGTTGCCGATATTTGCCGGCTAAAGGGTATCCCATTTCGAACTATGCCGGGCATATACGAATTACTCGGCGGCAAAGTAAATATCAGCAGATTGCGCGAAGTCGATATCACCGACCTGTTGAGACGCCAACCCTCGCATATGAAGGAAGAGTTGGTCGGTTATACTCTCGCGGGTAAGGCCGTCATGGTCACAGGAGCGGGAGGATCGATCGGTCGGGAGTTATGCCGTCAAATCTCACGATGGAACCCTTCTAAAATGGTGTTGATCGGCCATGGAGAGAATAGTATTTTTGAAACTTTGCTCGAAATCCAGGAAGTCCATCCTTCTTTGCCAATTTTTCCAGTGATTGTGGATGTGAGGGATAATTCTCACTTGCAAAAGATTGTTCAAAAACACAAACCAGATGTGGTTTTTCACGCTGCCGCTCATAAACATGTTCCATTAATGGAAATGAATATTGATGAAGCCGTCAACAATAACGTTCGCGGAACCATGAATGTGGTGGCGGCTTGTGAAAAGTATAAAGTAAATCGCCTGGTGATGATTTCAACCGATAAAGCCATTAAGCCGGTAAACATCATGGGCGCCACGAAACGTTTCTCTGAAATGATCGTTTTGGATGCAGCGCGTCGGACTGGAAAAGCCTACAGCGTGGTAAGGTTTGGAAATGTACTGGGCAGCCGTGGGAGTGTGGTGCCTCTGTTTAAACATCAAATTGCCAAGGGTGGCCCTGTAACGATCACCCATCCGGATATGAAACGTTATTTCATGACGATTCCTGAAGCTGTTTATTTGGTGCTTCAAGCGGCCGGCATGAGCAAGGGCGGCGAAATGTATGTGTTGAATATGGGACAACAAGTCAAGATCCTTGATCTTGCTGAAGACTTGATCAGACTGTCAGGACTTGAACCCGGCAAGGATATTGAGATCGCCTTTACGGGCATTCGACCTGGTGAGAAATTAAGTGAAGATCTTTGGGAAGATGGCAACCAATTCATCCCAACCCAACACCCCGATATTTATCAATACGATGATCCAAACAATCTCGAAGGTGATGAACTTAAAACCCAAATCGGACAACTGCTTGATCTGGCCGATAAAGGGGATTGTGAAGGGATTGTTAAGTTTGTGGACGAAAAGATCCCTGGTGCTGAGTTGGGGGTTACACCACCACCCGAATTAATATCCATCGATTAACATGAGAGTGCAACCCCAGGAATGGAAGGATTTTGTTCAATCACACCCCAATGTTCATCTTTTGCAGACAACTGAATGGGGTGAGTTGAAATCCGCGTTTGGCTGGAAGGCTGTTCGGCTGATCACACAGGGTAGCGGCGCGCAATTATTGCTCCGCAGTTTACCGGGTGGATTTACCATTGGCTACATCCCCAAAGGCCCTATCGGCAGTTCCGAGGAATTATGGAATGAACTGGATCATGTTTGCAAACAGGAAAAAACCATTTTCCTCAAGATAGAGCCAGATGACTGGGAGGATGGAGGGAGCGGACAATTTGCTCAACTTAAGGGCTGGATCCCAACCCGCTCCATTCAACCCCGACGAACGGTCGTCCTCTCATTGCAAGGTACCGAAGAAGACATCTTGGCTCGCATGAAACAAAAAACCCGTTATAACATCCGGTTAGCTGAAAAAAAGGGAGTTGAGATACGTTCGGTTGATAATGTTGCGGAGTTTCACCGTATGAGCGAAATTACGGCAAAACGTGATGGTTTTGGGGTTCATTCTGCGACGTATTATCAAAAAGCGTTTGATTTGTTTAAACCCCTTGGTCAGGCTGAACTGCTAATGGCTTATTACCAGGATCGTCCATTGGCTGGGCTAATGGTTTTTGGGCTTGGAGATCGCGCATGGTACATGTACGGTGCCTCAAACGATGAGGAGCGGAATCGCATGCCTGCCTACCTGATCCAATGGGAGGCCATGAAATGGGCCATAAGCAAGGGCTGTAAAACCTACGACCTGTGGGGGATTCCCGATGTTGAGGAAGCAACGCTTGAAGATGAATTCTCACGAAAAGAAAGCCATGATGGATTGTGGGGAGTTTATCGATTCAAGCGTGGTTTTGGGGGCAGTATCATGCGCAGCCAATGTGCTTACGATAAGATCTATCAAATGGGTTTGTACAAGGTTTATCAGCTGTATTCCAAACTGCGGGGCAGGGCTGAAGAATGAGAACACATTTTTGCATGGAATGTGGTGCCAGTCTATCGATCAAAAAGATCGAAGGACGGCAACGTGAGTATTGCCCTCAGTGTGGCTGGATTCATTACCTGCAGCGCAAACTAAGCGCGGGGGTTCGCGTCTCTCAAAATGGCAGACTGCTGCTGGTTCAGCGCGGAATTGAACCCTGGTACGGCTCGTGGAGTTTGCCTGCCGGTTTTGTGGAGGTGGATGAAGAACCTGAACAGGCTGCCGCGCGGGAAGTCTTAGAAGAAACTGGCTTATCGGTAAAAATCTTAAAATTGGCCGGTGCTTACACGTATTGTGATGACCCGCGTGGAAACGGGCTGGTGATGATCTACGATGCTGAGATCAGGGGTGGGCATATCCAACCCACAGCTGAAGCTTTGCAAGTGGGTTTCTATTCAATAGCAGAAATAAAGCAGATGGAATTTGCTGGGGCAAATACCGTACGCCAGATCAGTGATTGGCTGAAAACGGTGGAAGATCCAGAATGAATGACCAAAACTGGAATGAAATCATACGTTCACTGCCTGGGTGCCATTTCTTGCAAACCAGTCAATGGGCGGATGTAAAAGCAGAAATTGGCTGGCAATCAAAACCATTCGTCTGGAAGGATGAAGAAGGTCGCCCGCGAGCAGCGGCTAACCTGTTGATCAGACGGTTGCGCCTTTTCAAGGGTGGTCCACAGGTATCCATCGGTTATATACCGCGAGGTCCCCTGTTGGATTGGATGGATTCCCCTCTGCGTGCGAGAGTGTTGGCGGAGCTTGAAGAAACAGCCCGCTCTGAACGCCTGGTGTTTCTCAAGATCGATCCGGAGGTCGTGCTGGGAAGAGGAATTCCAGAAAGCCAGGAGGCCAGAGAAGATCCATCAGGATTGGTGGTGTCAAACGAGCTAGTAGCTCGGGGCTGGCGAAATTCACCTGAGCAAATCCAATTCAAGAACACAGCCGTGCTTGATTTGAGTGGTGGTGAAGAAGAGTGGCTTGCGCGCATGAAACAGAAAGCCCGTTATAACCTGAGACTCTCACAACGCAGCGGCGTGAAAGTGCGCGTAGCTAATGAGAAAGAGCTGCCATCCATTTATCAAATGTATGCCCAGACAGCAGCAAGAGATGGCTTTATCATCCGTGAAATGGATTATTACTTGAGGGTATGGCAATCCTTTATCCAGGAGGGGATGGCTCAACCCTTAATCGCTGAGGTTGAAGGAACGATGGTGGCCGGCCTGGTCCTATTTTTCTTGGGTGGTCGCGCCTGGTACTTTTATGGTATGTCCACGGCACTGCACCGCGAGAAGATGCCCAATTATCTGTTGCAATGGGAGGCCATGCGGCTGGCCAAGGAACACGGATGTGAGATCTATGACCTTTGGGGTGCTCCCGATGTTTTCGACCCAGCAGATCGAATGTACGGAGTATTCCGCTTTAAAGAAGGCCTGGGTGCTGAAGTGGTCCGAACAGCCGGGGCGTGGGATTTTGTGATCAAACCATTTTGGTATTTTGTCTATCAACATGTTCTACCGAAAATATTAAACCTTACTCGCCGAATGCGCCGGCAGAGTCTGCAAAAAGAGATCAGTTAGTCTAAGCATTAATTTGGTGTAAGATTGATTTCCGATGATTAAGTATGAAGTAGTCGACATGATTTAAAATGAATATTGATATTGATACTACTTTTAAGGTTATCCTGGTTTTGCTGGCGATTGGAATTATCACCAGTGTTGGTGTCGCATTAAAATCCATCACTTCAGCGAATAAGCTCAAGTTTTATCGTAAACGCCAGGATCTTGCAGAGCACGGCTGGAGGATGATCTTCTTTTCAGTGTTGTTAGCAGTGGCGGGTTTTCTCTTCTACAAATTTGGAGAACCGATCGCTTATCGATATTTTCCGCCGTCGGCTACCATCACCCGTACACCTACCATTACCACGACCCCCACAATCACCCAGACCCTGGTCAATACGCTTACACCGACCATTACTCTTACACTGGCACAAACCTATACCCCAGAACTGCCCGCCATTGTGAAAGAAACCTATCAGACGCCGGTCGAACCTGAAGGTGATTCCATATTTAGCCCGGTAACTTTTTCGACCGAAGTTGACAAGGGTTGGCTGATCAACACGACTGATTCATTCACTCAGCCGATCACGGAAATGTACGCAGGTTATCAATATGACGGTATGGTGCCTGGGTTATTATGGACGGCCGTCTGGCTGCGCGAGGGTGAGATTGTTTGTTATGAATCAACGATTTGGGAAAATGAAACTGGTGGTTACTATTTCTCTGATTACTGCAATAAAAAGATCACCCCAGACATGTGGGTGCCGGGAGATTGGGAAGTTCAAATATTCATTGGACAGACCTGGAAAACCTCAGGCAGATTTATAATCATGAGCAATGAACCGACAGGCATGCCCAGCGCGGCGGTCACCTCGTCACCGACACTTACACCCGATTTGCCACAGACCACATCGACTCCTGCTGTTTCTGTGATCATGCCATAATCACTCTACATAATAATTTCGATATAATACATTAACGATAACCAGGAGCTTTGTCAATACTGTAGCCTGCTTATATTCTCTTATGGATAATGGATCATGAACTCTGAAAATCGGTCGGATTCAAGTTATTGGTTTTTTGTGCAACCGCAATTGATGGTGTGGGTTCTACTTACCTATTCCATTGGCATTGGGCTGGTTCATTATCTGGGTGGAGACTTGGATTGGGCGACAATTTTATTGGGTGCGCTGCTCGGTCCGTTACTGTTGGCCGGGCGAAATTACTTGTTGGCGTATTTTGACCATCCAAAATCTCAAACCTGCGGATTACATGCGGACGATCCGCGTTACGAGCGGTTAAATCTACTTGAACGGCAAACTCTGCTAATTATTGCGTTGACCATCCTCACCACCGGGGCACTCGTAACAGTTTTACTAATTTTCAGACATGCGCTCAATTTGTCTGCCTTGATGATGTTGGGGATCGCCCTATTGCTGGCATATTTCTCAGCGGTGCCGCCCGTTCAACTTGAAAGAAAAGGGTACGGGGAGATCGCCGAATCGATCATTGTCGCCAACCTGATCCCGGCAATTGGTTTTTTGCTATTAGAACCTGAGATCCAAACGCTATTAGTCATGCTTACGTTGCCGTTGACTTTCTTGTATCTGGCACTCAGGATCGTGCTCTCGCTTGAAAATTATGCCTTTGATCGCACCCATCGCATGCAAACGCTGGTCATACGCCTGGATTGGCAAAAAGCGATGACCGCGCATAACTACTTCATTTTGCTGGCTTTTTTATGCGTGGTCATATTCGCGGTCTTCGGTCAACCCTGGTCAATCACCTGGCCAATGTTGTTGACTCTCCTAATTGGGGGATGGCAGATCATACAAATTCTCGGTATTATGGCTGGCAAACCTCCACGTTGGAAAATGTTGAAGTTAACAGCAATCGGAACATTTGTCGTAATGGCATACCTGGTTTCATTTTCATTGTGGATCTCATAGATCATTTTTTTAGGTTGAGTCCTTTGTATAAGCATTCGCTTTCCTTTCTATTTTCAAATTGGTATAATCAGATAAGAATAGGAGGAATAAATGATACTAAAGGCAAATGCACCAGCTCCTGACATTACTTTACCAGATGAAAATGGCGTGTTGCGCTCATTATCAGAATATCGTGGCAAGGAAGTGATCTTATATTTCTATCCAAAAGATGACACTCCAGGCTGCACAACCGAAGCATGCAACTTCAGGGATGATTACAGCGCCTACGAGAAGGCAGGGGTGGTTATTTTAGGCGTCAGCGCGGACAACCCGGCTTCGCATGCGAAATTCAAACAAAAATATCATTTACCCTTTACATTGCTGTCAGATGAAAACCATGAAGTAAGTCAAAAATTCGGTGTCTGGGCTCTCAAGAAAATGATGGGACGTGAATATTACGGCATCTTGCGCACCACCTTTTTGATCTCAGCCGATGGGATAATCAAAAAAGTTTTTGAGAATGTGAAACCAGCCGAACATAGTCGTGAGATCTTGGAAGGATAATTTACAAAATAACCAGGTGCTGACTCACTGCACCTGGTTTGCATTTCAAACTGTGTTTCCAGCAGTAATTTACTGCAAGCTGATCAGACGTTTGCCTTTATCCCACAACTGTTCCAGGCGGAAGTAATTACGTTGGTCAGGTGAAAAGAGATGCACCACCACATCCATCAGATCTGCGATCATCCAACCTGTGCGGGAATCGCCTTCGATGTGAACCGGCTGTTCAAACTCGCTTTTCGCAAACTCGCGCACCGTGGAAGCCAGCGCATCCAACATGCGGTCGCTGGTACCGTTACAGATGATGAAATAGCTGGTGAAAGACGAAACTTCATGAATATCGAGGAGAAGGATCTTTTCGGCTTTTTTCTCCTCCAATAAATTGACGATCATGCGTGCTTTTTCTAATGCTTCCAGTTTACACCTCGTTTAATTTTATGAAATTCTATCATACCACAGGGTATTAACTTAAAGGATGTTTCGAGATTGGCGTATAGGTAGGCCCGGATGGTTGAAGTACTGATTTAAAAAATATCAAATCAGTGATGGTTGTTTTATATAAACCTGGAAAAGGGTGTGCCTGGATTTCGTTTTTGAGCTGGGTTATTAATTTTGGATCACAATATTCTGCGACGCGGCAGATCGTTAGATGGGGTGAAAATTTTTTTCCTTCTGAAGCGAAACCCAATCTGGACACTCGATCATCCAATAAACCATAAAGCGAGTTGAGCGACTGGCTTTCCTGAATACCGACCCAAACAGTCCGTAGACGCGACCAGCTTGGAAATGCGCCCGTCCCCCCCACTTCAAGGGCGAAAGAAGAGTGGCAAGTGACGATCTCATCAAGAATCTTCTTGATCTCGATCACCATTTTAGGGCTGGTCTCACCAAGGAATTTCAAAGTTAGGTGCAAATTCTTCGGTTTTACCCATTTGAAACCACGAGAAAATTCCGGCTGAAAGTTCGTTATATAAGAGTCCAGGGCTTGCATGATTTGCGAGCCGATTTCGATGGCAATGAATGTGCGTATTACATCTTTCATATGCGTTGGGATCCAATAAAAGTATTGACGTCTACCCATTTTAATCGATTCATGGTATAAGACAAATACCCTGCTGTGTGCGTGATGTTGCAACATCGGTTTTGAGCCAACACTTTAAAAAAGGGTCCCATCATCACTCGGGCAACGTGATAGGCTTCGGCCAAGACGGCGTTCCAGTGGAGGAACCCATCCTGCTTCGGCAGGTTCAAAACTCTGCAACACACGGCATGGCGGGGACTTTTTTAACAACCTGGGGGTTGTGTTTTTTTTTAATGAACATGCTTGTTGACATCCCTTAACTGACTTGCTACACTTACTTTGAACTAATCATAAGGAGGATTTATGGCGAATTCATTTCGGATTGTTGTGCAAAGCGGTCCCGGCTTAGGAACTGAATATGCGATTGAGAAAAATGAGGTTATTCTGGGCAGGGATGTCAGTAACGATATTGTCATCAACGATCCAGAGGTTTCTCGCAGGCATCTGCGATTTGCTTTAGACGGGAACACCTATCGGATCGAAGATTTAGGTTCCACGAATGGAACCTTTATTAATGGCCAGCGATTGGCGGCACCTTTCGTTCTACGACCCAATGAGGTGATCACACTAGGTGAAAAAGTGGTCTTGCGCTTCGCTTCGATGGAGGACTCCAATGCTACGGTTATCGCTCCGCGCCGCGTTGGGTCTGACACTCAATCTGCGAGACCGGTTCAACCTGTTTCAGCGCCGCCAACGCCGCAACCATCCGCACCACAACCCGTGACCCCAATCTATACTCCTCCTGCACCTGTTCAACCGGTAGCCCCAGTTGCACCGATTTATTCACCCGCTCCTGTTGCCCCAATACCCGTTGCCCCTGTTTACCCGGCTGGTGTGCAGGGTATGCCTCTACAACCAGTGCAACCCAAAAAGAAGATCAGCCCGGTGTTGATCATCCTTTTGATTATCGGCTTATTGATCGTGATCGGTGTTATCGGTTTGATCATCATTGACGCGACATCCAGTTATTGTAGTGTCATTCCTGGTATTACCAACTTGATCTACAAGCTTTTCTTTGGTGGAGCAGTCGCCTGTCCATAAAGGATTTTACAGCAGTATATAAAGGACTGACAAAAAGAAGTCAGTCCTTTTTCTGATTTTATCTTTTATAATTATAAAAACGAGACTGAGGAAAATGGCGGATACACAGCAAACAACTTCTCCACGTTGGAGCGGAACCATGAAATTGGTGGTGGCATTATTGCTTTCTGTCATCACCATCTACTTGTTATTCCGTTTTAAGGCTTACCTGGCTCCCCTGCTGCTTTCTTTTTTATTAGCATATTTGCTTCATCCAACAGCCAGCTTTCTTTCGCGAAAATTAAAAATTCCTTGGCGGGTTGTTTCGACGATCCTGTTTGTGCTGCTTTTTCTGATGGTTCTTGGGCTAATGACCTGGGGCGGCATCAGCATTGCCGAACAGATCCAGAACCTGGTTAATTATCTTCAAAAACTGATCGGCGACCTGCCTGGTTTCTTTGAAGGACTTTCTACCAAGCCCCTGGTTTTTGGTCCCTTTACTTTTGATCTTTCAAACCTGAATCTCGATTCGCTGTGGACCCAACTGCAAGGGGTTGTGCAGCCCATTCTTTCAGGCATTGGTTCTCTGGTGGGGTCAATCGCTTCAGGCGCGGCTACAACCGTTGTGGGGACGATTTTTATCATCCTGATCGCCTATTTCATCATGGTGGAAAGCGGCGGAGTCCGCGAGGCCATTATTCGGTTTAGTATTCCGAGCCACCAAGAGGACCTTAACCGCATGGGCAGCCAGATCTCAAAAATTTGGAATGCTTTTCTACGCGGACAGCTGCTGGTCTTTGCCATCACAGTGGTGGTGTATTCTTGTCTTCTGGGGGCGTTGGGAGTCAGATATTTCTTCCTGTTAGCCTTGTTGGCTGGGTTAGCCCGATTTGTCCCATATGTGGGGCCTTTTGTGGCCTGGACGACTTATTTCCTGGTTGCAATGTTCCAAACCAATTACCTGGGATTACAACCTTTCCCATTTGCGATCATCGTGGTTGCGATCGCCTGGGTTACTGATCTATTCATGGATAATTTTGTCAGTCCAAGAATCATGTCAAACGCCCTGAAAGTTCATCCCGCAGCGGTTTTGGTAACTGTTTTCATCTCTGCCAGTCTCTTTGGGTTCATTGGCGTGCTTTTATCTGCACCAATTCTCGCCTCATTAAAGCTGATCTTAACTTACACAATAAGAAAATTAATGGACCTTGACCCATGGGAGGGATTAGAAACCATACCACCTCCGTTATCAATAAAGCAAACGATTACCAAGTGGCGCATGAAGATATCAAAGCTGTTCATCAGAAAAAAACAAACTATTGGGAAGAAAGAGCCAATCTTAACCAGAAACCAACATTCAACCAGATCGAACGGAAAAAAGGAGTAAAACATGGCAAATGAATATGAACCGAAAGTTGTTACCATCGCCGAGACCGAGGGATATGCCATTTGGTCCGCTGTAGAGCCGGATGGCGAAACTACTTACAATCTTGAACTGAATAACGTCACCATTCATATGTTCGAAGAAGAATGGCGTGAGTTCCTTGAGCTGATCAAGAAATTGAAATAATGGTGAAACTTGCGGATTGTATAGTCAGCAAGTGCCCATTATTGAATTTATTCTTCTAGGGGTTTAATTCTCGCATGAACCTTGATGACCATGTAAATTTTACTTCTCTTGATAGCGAAGGGATGCTGAAGTGTATTGAAGGATTGCCAGAGCAGTTATTTTCTGCCTGGCAGCAAGGTTTTCAAAAAACTTTACCTTCCATTCATCCGGTTGAACGAGTGGTATTCGCAGGCGTTGGAGGCTCAGCGATTGCCGCAGAAATGATCGCGGGATTGTTGTCAGACAAGGTCACAGTCCCGATTGAATGTCATCATGATTATGATCTGCCGGTATGGGCTCTTGGGAAAGGAACCCTGGTGGTGGTTTATTCTCATTCTGGAAACACTGAAGAATCGTTATCTGCGTTTGAATTTGCCACCCAAAATAATTGCCAGGTGGTCGTTTTTACTGGCGGTGGACAATTAATGGCTGAAGCAGAAGATCGGGGACTCACGGTCTGGCACTTTCATCATCAAGGTCAACCTCGAATGGCTGTGGGGTACGCTTTTGGTTATTTTTTGGCGCTGCTGGTAAGAATCGGATTAGTAGGCGATTTTTCAGATGAAATGGAACTCACCATAAGATCGATGAAACAAACGGTTGAAAAAATCGGGGTGGATGTACCGGTCAATCGAAATCCGGCGAAACGTCTTGCCGGTCAGATGGTGGGAAGACATGTAACCATCTATGCCAGCGGTGTGATGTCAGGGCTAGCCCGAAGGTGGAAAAACCAGATCAATGAAATTGCCAAAACAGTCGCCAGTGTTGAAATTCTGCCTGAGGCTGATCATAACGCTCTTGCCGGTATCTATTTCCCGCCACAAGCTCTTGAGAAAGAGATCATGATCTTCCTTCAATCCTCCCTTGAACACCCACGCAACCAAGTGCGGATCAACGAAACCAGGCAGATCATGATGCTTGAAGGGATCAATACGGATATGGTCCAATTGCAAGGCGCATCGAAGTTGGAACAATTATGGAACGGCATCCTTTTTGGGGATTTTGTCGCTTATTACCTGGCCATGTTGTATGACGTGGATCCATCGCCGATCCCTTCCATCATGGCACTCAAAGAGCTCATGGCCGGGTAACCCTCGGTAAAGATCGATTTGCCAGATAAAACGACGAACAAGGGCTGATTTGCCTATTCAGGCGAGTGGTACTAAAATCTTAGTATATTGTTCGGCGAAATCACAATGCAGGATGCCTCATGCTCCGATTCACAAAAAACCTGATCCTGGTTGGATTAACTGCGTTATTAATTGCCTGCGAACCAACCACTACACCAACAGAATCTCAACCCCTCTCCGTAACAAGCTCAACTAACGTTCAAGCAACGGATCTGCCAATCATCCCATCCACTGATCAAGCGCCAACTACTTCAGCCCAGCCAGAAGCTGCACCGACCACTGATTCCGGCTTTATCGCAAATGATTATGATCAGTGCGGTGTGGGTTCATTAGTGGAAGTTCCTTTTTACTTTCCAGATATAAATGGACAGATCTCGCCAACACAAATAATGCGCAAGCGCACCACCGATGACGGTGTGAGAGAATACGTGTCTCTATCTACTTGTTTGCAAAAAGATGAAGGCTGGAAAAGTGATCCTGAAGAGGTTGTAAATGGGTATGAGAATGTAATCCTCTTCTTTGATAAGTATGGCAGGGCACACGCCTATCGTATCATTATTGGCGGACATTATGTCGCCCCTTATGATGCCAGCCACAAAGATATTACTGCATCCCTCAATGGTGTGGATGATAAGTATTTTGATGTGCAAGAGTGGATTGAGATAACCCGCGAACGATTTGTAAGTTCAGGTACCAGACAGATCGGATTGGATCTCTATATCAGCGACACCCAGGGAAACCTCTCACAAGTTCTCGAACAGGTTTACAAATTTAGAGAAATCAACTTGCAGATTCAAAGGGCACTCGACAATGGCGAAGGATATCCAGAGACTGTGCCAGAAGATTTCTTTTTGTTTGCCACCAAAGCCTGGTTGATCAATCCTGAGTGAGGCAATTTTTTTGGGGGAGGTCAAATCAAATTGACAATTAGAACTTATGTGCTAAAATAGTGATATGAGTCCCGCGCCGATTCGTAAAATACTTCACCTTGATCTGGATGCCTTTTTCTGTGCCGTGGAGGAACAAAAAGACCCAACCCTGGCAGGGAAAGCGTTCGCCGTGGGTGGAAGGGCTGATCAAAGGGGTGTGATCTCTACTTGTTCGTATGCCGCAAGGAAATTTGGTGTGCATTCAGCCATGCCCACTGGGCAAGCCTTCAAACTATGTCCCCAATTGATCCTGATCTCAGGTTTCCATAGCGAGTACGCAGCCAAATCGCGAGAGGTTATGGATATAACCCACAATCTATCCGGATTGGTGGAGCAGGTATCTGTGGATGAGGCATTCATAGATGTAAGTGACCTCCAGGAAGATATTGAATGCATCGCTAGAAAACTACAAGCGGAGGTGCTTGAAAAAACCGGCTTGCCTTGTTCTATAGGTGCTGCAAGTAATAAATTGGTGGCCAAGATCGCCACCGACCAGGGTAAGGCTCGTAACCGAGGAGATTCCTACCCCAGGGCAATTTTGGTGGTTCCCCCTGGTTCCGAAGCCGGTTTTCTGGCTCCGTTGCCTGTCAAAGCCATGTGGGGTGTGGGGCCAAAAATGGAAGCGGCATTGAACAACGCGGGGATAAACACCATTGGTGATATCACGCTGCGCACAAAAAGTGAATTGGAACGCTGTTTTGGCAAGTATGGAGGTGAACTCTTTGATCGGGCGAGAGGCATTGATGACCGACCCATCTCTCTGGAACGAGACGTCAAATCCATGAGCCAGGAAACCACTTTTTCAAAAGATGTCATCGACTTGACGGTACTTAGACAAACGCTAAAAGATCTATCTGCACATGTGGCATACAATTTGCGTCAGGATGGATATTGTGCCAGGGTGGTCAGGCTAAAGATCCGCTGGTCGGATTTCAGTACGCATACCCGGCAGGTATCACTTTCGCAACCCACAGATCAGGATGGGGTTATCTATTCAAACATAGAAATGCTTTTTAAAAAGATATGGCAGCATGACCAACCGGTTCGTTTAATTGGGGTGGCCGGGGCGGATCTGGTGGAGACTAGCCACCAAATGTCACTCTGGGAAACTCCCACGGATAAAGAACGCCGCTTGTTGGATGCACTGGATGGCCTGCGTGAGAAATACGGCAAAAGCGCGGTCAAGCAAGGGCATAAACTGCTCAAGAATCAGAAGTAGCTGAGTATGCAACCACAGCAGGTAATTATCGTAAATTAAGCAAATACAATTGAAATACAGGTGGATTGGGAATGAGCGGTTTCATCACTGAATCAGTCAGCAAAATTTCTGACGGCTTTGGTAGCGCCGTCAAGTTATTGGTTTTTGTGCTGCTTTCTACCCTGGCGGTGACTCCAATTCGATCCTTATTTGGTTTATATGGCGTTATTGGGCTTATACTGCTGCTTTTTCTACTCGCGATCTATTATCTTTACAGTTCAATACGTGGCCAATTTGAGGAAACTAGAAAAGCCTGGTGCGGCATGGCTTCAGGCGTGTTGTTGTGGCAAGTAACGCGTTACCTGCCAGAGATCCCCGGGTTGGGGGGATTGGACCGTATTGGAATCTTATATTGGCTGGGATTGTTGCTTGTCACCATGCTCTTGTGGAAGCGCGTACTCAATACCGGGTTAAAATTTTTATTGACTACTTTTCTGCTCAATTGGCTCGGGCATCTTTACCTGATCTATATCAAACCATCAGCAAATTGGCCCGGAGTGTTTGCAACGGTGTATCCATACCTGCGCTACCTTGGAATTGTTGGCGTCGTGTTTGTGATCTGGTGGATCGTAACCCGCAGCCAGAACAGCATCCAACGAAAATACGGCGGCCTCGCGTTGTATTTTTGTGTTTTGTTAACTTTTTTATTCTTTTAAGCCCCGTGATTGAGCAGCTCATCATACACGGCTTTAATGCGTGTGGAGATCTTATCCCAGCTATACCAGCTCGCGTATTCAGCAGCCTGGCTACCCAAACGAGCCCGCAGTTCAGGCTGTTGAATGAGCTTGGTTAAGGTTTTTGCCAGGGCAGCCACATCGCCGCCTGGTACCACAAAGCCGGTGATGCCATCTTGCACCAGGAAAGCCAGGCCGCCCACCTGTGAGGCAATTACGGGGGTACCGCAAGCCATAGCTTCAAGCGCCACCATGCCAAAGGATTCATAATAAGAAGGCATAATCAAAATATCTGCCGCTGAATAATAATAGGGCAGGGTTTCTTGGGCACGTTTGCCTAAGAAGAGCACCACATCTTCAAGATCCAGTTCGGCGCATAAAGCCTGCAAGCGTGCCATTTCGCTTGACATTTTTTCAGATGGAGCATCAGGGTCCCCACCGATGACGGCCAGGGAGTAGCATTGTTTTTCGAGGATACCCGAACAGCGCACCTGTGCCAGAGCGCGGATAAGCGTATCCAGGCCTTTGAGGGGTTCGATGCGGCCAACAAAAAGCAGCAGCCTGGGGCAGCCGTGATGACCAATGGCTTCTTTAGCCTCGTCATCCGGGATGGGATAAAAGCGGCTGATATCCACCCCGGGAGGAATGGTAACGATCTTATTCTCTTCCACGCCGTAAAGAAACTCCAATTGGGCTTCTTCAGCCTGGGTGGCCGCCACGATCTTATCCGCGTTGGCCATTGCCTGGCGTTCGCCATTAATCCGGTAATCGCCTTCGACCTCGTCTGGGGATTGGGCGATGCGGTTTTTCATCAAGCCAAGGGTGTGGAACATTTGGATTACAGGCACATTCCATTCCGCTTTCAGGATCTCGGCAGCCACACCCGACATCCAATAGTGGCTGTGGATCAAGTCATAGTGGATGCCTTTTTCAGCGGCAAAACGTTTGATCTCTTCCGCGAAAGCAGGAATGTACTCCGCCAGCACTTTCTTTGGCAACGGGATTTCAGGTCCTGCCGGGACGTGTACCACCCGGTTGCCATAACCCAGGCAATGCACCACATGGGGCACGTGTTCATCCTGGCTTCGGGTAAAAACGTCCACGTGGATGCCGTCGCGTCCAAGCTGGCGGGTGAGTTCGGCCACATATACGTTCATGCCGCCGGTATCTTTGCCGCCCAGGGTGGCGAGCGGGCAGGTATGGTAAGAAAGCATGGCGATGTTCAAGTGATTTCCTTGCCTTTTCTGTGACAGTGCTGATATAATTTGCGTCGCTGTAATTATAAGCCACCATAGCTCAGTTGGTAGAGCGACCGCTTCGTAAGTGGTAGGTCCAGGGTTCGATCCCCTGTGGTGGCTCTACTTATTTAAAGGTGTAGTGACTCGATTAGCCATAACGAAACACTTGCAACACGAACTCACTGAATAGCACCTAAATCTCTTGTTTGAAATGCCCCCTTTGTTGATTGACCTATAAAAGACACTTCAAAACGATTTTCTTCACGATCCCAGTATCGTCTGAGGTTAACCCCGGCATGTGGGCGTCTTGCGGGAAGAAGACCGCAAACGAGCCTTCTTGCAGACTTAAGGTTTGACCTTGTCCGTTCAAGGCCTGAAAATCTTTTTCCGGGTTGTACTCACCCAACTGCATGTGATCAATCAATCCATGGTCAATGCGCTCGCATCCGCGCAGCATATATTGCACGTCCACGTAACGGCGGTGGGCTTCCCACTTGCCTTGTTCGACAGGTTTGGGTTCGTATTCCTGCACCAGCACGAAAAGAGTATTTCCATCCAGTTCAAAGCGGCCAGGACTTAGTGTATCCAGATCAGTGGATCGAAGATAATCGAACGCCTGCTTTAGGCGCGGATGAATGGATTGATAGAGAGCGCTGTTGGATAATTGGTCGTAAATCATGAACACCTCGGTTGTTTGATGAGGTTATTCTATCATTCAAGTGTAAATTGGCAGATTCCCTCTCTTTTTTCACTTTCCACTATAATAGTATTTATGACCAATAAAACCACTCCACTCGTTATAGGTGTTGCCGGCGGTTCAGGCTCCGGCAAGACCACCGTCGCTCAAATGGTATTAAAACAGGTCGGTAAGTCGCGTATCGCCTTTTTACAACATGATTCCTATTATCGTGAGTTAACCGGGCTTCCACAAGCTCAGCGAGCCCAGGTCAATTTTGACCATCCAGATTCACTCGAATCAGAGATGTTAAAAGAACACATCCTGATGCTAAAACAATGGAAACCGGTGGAAGTGCCAGTGTATGATTTCACCACCCACAGCCGCACCGACGAAACCATCCATGTGGATCCGCGCAGGGTGATTCTGGTCGAGGGGATCCTCATTTTTGCGGATCCAAAGTTGCGGGAGTTATTTGATGTCAAGATCTTCGTGGATACCGATTCTGACATCCGTTTCATACGAAGACTGAACAGGGATATTACCGAGCGCGGACGCACTACTGAGATGGTGGTCAAACAGTACATGAACACTGTTCGACCAATGCATCTGGAATTCGTCGAGCCGTCCAAACGCTATGCTGATGTCATCATACCCGAGGGGGGGTTGAACCTGGTGGCGATGGATATGGTGATCGCTCGCATTGAGTCTTTGTTAAAAGAAGATCCCAAAGAAGTATGAAGCTAACCGGTTGGAAACTCAATCTGGTGCGAGGGGTGGTGTTGGCTTTGGTTATTGGCATCACCGTTCTGCTTTTCCTTTATCGCGATAAAGTGGAGCAACTTCAAGCGCTTGGTTATCCGGGAATTTTTTTGGTTTCGATGTTCTCAAATGCCACCCTGATCCTGCCGGTTCCAGGAGTGTTGTTTACCAGTGCCATGGGTGCGGTACTAAATCCAGGCCTGGTTGCATTGACGGCAGGAACCGGGGCGACCATCGGAGAGATTTCTGGCTATTTGGCTGGTTTTAGCGGACAGGCTGTGATCGAGAATCGGGTCTGGTATGATCGTTTTACCGGCTGGATGAAAAAGAATGGTGATATCACGGTATTGCTATTGGCGTTTATTCCCAATCCTCTATTTGATATTGCGGGCATGGTTGCCGGGGCGTTGAGACTTCCGTTATGGCGTTTCTTGTTGTGGAGCTGGATCGGCAAAGTGGGCAAGATGCTGCTTTTTGCTTTGGGAGGCGCGGAACTCTTTAAATTATTCACGTAAAGTCCATTGTTATCCTTTTTTGCGCATTCACGAATATATGACATTACTTGAGTCAGACATTATTATGTTGTCCAATTTGTTGCATAATCGTTTATCATCACTATAATCATATCTGTTAACCATGCCGCGTTTGAGGGATTTTTGAATGGCCTCCACCTTGAGAGTAATGCTTGCAGAAGATAACGAAGTAAACCAACACCTGTTGCTGCGTATATTTTCACGTCTTGGTTATGAGGTGGATCTGGCTCAAAATGGCATACAGGTGCTCAATAAAATGGACAGAGGCGATTACGATCTGATCTTCATGGATATCATGATGCCTCGCATGGATGGGGAACAGGCCACACGTTTGATCCGTTACCACTATCCAGAGGATAAGCAACCTAAGATCTACGCGCTTACCGCAGAAACCTCATTGGAAGGGCGTAAGAAGTATTTGGCTGCAGGCATGGATGGTGTTCTTACCAAACCCATTAAAGTTGAAGAAATAACTGAAATATTGAACAACCTTGAAGGATCAGCATCAGAGCCGGATGAAGAAGGCCAAGGCGATCAAAACCGGGCTTCTGCATTAAATGACTATCCAGTGTTGGATTTGAGAGTGATCAAGGATTTCATGGAGCTGATGGGGGAAGAAGGGAAGGAAGCAGCCATCCACATTATTGGTCTCTATACGAGCAACTCGCCTGATCTGATCAAGAAAATTGAGATCGCATACCGTGTCAAGGACCAAACTGATATATTAACTCAGTTGCACACACTCAAAGGAAGCAGCAGCCAGGTTGGTGCCAAAAGGATGGAACAATTTTGTTCCAGACTAGAAATCCTGGTAAAACAATCTGGCCTTGAACCATTTGGTACGTTTCTCTCAGGTATTCGGCAGGAATTCATTGAAGTTCAATCGGCATTGGCGAACTTTGTTACTGATATCAATAACGCATAATCCGATTCAGGTTTCGGAGGTGTAAATGAACGAGAAATTTCAGATACTGATCGTTGAAGACAGTGAGATCACGTTGTATAAACTAAAAGCGATTTTGGTGCGGCTGGGATATTCCGTTTCGGCGCATGACCGTCCTTCCAGCGCGTTGGAATGGTTGTCTGTAAGTCCGGTCCCGCCAGATCTGGTGATCTCGGATGTAGTCATGCCGGGAATGGATGGTTATGCTTTTGTCAAGCAACTGCGGTCGAATCCAAAAACCTCCAAAGTGCCCGTAATCATGCTTACCAGTCAAACTGAGATCAAAGACAAAGTGGCTGGTTTAGAAGCAGGAGCAGACGATTTTTTAAGCAAAACGGTCAGTCCGGACGAACTCGAGCTGCGAGTCAAGGCGTTATTAACGCGTAACCTCGAAAAGAATATATCGATTTCTCAATCGGCATCGAAGGTTTACACCGTCTTCAGTTTAAGGGGTGGGGTGGGCACAACTTCTATCGCGGTAAACCTGGCCGTGGCGATCGCCCAACTTCACCACATCAAACCCTGCCTCTGGGATATGGCATTGTCCGGCGGGCAATGCGCGTTGATGTTAAATGTCAGACCCCGCAACACCCTGGCTTCTCTTGCCGGATGGCCGGAAGGTTCCATAGAAGAAGGCTTGCTGGGTTCCATGTTGCTTGAACACGAATCAGGGATCTCACTGCTCCCGGCGCCGCAATCCTTTGAAGAAGGTGACTTGATTACCAAGTCTACTGTTGATCTCGTATGGCCTCCTTTGCAATTAATCGCTCCATATATCATCGTCGATGGCGGCAATCATTTCACTGATCCAATGATCTCGATCCTTGAAAGAAGTGATGCCATCCTTCTGGTGATCGCTCCGGAACTCGCATCAGTCAACGCGGCTTACCAGGCGATGCGTTTATTTGAGGAGTTGGGTGTATTACGATCAAAAATCCTGCCGGTGGTTAATGAGATCTTCCCTCGCAGTTCATTGACCACAGCCAAAATTGCAGAAGGATTAAAAACAGAAATCTATGCGGAAATCCCGTTTGATACCCTCAATATGGTGCGTGCCATCAATCAGGGAACCCCTTATTTAACCATCGCTGGAAAAACCCCCACCAGTTCTGCCATCACAAAAATTGCGCAAAAGTTGACTGGAAGTAAGTAATTTAGAAATTTTGGGATTGATTAGTTATAACCTGTCAAGTTTGAGATCTGACAGGTTATTTTTTTCTTAAAATTTGTCAATTTGAACTATTGAAAATCCTTGTCACAAGATTTTGAAGTATTATTCTATTATTAAGAATTTTGTAGATCGAGTCATTAATACAAATTCACTCGCGGCATAGAGGAAATCCATTTGAGACCTAAAAGAATGTCATTAAACTTGTTGGTAATGGCTTTTTCCATACTCGCGTTTTTGGGATTGGCTTGTAGATTCTCCATTCCGAATAACCATGAGACGAATGATACAGCCATCCCGACTGATGAACAAAGCGACGATGTTCAACACGAGTTGATTCCCACTATGACGGCAACAGCAGATTTACCGTCCAATTTGCTTGAATATCGGCCTGTACCAGATAACGGGGTTGTTTTTTATTATGACCCTGATTTTTGGAGCCTGGATGAGTCGAGCAGCCCCTATTATCACTTGTACTCAACGAATGGGGCTTGCGAAATATATGATCCAACTTATTTTGGACATGGATTATCTGGTCCTGCGAATCCCACTCCATTGTATATAGGAGGGAGAAACTGGATCGAAACTTATGGCTATTTATACGGATATCGTGATGGTTTTGTGCGTTTTGAGATCCGATCTTCGGGGACGCATTCAAGCTGTGAGGATTTGGCATTTGAAGTCTTTTCTACAATGAAAATTGAAGGCGAGGTTTTTGTAGAAGAAGTACCGATGCCGACCAACACGCCGCAGCCTCCTTTTGTTTGTGAAGGGGCTCCGTTTCAACGCGGATTCATAGGAGCTTATGCATATACAATGACAACTGTTCGATTGCGGTCTTCCCCTGAGTATCTAGATACGAACACAATTGTTAAACTTCCTGAAAATACCAGTTTTGTCATCGTTGGTGGACCGAAATGTGGAGAGTATCCCGGTGGAGAGTACATCTACTGGGAAGTCGAAGTTCCTCAAAGTGATGGATCGGTACTGCAAGGTTGGCTGGCCGAAGGAGATATGGATAATTACTACATTGATCTCGAATATGGGGGATAGCCTCCTGGAGTACACAAAAACCAGTTAATTACAAAAAGCCTCCACCTTGTTTGGAGGTTTTTGTTTTTGGTATGGATGAGCAAACTCCAGGCTGGTCTATACGTGCACCCCTGAGGGTGAGCCGCTTTCTATCTATTAAAAATCCAGGCTGGTCTATACGTGCACCCCTGTGGGTGAGCCGCTTTCTATCTATTAAAAATCCAGGCTGGTCGATACGTGCACCCCTGAGGGTGAGCCGCTTTCTATCTATTAAAAATCCAGGCTGGTCTATACGTGCACCCCTGTGGGTGAGCCGCTTTCTATCTATTAAAAATCCAGGCTGGTCGATACGTGCACCCCTGAGGGTGAGCCGCTTTCTATCTATTAAAAATCCAGGCTGGT
>CAYYRU010000026.1:0-2025 GCA_964474095.1 uncultured Anaerolinea sp.
CCTGCGACCTTCTCTGTGTAAGAGAGACGCTCTAACCAACTGAGCTACCAGTCCGGTGCAATTATACCAGAGGATACTCATCAAACAGATATTTCCTTAATCCAATATGCAGAATTCCTGGTCGTCTCTTGATTAATGCAGCGAAGTGGGCTAATTCTGACAATTTTACTAAAATTTCATAGAATCAAAACGGGAGAGTGATATCATTAATCTATCTCGCGATTAAAACGATTTTGTTAATGGGATGCTTATGTTTCCTCTCGACTTACGCACGATATTATTAAGTTACACATTATCTAATTTGATTTGTTCTATTGTTTTGTTTAGCTTATGGAGACAAAACCATAATCGATATAAGGGGTTGGGGCTCTTTGCTGCGAACTACGTCCTAAATTTTCTTGGGATGCTACTTTTATCTTTTCGAAATATCATCCCAGATTTTTTTTCCATCATTTTAGGGAATATATTTCTTGCGGGTGGCACACTCTTAATCTTTATCGGTCTGGTTATTTTTGTAGGCCGTAAGATCAATCAGGTGCACAATTACATCCTATTTGCGGCATTCGTGGGGTTGCAGACCTGGTTCACCTATGGAAATCCGAGTCTACAAGCGCGCACCATTTTGTTCTCGGTTTTGATCACAGTATTTTGTCTTCAAATGGCTTGGATTTTGATCACAAATAAAGACACCGACATTCGCAATTTTTCTAGAGCGTTAACCGTAATCAGTCTGCTCTACAGTGTAATTGGAATCGCCAGGATCATTTATACGATTATTGGCCCTCAAGAGAACGATCTTCTACAAGCAAATTCGTTGGAAACCTCTTTCTATATTGGTTTTCAAATTGTCTATATCCTCTTGGCCTTTTTTATTGTCCTTATGGTGAATAGAAGACTTGTTCACGAACTTGAAGCGGATATCGAGAAAAGAGAAGCAGTTGAAAAGGATTTACAGCTTAGTCAGGAGAAATTTTCAAAAGCATTTAAATCAAGCCCTACTTCAATTTTAATTACGAGGGAAAAGGATGGAACATTTCTTGAGGTTAATGATTCGTTTCTTGAGCTAACAGGTTATACCCGTGAAGAAATACGTGAAAAAAATATCACCGCTATCAGTATGTGGGCAAATCTGGCGGATAGGCAACATGTGATTCAGCAATTGAAGAAGGATGGCAGCATAAAAGATTTCGAATTTGATGGTGTGGTCAAGTCTGGCGAGATTCGAAGAATTCTCTATTCAGGCGAAATCATCAACATTGGAAATGAAGATTGCCTGCTATCCATATTGTTGGATATTACCGATCGAAAACAGATTGAATCTGTACTAAACCTGAGAGTGAGACTTTGGGAATATGCGGCAGATCACTCAACTATTGAGCTGATGGAAAAAGCACTTGATGAGATCGAGATACTGACTCACAGCAAAATTGGATTCTTCCACCTGGTGAATGATAAAGACGAGACTTTAGTGTTACAGGCATGGTCGACCAACACAAAAGAAAATTTTTGCAAAGCCGAGAATGGTGGGATGCATTATCCGATCAAGGAGGCTGGCGTTTGGTGTGACGGGATAAGACAGAAGAAATCCATCATCCACAATGATTATGCCAAACTGGAAAATCGAAAAGGTTTACCAGATGGTCACGCCATGATCATCAGAGAGTTGGTCACACCGGTTTTTGAGAATGGCAAGATCGTGGCTGTATTAGGGATGGGCAACAAAGAAGCCGACTACACACAAAAAGATATGGATTTTGTGGAATTTGTATCAAACATCGTTTGGTATATCATTCGCGAAAAACAGGCTGATGAAAAAATCGTCGTATTGAACAAACGACTTGAAGAGCTGGCGTTAACCGATGAATTAACCAAAATTCCAAATCGAAGGGCATTCTTTCAACATGGAACAGACGAGATTCATCGCGCAGCTAGATATCATCTGCCGCTTTCAGCGATCATGTTGGATATTGATGAGTTCAAGAAGATCAACGATACTTACGGCCACGAGATGGGAGATGAAGCCCT
>CAYYRU010000026.1:2125-24184 GCA_964474095.1 uncultured Anaerolinea sp.
CTATTACGAAATGCTGATTTTGCAATGTATCAAGCTAAAAGGACCGGTAGAAATAAAGTCCTCATTTTTGATCCTGATTTAGCGCAAAAAACGATCAATAAATAGAATTGGATGGAATGAAAGCATGAGATTTGCTCGATATGCCACTCGTGAAGGAGTGGAACAATGGGGATGGATCAAAGAGGATCGGATTGGTCTGGTTGAAGGTAATCTGTTTGGAGAGTACCGCAGGCTTGAGGCAACTACCTCTTTAAACAATGTTAGGCTACTTGCGCCAGTACAGCCGTCAAAAATCATTTGTTTAGGCAGAAATTACGCGGAGCACGCCAAGGAGCAGGGGGTTGATATCCCTGAATCCCCGGTTTTGTTTATGAAACCTATTTCAGCTTTGATTGGGATGAATGATAGCATTCTCTTACCAGTGCAGAGTCAACAAGTGGATCATGAGGCCGAGCTTGTGATTGTGATCGGGAAAAAAGGGCGCTGGATTCCAGTGGAACACGCGCATCAATTCATCTTTGGGTATACCATCGGCAATGATGTGACTGCTCGCGATTTGCAGCATCATGATGGTCAGTGGACACGAGCTAAGGGGTTTGATACATTTTGTCCTGTCGGACCGTGGATCGAGACTGATTTGGATCCAGCAGACACTTTGATCACATGCAGAGTGAATTCTGAGTTGAGACAGATGGCTTCTACGCGAGAAATGATCTTTACGGTACCGCAAATTGTAGCTTTTATCTCAACTGTGATGACCTTGCTTCCTGGAGATCTTGTTTTTACTGGCACGCCAGCCGGGATAGGGCCATTGCAAAATGGTGATGAGGTAGAAATAGAAATTGAGGGAGTGGGGGTGCTAAAAAATGTTGTGGAGCGTTCGCAGGTATTTTAGAAAAACTCTGTTATAATCAGACAAAATATATCCTAATAAAATCTTTGGGTTTTCCCATAACCGATATATTCCCAATTAAATGATCCAATATTAAGTTTAGTAATTATAAAGTAATTAACGGCTTCCGGTTATTTACTAATATTTCAAACAGTTATTAAAACTGCCGTTAAATGCGCGTTAAAAAACACTCTTGTTTCAATGCAAACTGCATTGACTTTCGTAAATCGATAGTTATAATAAGTTCGACAAACAAGTAATATTTAAGTAATAAAGCCATAAATAAGGAAACGCGATATGAAATTCAAAAAACTGCTTCATTCCGGAATATTATCCAAGATCTCATACCTGTTTGGAATCGCGTTGATCCTTGCGTCTGTGGCTACTAATCTTCTTCCGCCGACAATTGTCTCAGCTCATTCTAATGTAGTCTCAGGTTCATCGGTTTGTTTGGCCAATGGAACCAGAACGGTTACCTGGAAAGTGGCCAACGATTACTATTATGCGGCAACCATCACCTCTATCAATCGAACAGTATCGGGTATCCCGTCTGGAACAGTTGTTCCTGCAAATGGTTCTGTAACAGGTACAGAAATTGTGGATGGTTCGATCACTGGAACCATTACCTTAACGATTCATTCAAAATGGAGTGTTGATAATTACGAAAGAGACAATAGCGGATCGGTCAATCTGGGTCAGATTTGCCCAACTCAAACCCCAACCTCAACCGCAACGCTCACAAAAACTCCTACCAATACGGTCACATCCACTGTTACAGCGACTGCGACGGTTACCTCAACCGCCACCAATACAGCCACCCCAACGGTTACCTCTACTGCCACTGTAACCGCCACTCCAACGAGTACTTCGACCTCCACCGTTACGTCTACTCCTACTGTGACATCTACAGCTACCAATACGGCTACTTCAACAGTCACATCCACTGCGACGAACACGCCCACCAATACGGCCACTTCCACAGCCACCAATACGGCCACGCCTACTGCTACTAATACTTCCACCAACACCCCCACGGTCACCAATACACCGACCGTCACCAGCACACCAACCGTCACCTCAACGCCGACCGCTACCGCTACCGGCACTGTGACTTCAACCGCCACTCCTACAGTGACTTCAACTGCCACCAATACACCGACAGTTACCTCGACTGCAACAGCAACGAATACGCCGACGGTCACATCCACCGCGACGGCTACCAATACTGCCACGCCGACGGTCACCTCAACTGCGACTAATACAGCCACGCCCACTAATACATTAACAGCCACACCCACCGCGACTGGAACAATCTTTACTTCCACTCCTACGGCTACATTTACCATTACTCCAACCGCCACCAATACGGGAACTGTAACCAATACCCCGACAAACACGAACACACCAACAGTCACCAATACTGCCACGATTACTAATACACCCACCACACCGACTGCCACGCCGACTCAAACGATTACGAATACCGCCACTGTGACTTTCACGCCATCCGCGACAACCACCAGCACAATCACTGCCACGGCAACAGTAACTTCAACTCCGACAGTGGTTCCCACGCTTCCGATCCCGGTTACCGGTGGTGACGACCAATTGATCATCCCCGTCACAGGTGCTGATCTGACGGCCAATGGCTTCAACAAAACCTCCAAGGTGATGATGAATTTTGGATTCGGTTTCATTGGTTTAGGGTTAGTGTTGCAGACATTCAAGAAAAAAGAGTAATTCTTTTCACATTAATTACTCGGGTACGTTCCATAAGAACGTACCCGAGATCGTTTATACTGCTCATATGATTGAAATCATAAAGGCCCACCGCAATAAGATATTCATCGGCATAGGTGTGATGCTGATGCTGGCAGGGTTTATGGGGAATATTTTTACTTTTGCAGAGGGCGAAGTTTCTGTAATGACAGGCGCTTTTCGATACGTTGAAAGAATTAAGCCCGAGGAAGTAGAAGAACTAGTCGCTGTAATCACAACAGAACTCCCTTCACCTGTGGAAAATGTAGTTCTTAAAAACCAATTAAAGAACACCTCTTATTTTTTGCATCCCGAAAAGAACAAGGCACTTGAAGTTCCATTAGTTCCTTATCGTATTGAAATTCCGGCAATAAAGTTGGTTGCGCCCATAAAAGTTGCGGAGTTTAATTTTACAGATGTGGAAGGGGAGACATTTGGGCAGTGGATCGCGCCTTCTGAGTTTGCCGCAGCCTGGCATCCAAATTCCGCTTTACTCGGTCAAATGGGGAACACAGTCATTAATGGGCATCACAATGAATTTGGAGAAGTGTTTGCCAAACTTGTGGATCTAAAATCAGGTGATTTTATTTTTGTGTATGCCAAAGGCAAGAAATATACCTATGTAATTGCCAATAAAATGATCCTTGAAGAACGCGGACAACCACTTGAGGTTCGCACTGCAAACGCGGAATGGCTTGGCGGAACGAACGACGAGCGCTTGACTTTGGTCACTTGTTGGCCGCAAAAATCCAATACGCACCGCCTGATCATCGTGGCGAGGCCATATTAAAGGCAAAGAACGTTATGATTTTCAACCTGGTGGGTGCATGGTATAATCCACCAATAACTTATTCTGAGGCTTGTAAGGAGAAACTATGTCCGGGCATTCCAAGTGGGCTACCATCAAAAGAAAAAAGGGCGCAGCAGACGCCAAGCGAGGCCAGGTTTTTACCAGGCTAACCCGTGAAATTGTCATGTCTGCCAGAGAAGGCGGCGCTGATCCTGACAGCAATTTTAGGTTGCGCCTGGCAATTGATAAAGCAAGAGCCCAGAGTATGCCCAAAGATAACATAGACCGGGCCCTTAGAAGGGCAGCAGGTGAAGGCAAAGAAGGTGAAGTTTTTGAAGAAGTGATGTATGAAGGCTATGCCCCAAATGGTGTGGCTGTCATCATTGATTGTGTTACTGAAAATCGTAATCGAACCGTAGCAGAAGTTAGACATCTTCTCTCGCGATCAGGTGGAAACCTGGGCGAACTGGGTTCGGTTGGCTGGCAATTTAAAAGGGCAGCAACATTTTCCTTCGATGGAACAAAACATAGTTTTGACAAGGTATTTGAACTCGCTGTTGAAGGCGGAGCGGATGATGTTACTCAGGAAGATGATGAGATCAATGTCATCGCCCCAGTGGAAGCTTTTAAGACCTTGAGTGACCGATTCAGGGCTGCAAATATTCTTCCGGATGAAGCCGGATTGAGTATGATCCCCAACACGGAATTGGAATTAGGTGTCGAAGACACGCTTCAAGTCTTGCGTACCATTGAAGCCCTCGAAGAGTTGGATGATGTACAGAACGTATATTCCAATATGAAGATCTCTGATGAGGCCATGGCAGCTCTCGAAAACGAGTAACAGGCATGCGTGCCTTGGGGATTGATCCGGGGACTGAAACCACCGGATATGCTTTGGTGGATGAAGATGCGAATGGCTCGCTGCATCTGATCGATTATGGAGTAATTAAGACCCATAAAGACACCCTCCCTGAGAAAAGGCTTCAAATTATCTTTAAGGAAGTTTCCAGAATAATTTCTCTCCACCATCCAGAAACTGGGGCGGTGGAGAAATTATTTTTTCAAAAGAATGTAACCAACGCCATCGCGGTGGGGCAAGCCCGCGGTGTGATCTTGTTGGCCATGGTTGAAGCGGATATGGATGTCTTGGAATATTCACCCCAGGCGGTAAAACAAGCCGTTACAGGTTATGGCGCCGCAGATAAGAGACAGGTGCAGATCATGGTAAAAACCATGCTGGAAATGGACCAAATTCCAAAACCGGATGACGCGGCGGACGCGATAGCCATCGCGATCTGCCACCTGCATGCCATCGGATATAGAGACAAAATAAATGGCAATTGAAGGCTTGATTACCAGTACGGCTAATCCACAGATCAAATCGATCCGCAAGCTAAAGGACCGAAAATATAGGTCTGAAAGCGGGTTGTTTTTTTTGGAGGGATTGCGGATCGTGATTGAAGCCCTTCAACAAACAAAACTGGTCACCCAGCTGATATTGGCGCGTGATCTGCTCGATAACCAAAAGGCCGTCGATGAGGTTGCAGCAGCCCAATTAAAAGGGATTCCTGTTCTGGAAGTCTCTGCAGAGGTTTTTCGATCCATTTCTGAGAAGGACGGACCACAGGGATTGGCAGCCGTTGGACAGCAAAAATGGACTGACTCCTCTACGTTGAGCAATAAGTTTAACGGCGTCTGGGTTGCTTTGTATCAAATTGCTGATCCAGGGAACCTGGGAACCATTCTTCGCACCCTGGATGGGATGGGCGGTAGTGGAGTGATCTTATTGGACCACTGTACAGATCCTTATGACCCTTCGGCCATTCGTGCAAGTATGGGGACTGTGTTTAACCAGGGATTGATCAAGATGAGCACAAATGAGTTTGTTCATTGGGCAAAAAACCATCATATCCCCTTGGTGGGCACTTCAGATGCAGCAACAGTGAATTATCGAAGCTATGCGTATAGCAATAACACTGTTCTGGTGATGGGTAGCGAGCGGGAAGGCATGCCTGATGATCTGAAGGAGTCTTGTGATGTGGTGGTATCAATCCCGATGATGGGAAGCGCTGATTCCTTAAACCTGGGGGTGGCAACATCGATTGTTTTGTATGAAATGGCTCATAAACTTCAAATGTTGGAAAGGAAAGGGGTATGATCGCGTCAATCGAAGGAAGTGTTACCCAGATATTCGATGACAGCCTGGTGGTAAATGTGTCTGGGCTTGGATTTAAAGTATATACTCCTGCCAGTCTGCTAAAGAACGCTGAGTTGCATAAGGTCATGGCATTGCACACATATCTAGTGGTTCGTGAAGACGCCTTGACCCTTTTCGGCTTCGAAACAAATGAAGAAAGAAATATGTTCGTAATGCTGATTGGAGCCAATGGCGTTGGACCTAGGACCGGCCTCGCGATCATGTCCACATTATCCATGGAGATCATACGTAATGCAGTGATCCAGGAACAAGCGGATGTTTTTAGCCGTGTTCCTGGCGTGGGCAAAAAAACCGCTCAAAGTATCATTCTTGATTTACATGGAAAAGTCAGCAAGGGAGCCGTTTCTACAATCATAAGCGGAATTAAGGATATCGACGGAGACGTGATTTCGGCTTTGACCAGCCTGGGCTACAGTGTTGTAGAAGCCCAGACAGCATTACAGATGATTCCAAAGGATGCGCCCGATGATCTCGAGACTCGTCTCAGGCTGGCTTTGCAGTACTTCTCGTAAGGCGCAATAACTAAACGGCAGCAAATTTGCCCTGTGTTTCAAGCGGTAATGAAGTAAAATTAGAGCTATACATTGACTATCCAGCAACGAGTGATTTGGAGGATTAATGGCAGAAACACTTCAGCAGTTTGCCGACGGTTTAACCAGTAAGATAGAAAATTTCAAATCCGAATATCAAATCCGCAATATTGGCACTGTTTTTGAGGCTGGCGACGGAATCGCTCAAGTCGAAGGGTTGACAGATGTCAAGTCACAAGAATTGGTACGATTTGAAAACGGCTTAATGGGAATTGCCTTTAACCTCGAAAAATCACGCGTGGGTGTCATTGTATTAGGTGATTATTCCTCGATCTTTGAGGGTATGAAAGTGGAAACTACTGGTAGGATCGCTTCAGTACCTGTTGGAGAAAATCTTATTGGTAGAGTCTTAAATTCTGTGGGAGACCCAATCGATGGAAAAGGCGAGATCAAGACATCGCAATATCAGCCCCTCGAACGGATCGCCCCAGGCGTAATTGACAGAAAAGATGTGGACTCACCGGTCCAAACTGGTCTAAAATCCATTGACGCCATGATCCCTGTCGGACGCGGACAACGCGAATTGATCATCGGTGACCGCCAAACCGGTAAAACCGCTATTGCCATTGACACCATCATCAATCAAAAAGGTAAAAACCTTATCTGTATTTATGTTGCCATTGGACAGAAAAAGGCGGCCGTAGCTCGTACCGTGGCTTTGCTTGAACGATACGGCGCCATGGAACACACCATCGTCGTTTCTGCTGCCGCAGATGAATCCGCAGCCATGCTTTATATCGCTCCATATGCAGGATGCGCCATCGGTGAGTATTTTATGGAACGCGGCTTTGATGCATTGGTCGTTTATGATGATCTCTCCAAACATGCCTGGGCTTATCGAGCCCTTTCACTGCTTCTGCGTAGACCACCTGGTCGCGAAGCCTACCCTGGTGATGTTTTTTACCTGCACTCCAGACTGCTCGAAAGAGCGGCTGCTCTAGCGAACGAATATGCCATTGTGGATGCTGCTTTCGAGAAAGACATGATCGAACCGGATAAGGTCAAAGAAGAGGATATCTTCAAAGGACCCATGTCGATGCATGATGCACAAGAGAAACTGAAGAACCTGGCAAATAGGGAAACAAAGAAGATCGTGAAGATCAAAGGCAGTGGCGGATCATTAACCGCGTTGCCCATTATTGAAACCCTGCTTGGTGATGTATCCGCTTATATCCCCACCAATGTGATCTCAATCACCGATGGGCAGATTTACCTGGAGAGCAATCTCTTTAATGCGGGCATCCGCCCGGCCATCAACGTGGGTATCTCTGTCTCACGTGTGGGTGGTTCCGCGCAGACCAAAGCCATGAAGCAGGTAGCAGGCCGTTTGCGCCTGGATATGGCGTCTTTTCGTGAATTGGCGGCTTTTGCCCAATTTGGGTCCGATCTTGATAAAGCCACTCTGGGACAACTAAACCGGGGTTTAAGATTGCAAGAGATCCTAAAGCAGCCTCAATACCAGCCAGCGCCTCTGGAAGACCAGGTCATCGTCTTGTATGGAGGCACGAATGGTTATGCTGACAATATAGCTGTTGACCGGATCAAGGATTGGCAGGTCGATTTACTGAAATTCTTTGATACTTCTTTCCCGCAAGTTAAGAAATCCATCGCGCAGGAGAAGAAGATCACTCCTGAGATTGAAGAAACCCTTAAGAAAGCCATGGAATTATTTGGCGCCTCCTGGAAGTAAGGATAAAGAATGGCTTCCATCCGGGAAATGCGGTTAAGGATCAAAAGCGTAAAATCGTTGGCACAAGTGACTCGTGCCCTCGAAACGGTTAGCGCAAGCAAAGTCAGGAAAGCGATTCAAGCCAATCAGGCTTCAAAAGCGTATTCTGAGAAAGCCTGGAAGGTATTATTACATCTAGCCAGGCAGCCAGGACATGGAAATTTGCATCCCCTCTTGAGTGAACGCTCCACGGTTAAAAAGATCATGGTGGTTATGATCTCTGGAGACCGGGGTTTGGCGGGATCGTATAACGTGAATGTGCTACGAAATACGCTCATGCACTTTGATCAATACTCTCAACCGGTAGATTATGTCTGCGTGGGCAAAAAGGGTCGTGACTTACTTTTACGAAGACAGGCGAATGTAATCGCCGAGTTTTCTGAGCTTTCCAATCCGGTATCTTTCTTGGAAATATCCCCAATCGGGCGTTTAATCGTGGATGATTTTCTAAGTGGAGAACATGACCAATTCTTCATTGTTTAC
The DNA here is from genome assembly GCA_964474095.1 of uncultured Anaerolinea sp. Lineage (GTDB taxonomy): Bacteria > Chloroflexota > Anaerolineae > Anaerolineales > Anaerolineaceae > UBA6107. The sequence goes on from CAYYRU010000026.1 coordinate 10,586, forward strand.
ACCGACTTCATTTCAATGACCAAACAAGAAGTAATCATTCGTAAATTGTTACCATTGGATGTGGAGTATTCAGATCATGGGCCGAACGCCACCCATCCATCAGGCAATTCTGTTTTTAGCTATGAACCTGACCAAAAAGAGTTACTGGATGAAATTGTACCCAGGTTCACTGCCATGCAGATCTATCAAGCGGTCCTATCCTCACAAGCGTCTGAACATGCAGCAAGGATGATTGCCATGTCAAACGCTTCTGAAAATGCCAACGAATTAAGCGGCGTTCTTCAACTTGAATTTAACAAAGCCAGGCAGCAAAGCATCACTAATGATATGTTGGATATCGTTGGTGGAGCCGCGGCACAATCTGAAAATTGATTAATTACTGATCATTATCTGGAGGCGACCATTATGAATGAATCTACCGGGCGTATTTCTCAAATTCAAGGAAGTGTGGTAGATGTTGATTTTTCTACTGAGGATGCGCCTTTCATTTATGAAGCCCTTACTCTAAACGATGGCAATGGTGGACAAATCGTGCTTGAGGTGCAAAAGCTATTAGAAAATGGGGTTGCCCGTTGTGTTTCCATGAATTCCACCGATGGCGTGAAACGTGGAACCCCTGTTGCTCGATCAAAGGCACCCATCACGGTACCGGTTGGCCCCGGCACCCTCGGACGGATACTCAATGTGCTTGGAGAGCCGGTCGATAACAAAGGACCTGTGGACTCTAATATTTACTATCCAATTCACCGCGAAGCTCCCTCCTTTGATGAGCAATCCACCAAGGTGGAAGTTTTTGAGACCGGTTTGAAAGTTGTTGATCTGATCGCGCCTTTCACCAAAGGCGGCAAAACGGGTATTTTTGGCGGCGCGGGTGTTGGAAAAACTGTCATCATCCAGGAATTGATCCGCTCAATCGCCACAGTACACAAAGGCAAGTCGGTTTTTGCTGGGGTCGGTGAACGAACCCGCGAAGGCACTCAACTATATCGTGAGATGCTTGAATCAGGGGTCATGAAAGACACCGTGATGGTCTTTGGTCAAATGAATGAGACCTCAGGTGTGCGCTTGCGAGTGGCACTCACCGCTTTGGCCATGTCGGAATATTTTAGGGATCAAGGCATGGACGTGCTTTTGTTCATTGACAACATCTTCCGTTTCACCATGTCGGGTTCAGAAGTATCGGCTCTATTGGGACGTATGCCTTCTGCCGTGGGTTACCAACCCACACTGGCTTCTGAAATGGGAGAGTTGCAGGAACGCATCACTTCCACCCGGCACGGATCGATCACTTCGATGCAGGCCGTCTATGTGCCAGCGGATGATTATTCAGATCCTGCGCCTGTGGCAACCTTTACCCATCTTGATGCCACCATCGCTCTGGAGCGCTCCATCGCAGAAAAGGCCATTTACCCGGCTGTGGATCCTTTGGCTTCCACTTCACGTATTCTTGATCCACAGATCGTAGGCGACGAACATTACAACACAGCTCGAGAAGTTCAGCGGGTGTTGCAACGTTATAAAGACTTACAAGATATCATCGCCATTTTAGGTATTGATGAGGTCAGCGAAGATGACAAGATCGTAGTTTCGAGAGCCAGAAAGATTGAACGGTTCTTCTCACAACCTATGTTCGTGGCTGAACAGTTTACCAGCATTCCGGGAACCTATGTATCGCTAAGAGACACAGTTCGTAGTTTTAGAGATATCCTGGACGGGCGTTGTGACACTCTGCCTGAAGCTGCTTTCAATATGGTCGGCACCATTGACGATGCCATTGCCAAAGCCAAAAAACTGGCTGAATGAGGTATTAATGACCATTAGATGTGAAATTGTCTCTCAAGACAGGGTTGTTTTTCAAGGCGATGTGGATATGGTCGTATTGCCTGGTGCCGCCGGAGAGATGGGTATTTTGCCTCATCATTCACCGGTTCTTAGCGTCTTGAATTATGGCATTGTCACAGTAAAACAAAGCGGCAGAGAGGAACATTTCACTGTTGCCGGCGGTGTGGCTGAAGTTCAGCCAGACCAGGTGACAGTCTTAGCCGATGCTGCTGAGAATGTAGAAGAAATTGACGTACAACGTGCAACCATTGCAAGGCAAAAAGCTGAAGAAAGACTAAAAGAGCTAAAGACAGTTGATAAAGACCGTTACATGGTCATGCTTTCTGCATTGAAAAGATCCAATTTGCGTCTGCAGGCCGCCAACAAGTACAAAGCGGATTTTGGTAAGAAAGACATTCACTAAGGAAAACTTTATTATGCCAGGTTTAACCCGGGACTTAGGTATTGACCTAGGTACAACCAATACTATCTTTGCGGAGGGATCACAAATCCTTTTGCAGGAACCCACTGTAGTGGCCATTATTTCTGATGAAGATAAGATGGTCGAGTGGGGTCAGGCCGCAAAAAACATGGAGGGGCGCGTTCCTGATTCGATTACGGTGGTGCGCCCGTTGCGCCACGGTGTCATCGCCGAATATGAGATCACAGAAACACTGCTGGCGTATTTGACGAAGAAAGTATGTGGTCCCATGCGTATGTTCAGACCGCGCATGATGATCACAGTCCCCTTTGGAATTACCAGTGTGGAAGGCAGAGCTGTGCATGAAGCGGGCATCGGTGCTGGCAGCAGAGAGGTTTATCTGGTACCGCAACCACTGGCTGCCGCGCTTGGGGTGGATCTGCCTATTAACACACCTTCAGGCAACATGGTGATCAGTCTGGGAGGCGGTGTCAACCAGGTGGCTATCATCAGTTTAAATGGAATTGTTTCAGGTGAGGCTGCTCGAACCGGCGGCCTTGATCTGGATGATGCCATTGTGAATTACGTCAGAAAACGCTTTGGCATCATCATCGGACAACCTACCGCGGAGCACGCCAAAATCACGGTTGGGGCGGCCATCCCGCAAGATCAGCAGCTCTCTATTGAAGTTCAAGGTCAAGACCAGGTGACCAGCCTGCCGCGCCCAGTGGTGATCACCACGGATGATATCGTTGAAGCCATACAGGAACCATTGACCGATCTGGTTAAGGTCGTCAAACGGGTGCTTGAGAAAACACCTCCTGAACTGGTTTCTGATATCATCGATCGCGGTGCCGCAGTATGTGGGGGCGGATCTCTATTACGCGGGATTGATAAGTTCCTGACGCGTTCCATTGGTATCCCGGTCTACATGGTGGATAACCCCCTGACTTGTACTGTGGAAGGCGCGGTCAAAGCGCTCGAAATGAAGGATTTGCTTAAGCGCAGCCTTGCAAACGGATAAAATATGAAAAGACCTGCGGAAATTAATCCGCAGGTCTTTTTTTGTTATCAATAAAAATCGAAAGCGATTTAATCCCGTCTCGATGAACGGCCAGTCAGAAGAAAAGCGTAATATAACACCGTTGAAAGGGCTTGAATGGCACCGGCTACATAGGTCCAGGCGGCGGCGTTGAGCACGCTGTTGACACCCTCCATTTCACCAGAATAGATGATACCCGAATCGGCCAACCAGGCTTTGGCGCGATTACTGGCATCCAACTCTACGGGTAGGGTGACCAAAGCGAACACCGCGGTGGCGGTGAACAAGAGCAGACCCGCCCAGGCAATGGTGGTGCCGGCATCGCTGGCCATAAAAAGTCCGATCATAAAGATGATCGGTCCCAGCCAACTGCCGATCTGAACACTGGGCACCATCAGGGAACGGATCTTCAACGGGCCGTATTTCTCTTGATCCTGAATGGCGTGTCCACTTTCATGGGCAGCCACACCGGCGGCAGCCACGCTGGGGCTGCGATAAACACCGCTGCTCAGGCGCAGTGTCTTGGAGGATGGGTCATAATGATCGCTTAAATTTCCGCCGACCTCTTCAACACGCACGGAAGTCAACCCGTGGCTGTCAAGCATACGGCGGGCAACCTCAGCACCAGTCAGGCGGGTGGTGGTGCCCACTTTTGAATATTTCGTGAAGGCTCCTTTAACTTTTAGTTGAGCCCACAAACCCAGCAGCAATGCCGGAAGACTGAACAACAGGTAAAGCCCATAACCACCGAAATACATATTTGCTCCTCATTCGCAAAACTATTATGTTTTATTTTACACTTCGATTTTGAAGGAATTATTAACGAAAGATATATTTCTTATAAACACCAAAAAGGTGTATAGTATGAGAGTGTATGTTGTTGTTAACAATAGTTACTTCTCCATTCAAGTTGAGGATAAATCGCCATGTCACCTGTCGTCATTGCCCTTGCTCCTTTTGTACTTCCCATTTTGACGATAATCATTGTCAAAGAAATCATTAACCAAGTTAAAGACAATCAAGAGAAGAAACGGCGCAGACTGCCAATGGATCAATCCTTTAGGCCTTTCAAATTTTAATTTTCTTCAGTAAACGCTAAATTGACATTCAAAAAGACGACTTGTTCCAGTGAGGACAGGTCGTCTTTCTATGATTGACTGGTTCTTTTAGATCTTGGAAGGTGTCCCTGGTGGGATTCGAACCCACACCAACGGCTTCGGAGGCCGTTACGCTATCCATTGCGCTACAGGGACGAACCGCTTTATTTTACCAGAAAACGGCGGTTCATCCTGTTTACGATTGGGCTCTTTCCACCAGAATGGTGAAGTTGGCAGCCAATGCCGCGATGGCGCCGATGGCTGCCCATACGGGTAAAAGCACCACACCCACGATCCCGACAGTCAGAGGAATCTCGATGTAAGTATTACCTTTATCATCCTTGATGATAATTCGTCGAACGTTGCCCTCGTGAATGATCTCTTTGATCTTGGCGATCAGGCTGTCACCATTGACCTTGAATTCTTCGTATTGTGGATTTTGGTTATTCTCGTTTTCCATATTAACTCCTCACTGTACTCATATACGTTAAATGGAAGAAAGGGTTTCACTTTAATTGGCGGGAGTCCATTCTTTGGGGAACTCAAATTTTCCTGCTTCATTTTCACCAAAATTGGCAACGAATTCCACTGCTGACAGGTTCAACGGACCGTAGATATGTGGGAAGTTTTCTCCTTCACCACCTGTGCCGTTTTCATAGACCAATTTGGAAGTCAGTTTTTCGATATTAATGGATAGAATCAACAGCCCTTTTTGACCCGAGTAATAGCGTTCACCAACACCGCACACCTGTTCTTTTTTTGAACAGTGGATAAATCCATCTTTATCGTAATTTAAGGGCAGGTACTCGCCTGTCAGTTGCGCTTTTTGCCATTGAGATGGATCCGTGACGTGATAGATGATCTTACTGCCGCGGACGAAGTGCGGAATCACCGCCGGCAAAGGCAAGGAGATCTCAACCAACCCACCCAACTCACCCTTTTCGTACCACGGGCATTGAAAGATCATTTTTTTCTTGCCCTCGTTTTCAATCGTATAAACGTTGGTAGCCTGAGAAGCAATCATATCGGTGATCCGGCGTTGATCACGAGGGGAGTGACAGTTCATCAGGGTTTTACCAATCAATCCCTTGCCGCCGTCTTTTTCAAAGGTAATTCCGGATCTGTCATTCATTTCAAGAATAATCCCATTTTTATCACAGACGGTAATGGCAAAAGGCACTTCTGCAAACCAGTTTTTACTGTTCATTGTGTCTCCGTGATCGTGAATTGATTAACCATTCTATTTTATCAAGCAATTCCACCCGGTTATCAATCGAGTAGATGGTTTTTCGGATATCCACAGTATTAAGATATCCCATTAGATAGCGGGTGAGATGTTTTCGAAAAAGAACCACGCCGATCTTTTCACGATAATGAGTCACCATGCCATCGAGGTGGAGTTTGATCACCCTGAGCAATTCCTGGTCAGATTGCTCTTCACGCTGCTGGCCAGAAAAAATCCAGGGGTTGCCGATGGCGGCGCGGCCGATCATGACCGCATCGCAGCCGGTTTCGCTCATCATGCGGCTGGCATCTGCCAGGCTTTTTACGTCTCCATTGCCTATGATCGGAATTCGCAGACTATGTTTGATCTCTGCGATTGCAGCCCAATTCGCGTTACCTGAATATTCCTGTTTGCGAGTGCGGGCATGCACGGCGATGGCAGAAGCGCCGCTTTCCTGCAAGATGTGAGCGACTTCCATGTAGTTTAGCGATTGATCGTCCCAACCCAGGCGAATTTTGGCGGTTACAGGTACGGGCAAGGCCTTTACCAGTTGTTCCATTATGGATGCGATCTTTTGGGGGTGCTTAAGCAAGCCGGCCCCGGCACCTCGATTGGATACATTGCGAGCGGAACATCCCATATTGATGTCTATGTAATCGGGATTTCTGAGGAGCATTTTTTGTGCGGCGTAATAAATTCGTTCAGGTTTGTCGTCAAAGATCTGGTAGGAAAAAGGTCGTTCGTTTTCTGAAAAGACCAGTTTGTTCTCGAGATGCGGATGCCCTTGTTTGACATCAATCCCATTGATGAACTCAGAGATCGATAATGAAGAACCGAATTGACGGCAGATCTGCCTGAAAGGCGCGTCAGTATACCCATCCATCGGAGCCAGGATGAAATTTCCAAAGATTGGAATTTGACCAATTAAGAACGAGGGTGAGGTATGATTAAGCATCGGTTAATAACTGTAAAAACGAGACCTGATAAAAATGAAAAACAATAAAAGGCAATTAGTGCGCGTAGGCATTTTTCTGTTCTTGAGCATAGCATTTTTACTTTCGGGTTGCGAGCTTCAGTACTCCACTCCGGTTTTCTCCACTTCGATTCCATCTGAGACAAATCCAGTGATGTCTCCATTCGTGCCGACTACCACCAATACCCCTGAACCAATCGTTACGCCGGATACAACCCCAACAGTTGAAACAGTGAAAGAAGACCAAGACACTTTATATGAATTTTCAGTCACGCTTGATTATAACAAGCATATTTTATATGTTGACCAATCCATTACTTATGTCAATTTGACTGGTAGATTGCTTGATGAATTGGAACTCGTGGTACCTCCCAATCAGATTGAAGAGGTTTTTGTTTTGGAGAGAGTGGAGGTAGATGCTGTTGAAGTTCTCGATTATTCCTTGGAAGGTTATCGATTGTCGCTGCCATTTTCTAAATCACTGTTGGAAGGCGAAGTTACGACGATTTTTATGAAATACGAGCTAACTCCTGCTTACAACGCCGGTGTTTTGAGTTATACCAAAAATCAAATGAACCTTTCAGATTGGTACCCATTCATACCACCCTATGATTCCGAGAGAGGATGGATTATTAATCAACCCGCAGAAGTTGGTGAATATCTGGTTTATGATGTCGCTGATTTTAACATGTTCCTGGCCGTGATGAATGCTCAAGACGTGATTGTCGCAGCAAGCACCGAAGTGGTCCCGATCGATGTGAATATGTATAAACTTGAATCCATTGATGCCAGAAACCTCACACTTTCCGTCAGCAACAAGTACCAGGTTTTACCAAAAGAATTTGGATCAACCACAGTGAGAGCTTATGTTTTCGAGGGGGATGAGGATGCAGGTTGGGCTGCAATTGAAAATACCGGCAACGCCTTACTTTCCTTTTCTGTGCTCTTTGATATGCCTTATCCAAACAAGACCCTAACCATCGTGGAGAGCGACTTTCCGGACGGTATGGAATATGATGGATTGTACTATCTGAGCAAGACTTATTTCAGAGAATATAAAGGCACTTATCAAAATTATCTCTCGTTACTTTCGGTGCATGAGACTGCCCATCAGTGGTGGTTCGCAATGGTTGGCAGCGATCAAGCCAATGAACCCTGGCTGGATGAGATGTTGGCCACCTACAGCGAGTATTTATACACTGAGCAGTTTTATCCAGAAATGACAGATTGGTGGTGGGATTATCGTGTCGAGGCCAATCATCCAACTGGCAAGGTAGATTCGACCATTTATGAAGAAACCGAACTGCGACCCTACATCAACGCGGTTTATTTACAGGGCGCCACGTTCATGCATGAATTGCGGCAAGCACTTGGAGATGAAATGTTCTTCAATGGACTTAAGACTTACATTGCGAATTACAAAGACAAGAACGCGACCTGGGCTGATTTTCTTTCTGCAATGGGAGTAGATCAATCGACTGAAGCCGCGGCCGTGGTTCAGCGATATTTTCGAAATTATTAAGATTAAGATACAAGCTCGTCCGGGGGATAATTCAAATATCTAGAGGAACAGGCTTGACAATGAACAAATGTTCTATATAATTGAGATATGGAACAAATTCAGAACGTTGAACTGGCCTTGCCATTGGCCAACGAATTACTGGTGGTTTTTGGGCCGCACGCGGGAGGCAACCGTATGCTTGACCTGGCTGCCCGGTTAACGCTGCGCGGACCGCTTTACATGCTGGATTGCGGCAATCGCAGCAACATGTACCATGTTGCCAAGGCACTGCGCCCGCTGACCAATGATCCCACCGGCATGCTGAGAAACATCCGCTTGTCGCGGGCGTTTACCTGTTATCAGGTGCACGCCCTGGTCGAAAAGTTGGTGCCTCAGGCGGGCGTTCCCGTGCTGATCCTGGATCTTCTGAGCACCTTCATGGATGAAAGTGTGCACCTCGATGAAAGTGTCATGATCTTTGACAAAACCATGCGCTGCATCCAGGCGGCCAGCCGGGTGGCTCCGGTGGTGGTTGGCGCCAAACCGCTCCTTTCGCTTTCCAGTCCACGGCTGGTGCTGCTGGCGCGGCTTAAAAGCGCGGCCACGCATGTGTGGGAGGAGCTTTCTCTGATGCCGCCTGAGCCCATTGAGCTGCAGCCTTCCTTGTTTGGCGCGGCCGGTTTTTCGGGGACTGGGAGGTAGGAATGGGACGAACCATTGTTTCAGCCACTCAAACCTGGAATGAAGAATCACAGGCGCTGGAGCGTTTCGTGCGGGCACTACGCAAGAGTGACAAGCTGTTGATCGAAGAATTGATCGCGCTTTCACATTCGCACGTTGCTGAAGCTTCTTATGCCAGCAATCTCTATCCCATGGATATTTATCTGGTTTCGATGCTGCTTGAACTTTACAAGAAGGTCAAGCAACTGGAGTTGAAGCTGGAACAGAATGGCTTGCTGCCGATTGAAGACGTTCCCGCTGTCCGCGGCATCACCTCGCTGCTGGAGTTGGTTGAACGGGATGAGCAGCCTGCCGCCAGCCCTGCCAGGCCGACTGAGAGCATCCCGACAACCGCTGACGAGCACAGCAATACCGAATACGTTGATCTGCAAGAAGGGGCTTGAGCATGTGCGCCACCCTCCGCGGCTGGTTATTGGATCTTTACGAGGATGCCGTCGATGGGGTGCGGTTGTGGGTGATCTCTGAAGAGGGCGAGCGACTTTGCCTGCACCAGCCCATGCCCATCACCTTTTTCGCGGCGGGCGAAGCCGAGCAGCTGCGCGCCCTGTGGAAGATGTTGCGCCGGCAGGAGGGGGTGGTCTCACTCAGCCGTGAGCTCAGGCGGGACGTGTTTTTGCCTGAGTCCATCCCGGTCTTGCAGGCGGTCATCGATAACCCCATCCGACAGGCCAGGTTGTTTCGTGAAGTTCAGCGGCAATTCCCGCATCTTACCTACTACGATTCTGATATTGCCGTGACCACCCGTCACTCGGCCCGTTTTGGCACCTTTCCGATGGCTTTTTGTACCTTCGAGGTGGATGATACGTTTTGTGTTCAATCATTGTGGGTGCATAATTCACGCTGGGATCTGACACCGGTGCTGCCGGTTTTTCGCACCCTCACGATTGAGCCGGATTGCGACCCGGCGCGCGGCATGCCCAAGATCTTGCGCCTGCGTTTTCAGCAACGGCAAAAATCTCTGGCGCTGGATCGGCCAGTGGAACTGATCCAGTACTTGAACCATGTTTTGACGGAGTTTGATCCTGACATCCTGCTTACCCAATGGGGAGACAATTGGGTGCTGCCAACCCTTCTGAAACTGTCAGCGGAAAGCGGTCAGGAGTTGCGTTTAAACCGTGACCGGCAGCGAGAGGTTCACTGGCAGAAAGAACTAACCTATTTTTCATACGGACAGATCATCTATCGCGCCGAAGAGGCGCATCTTTTCGGCAGGTGCCACATTGATCAGCGCAACGCCATGATGTGGCGTGACTACGGCCTGGACGGCGTGCTGGAATCCGCGCGGGTGACCGCCCAATCCATTGAACGGGCTGCGCGTGTGTCTCCGGGGTCGGGTATTTCGGCCATGCAGATGCTTACGGCGCTGGAGCATCAGATTTTGGTACCGTGGCACAAGCAGCAGGTGGAACAGTTCAAGAGCGGCATGGACCTGATCCAGCGCGATCGCGGCGGTTTGATCTATCAGCCCATCGTGGGGGTGCACACCAACGTGGGACAGATCGATTTTGTCTCGATGTACCCGGCCATCATCATTAAAGGCAATATCTCGCCTGAAGTACCGCTGCCAAATGGCATCATTCCGGCAAGCGATGAGTTGGGGGTGGTGCCCCTGACCTTGAAACCGCTTTACGATAAGCGCGTGGCTTTGAAAATGAACCAGGCCGGCCTGAACAAGGATGATCCGCTTGTGAAACGCGACAAGGCGCGCGCTTCGGCGTTAAAGTGGCTGCTGGTGGTGTGTTTTGGTTTTTTGGGCTACAAGAACGCGCGTTTTGGACGTATCGAAGCTCATGAGGCGGTTACGAACGGCGGGCGCGAGGTGCTGTTGCTCGCCAAGGACGTGGCCGAGGCCATGGGGTTTGAGGTGCTGCACCTGTTTGTGGATGCTCTGTGGCTCAAAAAGCCGGGCGCGGTTAACAAGAAGGATTTTTCGGCTGTGCTGGACGCGATCTCAGACGCGACCGGCCTGGGGATCACACTGGATGGAGTTTACCGCTGGGTGGCGTTTCTTCCCTCGCGGGCTGACAGCCGCGTTCCGGTTGCCAACCGTTATTTCGGTGTTTTTCAGGATGGCACGCTCAAGGTGCGCGGCATTGAGGCTCGCCGCAGGGATACACCGCCCTGGGTGAGCGAAACCCAGACCAAAATGTTGAATACCCTGGCGCGTGCTTACGTACCGGAAATGTTGAATGAGAAAGTGGCTGAAGCTTTTTCTGTCTTCAGGCAGGCCTTGCAGAATCTGCGTGAGGATAAGGTGCCAGTTGAAAAACTGGTGATCACCTCACGCATCACTCACGAAATTGAAAACTACAAATCTCCAACCCCGGCCGTCAGGGCGGCACGTCAGTTGCTGCAAAAAACCGGCAAGCGGGTGCGCCCCGGGCAAAAGATGCGCTTTGTGTTCACCCGCGGCGATGCGGATGTCTTTCCGTGGGAGATGGAGGGCGACCTGGATGCCTCGCAGCTCGACAAAGACAAGTACATCGAATTGCTGGCCAGGGCGGCTTCAAGCGTGTTGTATCCCTTTGGAGTGGAGCTGGATGAATTGAAACAATGGGCGCACTCCGCTACAATAGAGCTACCCCTAAAGTTTGAAAGGCAGGTGCCCCATGTGCGGCCGGTTCTCAATCATGTACGACCCCGAAGAGATGAAGGATTTGTTGGGTTTGGCGGAAGTGCCGGCTGAGTGGATTCCAAATGAGAATATCAGCCCTGGCGAAGGGGTAGCCGTGGTAACGGACGCACTCAAACGCAAGGTTGATTTCTACAAATGGGGACTGGTACCTTCCTGGGCCAAGGATATTTCCATTGGCAATAAGCTGATCAACGCCCGGGCTGAGACCCTACTTGAAAAGCCTTCCTTTCGCAACGCGTTCAATCGGCGCAGGTGTCTCATCCCAGCCAGCGGGTTCTATGAATGGAGACAGGAAGGCGGCAAGAAGCAACCTTATTTATTTCAACTGGCAGATCAAAAGGCTTTTACTTTTGCGGGATTGTGGGAGTACTGGCATGACCCGCAGGGAAACGAATTGTATACTTGCACCATTATCACCACCGAACCGAACGAACTGGTGGCTGAATACCATAATCGCATGCCAGTCATTCTGGATGCCACAAATTGCTGGGCGTGGCTTGAAAATCGACCAGTCGCGGAGTTGCAAAAAATGCTGACCGCCTATCCCTCTGAAAGAATGGCCGTCCCAGAGAAAATTGCTCCGCAGAAACTATCGCGTTTTGCAGGCTAATTCTCCAGGAATCAGTATAATTATGCAAACGAAGTGTGGAGATGAATCATGTTGGAAAAAATGAAGATCGCGGTGGTTGGCTTTGGGGTCATGGGAAAGGCCATTGTTTCGAGCCTTATTGGCACCGGCAGAGTGGACCGAAAATCGCTGACGGTGGTTGAACCAAACCCTGAACGCCTTGAACTACTCAAAGAGGAATTTACCATCAATGGAGCTCTGGATAGTGCCGGAGCCATCAACCAGGCGGATATCGTGATCCTGGCGATCAAACCGCAGGGGTTAAACCTGGCAGCAAAATCCATCAAAGGCAACATTCGAGAAGATGCCCTTTTGATCTCGATCATGGCGGGTGTTTCGCTGGATACCCTGCGAGAAAAAATCGGCATTCAACAGATCATCCGTGCCATGCCCAACACGCCGGCTCAGATCGGCATGGGAGTGACTGTTTGGGTAACGACCGAACAAGTAAAAGAGGATAAGAAAGATGTTGCCACCGAGATCTTGCAGACCCTGGGCGAGGAGGTCATGGTGGATGAAGAGAATTATCTGGATATGGCCACAGCGCTATCTGGAACCGGTCCGGCGTACGTTTTTCTCTTCATGGAAGCCATGATCGAAGCGGGTGTACATATGGGCTTTCCAAGGCGTATCGCCGAAAAACTGGTGGTGCAAACCCTGCGCGGCAGCACTGAATTCTACCGTCAGAACCATGAACATCCAGCTAGGCTGCGTAATGATGTAACCTCCCCAGGTGGAACTACAGCCGAAGCTTTATATTACCTCGAAAAAGCAGGTTTCAGAACGGCCATCTCAAGGGCAATTTGGGCGGCTTATGAGCGGTCCATTGAACTGGGCAAGGGCAAAGCGAAGAAAGTAGTTGAAGAATTGAATAAATCAGAATAGTGTGACAAATTCAATCAAACACGAGGATAAATGGAACGAAAAACGATCATTGATTCACTGAAGCAAAACCCGAATATCGATGTTTTGATTATTGGCGCTGGCATCAATGGGGCGGGTGTCTTTCGCGACCTGGCGTTGAATGGTGTCAATACCTTGATCATAGACAAGGGTGATTTTTGTTCAGGCACTTCGGCAACTTCATCGCATATGGCACACGGCGGCATCCGTTACCTTGAAAACGGTGAGTTTCGATTGGTCGAAGAAGCGGTTGCCGAGCGCAACCGCATGATCGAAAACGCGCCCCACCTGGTGCAGCCACTGCCTACCGTGATCCCGATCTTTAAGGTTTGGTCAGGGCTGCTCAACGCTCCTTTGAAATTCTTAAACCTATTGGATCGACCTTCCGAGCGAGGGGCATTGGTGATCAAGATCGGATTGATCTTCTATGACTCTTTCACTCGAAAACAGAAGACTGTCCCCAGGCACAAGTTTTTTGGACGCAAAGAAGCACTCGAACGTTATCCGTACTTGAATGACAAGATTAAATACGCCGCCTTATATTATGATGGCCAGTTGCTTTCACCCGAACGCATGACGGTTGAGATCTTGCTGGATGGCGAAGATGAAGGA
>CAYYRU010000026.1:24284-33639 GCA_964474095.1 uncultured Anaerolinea sp.
TTTGAAAACAAGGATGGCCGTATCGTTTTGTGCCTGCCATTCTTTGACAAAGTGATCATCGGCACATCAGATTTACCGATCGAGGATCCTGATTCCGCGAAATGTACGCCTGAAGAAGAACAGTACTTTATTGAGTTGGTCGATCGGGTGTTTCCGACCATTAAGATCACAAAAGATCAAATTGTCTTTCGTTTCTCAGGTGTCAGACCATTGGAATACATGAAGGCCAAGACCACGGGGCAGATCACCCGCGATCATAGCATCAAAGAGAACTATGCCAACGGAGTACCCATCTATAGCCTGGTGGGTGGCAAGTGGACGAGCTTCAGAGCGTTTTCTGAACAGGTGGCTGATAAGGTTTTCCAAGGAATTGGTCTAACTCGGAAAGGCTCGACCGCAGCTTTGCCGGTGCGGGGCGGAAAAGATTTTCCGCTGACAGAAGAGGCGAAAGAAAAGTATGCCTCAAAACTAGCGGAGAAATATTCTCTCACAATAGAGTATTCAGTAGCGTTGTTGACTCGATATGGCACCAACGCGGAGAAAATCGCGGAATTTATCAGTACTTCGCATAGCAAAATGCTCAAGTCCATACCGAACTGGAATGCGGGGGAATTGATCTACATTTTGAAACATGAAAAACCTGTGCACCTTGAAGATGTGTTCATCCGCAGGTCAACCATCGCCTGGTTGGGAAACGCCAGCGATGAGGTGATTGAGGAATTTGCAGATCTTATGGCGGATGAGTATAAATGGAACAATGAGCGTAAGAAAGTTGAAATCTCACGCATGAAATCAATCCTGGACTAACAAAAACTCCGATCTGACAAATTCAGATCGGAGTTTTTTTCTATTCAATTTTTTTCCACAAGGGGTCGCGCAAGATCAAGAGCACCAGGGGAACCATCAGTAAGATCCCGTAGATACCGATACCAAAGGAGAAGGCGAAATCACGAGGGGTATAGATCATCATAAAAAAGGAAAACGCCTGATTGAAGAGCGCGTGCAGAAAAGCCGCAATCCAAAGACCACCAGATTTATAGACTGAGTAACCCAGGAAAAACGCCAGACCAATGCAATAGACCACGAACAACCCAGAACCTAGCAGAGGATGCCCAGGGTAGTTGTACCCCATTAATATCACCGGAGAATGCCATAACCCCCAGATCACGCCTACGAGGATCACACCCAGGATCCTATACCTGCCTGTCAGAGCAGTTTGTAAATATCCACGCCAACCATACTCCTCACCAAAGGTGACAATTAGTCCCAGAAAAGGTCCGATGATTAAGGTGTTAAAAACCCCGAACACCAATAGCAAGGTTGGCGACAATCCAGTCTGAGAGGCTTGGTCAGCCAAAATAGATGCGTCCATTGGCGACCCTAGATTGAATAACCAGTTCAAAAGCGGTTGCAAGGCTGAATAGAGGATGATGGCTATTCCGAACAATAACCAGTGTAGGGGTTTACCAAAACCAAGACCAGCCTTTGAAAAGGATTCTTTACCGCCAACGATTCTCAAGATCACCAGCAGAATTAAACCTGCAATACTGGGCAGATAAACGATCTTGTTAATATCTGGGATGAAGAAAGGCTTAACAATCCCAACAAAAACTACACTCATATAAAAAAGTGTGAATAGCAAAAAGTACCAAATGAACCAACGAGAGGTGGTTCGGTTGGTTTTGATATAGATCTTGCTGTCCTTAAAAAAGAACAACCCCAATACCATGGCCGAAAAGGCCGGGAAGAGCATTTGTAATTGCAGAACCAGAACCGCGGCCGGGTTGTTCAATCCGCCTTTGAGATACAAGATCAGGTCAAGCGACCAGGTCAAAACAAAGGTCATGACCACAAAAGCAATGACTTGTTTCCAGTTGATCACACGCGAATTCTTCATCTGGTCATTTACTAGAAGGTTATCTTGTTCTATCATTTGATTCATCTGATTCATCTGATTCATCCATTCAACTCGTTTTTGATTAAGCTATTATATAGTAGGTTTGGAGAGTTAGCTGGAGCTATTGGATTATTTAGCGAACTTTTTATCGCAATTTTATTTTTTTTATACTAGAGGATGTTTACACTACTAATCATCCAACCATATTAAAGGGGCCTTGATGGCAAAACAAAGCAAAAATTCTGGGAAAAGCACTGTCCCTGAAACACATTCATTTAAACGAAATATTCATCAAAATTCACGCATTGTTGAAAATGGGTACGTGGCTATCAAGAATTGTCGGGATGGCCTTATGATGTACAATCTAAACGATCTGTTTATCAGCCGGTCTTTGGATGTGTATGGTGAATGGTGCTATGCAGAAACGGCTCTTTTAGGGCAGCTACTCAAAAGTGGCGATGTGGTTTTGGACGTAGGCGCCAATATTGGAACGCATACCGTATTTTTTGGAAAGAAAGTGTCTCCTGGTGGTTTGGTCTATGCTTTTGAACCTCAACGAGTGACATTTGAATTTTTGTGCTCAAATATTGTACTAAATGGACTCGTGAATGTTATTCCTCTCCAAAAGGGGGCATCGGATCAACCAGGAGAAGTTAATATACCCATTCTAAACCCAGCGATTGCACAAAATTTCGGGGGAATGCATATTGAAGGTCATGAGAATGGAGATAAAGTCAGTATTATCCCTCTTGATGATCTGAATCTGGAAAGATGCAATCTGATAAAAATCGATGTTGAAGGGATGGAGCTTAAGGTATTGCAAGGCGCAAAGAAAACAATTCAAAAATGCCATCCCTTTTTGTTCATTGAGAACAACGGGCGTGAGGGAGCTCCTGATCTAGTAAAGGCGATCTCTGATATGAACTATTCCTGTTGGTGGCAGATCGCGACTTATTTTAATCCGGATAATTACTTTAAGAACCCTGAAAATATCTGGCCAAATATTGCTCCAGAAGCCAACATGATCTGTGCATCAAATGAGATCAACTTCAATATAAATGGCTTTGAAAAGGTGATCAGCCCTGAAGATTCATGGATTCAAGCAATTGGTCGCATCAGGTCGCGAATTGCGAAGCAGCAATAATGATATTCAAATTTTCATACGCGTATTATTTTACTAGATTGAGGAATCATGAAATTAATCGATCCAGAAATGTCCGGTCTTGATACCGAGGAAAAAAGCGTAATAAAAAAGGCAAATAGTCAATTTGAACGAGGGGACTATCAAAATGCCTTAAATGATTTTCTTACGATCTATTCTCAAAACGCTAACCCTGCGGGATTGCAATTCAGCATCGCGGTTTGTCTGGCAAAGTTAAACAAAACTCGACAAGCCAGGCTTTTTGCTTTTAAGGAACTGCTTGATTACCCTGATAATGTGGCGGCGTCAAGATTCCTCGCTCAGCAATTTCAGAAAATAAACGGAAAATCCACTTCAAGAACCTTCAATAACAAAACAAGACCAGAAAAGTACCCGGATATTTCATTAGTAATGATCGTAAAAAATGAAGAAAAAGATCTTCCGAGGTGCCTGGAATCATACAAAGACATTGTTAAAGAAATGATCATCGTGGATACCGGGTCCACAGATCGGACGGTTGAAATTGCAAAATCGTATGGCGCGAGAGTGGAATATTTTGAATGGTGCGATGATTTTGCCAAGGCCAGAAATGAAAGTTTGAAATATGCCACCTGTGAATGGATGCTGCGTACAGACGCTGATGAGTACATTGAGGAATCTGAGAAAATAAAGTTGCTGCATTGTCTTAACAGCGGCGCCGCTGAAGTTTATGTTTGTCCTACAATAAGTACAACCAAAGATGGCGTGTCAATGGTTGAGAACGCGCGTTTGATCAAGAATCATATTGGGATAAAATATGATTTCCCAATTCACGAAACCGTTGCAATCAGTACGACCAAGTTGGGATACACCCAATGCGTGACCAATATCGAGTTCATGCACACCGGTTATCATTTCGATGAAGATGGTTTGGGTGAAAAAAAGATCCAACGTAATATTGATGTCTGCGATGCCTACCTGGAAAAAAGTCCAAATGATTATTTTGTCCGAATAATTCGGGGTTTGTTCAAGCACAATGTTCAGAAAAAGATGGAAGGTTTAGCGGATATTGAGTTTGCACTATCAGTATTGCCAGAAGACACTTTGCCAATTAAGTATTTGGGATTGGGCTATTTTACATTAATTCATGAATATATAAAGCAAAATCGAGAGATCGATCTTTACAATGTTTTGCTCGATGCACAAATTGACTTCTTCAACTTTTCTTGTGTCATGCAATATGTTGGGCAGGTTTATCTATACAATCGTGGCGAATGGAAAAAGGCAAATAAGCTTTTTAATTGGATCACCAAAACCTATTTTAAGCGAAAAACCTATTATGACGTATTGGATCCTGACCGATATAACAAAGCTGAATGTATCAATTTGCTTGGGGATACTTACGTTTTGCTAAAGAACTATGAGAAAGCAAAAAAAGTTTACCTTCTAGCAAAGAAAGAAAAGAAAGATGAATTGGATTCAAAGTTATATCAGAAAGAGAAGCAAGTTGAAGACATGCCAGTTGAGTTTTCATCCTCTTCATCTGAAGAGTTGAGGGTTATAGCAAAAGAAGCCAGGACAAGTAAGAAATGGTTACATTCCTTCAGGATGACGTTGTGGGCGGCAGCAAAAAGTGAACTTACCTTTCAAGATTATCTTGATTTGGCGACATGCCAAGTATTTTTGAATCATAATACATTTGCCCAATTGCTTCTGGATGAGGCTTCCATTTCAGCACCGGGTTCAGCATCCATTCTAAATTTGGAATCCTTGATAGCTGCAAGGCAGGGACAAAAAGAAAAATCTTTACAAAAAGCTGTAGAAGCTTTAATCAAAGAACCAGGATCAACAATTTACCAAAATAATGTTGAACAGGTTGCAGGCTTGTTAAAAATGACGCCAGTCCAGGCAATTCGAAAAACTGGAATGGATTGGATTAACGCTGGACGAATTACTGATGGCTTATTTGCTTTGGTCTTATACTTAAAATTCGTTCCAAATGATGAAGAAGTGAAGAAGATCATCACAAAATACTCCAATTAATTTAGATAGTGTAAATACGTTTTGGCTACACCCCTAAAGAAGGAGGCCTTCTATCCTTAGGGGTGTATTTATTTGTAATAATGTATTTCGCCTCTATATTCAGATGAATGTAACAAAAAATGGAAGTAATAAAATATTAGAGAAATCTTACTTAAGTTTTTCTCAACTCTTCCGTTAATGATTGTAGAAACAATTATTCAAAAGGAGCAGATCTATCGAGAGAATATACGAAGAAGAGTGAGTGAGAGAATTGCAGTAGATGTTTCGGAACCCCGGAGCTGAACCCCGGAACAGTAAGATCCAGCTCAACAAAAAGGGGAAGGATCCCCGAAATCAATATTCAAACATGGAGGTTTGAAATGGCTGATAATGATGTAACTAGAATTGCTGGCAACATTGGCGCTATGAACGCGCTGTACGCTTTAACAAATATCAATAAACAACTGTCGGTTCACCAAACTCGTCTGGCCACTGGCAAACGCATCAACAGTGCTGCAGATGATCCCGCTGGTTTGGCAATTTCGACCAAAATGATGATTCGCAGTGAAGGTTTGAAAACCGCCCTCTCCAACATTGGCGATGCCAAGAACCTCTTGGCCGTTGCTGAATCTGGTTTGGGCCGTTTGACTGACATCTTGAATTCAATGCGCACCATCACCGAGCAGGCCGCCAGCGATACCAACGGCACCGAAGAACGTGCCATCGTCAAAGAACAGTTGGCTTCTTACGCTACACAAATCAACGACATCGTTGCCCAGACCAAATGGAGCGACAAGGTCTTGATCGGTGGCAACTATGATGACGAAACCGCTGCTTTGACCTTCCAGACTGGTTCAGATGTTGGTGAGACCACCCAACTCTTTGGTCTGCAAGATATGCGTGCTTCCGCGATGTCTCTCTTGCGCACGGCAACTGCCGCGGTTGAAGCAACCATTTCAACTGATCTCGGAACCGATTACACTGCTGAATTGGCCACCCTGGCTTCAGGCGCCACTGCTGCCGTGGAAGGAACCAATTACACCGTGGCTTTCAGTGTTTCTGAAACCACTGGCGGATTGGTTTACTCTGCTCAATTACAATTGGCCGGCTCAAACGTTGGTGCAGCGGTGACTGGCACTTATGACAACTCCGCTGGTGCTTCAAACATCGATTTCGGAAATGGCATCGCAGTCAACATGGCTTCTGATCTGTGGACAGCTGGTACTGATGCTGAACTGGATATCACCGCTTTTGGTACAGATATGACTGGTGCTGCTGTCGCGGTAACAGGAACCAACACGGAACTAGTTAGTGATGATTACAGTGTCAACTATACCATTGGCACAGATGATCTCTTAACAGTGAACTTGATGGCTTCTGATGGAACGACGGTTTTGTTAAGCCAGACCGCCACCTATAGCGATACTGAAGGAAATGTGATCAACTTTGGCAACGGTCTTCAGGTTACCATTGCTGACAGCATTGACAATTCTTCCGCAGTCTCTGTCACTGGTGACGCCTTCGCCTATACCGCTTCTGAAGCTGGCGAATTCACTGGCGCGGCTGTAAGCGAGTCCTTCTCTTATACGCCGGCAGAGGCAGCAGTTGCAGCGGGTGTCAATATCGCTACATCTGGTACCGGTGGAGTTTCGAACGCTTCTGATTTCTCAGGTTACCTGAGCATCATCGATGCCGCCATCGTGCGTGTGAACTCACAACTCTCCAAAATTGGCTCCCTGACCGGTTCACTGTCCTTCAAAGAAGATCAGGTTTCTTCATCCCAGATCAACATTGAAGCTTCTTACAACCGTATCATGAACGCTAATATGGCCGAAGAGCAGGTGAACGCGAGCAAGCTCATGATCCTGCAGCAAACCTCGACCGCAATGTTGGCCCAGGCCAATGCAGCTCCCCAGTTTCTACTCTCACTCTTCCAGTAGAATGAATTAGTTCCACTGAAGCCGACCTGAAAAGGTCGGCTTCACTTTTTTTTATCATGCAATTATTTTTGAATTTTTTAAGGTTTGATCCTTGAATTGGTATAAAGTTATTAAAGAACTGTCCGTTAATGAAAGTAGGTATAAAAGTATTCTTTGTAATGAATGTTAATGGTGTAACGGCAACTGGAGACAAGAAGCCGAAAAAACTCCAGACAAGGAAGAAAAATGGCAACAACAACCGCTCTAACAACACTGGATTCAACCTATACCACTCTGATCAATTATCAAATTCAGATGGAAAGCCAGCCGTTAACGCGGTTAACCACCCAGCAAAATGATCTAAAGCTAAGAAAAGCGATTTATGCGGATCTAAAAACCAAGATCGATCAGCTATTATCTTCATCCAAAGCCTTGATCAGCACGAACGCTTTTTATTCATTGAAATCAGGTCGCACGATTTCGGTTGCCAACGTGGCCACCGGATCAACCGTGTTAACCGCTTCAGCATCCAGTTCTTCATTACCTGGGTCGTATGAAGTGTCAAACATTAGCCTGGCGTTGGCTGATCGGGTTCGATCAGACGAGCAGGAATACGCTGATCAAGCCTTAGGCAAAACCGGTACCTTTGTGATCGGTGGCGCTTCCACACGCAGCGCAGCAAAATCAGCTAACACTATCGACTCATTTGGCACTGGTGACGTGATCGAAAGCGGCACCAAGCTTGCCGACGGGAATTATTCCGTTGAAACCCGCAAGGTGGATGACACCTGGCAGTTCCGGCTGGTCAATTCCAGCGGGACTTATCAAGAGGTTGCCGGTTCCGGAGCTGACGGCTGGCAAGCGATTCCAACTGAAAACAACGGTCAATATGACTCAGGTCGTGGGTTAACCATTGACTTTGGAAATGACCCGGCAAAATATGAAGCTCTAACCAGATCCAACGGCGCTCCAATAGTCAACTTCAGCAGTGTTGAAGACGCTTTTTCAGTAAAAAGTGCTCAAAATACCGTCTCGAACTTCAGCGTCAATGAATCTGTCGCTACTGGACAATTGGAATTGGGCAAGGGCAGTTATTTCGTCGAAACACGCAATTACAACGGCGCCTGGCAGTTTAGACTGGTAAACAATGAAGGAACTTCAGCCAAGATCGCCCAGGGTAGCAATGGCACCACCTACACTGATCAATGGCAGTCCATCCCGACTGGCGGAGGCGCATTCAACACCGGGCGCGGATTATCCATCGAATTTGGCACTGATTCATCAAAATATGCTGAAAAGACCCGTTTGAGCGGTGCTTTAAAGGTCGACTATCAATCCAAGGGTGCTGAGATTTCTGTCACCAGTGATATGTCACTTATCGATATCGCTTCCAAGATCAATGCAGGCACTTATGGTTCCGGTGACGAAGTTACCGCTACCATCGTTAACAAACAACTGGTCCTCAGTTCCAAGCTGACAGGCAGCTCACATCGTCTGCAAGCGAGTGGTGAGGTGCTCGAACAACTTGGTGTGCTAAATGGCTCAGCCTTCAAGAATGTAATGCAGACGGCCAAAGACGCCACTTTTACAGTCAATGGATTGAACGTGACAAGATCACAGAATAGCGCTCTCACAGATGTGATCAGTGGCGTGACCTTAAACCTGGCTTCTGACGCTGAAGGCAAGTCTGGCACAATCAATATCGTTTCGGATAATGGAGCCCAAAAAACGGCCATTAATGGTTTTATCACCAACTTTAATGCCATGATCACATACCTCAATTCAAAAATGGCTGTAACCAAGAATTCTGACAACACCTATACACGCGGAGCGTTGGCTGGAGATCAATCCATCATCAGCTTGAGGAGTTCTCTCCAATCCATGTTGACTCGCTACGATCCGCTGGGAGGGGTTTATAAATCTTTGAGAGAGATTGGCATTGGCATCAACAGCAGCGGAAGCGCAGCCATCCTTGACAGCACCAAATTTGAAAATGCCTTAAAGAACAATTACGCAGATGTGCAAAAAGTGGTTGACAGTGTGATGACTAACATCAGTGACAAACTGTCAAGATACACCGGCACTACTTCTTATGTCACTCAATTGATCAAAGCCAATGAAAGTCAGACCAAGAGTGTCACGAGCCAAATTGAAGTTTGGAATAAGAGAATTGAAGCCAGGAAAGAAAGCTTAACCAATATGTATGCTGGAGTTCAGGCTCAAATGACAGAGCTTTCCTACACATCGAGCACGAATCAATCCTGGATCACATCGCTCTATAGTAGTCTTTATACGTAGGTTTGAACAACCAGATGGAACTGGTTGATAAATTCGGTCAGAAACAAGATCTCAGGCATGATGCCGGAGGGAGAAATGACAATAAACAGAGTAAGTAAA
>CAYYRU010000027.1:0-31891 GCA_964474095.1 uncultured Anaerolinea sp.
CTCAGCCTTGGCACTGGATTGATCGTGGAGGCCGCTGCCAAGATGGCCCAAGCAGGAAAAGACATTGAAGAGATCATGTTGAAGATCAAAGAACTCGCCGAACGAACCTACACTGTGGCTGCCATTGATACGCTCAAATTCTTGCAACGCAGCGGAAGAATCTCCAAACTCAAAGCCGGGCTGGGAGGATTGTTGCAAATCAAACCCATTTTGAACATGAATCGTGACAAGATCGTGATGGGTGCCGCTCGCACCAGCAAGGGTGCCGTTCAACACCTTTTGGATACCTTAAAATCCTTTGGTGAAATAGAATCAATCGCCCTGGTACACACCAACGCCCCAGATAAAGCGGAACAATTACGTGAGCTGTCAAAAGACATAATTGCAGAGGTCAAACAAGCTTATTCCATGACTGTTACCCCTGTCATTGGCAGTCACATAGGCCCTGGCGCTTATGGTTTCGTGGTGATCAAGGCTTCAGGGCGAGGATAATAAAAATGTTAGTACAGCTTAACTTATTCCTGACGGCTGGCGCGGTCATTCTTGGATTTATGGTCCTTTTGTGGCTGGTAAGCCTGGCATTAAAGAATTCCAGCATTGTGGATATTTTCTGGGGTGCCGGTTTTGTGATCGCCGCCTGGGTGTATTTCTTTTTGACGCCTGACGGCTACATGATCAGAAAGGTACTGGCGATTGCTCTGACCACCGTCTGGGGCCTACGTTTAACCTTGCACATTTTGACAAGGAACTGGGGAAAACCCGAAGATTTCCGTTACCAAAAATGGCGGAAAGAATCTGGCAAAATTTGGTGGTTAAAAAGCTTGTTCCAGGTTTTTCTACTTCAAGGCTTGTTAATGTGGCTGATATCCACTCCTCTGATGGTCAGCCAGTATGGTGCCTCACCCACACGTCTGACGCTTTTGGATTACCTGGGAGTCATCCTATGGATCATCGGTTTCTTTTTTGAAACCGCAGGCGATTTGCAATTGGCAAGATTTAAATCCGACCCCGCTAACAAAGGTAAACTCCTCAACACAGGTGTCTGGAAATACTCCAGGCATCCAAACTACTTTGGTGATGCCGCACAATGGTGGGGATTCTACCTGCTGGCGGCTGCTACCGGTGGTTGGTGGAGCGTTTTCAGCCCGATCATCATGACCTTGTTCTTGATCAAGGTTTCAGGCGTAGCCTTACTCGAGAAAACGTTGAAAGACTCCAAACCCGGTTACCGTGAATACATTGAAAACACCAGTCCGTTTATCCCCTGGTGGCCGAAAAAAACGATTAAATGATGAAAAAGTAAATACCCGGTATATCACCGGGTATTTTTTTACCGTGATATACTGAACATCCAATTTGAACTTAGGATACAACAGTGTTTCTTCCTACTACCAAAAAAGAAATGGACGCACTTGGATGGCAAAATCTCGATGTCATCCTTGTTTCTGGCGATTCCTATATCGATAGTCCTTACAGCGGAGTGGCGGTCGTTGGAAAAGTACTCCAAAAAGCTGGTTATCGCGTTGGAGTTATCGCCCAGCCAGATGTGAATTCTGACGCAGACATCACCCGTCTTGGAGAACCGTTACTTTTTTGGGGGATCAGCGGTGGTACGGTGGATTCGATGGTGGCGAACTACACTGCCAGTCTGAAAAAACGCCGTTCTGACGATTTTACCCCCGGAGGGCAAAACAACCGGCGGCCAGACCGCGCGGTCATCGTATATACCAACCTCGTTAAACGCCATTTCCACAATAATGTGCCCATCGTATTGGGCGGAATTGAAGCCAGCCTGCGCAGGATCACCCACTACGATTATTGGTCTGATAGATTACGTGCGCCCATTCTATTTGACGCCAAAGCAGATTACTTGCTCTATGGCATGGCAGAACAGAGTGTGCTTGAATTGGCTGCGGCCCTTCGTGAAAAGAAATCCCCGCATCACATCAGAGGATTATGCTTCCTGGCAAAAACCGCGCCGGAAAACTACCTCGCCCTGCCCTCCTGGGAAGAGGTCAATACAGACTGCAATTCATTTATTGAAATGTTTGACCTCTTCTATAAGAATAATGACCCCATAACAGCAAGAGGGCTCTACCAACAAAAAGGCGATCGGGTTGTGGTTCAAAATCCACCCGCGCTTACCCTTAATCAGTCGCAGATGGATGAAATTTACGCGCTCGCGTATGAGAGAGAACAGCACCCTTATTACGCGCAGCAAGGTGATGTAAAGGCATTGGAGACCATCCGTTTTTCGATCCCCACCCACCGCGGTTGTTATGGAGAATGTAATTTTTGTGCCATTGCGGTGCACGAAGGACGCAGCGTTTCTTCTCGTAGTGAAGCCTCGATCCTGGCAGAAGCAAAAACCATGACCCTTCATCCAAAATTCAAAGGCATTCTGCATGATCTGAGCGGGCCAACCGCCAACATGTATGGTGTGGAATGCGTGAAAAAATTGAGGAGCGGCGCGTGTGAAGATAAGCGCTGCCTGTTCCCTGAGATTTGCCCAACTTTAAAGGTAAATCACAGAAAACAAATTGATTTGCTGCAGAAGATACGTCAAATTCCAGGTGTAAAAAAAGTCTTTGTGGGTTCAGGCATTCGATATGATATGGTTATGGCAGATAAGCAGAACGGAATGGAGTATCTTCAAGCAATTGCCGGGCACCATACATCAGGTCAACTGAAAGTCGCTCCTGAACATGCTGACCCAAAAGTACTGTCCTTGATGGGCAAACCATCTGTGCGTTCTCTATTGGATTTCAAGGCAAAATTCGAAGAATTGAGTCACAAGGCCGGCAAGGACCAATATCTGACCTATTATTTGATCGCTGCCTATCCAGGTTGCAGCGATTCTGAGATGAAGAAATTAAAAGACTTCACAACCATAAAACTGCATCTTTCGCCTGAACAGGTTCAGATCTTTACTCCCACTCCCTCCACCTACGCCAGTGTGATGTACTACACTGAGATCGATCCTTTTACAAAAATACCAATCTTTGTTGAAAAAAATTTAGGCCGAAAATTAAAACAAAAAGAGATCATCTCCGGCAGCGATTCCCGATCAAAAGAAGTCATTGCTCGGAAAAAAGGCCACCATCTGCCTAATGCCTATACGAAAAACAAACCCAAGTCAGGATAAGCTCATGAAATATAATGATCCAATCCATTTTTATGTAGCTTGCCCACCCGGGCTGGAACCTGTTCTAGCTTCAGAATATCACGCATTGAATTTCACCCGCATCAAGTATAAAAAAGCAGATGAACCAAATTCCAGGCCTCAAACTGAGGAAGACAACGGCGGCATGGAGTTCGAAGGTCCCCTGGAACAGGTTTACCAGGCTAATTTGTTCATGCGCTCTGCCAGCCGGGTCACCGTCCGCTTGGGAGAGTTCATTGCAATCAGCTTTGCCGAATTACGAAAGAAAGCGGCCAAACTCGAATGGGATAATTTTCTCAGACCCGGACAAAAAGTGGTGGTCCAGGCCACTTGCCATAAATCCAGGCTTTATCACTCTGACGCGGTGGCAGAAAGGGTTCTGGCTGCCATCAATGATCATTTTCAAAAAGGACAAACCACCCTCGAAACCACCACAGGGGTTGCAGGCGATCAATTGATTCTGGTGAGAATGGTCAATGATGTCTGCACCATTAGTGTGGATTCTTCAGGTGAACTGCTGCATCGGCGAGGCTATCGCCAGGCAGTGGCCAAAGCCCCTTTGCGAGAGAACCTGGCGGCTGGCATCCTCATGGCTTCAGGCTGGGATCAGGTTTCACCTTTGATCGATCCATTTTGTGGTTCAGGAACCATCCCTATTGAAGCGGCCATGTTCGCCAGAAAGATTGCGCCAGGTATCAACCGCGATTTCCAATTTACAACATGGCCCGTTTTTCATGCCGCCATTTGGGAGACGCTCATGGCCAAGGCTAAAAGCCAGATTCTGCCTGACTCTCCTGCCTTATTCGGATATGATCGTGATACCGGTGCGATCGAGAGCGCAAAATCCAACAGCGCTCGCGCTGGACAATTGGGTATCATAAACTTTTCTGCACAAGCAATTTCATATCTTCAACCCTCCACCATACCAGGCTGGGTAGTTACCAATCCTCCGTATGGTGTTCGTGTCAGTGAGAATCAAGATTTGAGAGATCTTTACTCTAAGTTTGGCGCCATTTTGAAAGACCGATTTACTGGCTGGAAGATATGCGTACTATCCTCTGAAGAACGGCTGCTCGCAAACATGAACTTGGGAGAACCCATTAAAAAGATCAGGTTAATCAATGGAGGAATTCCCGTGATCATGGCAAATTACAAGATTTCTTAAGCGCAATAATCACCTCAAACAAATTTGAGTCGCAAGTTGTATAATAATTTTATAGTTTATTTGCTTTCATTAGCTGACCTACAAGATTTATAGAAAGTATTACTCTTTACGGGTTAAGCTGAATTCATATACGTTAGGTTTTGCTTCAGGGGAAATAATGCTCAAAGGTATGATGAAACACAAACGTATTGCTCGTGTGGATTCACAACCTCCACTTCTTACTCCAGAGACATTCAATCATTGTTTCTTATCCATTCAGCCACTCTTGATGTGCTTTTTTGAAGAGGAGGAACCTGTAATCATGACTTGCGCAACACGAATAATTCGATGAGAATTACTCAACGATTCATTACACTAAGTCCTGGTCCGCCAATCAAGGATGTGACATTGTGACAGCAAAGAAAAACAGTTTGGCGTTATCCATTTCTATTTTCGCGTTGATTATCATGGGGATAGCCGCGCTCGCGATTATTACCTATAAGAATTATGAAACACACTATATAGCTCAGGTTGAATCTCAATTGACCAGTGTTTCAAAATTAAAAGCGGCCGAAATTGAAAAATGGAGATCAGAACGAATCAGTGACGCCAGATATTATTTTGATAACCCTTCCTTCAGCCAGGCAATTGAAGAATTTAAACCTAACACTTTGTCTAGTGATCCAAACACCGAGATAGATCACTGGTTTTCTGCGATTACCACTCACCCTGAATATCGTGATCTTTTTCTGCTCGCACCAGACGGCAGCTTGATTTTGAGTGTCGTTTCATCCGAGTTGCCTTCCAAAGAATTACTTGCTGAAGACATGCAAACCGCTTTTCAAACAAAAAGCATTATTGTGAAGGATTTTTATAAGCCTTCTGACGAAGGAACCGTTTGCTTATCAATACTGGTGCCTGTGTTCTCTACACAGGATGATTCACCACTTGGGATCATAATATTATCCATAGATCCTGAAGTATATCTCTACCCTTTAATCCTGAACTGGCCCGTACCGAGTGACACCGCCGAGACAACCCTCATTCGAAAGGAACAACAACACGTCTTGTACCTGAGTGAGCTAAAATACTTGCCTGATGCGGTCTTAAATGTGACGATTGAACTTTCAGATCGAGAAAGACCTTCAGTTCAGGCAGTTAATGGGGCTGTTGGCATCGTGGAAGGGATTAATTATCGCGAACAAGAGGTTATAGCGGATGTCAGACCATTGCCCGGTACCCCCTGGTTTCTGGTTTCACGTATTGATAAAAAAGAGGCGCTCGCTCCAATTAAGGAAAGAAGCCGCCTGATCTCGCTCATTGCCGGGGCTTTGATCCTGCTCGTTTGTTTGGGCTTTGGTTTCATCGTAAAGCAACAACAACACGCTGCATTATTGGCAGATCAAAAAATCCAAAAAGAAGTATCAGAAACCAGCCGCAAACTCAAAGAAGCACAAGAATTAGCCCATTTAGGCTTTTGGTACTGGGATATCAAATCAGGCTTGGTGGAATGGTCAGAGGAAGTATATAAAATATTCCAAATAGATCCGAAAACTTTCAAACCCAGCATCGATTCGATCATGGCACTCTCCCCATGGCCTGAAGAACAGCACCGCGATCAAGAATTGATCCAAAGAGCGATTCAAACCCACCAACCTGGAAGATATGAACAAAAATTCATGCGCCCGGATCAATCAATAGGCTACTATTCTTCAACCTTCCAAGGATTATTCGATGAGAATGATCAATTAATTGCCATGATCGGGTCTGTCCTTGATACCACTGAAAGTACTGAGAAAGAGATTGCATTACGAGAAAGTGAAAACCGTTTTAGAACTCTCTTTAAGCATGCGGCCATTGGCGTTTTAATCTTGGATCCAGGAAACCATCTGATCTTGGATGTCAATCAAAAATTTTGCGATATGTTGGGGTACTCAAGAAATGAACTACTAAAAAAAGATTTCATTGAGCTTACTTCGCCTGAATTTCGCGAAATATCCATCAAGAAAAACCAAGAACTCGCTTTAGGCAAAGTAAAGGAATACACCCTTGAAAAACAATACCTTCGAAAAGATGGGCAAATTGTTTGGGGAAGAGTGATCGTTTCCCCTTTGTGGGATGAAGAGGAGACCATCACAAAACAACAGCATATCGCGGTTGTAAATGACATCACTCAACAAAAAAAAGTGGAAATCGCGCTTCGAGAAAGCGAAAAGAAGTTCCGCGAGACGATTGCCAACCTGGATGAAGGTTATTTTGGCATCTCTTCTGATGGCATCATATGCGACCATAACCCGGCTTTTAGTCGAATTTTTGGTTACCCGCCACAGCAAAACTTACATGGTAAAGCTCTATCCATTTTTTGGAACAATCCACAAGATTATCAAAATTTTTTGAAGAAACTGACCAACCAACGATCGGTCCATTCAATTCAAGTGACTTCTCAAAAGATCAGTGGTGAGAGGCTAATACTGTTAGTTAGTGCCCATATAATCCAAAATGACAAAAATCAATCGGGTCGATATGAAGGCATCTTTTTAGATATCACTGCCAGGATCGACCAGGAAGAAAAGATCCTCGCCACTCAAGCAGAATTGCGGCGGTTGCTTGAGGAAGCCGAGCAATCCAAGCAAAAATTGATCAAAGTTGTGGAAGAACAAAAAATTACACAGGAAGAGATAAGCCAATTAAACAAAACGCTTGAAGACCGGGTCACTCAACGGACTATTGAGTTAAAAACATCGAATGAGGAACTGGAATCCTTTGCTTACTCGATATCCCACGACTTGCGGGCGCCTCTCAGGGCAATTGATGGCTATTCTCACATCCTTGAGCAAGATTATTCTCACGTACTGGATGAAGAAGGGCTGAGGCTGCTTTCAGTGGTTCGAAACAGCACCAAAAATTTGGACAAGATGATCACCGATCTGCTTTCACTGTCACGAGTGGGGCGAAGTGAACTGAAATATGCCACAATCGAGATGACCTCGCTGGTGCAATCTGTTTTCGAAGAGTTGTCCACCCCTGAAAACCAAAAGACCCGCTTAATTGTAGAAAATATTCCGGATTGCCGCGGCGACCCAACATTGATTCGGCATGTTTGGCTCAATCTGATCTCTAATGCGCTCAAATACAGTGCACCCAAAGATTCACCAGAGATCCTGATCACTGGTAAAAAGGGAAAAGGGTTTAACACATACACAATTCGAGATAATGGGGTGGGTTTCAACCCTGAATATCGCGAAAAACTATTTGGATTGTTCCAACGTTTGCATAAAGCCAATGAGTTTGAAGGCACAGGAGTTGGTTTGTCCATCGTGCAAAGAGTCATTCACCGCCATGGCGGCAAAGTCTGGGCAGATGGGAAACCCGGAGAAGGTGCAGAATTCACTTTTACGCTACCAAAATGAAAGGAGCATGATGAATTCACATAATCCGATTGAAATAATCTTGATTGAGGACGATGATCATGACGCAGAATTGACTATTCGCGCCCTGCACCAATACAACCTGAAGAATCACATCATACGCTTCGAGAATGGTCAACAAGCTATGGATCACTTTTTTGGCGCAGAAGGTCGCCAGCAACCTCAACAAGAGTCTCCCAATGTGATTCTATTGGACCTGCGGCTTCCTGACATTTCTGGTTTGGAGATCTTAAAAGCGTTGAAAGAAAACTCCTCCACTAAAAATATACCAGTGGTCATCCTTACCACCTCCAGTGAAGAGAGAGACATTCAAACCTGTTATGACCTGGGAGTGAACAGTTATATTGCCAAACCTGTGAATTTTGACTCATTTGTCGTTACAATGAGAACATTAGGCATGTATTGGCTGTTACTCAATAAGACCCCTTAAAGATCCATGAACTCTCCCTGCAGAATTCTACAGATCCTTGATTCTCAAAGGAAAAACCTGATCATTTTCGATGAATTGAAAGCAGGTGGTTTTGATTTCAAGTCCGTTGAAATTGGATCAGAAGTAGAATTTCATGCCGCGATCACAAGTTATCAACCAGATCTAGTGATCACGGATTACTCTCATCCCAATTTTAATGGCATTGAAGCCCTTCTACGATCAAAAATGGCGAATCCTGAGGTGATCTTCATCGTTTTCACCAATACCATTAGTGAATTGGACGCCATCGAGTGTATCAAGGCTGGTGTTTCAAACATCCTAAACGAAGACCAGAGTTCCAGCATCTTGATGATCGTTCAGGAAACACTCAAATTCCAGCAAGCCCGTCTTGAAAAAAAACAAGTCGAAGAACAATTGTCAAAAGAAAGACAAACACTCTCGATCACGTTAGCCAGTATTGGCGAAGCCATAGTGACAGTAGATCTTTCAGGCAAAATCATCTTATTCAACCAGGCTGCGGAAAAGTTAACTGGTTTCTCACAAAATGAAGCCGTGGATCATACAATGCAGGATGTTTTTCAGATCTTGGATGAAAAAAAAAATTTGGTTTTAAAGGATCCGATCAGTTACTTATTGGATCTGGAAGAGAAAGCTCAGAAAAATTCCACCACAAAACATCCAATTCTGCTCACCAAAGAGCATAAACGCATCTTGATCGCAGGAAAGATCAGCACCATCCTGGTAGATCAGGCCAGACCTGCCGGTTATGTGATCATTTTTGATGATGTCACACAATCTGAACTGCAAGCGGCACAATCCATGCTTTCATCCAAAATGGAATCGATCGGACAACTTGCGGCGGGCATCGCTCATGAGATAAATACTCCAATCCAATATGTTGGCGACAACCTGGAGTTCATCAAGAGAAGTTTCGAGACCATGAAATTTATTGATCAGCTGCAACAAGATTTGATCGAATCAAGTAAACATTCCTCGAGGAAAGCCACGATAATCAAAGAACAAAGAGCTCTCAAACAAGTGGAATACTTCCTAAACGAAGTGCCTTTAGCGGTGGAGGAATCACTGGATGGGGTTGAACGTGTACGCAAGATTGTTCAAGCTATTCGCGAGTTCTCACATCCGTCACAAAAAATGAATGCCTTGGCAGACGTGAACAAGGGAATCCTGACTACCATCACGATCTCTAAAAATGAATGGAAATACTGCGCTGATCTTGAAACGCAGCTTGATCCAAATCTTCCATTGATATGGTGTAAGATTGACGAGCTAAATCAGGTGCTTCTGAATTTGATCGTCAATGCTGCGCATGCGATCCAGGAAAAACAAAAAAATGGCGATGCTGCCAAAGGAAAAATCACCATTCAAACCCGGCAAGATAAAGATTCTCTCTTGATTGAGGTATCTGACTCTGGCTGCGGAATTCCCGAATCTTTGATCAATCGAATTTTCGATCCCTTTTTCACCACAAAGGATGTCGGAAAAGGTACTGGACAAGGGCTATCATTAGCGCATAATATTATTGTGAATCATCACCAGGGATCCATCCGGGTGAAATCTACTGTAAATATCGGCTCGACTTTCACAATTCAATTACCTATAGATCAACAAAAATTAGAGGAATCCAGTGAATAAACGAAAACGCCAAATCCTGTTTGTGGATGATGAAGTTCTGATCCTGCGCGGTTACCAACGCGCTTTGCAAATCTATATCGGAGAATGGGATGTTTATTTTGCCACCTCTGGTGCTGAAGCCTTAACATTGATGAACACACAACCCATTGACGCAGTTATCACTGACATGCGCATGCCCGTCATGGATGGAGCCGCCCTGCTTGAAAAGGTGATCCAACTTCATCCATCCATCATGCGATTCATCATGTCAGGAAACATCAATGAACCTGAAGCCTTTAGGGCAGCAAGCCTGGCCCATCAGATCATCGTTAAACCATGTGACATGCAAAAAATCAGAAGTATCGTGGAAGAAACCTGCAAATTACGAGACACCTTATCCGACCAAAAACTGGTGAAATTGGTGACTGGTATTAAGAGTCTTCCCAGCGTTCCTACGTTGTATGTCAGGCTGCTCAGTGAATTCCAATCAGAACAACCCACACTTTCAAAAGTTGGCGAGATCATCAGCATGGATGTAGCCATGACTGCCAAGATTTTGCAATTGGTCAACTCAGCCTTTTTCAGCATTCCTTATAAAGTTTCGAACCTCGCTCAGGCTCTATCCATTTTGGGATTAAACACGATCAGAGCGCTGGTATTAAGTGTTGGCGTTTTTTCTCAATATCAAAATCGTTCCTATAGCGCTTTTTCAATCGATGAACTTTGGCAGCACAGCATCTTCGTGGGCAATCTATCACGAGCAATTGCAGATTCTGCCGGCCTTGATCGCACTGAACAAGATGAAGCTCAAATGGCTGGCATTCTGCACGATGTCGGACGACTGATCCAAAACGATGTTCCTGGTTTTTTCAGATTATTGACCATGAATACCAAGGTTCCACGCCTCCAGATGGAATATCACTACCTGGGAACATCGCACGCAGAAATTGGGGCATACATGCTCAGCTTGTGGGGATTGCCTAGCGGAGTGATCCGGGCGGTGGCCTTTCACCATAACCCTGCAAAAGAGACGGCGTATAAGATTGATCCGGTCGCAGCAGTTTACATCGCCAACCATTTATACTATTCAGAGAAACAAGGCCAGCAAGACACCAATATTTTGCCAGCACTAGATTGCGATTATTTGGAGAAAATCAACGCCAGTACAAAATTTGAAGATTGGAAGTTTATGGCGAAGCGGATTTTTGCAGGCGAAAAACCTGAATAATCGTTTAATGCTTGAGGAGGGATCCATCAATGCAGCAAAAAATTTTGTTAGTGGATGATGAACCCAAGGTTCTCTCGGCCTTGCAACGAGAACTCACCTCTTATCAATTCACTGAAATCCTTACCGCCAACAGCGGGATGGAAGCGCTGGATATCCTGCGCCAGCAAAAAGATGTGGCGGTGATCGTGTCTGATTATCGCATGCCCGGCCTAGATGGCATCTCCTTTCTAATGGAGGCACAAGAGATTTGCCCGGATGCCACCCGCATGATCTTAAGTGGTGTCGCTGATCTCGAAATGGCGACCAATTCCATCAATCTCGGTCAGGTCTTCAGGTTGTTGATCAAGCCCTGCCCCACGGATAGTTTCATCAATTCAATAAAAGCCGGGTTGCGCCAGTATGAATTGATCACGAGTGAACACGACTTACTTCAAAACACCCTCAAAGGCAGTATTAAGATCCTGACCGACCTTCTTTCGGCCATCAGCCCGGATTCATTTTCGCAAGCCAATCGAATCAGCTCATTTACTCGCAAATTCGCCCAGGAACTCCACCTGCCCAACGCGTGGGAACTTGAACTTGCCGGAGCATTGTGCCGTATCGGGTGCGTCACCATTCCCCCGGAGGTGATTGATAGCTGGATGAAGGGAAAGTACCTCGATCCTAACCAATTTAAGATGATGGATTCGGTGGGAAAGATTGGCAATTATTTTCTGCGTAACATTCCAAGGCTCGAAAAGATAGCTGAAGGCATCCTATTTCAATCAACACCCTTTGAACCAACCAAGAAACAGGAAAATCAAATTTCTGGTTCTGACATCCCCCTGATCTCTAGAATATTGAAGATCGTCATCGATTACGATCGCTTCCTGGCGTTTGACCAGAATAGCAAAGCGGCTCTGACTCGCATGCTCAACCAGGCAAACGAATATGATCCAGAATTGATGCGTGTGTTCCGTGAACAAGTACTTACAACCAAAACCGAAAAAGATGCGAGCTCTGCAAGCGACTCACCGTTAACCGAAGTCACTTTTGATAATGTAAAGAACGGCATGGTGATCATGGCCAATGTATTCGATAACAAAGGACGCATGTTGATCTCAAAAGGCACTGTTGTGACCGAGATCTTACAGTTACGGCTGGCCAATTACTGCCGGGTTTACGGTCTGGATCAACCCTTGTTGGTAAAAAAACTTGATGCACCAGATAACCAAAATTGATTCTTAAAATTTCTTGACATTCGAGCTAAATAATTGTATAAACAAGTAATTAATTTTATCGAAAAGGAAGTTGTCCAGACAACTTACAAGACTAACCACTAAGCCCATGAGTTATACGTCCTCCCTCGTCCTTATTATCGTCATTTTGGTTCTCGTCCTTATTGAGAGCCAAATTACGGTTGGATGGAAAAGGGAAGCTGCAAAAGCTTAAAGATCAAAAAGTAGAAAAGAAAAACCCAAAACCACCCAATCAAAACGGGTGGTTTTTTTTATTTTTTTTCCTGGAGGAACCGCTGTGCGCTCAGACAAAATAAAACATGGATTTGATCGTTCTCCCCACCGGGCTTTACTCAAGGCCACCGGCGTAACCGATGCCGATATGCAAAAGCCCTTCATCGCCGTTGTCAACTCCTATGTGGATGTTGTTCCGGGGCACGTACACCTGCAGGAATTCGGTAAACGGATTAAAGATGCCGTGCGAGCGGCTGGGGGTGTGCCTTTTGAATTCAATACCATCGGCGTGGATGACGGCATCGCCATGGGGCACCAGGGCATGAAGTATTCCCTACCCTCTCGTGAATTAATCGCCGACTGCGTTGAAACCATGCTCGAAGCACATCAATTTGATGGCATGATCTGCATCCCCAATTGTGACAAGATCGTACCAGGGATGTTAATGGCCGCGATGCGTGTCAACATCCCTGCCATCTTCGTTTCTGGCGGCCCCATGGCCGCAGGCAGGCTGCCAGATGGCAAAGCCATTGACCTGATCTCGGTCTTTGAGGGTGTGGGTGCTTATCAAAACGGTTTGATCGACGCCAAACAACTCAAGATGATCGAAGACAATGCCTGTCCGTCCTGCGGATCCTGCTCAGGTATGTTCACCGCCAATAGCATGAATTGCCTTATGGAAGTACTAGGCATCGCCCTTCCCTATAACGGGACGGCACTTGCAAAAACAGATGAACGTAACAGTCTGGCCGAAAAAGCCGCTCACATGATCTTGGAACTTGTGGAACGTGACATCACCCCCCGCAAGATCATCACCGCAGAAGCGTTGGATGACGCCTTTGCGCTCGATATGGCAATGGGAGGTTCTTCAAACACTGTGCTGCATGCCCTGGCAATTGCCAACGAAGGCGAGATCGATTACACCCTCGAACGCATCAGCCAGATCGCCGACAACACCCCCTATTTGTGCAAAGTCAGTCCGGCCGGGCATTACCACATGGAAGATGTGCACCGCGCAGGCGGCATACCGGCTATTCTGGCGGAATTGCAATCTCATCAGAATTGCCTGCATCTGGATCGGATTACCGTGACAGGTAAAAACTATGGTGAAAGCCTTAAAGGAGCCGTGATTCGTGACACCGATGTGATCCATCCATATGACAATCCCTACTCGGTACGTGGTGGGTTGGCCATTTTATTTGGCAATCTCGCTCCCAACGGCGCCGTCATCAAGACGGGGGGTGTCAGTGCGGCCATGCAAAAATTCACCGGCCCGGCACGCATTTTTGAATCACAAGAAGACGCAATTGAAGGCATCATGAACCACAAAGTTCAACCTGGTGATTTCGTGGTCATACGTTACGAGGGCCCCAAGGGCGGCCCCGGTATGATGGAAATGCTCAGCCCCACCAGCGCCATAATGGGCATGGGTCTTGGGGATAAAGTGGCCCTGCTAACCGACGGCCGCTTCTCCGGTGGAACTCGCGGTGCCTGTATTGGCCACGTCTCACCTGAAGCCGCCGCCCGCGGACCGATTGCCGCCCTGCAGCCAGGCGACCTGATCGAATTCGATCTCGAAAAACGCAGCTTGAACGTTCACTTGAGTGACACTGAAATTCAATCCCGTCTGGCGGCGTTGCCTGAATTTGAACAGAAGATCCAAAGCCGATGGCTGAGAAGATATTCCCGCATGGTCACCAGCGCCGATACTGGTGCGGTGTTGAAAAGCTAACCACACCTAGATCAGAAAGCAAATGGAGGAAGAATGAAAGTTACCGGTGCACAAATATTCTGGAAATGTCTGGAACGTGAAGGGGTTGAGGTCGTCTTTGGCTATCCCGGTGGTGCCACGCTTCCGATTTACGACGCCTTGATCTCCAGCTCGATCCATCACGTGCTGGTTCGCCATGAACAGGGTGCAGCACACATGGCAGATGGCTACGCCCGCGCCACCGGCAAGGTCGGTGTGGCTTTAGCCACCTCAGGTCCGGGCGCCACCAACCTGGTGACTGGCATCGTGAACGCATTCATGGATTCCTCCCCCGTGGTATTCATCACCGGTCAGGTCAGCAGCCCGTTGATCGGTTACGATGCCTTTCAAGAGACCGACGTCACTGGCATTACATTGCCTGTCACTAAACACAATTACTTGATCTCAAATGTCAATGAGATTGCCCCCGCCATTCGCGATGCATTTTTCATTGCCAAGTCCGGCCGCCCTGGACCGGTTTTGATCGACATCACCAAAGATGCCCAGCAAGCTGAGATCGAATGGGAATATAACGACCGTCCAGCTCACCTGGCCGGTTACCGTCCTGATATGCGTCCAGAAAATTCTGACCTGCAGCGCGCACTTGAAATGATCCACTCTGCCAAAAAACCCTTGATCCTGGCCGGGCACGGTATTCTCATCAGCGAAGCCACCGCAGAAGTACTGGAATTCGCTGAGCGCACCCAGACCCCGGTTGCCAGCACCTTGCTTGGTTTGGGCGGCTTCCCCGGGAACCACTCATTGTCATTGGGTATGATGGGCATGCACGGCGAAGCCTGGGTAAATCAAGCCATCCAGGAATCTGACCTGCTGTTGGCGTTTGGCATGCGTTTTGACGACCGGGTTACTGGCAAGATCGCAAAATTCGCGCCCAATGCAAAAAAGATCCACATTGAGATTGACCCTTCAGAGATCAACAAGAACGTCCAGGTGGATATCGCCCTGGTTGGCGACCTTAAAGAAACTCTGCAAAAAATGCTGCCCTTTGTTAAAGAGGCAGACCATTCCGAATGGCTGCAACGAATTGACACTCTTAAAGGGGATGTAGCCGTGCGCGACATCCAAAATCTGCCCGATAACGGACACCTTTATGCGGCACACGTGATCAACGATTTGTGGCGTGAAACTAAAGGTAAAGCCATCATCGTCTCAGACGTGGGACAGAACCAAATGTGGACAGCCCAATACTACCGCCACGACGATCCCAACACCTCCATCACATCTGGCGGATTGGGAACCATGGGTTTCGGTTTACCTGCCGGTATCGGTGCCAAATTTGGAAAACCAGACAAGGAAGTCTGGGTGATCGCCGGAGATGGCGGCATTCAAATGACCCAGGCTGAACTTTCGACGATTGCCCAGGAAGGCATCAAGATCAACATTGCCATCCTCAATAATGGATATCTCGGCATGGTGAGACAGTGGCAAGAGTTCTTCTACGACAAACGCTATTCCGCCACTCCCATGAAGGGGCCCGATTTTGTAAAGATCGCTGAAGCGCATGGATTGACCGGTTTACGCGTGACCAGCCGCGACCAGGTGGCCGACGCCATCGAGCAAGCCAGGCAGAGCCCCGGTACTGTTTTGATCGAGTTTAAAGTTGAAAAGGAAGACTCGGTATATCCCATGGTCCCAACTGGTGCAGCCATCGACGCCATGATCCGGCGTCCGCTGCCACAGCCTGAAGAAATTGCATAGTAATCTTTGCCCAATAAATACAGAGATTTTTCTGGAGGAATTATGCGACATACATTTGTAGCTTTAGTGGAAGACAAACCAGGTGTGCTGAACCGCGTGGTGTCTGTTTTTCGCCGCCGTGCATTCAACATTGAATCATTGACCGTTGGCCGCACTCACCTGGAAGGCGTTTCACGTATGACCATCGTGGTGGATAGTGACGACACCGATGTGGAACGCATCATGCCGTATATGTACAAGTTGATCAACGTGTTGCAGGTCGAAGATCTGACCTTCGCGCCACGCGTCAGCCGTGACCTGGCCATGGTCAAGATCAATGCCACCCCTGAGAATCGGGCGGACGTGATGAAACTGGCCGAGGTGTTTCGCGCCCGCGTGGTGGATGTAACCAACACCTCGCTCATCATCGAGATCACCGGCGATGAAGACAAGATCGACGGCTTTGTGGACGTGCTACGCCCCTATGGCATCATCGAAATGGTGCGTACCGGCATCGTAGCCATGGAGCGTGGAACCTCCACCCTGATCAACAATCAGGCGGACGGACAAACTTATGAAATGCCCATCGAAATGAAGATGGTTGAGTAATTATTCCAAACACTATACAGAACAAGGAGAAAGATCATGGCAAAAATTAATTTTGGCGGCGTTGAGGAAGATGTAGTAACTCGTGAGGAATTTCCACTTTCGAAGGCACAGGAAGTGCTCAAGAACGAAGTGGTTGCAGTACTCGGATACGGTGTGCAAGGTCCTGCTCAAGCCCTCAACATGCGAGACAACAACATCAACGTGATCATCGGTCAAAAAGAAAATCTGCCCGAATGGGAGAAAGCCATCAAGGATGGCTGGGTGCCTGGCAAAACCCTCTTTTCACTGGAAGAAGCCGCTCAGCGTGGCACGATTGTTCAATTCCTGGTCTCTGATGCCGCACAGAAAATGATCTGGCCCAGCATCAAGCCCTACATGACCGAAGGCAAGGCTATGTACTTCTCTCACGGCTTTAGCATCGTGTATGCCGATCAGACAGGTGTGATCGCCCCCAAGAACGTGGATGTGATCATGGTCGCCCCCAAGGGTTCCGGTACCAGCGTGCGTCGCAACTTTTTGGATGGCAGCGGCATCAACAGCAGTTACGCTGTGCATCAAGACTTTACCGGCCGCGCCAATGAGCGCACCCTGGCATTGGGCATTGCAGTTGGCTCTGGCTACCTCTTCCCGACCACCTTTGAGAATGAAGTCTACAGCGACCTCACCGGTGAACGCGGTGTTTTAATGGGCTGCCTGGCAGGTGTCATGGAAGCGCAATACAACACCCTGCGCAAGCACGGTCACTCCCCCAGCGAAGCCTTCAACGAAACCGTGGAAGAACTCACCCAAAGTCTCATCCGCCTGGTAGCCGAAAACGGCATGGATTGGATGTACGCCAACTGCTCCACCACCGCCCAACGCGGCGCGCTCGATTGGCGGCACGCTTTCCGCGATGCCACCCTGCCTGTTTTTGAAACGCTTTACAACAGCGTGCGCTCCGGCGAAGAGACCCACGTGGTCATTGAAGCCAACAGTAAGCCTGATTACCAGGTGAAATTGACCGCTGAATTGAACGAGATCCGCGACTCAGAAATGTGGAGAGCCGGAGCTCAAGTTCGTTCCCTGCGTCCCGAAAATTGGAAGAAAGCACAAAATGGATAATCGAGTCCGGATCTTTGACACAACCCTGCGGGATGGCGAACAATCGCCAGGCGCCACCATGACGGCTTCTGAAAAAATGGAAGTCGCTCGCGCCCTTGCCCGCCTGGGTGTGGATGTCATCGAAGCCGGCTTTCCGGCCGCATCGCCGGATGACCTGGAAGCAGTGCGGCGGATTGCCATTGAAGTTGGCAATCCGTCCGCCGAGAACGTCAAGGTTCCGGTTATTTGCGGTCTCGCCCGCACCACCCAGAATGATATTGACAAAGCCTGGGAGGCTGTCCGCGAGGCCGCTCATCCGCGCATCCACACCTTTATTGCCACCTCCGACATCCATATGAAATACAAACTCAAAATGGAGCGTCAACAGGTGGAAGAGACCGTCGCCAAAATGGTGGCTTATGCACATTCCCTCTGCGACGATATCGAATTCAGTCCAGAAGACGCTGGCCGCAGCGACCCCGAATTTCTTTACAGGGTGCTTGA
Organism: uncultured Anaerolinea sp.; assembly: GCA_964474095.1. Taxonomy (GTDB): domain Bacteria; phylum Chloroflexota; class Anaerolineae; order Anaerolineales; family Anaerolineaceae; genus UBA6107. The sequence goes on from CAYYRU010000027.1 coordinate 18,118, forward strand.
GATTGCCATCAAAGCTGGAGCCACCACCCTCAACATACCCGACACGGTCGGGTATACCATGCCAGATGAATACGGCTCCCTGATCGCGGGAATCGTCAAGAACACTCCAGGTATTGAAAAGTGCGTCATATCTACCCACTGCCACAACGATCTCGGCTTGGCCACCGCCAATACCCTGGCTGGCATCCGCAATGGTGCCAGACAAGCCGAAGTTACCATCAACGGCATCGGTGAACGCGCTGGCAATACCGCGCTTGAAGAAGTGGTTATGGGGTTGCATACCCGCCGCCAGGTGCTTGAACTGGATTGCGATATTGACACCACCCAACTAGCCCGGGTCAGCAAAATGGTCAGCAATTACACCGGAATCAGCGTACAGCCCAACAAAGCCATCGTTGGCGCCAATGCTTTTGCCCATGAAGCAGGCATCCATCAAGATGGCATGTTGAAAAACCACCTGACTTACGAGATCATGCTACCTGAAACAGTGGGCGTCTTGCAAACCCGTTTAGTGCTGGGCAAGCATTCCGGCCGGCACGCCCTCAAGGAACGCCTGACCGCATTGGGTTACGCCCTGGATGACGAGGCATTAAACAAAGTCTTTGACCGCTTTAAAGTCCTCGCTGACAAAAAGAAGACCATCACTGACGCGGATATCGAAGCCCTGGTCTCAGACGAAACCTACACTCACAAAGTCATCTTTAACCTGGATGGTCTTCAGGTCGCCTGCGGCACCATGGGCCTGCCAACCGCTACCGTACGTCTGGTTGGACCTGACGGTCAAAAATATGTGCACGCCGCCATTGGCACCGGCCCGGTGGATGCTGCCTTTAAAGCAGTGGACGCCATCATCCAATCCAACAGCACCCTGGTCGAGTTCGTGATCCACGCCATCACCGAAGGCATCGACGCGCTCGGAGAAGTGACCGTGCGTATCGAGAATTCCGATCTACCAACAGTCAAACACGCTCAAAATGAGGCCGGCCAACCACACACCTTTGGTGGTTATGGGGCCGACACCGATATCATCGTTGCCAGTATCAAAGCCTATTTATCAGCAGTCAACAAAATGCTGGTGGCCAGCGGCCAATATGGCTCAGTTGAGACACCCGCAGTTCAAACCCTGCATTCGTGATTCGTAAGGAGAAATACAATGAAACCAGCTAACCATTATTCTCAAGTTCCACAAACAGAACGACCGATGGAGACTTTTCCACAGCCCCGCACCATCCCCGAAGCCTGGGACACCTCAACCATGATGATTGAAGACGCCGATACCGGTTTTGAAACGACCAACATCGCCGATACCAATGATCGGACCGGAAGCGACGCATGGGACACCCACTAACTCTCTTTCAAAAAGTCTGGAACGAACATCTCGTTTCACAGCAGCCTGGTGCGCCCGCTATCTTATACATAGACCTGCAACTGGTACATGAGGTCACCTCGCCGCAAGCCTTCAGCGGCTTGCGGGCTCGCGGACTTAAGGTCAGACGTCCAGACCGCACCATCGCCACGGTGGATCACAGCATCCCCACCCTGCCCTCCAAAGATGGCACTGTGGAAGGCCGCCTCTCGTGGGCGGACGAACTCTGCCGCAAGCAAATCGCCCAATGGGAAGAGAATGTGCGCGAGTTTAACCTGCTGGGGTTTGGTCCTTCCAATCCACATAACGGCGTGGTGCATATCGTCTCCCCTGAGATGGGTTTCACCCAGCCGGGCATGACCATCGTCTGCGGCGACAGTCACACCTCCACCCACGGAGCGTTTGGCGCCCTAGCCTTCGGCATCGGCACCAGTGAAGTGGAACATGTGCTGGCCACTCAGTGCCTGCTGCAACACCAGCCCAAGAGTTTCGAAGTTCGTATTGATGGCCAACTCAATGAAGGGGTCACCGCCAAAGACATCATCCTGGCCTTGATCGCCAAAATAGGCGTGGATGGAGGCATTGGTTACGTGTTGGAATACACCGGTTCGGCCATCCGCTCCCTCAACATGGAAGAACGCATGACCATCTGCAACATGTCCATCGAGGCAGGTGCCCGCGCCGGCATGATCGCTCCGGATGAAGTCACCTACCAATACCTGGCTGGCAGGCCTTACGCACCACGCGGTGCCGATTGGGATGCCGCGCTTGCGCGTTGGAAACAACTCCCCAGCGACGAAGACGCCGTTTATGACCGCTGTGTAATCCTGAAGGCTGAAGAGATCGAACCCATGATCACCTACGGCACTAATCCCGGCATGGGCATGCCCATCACCGGCAAGGTGCCTACAAATGGCCAAATGAAGAGCGATGATCAAAAGGCAGGCCTTGAAAAAGCACTCATGTACATGGGGTTGCAGGAAGGCCAATCTCTGATCGGTCATCCTGTGGATGTGGTCTTTATCGGCAGCTGTACCAACGGCAGGCTTTCTGACCTGCGCCTGGCAGCCACCATCATGAAAGGCCGCAAGGTCAACGCGGGAACCCGTGTTTTGGTCGTCCCCGGCTCCCAGGAGGTCAAACGCCAGGCAGAAGCAGAAGGTCTGGATCAGGTTTTCAAGACAGCCGGAGCGGAATGGCGTGAAGCCGGCTGCAGCATGTGCATTGCCATGAACGGGGACCAGATCGAACCCGGGCAATACGCCGTCAGCACCAGCAACCGCAATTTTGAGGGTCGCCAGGGCAAAGGCGGCAGAACCATGCTGTCCAGCCCGCTAACCGCTGCGGCAGCTGCCGTGACCGGTTGTGTGACTGACCCACGCGAATTACTGAAAGAAAGGTAAAAAGACCATGGAACCGATCAAAAGTATTACTTCACGGGTCGTCTTGATGCCTTTCGACGATGTGGATACCGACCAGATCATCCCGGCACGGTTCCTCAAGGTCACCGACAAGGCCGGCCTGGCTGCCAACCTTTTCTCCGATTGGCGCTACAACAGTGACGGCAGCCCCAAACCGGATTTTGTTCTGAACCAACCCCAGTCACAAGGCGCGCGCATACTATTTGCCGGTAACAATTTTGGCTGTGGTTCTTCGCGCGAACATGCCCCCTGGGCGCTCACCGGTTTTGGCTTTAATGCCGTTGTCGCTCGTTCATTTGGCGATATCTTTCGCAATAACTCGCTCAAGAACGGTCTGCTGCCGATCCAAGTCGATGATGAGAACCATCAACGTTTGCGGGATATTCTTGAAGAACTCCCGCGTTCTGAATGGACGATCGACCTTGAAGCGCAAACCATGTCCACTCCCGATGGTGTTGCGGTGCATTTTGAGATCGATCCCTTCTCGAAAACCTGCCTGGTTCAAGGCAACGATGAACTGGGTTACCTGTTAAGCTTCAGCGATCAGATCCTTGAATATGAGAAAGCCCACCAGAAGGGGTAAACCATGATCGAAATATACGACACCACCTTGCGTGATGGCACACAACGCAAAGACATCTCCCTTTCTTGCAGTGACAAGCTGCGTGTGGCCCAACGCCTGGATGAAATGGGCGTGACCTTCATCGAAGGTGGTTGGCCGGGTTCAAACCCGAAAGACGTGGAGTTCTTTAAACGCGCTTCTGAAATGACCTGGAAGAACGCCCTGATCGCGGCTTTTGGCTCCACCTGCCGCGCCAAGGGCGGACCGGAAGATGACGCCAACATCCAGGCCTTGTTGGATGCCAACACCCCGGTGTGCACAGTCTTTGGCAAGACCTGGACTCTGCACGTTACCGAAGTGCTGCGCACCACCCTGCCTGACAACCTGCGCATCATCGAGCAGAGCGTGGCTTACCTGCGCTCCAAGGGCAAACGCGTGATCTATGACGCGGAACACTTCTTTGATGGTTTCAAGGAAGATCCGAAATACGCGCTTGAAACATTACAAGCCGCCATCCGCGGAGGTGCCGAAAGGGTGGTGTTGTGTGATACCAACGGCGGCACTCTGCCGCATGAGATTTCCGCAATCGTGAAAACAGTGCGTGAATCCGTGGAGTCCCCTTTGGGCATCCACGCCCACAATGACGGTGAATGCGCCGTCGCCAACAGCCTTGCGGCTGTACAAGCTGGCTGCACCCAGGTGCAGGGCACCATCAACGGTTATGGTGAGCGCTGCGGAAATGCCAACTTGTGCTCAGTCATCCCCGACTTGCAGATCAAACTTGGTTATGAGTGCCTGCCCTCCCAAAAGCTGACCGAACTCTACGACCTCTCCCATTTTGTAGCGGAGATGGCCAATCTCTCACCAGATGAGTACCTGGCCTACGTGGGTCAGGCCGCTTTCGCCCATAAGGGTGGTGTGCACGTTTCGGCCATGCGCCGCAGCGCGCGTTCTTACCAGCACATTGACCCCGCCCTGGTTGGCAATAAAATGGCCGTGATCGTCTCTGAACTCTCCGGCAAGGCCAATATCCTCAGCAAGGCTGAAGAATACGGCCTCGAGATCAAGGGCAACGACCAGGTGACCAGCACCCTTAATACCATCAAAGACCTCGAAGCCCGTGGATTCTCTTTTGAAGCCGCTGAAGCATCAGCCATCCTGCTATATAAACGACAGCATGCTGATTACAAACCACCTTTTGAATTGATCGATTTCTTCGTCAACGTCGAGCGCCGCCAAAAAATTGGAATTTTCGCCGAAGCCACCGTCAAGGTGCGCGTTGGTGACGAGGTCTTTCACACTGCCGGTGAAGGCTGCGGCCCGGTAAACGCCCTGGATATGGCCATGCGCAAGGCTTTGGTCGGGAATTATCCTGTCATCAATACATTTCACTTAATGGATTACAAAGTCCGCATTCTGGATGGCTCTCTTGGAACCGAAGCGGTCACCCGCGTGCTGATCGATACCCAGAATGGTTTTCACCGCTGGAGCACGGTGGGCGCCAGCCCCAATATCATTGAGGCCAGTTGGTTGGCTTTGGCCGACTCGATCGAATATGGCCTGATTACCTCCAACGAACAAGAAAATTCGAAATAAGACTGGAAGAAGCATGAAAATTAATAAAATTATCTTGTTGCCCGGCGATGGGATCGGCCCTGAAGTCGTGGCAGAAGCCATAAAAATATTGCAAGAGATAACCAAACGCACTGGTGTCACTTTTGAAACCGAAACCCGCTTGATTGGCGGTTGTTCCATCGACCAACACGGAACCGCCCTGACTGATGAGACCCTTCAGGCCTGCCAAAAAGCGGATGCCGTCCTGTTGGGCGCGGTGGGCGGACCCAAATGGGATAACCCCGATGCCAAGGTGCGCCCAGAACAAGGCCTGCTGGCTTTGCGCAAAGGGCTGGGGGTATACGCCAACCTCAGACCTGTTAAAGTTCACCCTGCGCTAACTGATTCATCACCACTCAAGCCTGAAAAATTGGCCGGGGTGGATATGATCGTGGTACGTGAGCTCACCGGCGGCCTGTATTTCGGACAGCCTAAAGGGCGTGAAATCGTAGATGGTCACGAACGCGCCGTGGATACCCTGGTCTACACCGACACTGAGATCCAACGCGTGGTGCGCATGGCTTTCCGTCTGGCGCAGCAGCGCCGCAAAAAGGTCTCATCGGTGGATAAGGCTAACGTCCTCGAATCTTCCCGCCTGTGGCGCAAGACCACCGTCGAGATCGCCAAGGAATTCCCAGATGTGACCCTTGAGCATGTGCTGGTGGATACCGCCTCGATGCGCTTGATCACCTCACCCGCCAATTTTGACGTCATGGTCACCGAAAACATGTTTGGTGACATCCTCACCGATGAAGCTTCTGTGCTGGCGGGATCCATGGGTATGCTGCCCTCGGCTTCACTTGGAGATGGCAGCGTCGGACTCTACGAGCCCATCCACGGTTCAGCTCCAGATATTGCGGGCAAAGGCATCGCCAACCCCATTGGCACCATCCTGAGCGCCGCCATGATGTTGCGTTACTCCTTCCAAATGGAAGAGGAAGCCGCGCGGATCGAAAAAGCGGTTGAGCAAACCATCACCGATGGCGCGCGCTCGGCTGATCTGGGAGGTGGCCTGACCACCACCCAAATCACTGACAAAATCATTCACAATCTGAATTCATAACCTGAATCCAGCCATCTCATTGAAACATCTTCGGAGGGAACACTATGGGCAATGAAAGTAAATATATTTGGATGGACGGCGAACTGGTCGAATACGCCAAGGCACAGGTGCCTTTTCTGACCAGCGCCTTGCATTACGGACAGGCACTTTTCGAGGGCATCCGCTGCTATCAAACGGATAAAGGCCCCGCAGTCTTTCGTCTCAAAGAACACATGCAGCGCCTGGTGGATTCTGCCGAGATCATCGGCTTCAAAAGCCTGCCCTACTGCGCGGAAGAAATGGGCGAAGCAGTTAAAAAGACTATCGCCGCCAATGGATTCGGGGATTGCTACATCCGTCCTTTGATCTACGCCGGTGGCCCGGTGCTCAGTTTGAATCTCGACAACACCCAACCCAAGGTTGGCATCGCCACCTGGGATATGGGCGCCTACCTCGGCCAGGAGGCTCTTGAAAACGGCATCCGCGCCCACGTTTCTTCTTTCACCCGCCATCATCCCAATGTCATGATGACCAAATCAAAGGCCAGCGGCAACTACACCAACAGCACCCTGGCAAAGACCGAATCTGTACGCCTTGGCTTTGATGAAGCCATTTTGCTCGATCCACAGGGCTACGTGGCGGAATGCTCCGGTGAAAACCTCTTCATCATCCGCAAGGGCAAACTCTACACCACCCACACTGCCGCCATCCTCGAAGGCATCACCCGCGATTCCATCCTGACCATTTGTGGCGACCTCGGTCTCACCGTTGTCGAGCAACCCGTTTCGCGCGACCAGTTGTATGTGGCCGACGAACTCTTTGTCTGCGGCACCGCCGCCGAGTGTGTCGCCATCCGCGAAGTGGATTATCGCACCATTGGCAGCGGTAAGATGGGCCCAATCACCCAAAAGATCCAGGTCGCCTTCCACGAGACCGTGCGCGGCAAAGGCAAGCACTCCGCTGAGTGGCTGGCTTACGTAAACGGGTAATTTTCAATATTTTAAGATTACCCTGTTGACAAAGCCTTCATTTGTGGCTATGATAATAAGCTATATAGAGATTGTATGAACAAGTCAACTTCTAACTTCTACTTTTACGGCTATTTTTATTTTTACGGATTTGGTTCCCAAAGCCGATGACGCCGCTTAAGTAAGGTTGGAGAAGAGTAATCAAGACAAAGAGCGAGGTCAAAGGCCTCGCTCTTTTTATTTTCGTTCCAGGGAGAAAGTGCAATGATGGTTATTATGAGTACCGAAGCTACAGAACCTCAAATTGATGCGGTGATCGAAAAGATCAACACCCTCGGGTTTACACCGCATACCTCAAAAGGGGCGGAACGCACCATCATTGGTGTGGTGGGTAACCATCCGATCAATGCGCAAGGTGTCTTTGTGCAAATGGAGGGCGTGGACCGCATCCTGCCCATCTCACGGCCTTACAAGCTGGCCTCTCGCGAATTCATTCCGCAAAATTCCACATTTCCGCTGGACGGAGTGGAAATTGGCGGCGATGGCGTGGTGTTGATCGCAGGCCCTTGCGCGGTGGAAGATCGCAATCTGCTGCTCGAGAACGCCCTGGCCTGCCAGGAAGCTGGCGCCCACGCTTTGCGCGGCGGAGCCTTCAAACCCCGCACCTCCCCTTATGCCTTCCAGGGACTGGGCGAAAAAGCTCTCGAGATGCTGGCCGAAGTACGCGAGATCACCGGCATGCCCGTTGTTACCGAAGCCATGTCAGCAGATCAAGTTCCGTTAGTGGCCAAATACGCGGATGTGATCCAGATCGGCGCGCGCAATATGCAGAACTACAACCTGCTCAATGCCGTGGGCGAAAGCCAGCACCCCGTGCTGCTCAAACGCGGACTTTCTGCTACAATCGAAGAGTTGCTCATGGCTGCAGAATACATCCTCTCTCATGGCAACCGGCGGGTCATTTTGTGTGAACGCGGCATTCGCACCTTCGAAACATCTACACGTAACACTACCGATATCAATGCCATACCGGTCTTGAAATCGCTCACCCACCTGCCCGTCATGCTGGACCCCAGTCATAGCACCGGCCAATGGCAGTATGTCACCCCTGTGGCACGAGCCGCCGTGGCCGCTGGCGCGGATGGCCTGATCATTGAAGTCCATCCCAACCCAGAGAAAGCTCTTTCTGATGGAGGCCAATCTTTGAAACCTGAAAAATTCGCTGAATTGGTGCGCCAGATTCGTGGCATTGCCGAAGCGGTTGGCCGCAATGTGCCCCCCAGCAAGAAGACCAATCTTACCCAAGAGGCAGCCTGAGATGCCAGTCAGAGGAATCCGCGGCGCCACCACCTGTGACGCCAATCCCCAAAGTGTGCTCAACGCCACCAGTGAACTGTTGCAGGCCATTTTAGCCGCAAACCCCAGCCTGCAGACCGCTGACATCGCCAGCGCCTGGTTCACAGTCACGCCTGATCTGCAGGTTGTTCATCCTGCCCGAGCCGCCCGTGACCTGGGCTGGACGGACGTCCCGCTCATGTGCGGGCTTGAGATTGACGTGCCCGGCAGTTTGCCGCGCTGTGTCAGAGTCTTGATCCATTGGAATACCGATCTGCCGCAAACCGCCATTCAACACATTTACCTGCGCGAAGCAGTCAAACTTCGACCGGATCTGGTTCATGAAAACTGAAGCCATTAATGACTCACTGACGGAAACTTCATGGGTTCCCAAGAAACTATCCGATGCCAGGGTGGCCATTTGGGGCATTGGACTCATGGGCGGCTCACTGGCCATGGCGCTGCGTGGAAAGACCGCCGCGCTATACGGCATTGACCCGGATGCAGGGGTGAAGGAAGCCGCCGAAAAACTGGGCATTTTCACCCAGGTGAGCCCGGACGCCACGGAGTTGATTCCTAAAGCTGACCTTTTGTTGCTGTGCTGCCCGCTGGGGAGCATTCCCAGATCGATAAGATCCTTGGAATCGCTTCATCCCGGTCATGCCGTGGTGCTGGATATCGGTTCCACCAAGACAGAGATCATGCAGGTTATGCAGGAGCTGCCGGAGCGATTTGCTCCCATTGGGGGTCACCCCATGTGCGGCAAAGAGGTGCGAACCCTGGCTGAAGCCACCTCCGACCTTTACCAGGGCGCCAGTTTTGCCCTGCTGCCGCTGCAGCGCACCCCTCAAGCCGCCGCCCGCCTGGTCTTGCAACTGGTGGAGGCTGTTGGGGCTGTGCCCATCTGGCTTGATCCGGTCTTGCACGATCGCTGGGTGGCGTCAATCAGCCACCTTCCTTTTCTGGTATCCAACTGCCTGGCCGGCGTGACTCCGCTTGAGGCTGCCCCGTTGGTCGGACCTGGTTTCAAAAGCACCACCCGCCTGGCCGTTGAATCAATAGACATGATCATCAGTACCTTGCAAAACAATCGTGACAACGTACTGACCAGCTTGCGCCAGTATCAGGAACGCCTGCAACAGATCGGAAATCACCTCGCCGCATCTGATTTCGAAGGATTGAAAGCCCTATTTGAAGAAGGCGCGGAACAGCGCGTCGCCATCATGGATTCCTTTCACCAGGGCGGCGGAAAATGAGACTGATCACTTCCCCTGGCCGTTCCATTAATGGGATCCTTGACAGTGAGATACCGGGCGACAAATCCATCTCGCACCGGGCAGCCTTGTTTGCCGCTCTGGCCAGCGGTACCAGTCAGATCGAACGCTTTCAGGTCTCGGGTGTCACCCGCCCCATGCTAAACGCCCTCTCCGCCCTGGGGGTGGAGTGGAAACTTGAGGCTGATTCGCTCACGGTGTTTGGCAAGGGGATTTTCGCTTTAAAAGACCCTGCCTCGCCTTTGCAATGCGGCAATTCAGCCACCACCATGCGTTTGCTGGCCGGCGCCATTGCCGGAGCCAACCTGACCGCCACCCTGGATGGCAGTGAAGGTCTGCGCAAGCGTCCCATGGACCGCATCGTCGATCCACTGCGCGCCATGGGTGTCAAGATCATCCCGACAGCGCAAGGCACCGCCCCCCTTCAGATTCAGGCTTCCGGGGATCCTTTAGAGCGTAAACCGCTGCGTTATGACCTCCCTGTTGCCAGTGCCCAGGTGAAATCCTGCCTGCTGTTGGCCGCTTTGGGAACCAGGGGTAAAACCATCTTGAGTGAGCCGGGACCTTCCCGCGATCACACCGAACGCATGCTTTCAAGCATGGGGGTTGAGGTGCTGACCCGGCAAGATGGAGAACGCATTGTCATTGAAATCACCCCCCCTGAACCCTTACAGTTAACACCGCTGAACATGGTATTACCGGCTGACCCATCCGCGGCTGCTTTTTTGGTGGTAGCCGCTTTGATCACCCCCGCCTCTCAACTCACGCTCAAGGGTATATGCCTCAACTCCACGCGCACCGGGTTATTTGAAGCGCTGCAGTCCATGGGCGCGGATATGGTTGTTGAGAATCAGCATCTCGCCGCCGGTGAACCGGTGGGAGATCTGGTGGTCAGATCTTCAACATTGCATGGTACGACCATCAACGGCAATCTGGTAGTGCGTATGATCGATGAATTCCCTATTTTTGCCGTTGCCGCCGCCGTTGCAGATGGGGTCACCGTGGTCCATGACGCCGCGGAACTGCGCCTCAAGGAATCAGACCGCATCGCCATGCTGGCGACCGAAATGTGCCAGCTCGGGGTCAACATTCAAGAACACGCCGCCGGCTTTACGATTCAAGGTGGCAAGCTTCACGGAGGGAATGTTCAATCTCATGGCGACCACCGCCTGGCCATGTCACTGGCTGTGGCCGGTCTGGCTGCCGATTTGTCCGTGACGGTCGAAAACGCGGAATGTACCCATGAGAGCTTCCCGGGGTTTGCTGAAACCCTGCAGCAAATGGGTGCAGCCCTGGTCAGCGAGGATTTGCCATGACTCAGTCTTACGCTCTCGGCCTGATCGGCTATCCGCTGGGGCACAGTGTCTCGCCCACCCTGCATCAAACCGCATTAGCCGAAGCTGGTCTTGCAGGCACTTATGACCTCTTTCAAATTCCTCCCCTGCCCGAAGGTGAACCGGAGCTTGAATGCCTGCTGGTCCAACTTCGTAACCGCGAGCTGGATGGACTGAACGTCACCATTCCGCACAAGCAATCCGTGCTCCCGCTGGTAGATGATCTCACCCCCTCAGCGCGCGCCATTGGGGCCGTTAATACCCTTTATCTTGACTCAGGCAAACTGGTCGGTCATAACACTGACGCTCCTGGTTTTTGGTCCGACCTGCAAAAACTGCCGCTCAATCAGAACCAGAATGCCCTGATCTTAGGGGCGGGCGGAGCCGCCAGGGCGATCGTGTACGCACTGTTGATCCATGGCTGGCAGATCGCCATCACCGACCTGAATCCACAGCAAACCTCTGCATTGGTGGATCATTTTTCTAGTCAGTCACAACAAAAAGACCAGATTATTGGCTTTGATTTTCAACCCGGGTTGATCAGCCAAAGGGCCTCGAAGGCGGGCTTGATCATCAACGCCACCCCGGTCGGTATGCATCCGCATGAGCAGGTTTCCCCCTGGCCTGAAGGAGTTGCCCTGTCAAAGGCAGCCTGTTATTACGACGTGGTATACAATCCATATGAAACCCTATTCCTAAAACAGGCGCGGGCAGCCGGGATGCCGGGACGAAATGGACTGGGCATGCTGGTGGAACAAGCCGCCCTGGCTTTTGAGTGCTGGACGGGATTTTCACCAAATCGTGATCAAATGATGAACGCCGTCCAACCGGAACCCGCAAGGAGTCAATCATGACCATCCGCTTTTTAACTGCCGGTGAATCGCACGGCCCGGCTTTAACCGTCATCCTCGAGGGCATTCCCTCCGGTCTGCCCCTCACCGAGAGCCAGATCGATTATGAATTGCAGCGCCGTCAAAAGGGATACGGTGCCGGCGGCCGCATGAAAATTGAACACGACCAAGCCCGCATTTTAAGCGGCGTCATGGCCGGCAAGACCACCGGCGCCCCCATTGCCTTGATGATCAAGAACAGCGACCACAGCAAATGGCAAGGTAAAGCCGTGGAGGCTTTTACCACGCCGAGGCCGGGGCACGCGGATCTCACCGGTGCCGTCAAGTACAACTACTCTGACCTGCGCCCATCCCTTGAACGCGCCTCTGCCCGTGAGACTGCCGCCCGTGTGGCCATGGGAGCCATCTGCAAAACGTTGTTGGTTGAGTTCAACATCCAGGTGGGTGGTTATGTCAGCACCATTGGTGAAATTTCCGCCGATCTGACGGCCGTTGCCCTCGAGAAAAGGGTTGAACTGGCCGAAGCCAGCGAAGTACGCTGCCCGGATCAAGCTGCCTCAGATCGGATGCGCGAACGCGTCCGTAAAGTGATGGATGAACGCGATACACTGGGCGGCATCATCGAGATCATCGCCTTCGGCCTGCCCGTCGGGCTGGGCTCATTCGTCCAGTGGGATCGCCGGCTGGATGCACGTCTTGGAGCCGCTCTATTGAGCATCCCCGCCATCAAAGGAGTGGAAATAGGTTCCGCTTTTGAGAATGCCCGCCTGCCCGGCACGCAGGTGCATGATGCCATCCTGGCAAAAAAGGATCAGATCATCCGCCCCACCAACCGTGCCGGCGGACTGGAAGGCGGCATCACTAACGGCCAGCCCCTGCTGCTGCGGGCGGCCATGAAGCCCATCGCCACCACCTTAACCCCGCAACAAACCATTGATCTGGCCACCGGTCAGTCTGCCCAAACCGTTTATGAGCGTTCAGATTTCTGCCCCGTTCCGCGAGCCGTCCCCGTGGCTGAAGCCATGGTGGCTTTCGTGCTGGCCGAGGCTTTGCTCGAAAAACTGGGCGGTGATTCATTGGCCGAAATGAGTGCCAGATATAATGCACTTCGCAAAGCCACACTAAAAGACCTGCCCATGCAGGGCGGCAAGATCACCTTCTGGCCGGATGAGGAGATTTCATGATCGTTTTTCTTTACGGACCCTCAGGTTCAGGTAAAAGCACCATCGGTAAGTTACTCGCTCAAAAACTGGATTTGCCCTGGATCGACCTGGACGCGGATATTCAAGAACACATCGGCTCCACCATTGAAGCCTTTTTCGCCAGCCAGGGAGAACCAGCCTTTCGCGAACTTGAATCACAAAGGCTCAACGCCCTTGTCGAGCAAAACCCAAAAGCCGTGATCTCCCTGGGCGGTGGTGCCTTGTTGCGTGAGCAAAACTGGGCCTTGGTAAAAAAACACGGCAAAGTGATTGTCCTCAACGCCGAATTACAGACACTACTCGCTCGTCTTTCTGCGGATTCTTATGTGCGCCCCTTGATCAAGGAGGATCCGGTCGAAAGATTATCCGCGTTACTCGAACGTCGTAAAACCCACTATGCCTCGATCGGTGAAACCCTCCTGACGGATAACCTGACCCCCGAACAGGTCGTGCGCGAGTTGCAGATCAAGCTGGGTTACTTTCACATCAGCGGCATGGGTCATCCATATGACGTGGTGATTCAGCCGGGGATCCTGGACCAATTGGGCCAGATTTTGGTCGCCAGGGACTTGCATGGACCCTGCGCCTTGGTTTGTGACGCCAATGTGGAACCTCTTTATTCTCAGCAGGTATTGACAAGTCTCATGGAAGCCGGAATTGAAACCATGAAGGTGATCCTGCCTGCCGGTGAAGAACACAAGACCATTCAAACCGTCACCAGCCTGTGGGAGTCCTTCATCCAGGCCGGTGTGGAACGAAATAGTTTTGTGCTGGCGCTGGGCGGTGGGGTGATCGGCGATATGAC
>CAYYRU010000027.1:31991-33536 GCA_964474095.1 uncultured Anaerolinea sp.
GCCGTTAAAGCGGATGTCATCAACGTGGATCCTTTTGAAAAGAATCTGCGTCAGGCGTTGAACTTTGGCCACACCGCCGGGCATGGCATTGAAACAACCTCCAAATACCACCTCTCGCACGGTGAATGCGTGGCCATCGGCATGGTGGTCGAAACCCGACTCGCTGAAAGGATCGGCCTGGCTCAATCCGGCCTGGCCGATCAGATTGCCAACGCCCTGACCTGGCTTGGGTTGCCCACCCAGGTGCCGGATGATCTGGATCGCGAGGCCATTAAACAGGCCATGAGTCTCGATAAAAAACGCAACCGCAAGAGCATCCATTTCGCGCTGCCAGAACACATCGGCAAGGTGAAGACCGGAGTGAACGTCGAAAACTGGCAGGAACTGATCGAATTATAAGTGGAGGAATACACCATGAAATCCATCTTGATCTTGAATGGACCCAACCTGAACCTGCTCGGCAAGCGCGAACCCGCCCATTACGGCAGCCTGACACTCGAGGAGATCAACCAGAAGATGACCGATCTGGCAAAATCCCTTGGCCTTGAGGTACGCTTCGTTCAATCCAATCACGAAGGCGTCTTGATCGACACCCTTCAGGAAGCCGCCAATTGGGCCAGCGGAGTGATCTTTAACCCGGGTGGGTACAGCCACACCTCGGTGGCTCTCCGTGACGCCGTGGCAGCCATCAAACTACCTGTAATTGAAGTACACCTCTCCAACATCTACGCGCGAGAAGAATTTCGTCATACTTCACTGATCTCGCCCGTCTGTGTTGGCACCATCGCCGGTTTGGGTTGGCGTTCCTATACCGCGGCTTTGACCGCTATGGCAGGCATGCTCAATGACTGAGACGAAAATTTCACCTATTAAGGTAGCATTCCAGGGAGAACCTGGTGCTTACTCCGAGGCGGCCGTGCTTGAATATTTTCCACAAGAGGTGGAAGCCATTGGCAAGAGCCGCTTTGAAGATGTCTTTGAGGCCGTAGAAAATGAAAAAGTGGATTACGGCTTCATTCCCATTGAGAACTCACTGGCTGGCAGCATCCACCGCAATTACGACCTGCTGCGCGAACACGAGTTGTTCATCATCGGTGAGACCCGTCTGCGTATCCGCCACTGCCTGATCGCCGCTCCCGGGGTGCAAAAAGATAAGATCAACAAGGTCATCAGCCATCCTCAGGCACTTGACCAATGCCGCGGATACCTAAACCACTGGCAAGGCGTCTCGGCCGAACAGGTTTACGACACCGCCGGCGCAGTCAAACAATTGGCCGAGAATCATGATCAAACCACGGCCGCCATCGCCTCCAAACGCGCCGCGGAACTTTATGGTATGCACATCCTGGCCGAGGGCATCGAAGACGATGCCGCCAACTTCACCCGCTTTTTGGTGCTTGCCACCCAGCCCGTAGCCCCGGAGGAGAACGCTAAAACCTCCATCGTGGTCAGCCTGATCAATCAGCCCGGCTCACTCTTCAAAGCCTTAAGCGTATTCGCCCTGCGTGATATTGACCTGACCAAGCTGGAATCTCGCCCGCTCAT
>CAYYRU010000028.1:0-33324 GCA_964474095.1 uncultured Anaerolinea sp.
GGCTGTGTCCCTTTAAAAGGTGGTTTTTCATGCAGGTATATTGGGGAGTTTCTTTTTAATGCTGGCCAATAGTTCATCAGGTTGGAGCGGCTTGGTCAGGTAATCAAAGGCGCCCATGTCGAGTCCGTCAATGATGTCGTCGCCTGAATCGCGGGCGGTCAGAAAAATGACCGGGATATCAGCAGTCTCAGGGTTGCTCTTGAGAAAATATAAAAGTGTGTAACCATCCATTTCGGGCATCATGATGTCAGAAATGATCAGGTCAGGCCGGTGGGTTTGAATACATTCCAAAGCCTGGATGCCGTTGCAGGCCACTGTAGAACCGTAGCCGGCGCGGTTGATGGTCATGGCTACAATCTTTACGATTATCGGATCGTCATCCACCACGAGGATGGTAACCTTGTGCGGCAATGAGTCAGCTTCCATTCCCTCTCCTTCAACGAACGTAATGAATCCCCGAACATCATTAAACAATCTCAAGCATTGGTTTGGAAAAAACTCTATTAAGTATTATATTACTACCATTACCAGTACGCAAAATCAGTTACGCAAAACGATGGGATCAACCATGGACCACTGGTTCAACAGCTTTTTGCAAACCAAATTGGCAAAGTATCTGGCGGGATTTTTATTCTCCAAGGGCAGCCGTTTTTTGCCTGTAAAGAAATTGCGTGAAAACACCAACTGGCTGGCTTTCATCCATCCCAAACCCTGCTATCCCATTCACATTGTGATCGTGCCCAAACGTAAGATCGCTGACTGGATGTGCCTTCCACTGGAAGACGCAGCCCTCTACGCGGATTTTGTGGAGTTGTCTCAGGGCATGATTCGCGACTTCTGCCTGGAAGAGGCCGGATACCGCCTGATCATTAATGGTGGGCCAAACCAGACTTTTCCGCATCTGCATATGCATCTGGTGGCAGGGGATGTTTTTACCGCGAAGGATTAGCTTGTTTTAAGTTTTATTTCAGGAGCTTGCCGTATAATTTCATCATCACGGAGGAGTGATGAGCGATCTGATCGATCTTTTTTACAAACGACGCAGTGTGCGGAAATTCACAGAAGAACCGGTTTCACGTGAAGACCTGATCACCTTGTTGAAAGTGGGCATGGCCGGCCCTTCGGCCATGAACGCCCAGCCCTGGGAGTTTGTGGTCATTGAAGATAAAGCGATCATGGATGAATTTCGCAAGAATCTGACCTATGCCAAAATGAACGCGCCGGCGGCCATCTGCGTGTTGGGCAGCCAAAGGATGCAACTCAGAACGGCCGGCGTCAGGTTTTGGGTGCAGGATTGCAGCGCAGCTACGCAGAACATATTGCTGGCGGTCACCGCCATGGGTCTGGGGGCGGTGTGGATCGGCATTCATCCCCTCACGGAGAACAAACGCATCGTCAGCCGCGTCCTCAACCTGCCGGAAGATGTTACTCCGCTCAACTTGATCTATATTGGCCATCCGGCTGAAGAACCCGCGCCGCGCACCCAATATGATGAGAAGCGCGTCCATTGGGGTATATTCCCCAAGAAATGATGCAACCATGACAGATTTTATCGACCTTTTTTTCAAAAGGCGCAGCATCCGCAAGTTCACAGAGGAACCTGTCTCTCACGCGGATCTGACCACCTTATTGAAGGCCGCCATGTCCGCTCCCTCGGGCTGGAACGCCCAACCCTGGGAATTTGTGGTGGTTACCGAGGAGGAGACCCTTGAAAAGATCCGCAAGAGCCTGATGTTTGCCAAGATGGTGGCCCCGGCTGCCATCTGCGTGTTGGGCAGCCAGCGCATGCAAACCCATGAATCAGGGAATGATCTTTGGGAGCAAGATTGCAGCGCGGCCAGTGAAAACATCCTTATGGCCGCCGCGGCTCTTGGCCTGGGCGCGGTGTGGATTGGGGTGCACCCGGTATTTGTTTTCGAAAAACAACTCACCAGCATTTTAAACCTTCCAGAAGGAACCAGGCCTTTCAGTTTGATCTATGTGGGGCACCCTGCGGAAGAAAAAGAACCCCGCACGCAATACGACGAGACCAGAGTGCATTGGGGTGGGTACTAGAACGTATCCACAGGCACACGAGGGATAGAGCGAAGATGAGTTATCAAATCAGTGAAATGACCAAAGCGGATTATGCCGAAGCCTACGTGTTATGGCAGAACACCCCGGGCATCGGATTGAGCGATGCTGATTCAAGCTGCGCCATCGGCAGGTTTCTTGACCGCAATCCGGGGTTGAATTTCGTAGCCAGACAGGGCTCAAAACTGGTGGGAACCTGTTTATGCGGCAGCGACGGCAGAAGGGGCTACTTGTATCACCTGGCCGTGGATGCGTCTGCCAGGCGCCAGGGGATTGGTCAGGCCCTGGTTGAGAAAACCTTTGAGGCTTTAAAAGCTTTGAACATTCAAAAATGCCATATCATGGTGTTTGAAAAAAATGAATTGGGATTGGCTTTTTGGCAGGCCTCAGGTTGGAAACTACGCAAGGATATCGTGATCTTGTCTTATGATGTAGCCCCGCCAGACAAGCAATCTCCGTGTTAAAGAAGTGAACGGATGACATTCTTGAAGCGTAAGATTACAATGGAGTCATGAAAAAAGCTCTGATAATCACTGTCATGATCTTGTTACTGGCGGGTTGTGTCAGGCCGGCCACCACCACGGATTGGTCGCCCATCAACAGTGTCAAAACGCAGACCTCTTCCATACAGACGACCGCGCAACCCACACATACGCTCAAAGCTGGTGAAACACCGCAGATGCTTACCCCTACTCCCTGGCCGACACTGGATCTTTCCTTATTGCCGGAGGAATTGCCTGAAGGCATGAAAGGTTATGAGCTGTTTTCTTGGCTAAGCGGAGGCACGTGGAATTTTACCCTGGTGACGGGAACCAATCGATTAAAGAGCTTTGAAGAGTTGATGTCGCCTGAGAATGTGTATGGAGATCAAGGGTTGGTGAAGATCAGTGTCTCAGGGGTTGAGGAAATTAAAAAGGTGTTGGACCGTTTGCCAGCAAAGACCGAAATCTTTTGGAGTGGCATGGACCTGACCGGTCAGGTCACGGAAGGAACCACTTATTTTTCTTATCCGCCTCAAGAGATCGTGGATGAACTGACGACCTTTTGCAAAACCAAGAAACTCAACCTAAACAACCTGGCAGAGTCTGAATGACACAACAAGAGTACATTGACCGAAAATTCCCGTTGATCGACCTGCATCATCACCTGGATGGAAGCGTCAGACTTGAGACCATCCTGGACCTGGGGCTCAAACATAACCTGCCGCTGCCAGCCACAACGCTTGAGGGTCTGCGGCCGTTTGTGCAGGTTTCAACCCCTCAGCCGGGGGTAATGGCCTTCATCGAGAAATTTCAATGGATGACAGGTGTGCTGGTAGATTATGATGCCTGCCGCCGGGTTGCTTATGAGAACCTTGAGGACGCGGCCAAAGAGGGGATCGATTACATTGAATTGCGTTACAGTCCGTGGTTCATGGCTGAAGCGCATGGGCTTAACCCCGTGGGAGTGGTGGAGGCGGTGACCGACGGCGTGCGCGCTGGAGAACGCGCGTTTGGCATCAAGGCCAACCAAATCGGCATCCTTTCGCGTCACTATGGGCCTGAAATTGCCGCCAAAGAACTGGACGCCCTGCGGCATTTTCACGACGCGATCTGCGCGCTGGATCTGGCGGGCGATGAAGGAAATTTCGCGGGCAGTTTATTCGTGGAACATTTTCGCATGGCACGAGACCTGGGGTGGCACATCACCGTGCATGCCGGAGAGATCCGCGGACCCGAATCCGTGTGGCAGGCGCTGCGTGATCTTAGAGCCGAGAGGATTGGGCATGCCGTACACGCCGTGGAAGACCCGGCATTAATGGATTACCTGGCTGAACACCAAATCGGGGTTGAAAGCAACCTGACCAGCAATGTGCAGACCACCACGGTGGTCAGTTATGCTGCGCATCCCATGAAAACTTTCATAGAAAAAGGCATTCCGGCATCCATCAACACGGATGACCCTGGCATCAGCGCCATTAACCTGACCCATGAATATGAAGTTGCCGCCCCAGCGGCTGGGTTAAGCGCGGGGCAGATCAGGCAGGCCCAAAGAAACGCCCTGGCGACGGCTTTTTTGACTGAAGAGGAAAAGGGAAATTTAACTCAAAAAGCAAACAGCAGGGAAATCTAAAGAGCACGGATTCGTCCGCGCCACAGTTTTCTATTGCGCTTTACTCCAGGCTGGCCAAGAAATCCAAGGCTTCTTCGCGGGTCTTGTAGGTGATGAACTCTCGCCCTGAAAATTTTGACACCGCGGAAAGCGCCACTTGCAGCAGGCCGCTCATGCCAACCACGGTCGCTTTTTTTATGTAGGGGGTGTTGGCTTTGGTGAATTCCTTGACCAAGTTGAGCATGTCGGCATTAAAGGAGCAGCCGGTGGCATCAAAAAGAGCGAGCACTGATTTTTCGGGCTCCGCGGCGATCATCTTTTGTGCTTTTTTGATGGCCTGATCAAATTCAGACCCGGGACATAGTTTGGTGAAATCTTCGATCAAGATTTTCTTGCTTTTATAAGTTATGAACTGAATGCGTTCCATAGTTTCTCCAATCATGATTGAATGCGGTATTAATCTACGCCTGACACTTGTTAAAGTCTATAAACCTTCCATAAATAAGTGACGAATGGCGCATAAGCGATTTGTCTGGATATGCTATAATTTGGGTCACAAAATTTTCAAGAGACGAGACTATTGAGATATCTGATCACAGGTGCGGCAGGCTTTTTAGGCTCCGCGCTGTCGAACAAACTGGCAGAACAAGGGCATAGTGTTATTGGGATCGATGATTTATCGACAGGCGACCCCAATAAATTGGTCAGTGCCGTACAATTTCAACGCGCGGATGTAAACGACCGCCCGAAGCTGTGGACTTTGCTGAAAGAAATCGACTGTGTTTATCATCTAGCCGCTCGGGTGATCGTTCCGGAATCCATTCTTTATCCCAGGGAATACAACCAGGTGAATGTAGGCGGCACCGTCACCATCATGGAAGCCATGCGTGACGTGGGGGTGCGCCGGGTGGTTTTCATTTCTTCAGGCACGGTATATGGCAATCAACCCGTGTTACCGGTGAGTGAAAATTCCATTCCAAACCCAAGATCGCCATACGCGGTTTCCAAACTGGCAGCCGAATTCTATGTTAAATCCATCGGTTCCCTATGGGGTATTGAGACGGTCAATCTGCGGGTTTTCAACGCTTACGGCCCCGGGCAGCATCACCCACCGGTTCACACACCTGTCATCCCCAGTTTTTTGCGTCAAGCCTGGGAAAACGGCACCATCGTCATCCACGGAGATGGCAACCAAACCCGTGATTATGTTTATCTGGATGATGTGGTATCGGCGATGGAGGCTGCATCGACAGCCCCAGGTATTAACCAAATGACCATCAATGTAGGCAGCGGCAGTGAGACCAGCGTGCGCGACCTGGCAAAACAGGTGATCGAGGTGACCGGCGGACACCCAGAAATGGTCTACAATCCGCGAAACGAAGGTGGGTTGAGCCGTTTATGCGCTGACATTTCTCTGGCAAAAGAAATGTTGGGGTATGAGCCGAAGGTGTCACTGGCTGATGGTTTGAAAATGACCTTTGATCAAGACATCCGGATTAACTCCTAGCATCCCGACTTTCCCCTATTTTTGACCACAGTCTGGCAACCGACCTTTTGGGTATAATTACCCTATGCTCTGCCTGCCTGAAAGCTTTTATCACAATGAAGTCACCCTGGTGGCCAAACGGCTTTTAGGAATGCGTCTGGTGCGCCAATGGAACGGAACACGGATTAGCGGTCGGATTGTCGAAACCGAGGCTTACCGCGGTGAAGAAGACCAGGCCTGCCATGCCCGCGTGGGCAAGACCAAGCGCAACGCCATGCTTTATGAAAGTGGCGGCAAGTCTTATGTTTACTTCACTTACGGCATGCATTGGTTAGTCAACGCCGTGACCGGTGAAAAAGATTTTCCTGCGGCAGTTTTGATCAGAGCCATTTTCCCTGAAGAGGGGTTGGAGATCATGGAAGCCAACCGCAAGGGCAGACCCAGGGCTGAATGGTGCAACGGACCGGGCAAGATCTGTCAGGCACTGGCGATTGACGGCCACTTAAGCGGCAAGCCCTTGTTTGACCCAAAAGGGGAGCTGCGTATTGAAGAAGACGAGCCTTTTGATCAGATTCTGGTGCAAACCAGTCCGCGCATTGGACTGGGCGCCACGCCCGAACCCTGGAAGAGTATGCCCTGGCGGTTCTTTGTGAAGGTTGAGTAAAGTGATTCAATTGAGCCTTGAAGCGGAATATTATCGAGATATGCTGCGCATCCGGCGTTTTGAAGAAACGGTGCTGGAAGAGTTCAAGCGCGGCGTGTTTTCGGGCACCACCCACACCTCTTTGGGGCAGGAAGCCAACGCGGTCGGGGTGATCCGGCAGTTGCTGCCTGAGGATATTATCGTCACCAACCACCGCTGCCACGGCCATTTCTTGGCCTACGGGGGAGACATGCGCAGCCTGTTCGCGGAACTGATGGGCAAGGCCACCGGTGTCTGCGGTGGTCGCGGGGGATCACAACACATCCACTGGAGGAATCTCTATTCCAACGGGGTGCAGGGTGGCATTGTGCCCATCGCCACCGGCATGGCGATGGCAGAGAAATTAAAAGGCAGCGATTCTGCCGCTGCTGTTTTCATCGGGGACGGCACCTTTGGCCAGGGGGTGATTTATGAAGCCTTCAACATGGCCAGTTTATGGCAGGCTCCGCTTTTGATCGTGGTGGAGCACAACCACATTGCCCAAACCACACCCACCACCTATACCCTGGCCGGGGATATGCGACAGCGTTTGATGTCATTTGGCATCCCGGCCATTGAAATGGATAGCAGTGATGTCATGGAAATTGCCGCGGGCGCGTTTCACCTGATGCAGGAAGTGCATGAAGAATCCACCCCGCGCGCTTTGATCTTGAATACGGTGCGTTTTGGCCCACACTCCAAGGGGGATGACACCCGATCGGAAGCCGAGGTGGCTGAACTGAAGCAGACCCGCGATCCCATTTTGATCCAACACAAACGCTTGTCGGATGAGACGGCTGAAGCGATTCGGCACCAGGTGGAGGCGGAAGTCAAGGCGGCCTTTGAGACTGCCCTGGCAGACGCCGCGGCTGAGTGGGAGGACGCGTGATGAAAAAGACCGTCCTGGAATCACTCAATCGCGGGTTGTTGGATGCTCTGGGGGCTAATGAAAAGGTTTACCTGCTAGGCGAAGACATTCTCGATCCATACAGCGGCGCCTTCAAAGTGACACGCGGCTGTTCAAGCACTTACCCTCAGCGGGTAATCCCCACCCCCATCTCGGAGGCGGGATTAGCCGGCTTGGTCGCCGGCATGGCGCTGCGCGGAATGAGGCCGGTGCTGGAAGTGATGTTTGGCGATTTCGTAACCTTGATGGCTGACCAGTTGATCAACCACATTTCAAAGTTTCGCTGGATGTACAACGAGAGCGTATCAGTTCCGCTTTTGATCCGCACGCCCATGGGCGGCCGACGCGGATACGGTCCCACTCATTCACAGAGTCTTGAAAAACTCTATTTGGGCGTTCCAGGGTTGACGGTTGTGGCGCCAGTGGGTTTGTCGTTGCCGGAATTCGGCTATTCCGCGGGATGGCAATTAAAACGTCTGATCCTTGAAGGCGATTCTCCGGTATTATTCATTGAAAACAAGTTGCAATATTTGCAACCCGAGCTGACCCAGGAAGACTTGTCTGATTTTGAGATCGATGCAAGGTACGAGCCTTCTGATATTGAGCACCGATACCCGATTTTTGTGCTGCGTGTCAAAGGCGCGCCGCGTTCCAGCGTGACCCTGGCCGCTTATGGTTACATGTCTGAATTGGCTCGCCAGGCGCAAATCAAACTGGCTTATGAAGAAGAGATCTTCACCGATCTGGTGGTGCCCACCAAACTCTCACCTTATTGGGTTGACCCGCTGGTGGAGTCGGTGAGACACAGCGGCAAATTGCTGCTGGCGGAAGAGGGTACTTTGACCTCGGGCTGGGGCGCTGAAATCGCTGCCAGGGTGTCTGAAGTGTCAAGCGGCCGTGGACTCGTGATCAAGCGTATCGCTGCCAAAGAAACCCCCGTCCCGGCGGCAACCTCGTTGGAACAAAAAATGCTGCCGCAATTGGATGACTTGATGACAGCGGTCAGAAAGATGAGCGAATAAAATGACTGATCTCCTGCCGGTTCTGGTTCCCATGATCAACCCAAATGAAACAGAGGCACTGCTGGCTCACCTGGCCGTAAAGACTGGCCAGAAGGTCAAGAAAGGTGACCTGTTGGCGGTGTTTGAGACCACCAAATCCACCTTTGACATGCTTTCAGAAGCGGATGGGTTCATCGTGGGATTGACCGCCAAAGAGGGCGACCTGCTCAAGATCAACACACGCTTGTGCTACCTGGCTGAGCGGGCAGACGTGCAGATTCCTCAAACTGTAGAGAAAAGCGAACTCGCGGCTGAGAATCTAGCACCCGCCGGTCTGCGCATCACCCAACCCGCGCTGGAACTGGCCAGACAGTATCACATCGACCTGAACTCGCTGCCTGCCGCTGTTTTGATCACCGAAAAGACCATCCGCACCCTGCTGCCGCAGGAACCACAAACCCCAGCGGACCCGACCGCTTTGATCATCTACGGCGGGGGTGGGCACGCCAAAGCCTTGATCGACCTCATCCGCGCAGAGGGGTGCTATCATATCGTGGGTTTACTGGATGACGGTCTTTCCGCAGGCAGCACTGTGCTGGATGTGCCTGTGCTGGGAGACGGCGGCTTGTTGGGCGAGCTGCGTTATAAAGGCATCGGATTGGCCGTCAACGCTGTGGGCGGTATTGGCAATATCACTCCTCGTCTGCAAGTGTATGAGAAACTTCAAACAGCCGGGTTTCGCTGCCCCAACGTCATTCACCCCCGGGCGTTTGTTGAAACCAGCGCGAAGCTGGATGAGGGCGGACAGTTCTTCTACAACGCCTACACCGGCAGCGAGGTCAAGATCGGTTATGGTTGCATCATCAACACCAGCGCGATCCTTTCTCATGATTGCGTATTGGGTGATTTCGTGAACATCTCCCCGGGTGCAATCCTGGCGGGAGGGGTCAAGGTGGGCGCTCGATCATTGATCGGCATGGGTGTGACAATCAACTTGAACGTGTCCATTGGTTCAGGCTGCCGCATAGGTAACAGCGCCGTGATTAAAGCGGACGTGCCTGACAATGCCATTGTACGCGCGGGCACGATCTGGCCGGAGGACTCGACTTCCAACCGCGGAGAAGCAGGCAAGAAGTGGTAAAATCGGCCTGCACTTCCACGTATAAAAGTTTTTTATCCCCCATTATTTTTTTCTGTAAGCACGCTTAAAGTTCGATTTTGTACGGAGGATTGATGTTTAAAAAGACACCAACATCCACATCACCAGCCACAACCCCGGTGGAACGCGTCACCTCGGTGCTTGGCCCCGGCATTAACTGGACGGGCAACCTGGGCGGCAAGGGCGGCATCCGCATCGAAGGCACTTTTGAGGGTGAGATCGCTCTCCGTGGGTTGGTGGTGATCGGCGAGACCGGCCGCCTGACCTGCAAGAACCTGAAAGCCAACAATGTGATCGTGGCAGGCGCGGTCAAGGGCAATATCACAGCCGAAAAACTGGAGATCCGCTCGACGGGTCGAGTGTGGGGCGATGTGGTTACCACTTCTTTCTCAACTGAAGAAGGCGCTTTCCTTCGTGGACAGGTACGCATGGAGGAAAAGGTGGAGATCCAAGTTGAAGAAGCACAACCTTCCAATTCATTTGAGAGTGAAGAGGACGTTGACAAAAATACCGACTCTACCAAACCCTCTGATAAATTGATGCCGGGAAACGGAACAGATAAAGGCCGTAAAGTCGCCTAGAAGAAGCAGGGAAAAGTGGATGTAAAATTTTGGCTTGGATATGTCAGTGAGTGGCTGGGAGCGGTGGCGGTGATCATGATCGCCGGTGCCAGTCCGCTTTTAAAGAAGATTCGACAGATCGAATTTCGATACGCTCGGCGAGACACCACCTACGCGCTTTCGCTTTTCGCGGTGGCTTACCTGGCGGCGTTTCAATATTTTTCAAACCCCATCTTTCAATTTTTACGGGATTTCAGCCACAGGTTTGCCGGTGGAGAACTGGCCGAACGCGCGCTGCTGGCAGTGATCTGCCTGGTGCCATTCATTCTCGCGATGGTGCTGAGAGGGCAACCACTTAAAAGTATTGGCTGGGGCAAGGCCAACCTGAAAGCTGGCGCCATCACGGGTTTTCTCATGTTAACGCTGACTGTTATCCTGCGTGGAAAATTCACAACCATGTTGGAAGGAATATCGCCTGACCAATCCAGCCAACTGCTGGTGTGGGGGGTGCTGGCCCTGGCAGAAGAAACAATTTTCAGAGGTTATATTCATCTGCGACTATCCAGCTATTTTGGGCAAACCTGGGGATGGCTGGCCACGGTGGTGCTGTTCGTGTTGTGGCAGCTGCCTGGCAGGCTGGGTGTGCTGCCCTTTGCCCAATTGTGGCCGGTTTTGCTGATCGCCCTCGTGCAAGGTTTGCTTTTGGGTTGGATCATGCGTAAAAGCGGGCATGTCTTGGCGACCACTCTATTCAGAATTGCTTCAGGTTGGCTGCTGCTGATCTGATCTACTACATAAATCCGGAGTTTATTATGCGCATGTCGCGCCTCTTTTCTCAGACTTTGCGAGAGGCTCCTTCAGAAAGTGAAGTGGCCAGCCACCAACTGCTGGTACGCGCGGGCTTCATCCGCCAATTGGGGGCGGGCATCTTTTCGTATTTACCATTGGCGCACCGCAGCCTGAACCGCATCATGCAGATCATGCGTGAAGAGATCAGCGCCATCGGCGGGCAGGAGATCAGCATGCCGGTGGTACAGCCGGCGGATATCTGGAAGGAATCCGGGCGGTATTACGCGGTCGGCACTGAAATGGGGCGCTTTCAAGATAAATCAAAGCACGACATGATCCTGGCCATGACGCATGAAGAGGTGGTGGCTGACCTGGCACGCGGATTGATCCGTTCTTACAAGCAGTTGCCCGCCCTGGTTTTTCAACTGCAAACCAAGTGGCGCGATGATCCCCGTCCGCGGGCGGGGTTGATCAGGGTGCGTGAGTTTATCATGCTGGATTCGTACAGCATGGACGCCAGTTGGGAAGGTCTTGATCGACAATACCAGGCGCATTATGAGGCTTACTTCCGCATTTTTGAGCGCTGCGGCCTATCTGTGGTGGCGGTGCTGTCAGACACGGGCATGATGGGCGGCAAAATGGCGCATGAATACATGTACCTGACCCCCATTGGCGAAGACAGTCTGCTTTTCTGCGACGCATGTGGCTATTCTGCCAACCGGCAGGTGGCTAAAGCCCGTAAACCGCAGCCAGCCACAGAAGAACACAAACCGCTCGAAAAAGTGGCTACCCCCGATTGTTCATCAATCGCCGATCTGGCGGCTTTTCTCAAAGTGCCGGCTTCCAAAACGGCCAAAGCAGTCTTTTTCATGGCCGACATTCAGGATGAGACCGGCGCGGTCAAACAAGAATTTATTTTTGCCGTGGTGCGCGGCGACATGGAAGTGAACGAAACCAAGATCACCAACCTGTTCAAGGCCAAGGAACTGCGGCCGGCTACGGATGAGGAGATCGCGCGCACCGGGGCAGTGCCTGGGTATGCCTCACCGGTGGGTTTGAAAAAGGTAAGCGTGGTGGTGGATGAACTGATCCCTGACTCACCCAACCTGGTGTCGGGTGCCAATGAAAAAGGCTATCACCTGTTAAATGTGAATTATGGAAGAGATTATCAGGCCGATCTCGTGGCTGACATCACCTCGGCTGTTGAAGGCGACGCCTGTGAAAAATGCGGCCAACCCTACCGCCTTTCACGCGGCGTCGAAGTGGGCAACATCTTCAAATTGGGCACCCGTTATACCGATGCCCTGCGCTGCAACTTTACCGATGAGAACCGCGAGGAACATGCCATCATTATGGGTTCCTACGGTATTGGGGTGGGCAGGCTGCTGGCCTGTGTGGCCGAAGAACATCACGACGAGAAAGGGCTGATCTGGCCGAAGAGTATCGCGCCTTATACCCTACACATGGTGGTGCTGCCCGGTAAAGAGATGGATGTCTCCCCTGTGGTGGATGAGTTGGAGCGAAAATTGATTGCCGCGGGTCTGGAACCGTTGGTTGATGACCGGCAAGACAGCGCGGGTGTAAAATTCAACGACGCCGACCTGATCGGTATTCCGCTGCGCATTACAGTCAGCGAAAGAGCGTTGAAGAACGGCGGCCTTGAAATGAAACGCCGCAGCGGCGGTGAAGCCTGGATCGTGCCATTGGATCAAGCCCTGGAAGAGATCCAAAAAACTTTGGCGGAACTGTCGTAACCAATAATCAAGGATACAATAAGCATTATGGCTGATAAAAAAGAATACCTGGTTCCCATGTCACACCCCGATCTGACTGACGCGGAGAGGGCCAGTGTGTTGGAAGTCTTAAACACACCCTTTTTAAGCATGGGGAAGAAGACCGTCGAATTTGAAACCAAGATCGCCCAATTCGTGGGCGCCAAACATGGCATCGCTGTGAATTCGGGCACGGCCGGGCTGCACCTGTGCATCCGCGCGGCTGGCATTGAGCCCGGTGACCTGGTGATCACCACCCCTTTCTCATTCGTGGCTTCCACCAATGTGATCCTCTTCGAAAAGGCCATCCCAGTGTTTGTGGATGTGGACCCTTTGACTGGCAATCTGGATGTAGATCAGCTCGAGCAAGCCGCGGATGACCTGGCAAAGGGCGGGGAGGCCGCCAAAAAATGGCTGCCGCGCAGTGGAGCCGAAAAGCATGGAAAGTTGAAAGCCATTCTGGCAGTGGATGTGTTTGGGCAGCCTGCCGATTATGACCGCATTCGAAGAGTGGCCGAGCGACACCACTTGAAATTAATCGAGGATTCATGCGAAGCC
Organism: uncultured Anaerolinea sp.; assembly: GCA_964474095.1. Classification (GTDB taxonomy): domain Bacteria; phylum Chloroflexota; class Anaerolineae; order Anaerolineales; family Anaerolineaceae; genus UBA6107. The sequence goes on from CAYYRU010000028.1 coordinate 13,079, forward strand.
TTGGGCGCGGAATATAAGAGCCGCAAAGCCGGTTTGCTGGGTGACTATGCTGTGTTCGCGTTTTATCCGAATAAGCAGATTACCACCGGTGAAGGCGGGATGATCGTAACCAATGATGACCAGGCGGCGGCCTTGATGCGCGCTTTGCGTAACCAGGGACGTGCCCCCGGAGATAACTGGCTGCAGCACACCGAACTGGGTTACAACTACCGCATTGACGAGATGAGCGCGGCACTGGGAGCGGTTCAGATGACGCGCATTGAAGAATTGCTCAACAAGCGCCAACAGGTGGCGGATTGGTACGCTGAACGCCTTGCGGAGATCCCAGCGGTGGAGGCGCCAGCCCTGACCCCTCAAACCACGCGCGTATCGTGGTTCGTGTACGTGATCCGTACCCGGGCGGGCGTGGACCGCGACCAACTGGCAGCCAAACTGGATGCCAAGGGCATTCCGGTGCGCCCGTATTTTCTTCCCATTCACCTGCAGCCTTACATGGCTAAAGGTTTTGGTTACTGTGAAGGTGACTTCCCTGTGACTGAAGACCTCGGCAGGCGCGGTCTGGCGCTGCCTTTTTCAGGCGCCATGAGCGAAGAGCAGGTAGACCTGGTGTGCCGCACTCTGCGGGATTGTCTCACCACATAAAGAGATTTAATCAATGGCCGAGTCATTCACTTTTTTGCCGCGCCGCCTCTTTGGATTGATCACGCATATCCTTTTGCTCGTCGTGATCATGGCGGGATGCGGGGCAGCGGTGTGGATGGCTTTTCGCCAGACTGGCAGCGCCATGTTGGTGGTCTATCTTTTGGCAGCCATCATGTTATTTTGCCTGCTGCCGTTGGTGGGATACCGCGGCTACGCGCTCTTGCATGCCATTTATTCGCTCAAACGCGATGGATTGCGCATCCGTTGGGGGCTGAGGGCGGAGGATGTGCCGCTTTCTGAAGTCAAATGGGTGCGCCCGGCCAGCGACCTCGAAATCCCCCTCAAGAAACCTGCTTTTACATTGCCTGGCGCCCTGTTGGGAATGGTGGAACACCCTGACCTCGGGCAGGTGGAATTCATCGCGTCGAGTTCCAGCAACCTGGTGATCGTGGCCACCATGAATAAGGTGTTCGTCTTATCCCCTGAACACATGGAAGAATTCGTGCAGCGTTTTCAGCGCGCGCTTGAAATGGGCACCCTCAATCCCATGCAGCCCTATTCGGCGGTGCCGGTTATGTTCATGCGGCAGATCGCCCTGGATCGGCTTGGACGGATCTTTATCCCCGGAGGATTGGCGTTGACACTGGCTTTGCTGGTGATGGTAGGGCTTTCGATCCCGTTGCGCACGACCGTTTCGGTTGGGTATGACGCGCTGGGGAATTTGTTGGAGCCGGTCGCCTCCAGCCGGTTGCTGCTGCTGCCGGTGTTGGGCGTGCTATTGTTCGTGGCAGGCACGGTGGGCGGCATCTATCTTTACCGCCGTGAAGACTCTCGGGTCGTGGCCCGCCTGGTATGGATGAGTACTTTTATGACTCCCATCCTGTTGATGCTGGCAGCCTATCTTTTATTAACTTCCGCATAACGCATGGATTATTTCACCTCAATCGGCGGGCAGTGGGTGTTGGGGGTATTGCTGGCTTTAACGGCTGCCGGGTGGGCTTACAGTTTTCGTGTGTTGACGATCTCTGGCGCCGCGGCCGCTTTCGTGATGGGCAGCCTGGTTTATGGCGCGGGCGGATGGACCTGGGCGCTGATCTTGATCGCTTTTTTTCTTACCTCCAGCGGCTGGTCACTGGTCTTTCGCAAACGAAAAGCGCAAACAGAGAAAATGTATGCCAAAAGCAGCCGGCGTGACGCGGCACAAGTGCTGGCCAATGGGGGAGTCGCCTTGGGGATGGCGATCATCCATCTTTTCTCGGGCGAAAGCTTGCTGCCCTGGATCGGGTTTTGTGCTGCGCTGGCGGCCGCCAATGCCGACACCTGGGCGACGGAACTTGGCATTCTCAACCGCGGACAACCGATTTTGATCACAAGTGGCAAATCTGTTGAGTCAGGCACTTCCGGGGGCATCAGCCCGGCGGGGACTCTGGCGGCAACATCGGGGGCGGCTTTGATCGCGGGGCTGGCCTGGCTGCTGCAGCCAGATCAAACCACCTGGTGGATGGCCGCCTTGATCGCGCTGGCAGGTGTGTTGGGCAGCCTGGTGGATTCGCTTTTCGGAGCCACCCTGCAAGCAATTTATTACTGCCCGGCCTGCCAAAAAGAGACGGAAAAATATCCACGGCACGGGTGTGGCGCTGAGACGATTCTGCTGCGGGGGAAACGTTGGATCAATAACGAGTGGGTGAACACCGCCTGCACCTTGAGTGGCGCAGTGATCTCAATCCTTCTCGCGATCCTAGTAATGGTTGATTAACCCCATCAAGCCCACAATTCTGATTCCGATAATGATTAAAAGCCTTTAGCCATCGCATGGCTGGTTAACAAATCTGCAATGAACGGTTTGGCAGGGCTTAAAGTCGTATAATTTTTAGTAATCCCATGGTCATTTGCTTCGGGAGTGTTTCAATCGGAATAGGACAAATGGAACAGGTTAACGACTCAAAAACCAATCCTCATCAAATTAAAGGTCAGGCTACGCTTGAACTGGCGTTGGCGCTACCCATTTTTATGACCATGCTATTAGGTGTCTTTGAGCTGGCCATGATTTTCTTCTACAATGTGTCGGTGGCCAATGCCAGTCGTGAAGCTGCCCGGTACGCCGCTTCTTCAGGCTGCCCCTCTTCAACGGCATGCACAGCCAGTGATATGCACTACTACCAGGATTGCACCGGCATCAAGAACCGGGCCATTTCCAAGGCGCCGGGCATCGGGCTCACTGCCGCGGACGTCATCATCAGTTACGATCACGGCCCGAACGACAGCGGGGCGATAACCGCGATCTCTGATCCTTGTTCCGCAAGCACACCAATTTTGGGAACTGGGGACCGGGTGGTGATCGAAGTGCGCAAGCAATTCAATCTGATCATCCCAATTCCGGGACTGCAGGATTTTGTGATTAGAAGTAAGACTTATCGCACTTTCCTCGGGCAGGTGAGCCAATGAAAACAAACCTGAACCTGAAGACCGGAGACAGCCACCCCAAGTTTCATTTTGGGAAAATTGAAAAAGGCCAGAGTTTTGTCGAAATGGCAGTCGGGTTGATCATTCTGCTGATCTTGTTGGCCGGGATCGTGGATGTCAGCCGCACCATTTTGGTGAAAATGTCGCTGCAAGATGCCGCGGAAGAAGGGATCATCTACGGCAGCGCCTTCCCGGCGAATTGCACACAGATCAAGTATCGCGTGTTGAACAACCTCTACAAGCTTAACGGGATGACCCTTGACATGATCACGGTAACTTACGACAACGTGGCCTGTCCTGCAAGCGGTGTCTTGACGGGTAAAGTAATGAAGGTATCCATCACATATAACTTCCCCGTGAGCATGCCATTTCTTGGCGCCGCCATTGGCAGCACGCGCAATATCACGGTTGAATCCAAGGGGATCGTCTTAAGGTCGCCTTGAGTGGTGTATGGTGAGGTAAAAATGAAGAGTGAAAATAACAAAGGTCAAATACTGGTAATCCTGGCAGTAGCCATGGTGGCAATTCTGGCGGTCACCGCGTTGGCAGTGGATGGCAGCATGATCTACAACGAAAGGCGCAAAGATCAGACCATCGCTGACTCCGTGGCATTGGCGGCAGCCAACGAGGCGGCCAAGAATACTGTCTGTGCTACGGCAAGAACGGCCGCCCTCTCCAAAGCCATCAGCTTTGCCTCCACCCAGGAGGGCACCACCCTGGCCAATGATTCCACCAGCCCCAACCGCGTGGAAGCCACATGCAGCGGCGATAATAAAACCCTGGATATTAAAGTCAGCGTTTCGACCACCACACCCACCACCTTCGCGAAGATGATTTCGCGAAACGAACTGGTGACCAATGTGAGTTCCACCACAAGGGTTACGTTTGGCAGTGGAGTGTTTGCCAACGGCAGCGCGTTGTGGTCCACCGGCCCGACTTGTGACGCCAACGGCGGCATCTGGCTCTCGGGTACGGCAAAAATCTTGATCACCGGCGGCGGGGCGTATTCAAAGTCTTGTATCAGTGTAGCCTCATCACCCTCGGGCATCATTACTGACGGCGCCTATATTTATTATTCCGGCACCACTGGCAGCAACGTCACCACCGCTTACGTGGGTTCACAGATCGAATACCTTGGGGTAGCCGGGCAAAGCGGATCGAATGGTCTCATGCTGGCTCATTGGCAAGATGCTTATGCCTTGATCAGTCCGACCATGACATTACCTTCAGCTACTTATGACTACCAGGTCAGATCCAGTTCCATACCCAACTCAGCCATTCCTCAATCTCTCTGGCCGATTCCCATCCCGATCGCGGCCACGCCCACATTTGCAGAGACGATGCCCGCGCAAACCTGCACTGGCTTAACAGATTTCGGCTCTCCTGCTTCCACCACCACCACGTATAACCCTGGTATTTATCAAACCATCAATGTGTCACCTACTTCTAATGCCACCTTCAACCCAGGCGTGTACTGCATCAAAAATGGCGGGGTGGTTCAGCTGTATCAGCGTAGTGTGAACATGAGCAACACGATTTTCTATTTTCAGGGGACGGGCAACTTTTTGGTTGGTAATGGCGTGGGCACGGTGACCATGAATAACAGCTCGATCTACCTGACCAACGGTAACTTTGATGTCAGCAACGGCACTTTTAATGCCGCCAACATCACGATCTACATCAAGCAGGGTAGTTTCTTCTTGAGAAATGGAGCTTACACCGCCACCATGAGCGCCCCCAACTGTAGCGATGCTTCCTGCGGGGTTGGGCCAGCCATCAAAGGTGTGTTGGTATATATGGATCCGGCCAACACAGGAACTTTCAATATCTTGAACGGCAACGGGGCTCATGATCTGACCGGAACGATCTACGCGCCCAACGCGCTGGCCACCTTTGACGGCGGTACGGCGACCAACACCATTGATATTCAACTGATCGCCAAACGTATCGCGTTGAGCGGCAGCGCGTCCATCACCATGGACACGAACAACGGTGACCTGTATGCCGGAGGCGGCGCTACAAAGATCGAACTGCTAAAATAAGGAATAAAAAAATCGCCCGAGCGGGCGATTTTTTTATAGGTTCTTTTTCCGATTTTGGGGCTGAGTGCCGGATGTTTCGATATCCAGGCGGTAGCCAACACCGCGAATGGTTTTGATATATTCGGGGTGGCGGGGGTTCTCTTCGAGGGCTTGTCTCAGCCAGCTCATGTGAACATCCAGCGAACGGGTATCGCCGGTGTAATCGGTCTCCCAGGCTTTGCGGAACATATCTTCACGGTTGATGACTTCGCCGGCATGCTCCATGAGAATTTTCAGAAGTACCACCAGGCGGGGGGTCAGTTGGATCTGTTTTTCTTTAAGGATGGCGCGGTGTTGTTCCACATCCAGGGTGAGGGGACCAACGGTTAACCCACCGTTATTTTGAATGGGCAGCAGATGTTTCACCCGGTTGGTTAATTTTTGCATGGTGAAGGGCAGAAACAACAGCGAGTTGGCGTCGTAATTGTCATTGCGGTCGCTGTCTTTATCAAGCACCAGGATGATTGGCAGTTCGGGTTTTTGTTGATGCAACGATTGGCAGATGCGTTTGCCATTGCTGCGCATTGAAGAGGCATCGATAACGATCAGATTCGGATTACTTGAATCGAGATGTGAAATGGCAGCCGCGCCACTTGGCACGCTCTCAACCAGATAACCTTTTTTGGTTAACCCGGCTGCAAAGGGCGGATGGTCGGTTCTTTTTCCTTCGATGAGTAGAATTTTTGGCTTAATCAAGATCTATCAGTTCCCATCTTTGTTTATTCTTTTTTACGACTAATAATAACTAATTTAATCATTGATCTGCTTTTTAAAAATTAAGCTCTCATAAGATGCATGAGATGAGTTAAGTCGTTTTTTGAATGAAAAAATCCCCTCTAAGAATCATTATCCAATTACAGTGATGTAACCAAAATAACTTGCGTTATCTTATTTGTTGTTTTCATTATACCCCAATCTTAAAAAAATCAAGTTAAGAATACTGTAAGTTATTGTCACATTTTTTTGATTTGTCAGCTTACCTGTGTCATCAAGTTGCGTGCGGTTTACCCACGTGTTAGAATACTATCAACCTTAGATTATACGGTTGGAGGATGAATGGCAGATTTGGTTGAGGTGATCATCGATAGCGTGCGAGTGAGCCTTACCAACCAGCAGCGGATCGTTTTGCTGCGCGAACCAGAGGTAGAGCGTTATCTGCCGATCTGGATCGGACCATATGAAGCGGAGTCAATCACCATTTCTTTGCAGGAGATCGAGATTGCCCGCCCTCAAACGCATGACCTGTTCATCAAAACCCTTGATAAGATCCAAGCCCGGCTGATCAGGGTGGAAGTGGTGGCCTTACGAGGGGATGTCTTCTATGGCAACCTGGTGATCGAAGCGGGAGGTACTCCTGTTTCAGTGGATGCCCGACCTTCAGATGCCATTGCACTCGCGGTTCGAGCGCACGTACCCATTTTGGTCTCACGCGAGATCTTTGAAACGGCTGGCATTACCCCTGACCCTGACATCCAGCAGGATTTGGAAGAACCTGAAAAAGGTACAACGCAAGAAATCGTTGAGTCCAGCGAACGCCTTTCGATCTTCGAGGATTTTCTACAGAACGTGAAACTGGATGATGATCTGGATAATGGAAAATCCGATCATAAGACTGATGATCCCTCTCAACCTCCTCACGAGGATTAAAGTTTTTTTCATGCCAAACGTAGTTGGAGAAGCCGGGTAATCCATGAGCAATTTTTCGTCTCCAGAAGATAACACTGTAACTGAGATCCAAAGCCAGCCCAACAGCCGCGAGGCGGAAGAAGCCGTGCTGGGTTCGATCTTGATCAATCCAGAGTCTTATTATGACGTGGCGGAGATCCTGCATGAGGATGATTTCTACATCATCCGCAACCAGTGGGTCTGGAGTGCTTACGTCCGGTTGAATGAAAAACGCTCACCGATCGATATTCTGACCGTCAGCGAAGATCTTCAGGAGCACAACCAACTGGCTGATATCGGCGGGCAGGCCTACCTGATCTCGCTGGTCAACCAAACCCCCACCTCGTTAAATGCCCAGGCTTATTCGCGCATCGTGGAACAAAACGCCATCCGCCGGCGCATGCTGGTGGCGGCCAATGAGATGGCCAAACTGGCTTACGACCAGGAAAAAGACGTGGATACGATCATCGATAAGGCCGAGATGTCCGTTTTTGGTCTTTCCGAACGGCGCATCCGGCATGACCTTGAGCCCATTGACCGCGTGCTGAGTGATTATTACGATCACGTGGACGAACTTTCACAGCGTGATGAAGAGATCTTTGGTGTGCCCACCGGTTTGACCGATCTTGACCGTCTGTTGGGCGGTTTGCAGAAATCGGATCTATTAATCATTGCCGGCCGCCCTGGTTCCGGTAAAACCGGTTTCATGCTCTCGATTGCCAAGAACGCAGCGCAAAAACACAAAAAACATGTGGCTTTCTTTTCATTGGAAATGTCCAATGAGCAGTTGGTACAGCGTTTGATCGCCCAGGAGACGGGCATTGATACCCAGCGCCTGCGCACCGGCAAATTGAACGAGGATGAGTGGCCGATGTTTACACACGCCATCGAGGTGCTCGGCGATACCCACATCTGGCTGGATGACACCCCCGCCATCACACCGTTGCAATTGCGGACCAAATGCCGACGTCTGGCCATGGAGCACAGCCTTGACCTGATCATCGTGGACTATTTGCAATTGATGGGCAGTGACACGCGCAATGAGAACCGTGTGCAAGAGGTTTCTCATATCTCGCGCAGCCTCAAGGTGTTAGCTCGCGAGCTCAATATCCCCGTGCTGGCCGGCGCGCAGCTCTCACGTGCCGTGGAGCAGCGTGAAGGCAAGAAACCGGTGCTTTCTGACCTGCGCGAGTCTGGCAGCCTTGAACAGGATTCTGACATTGTCATGTTCATCCACCGACCGGATATGCTTGAACCTGATAATCCGCGCCAGAACATCGCGGAATTGATCGTTGCCAAGCATCGTAACGGTCCCACCCACCCTGGCATTGAACTGGTCTTTCTCAACAACCTGGCCAAATTTGAAAACGCCGCCACCTTCGCGGGCGACTTCGGCAAAGATAAAAAACGCACTTGAGAGGGGTAGATGTCTGCGTTTAGTGGATTCAATCTCTCAGCGAACAAGGCGACAACCATTCCGGCCGAGTTTTTTTCGGATCTACTTCCACAAATGGATGATCTGGATGAACTTCGCCTTTGTTTATGGGTCTTTCGATATCTAGACTTGCAGGAAGGTGACCTGCGTTATTTGACCCAGGCCGACTTGCAGGAAGACAAGGATTTTTATCACTCATTAGGGCGTAACGATAACGAGCGTGTCCAGAAGGTCGAAAAGGCGTTTGAAGCGGCCGTCCGCAGGGGATTTTTGCTGGCGGCAATGCAGGGTGAAGTAAATTATTACTTTATCAACACTCCACGCGGACGCGCAGCCCTGGAAAGTCTGGCTCAGGGCGCATGGTCACCCAAGGCGGCTCCGGTGGCAAAAAAGGCAGTGACTGTAAGCCGCCCCAACATATTTGGGCTGTATGAACAGAACATCGGTCCGCTGACACCCTTGCTGGCTGATGAATTGCGGGAAGCCGAAGAGGAATACCCTGCCGATTGGATCAGTGATGCCTTTAAGATCGCTGTAACACGCAATATTCGCAATTGGAAATACATAGAAGCTATTTTATGTTCGTGGAAAGAGAAAGGCCGCGATGAAAGAGATCAACGATCCGCTAAAGAAAATCGTAAACTCGACAGTGAAGGCGAGTTCGGCGAATACTTCCGCCACTAAGACTGCCAGTTCTGAAGAAGGGGTCTGTCAGATCTGCGGAGGAATTGGGTTTTACCGCAAGGACGTGCCTGTTGGCGACCCTGAATTTGGCAAATTAACCCTGTGCATCTGCAAGCAGAACGAGCAGAATCGCAGTGATCGCGATCGTCTCTTTCGCATGAGCAACCTTGAGGCTTTCAAGGCCATGACGTTTAAATCCTTTTCTGTTCAAGGCCGGCTGGGATTGGCCGACGAGCAGATCCAATCACTGCAATATGGTTTAAGCCAGGCGCAGCAGTACGCGGCTTCTCCGCGCGGCTGGCTGGTGATGATGGGCACCTACGGCTGCGGCAAGACCCACCTGGCGGCCGCCATTGCCAACACCTGCGTCGAATACGGCATGAACACCTTGTTCCTGACCGTGCCGGATCTTTTGGATTGGCTGCGTTACTCCTACGGCTCCAACAACACCAGCTTCGAACAACGCTTTGAAGAAATCCGCAACGTGGGGCTTTTGGTGTTGGATGACCTGGGTGCTCAAAATGCCACCCAATGGGCGGGTGAAAAGCTATTTCAGATCATTGATTACCGCTATTCACGAAAATTGCCCACCGTGGTCACGACCAATTTATCGCATGAAGATCTGGATGAGCGCATCCGCTCACGGCTGCAAGACCCTGATCTCTCGACCTGGGTGCGCATCACCGCGCCGGATTATCGCTCTCCGATCAAAGACAGCAAAGATCCCCTGGTGTATCAACTGCAACTGCTTGGAGATCGATCCTTTGGCAATTTCAGCCTGCGCGAACCGGAACGCCTGCCGCTTGAGGTGCAAAACAATCTCGAAAATGTCTTTCGCGCAGCGCAGGAGTTCGCCGAGAACCCAAATGGCTGGCTGGTAATGACGGGCACCTACGGCTGCGGCAAGACTCACCTGGCAGCCGCCATTGGCAACTACCGCAAGGGCATGGGTGACGACCCCATCTTCATGGTGGTGCCGGACCTGCTTGATCATTTGCGGGCCACCTTCAGCCCTTCGAGCAGTATTTCTTATGACGAGATGTTCAACCGCGTCAAAAGCGCCTCCATTCTCATTTTGGATGATCTGGGAACTCAAAGCGCCACCCCCTGGGCAAGAGAAAAACTCTATCAGATATTCAACGAACGATACAACGCCAAATTGCCCACTGTGATCACCATGTCAGGCGGTTTTGACGATCTGGACGCGCGAATTCGCAGCCGCATGCTTGATGGGCGCTTATGCGCGATGTATGAAATATTGGCGCCTTCTTATCGCGGCGGCTTACCGCGCCTTGAAAGAACACGAAAAAGCCGCGGGCAGAACTAACCAGTTAAACGACTGCCTTAACCTCGGAAGTACAATGAGGGCAGCGAGTGGCTTTGTTTGAGATCGAGGTCATGCAATAGGGGCAGTCGCGGGTGGTGACCTCGGCAGTTTTTTCGGCTTTCTTAGGGATTTTGTTAATGGCCCTGATCACCAGGAAAATCACCAGAGCCACAATTAAGAAATCCACCACATTGTTCAAGAAAATTCCATAATTGAGTGTGGGCGCGCCAGCAGCCTGGGCTTCAGCCAGACTGGCATATTGGGTTCCGCTCATATTGATGTAAAGATTTGAGAAATCCACTTTCCCAAGCAATAAGCCGATGGGGGGCATGATGACATCATTCACCAGGGAGCTAATGATCTTGCCAAAAGCACCACCAATAATGACTGCCACTGCCAGATCCAGCACATTGCCGCGCATGATGAAATTTTTAAATTCCTTTAACATGTGAATTCCTCCTGTAATAATAAGATGCCTTCACTTTACACTGCCAGGATTGGCTTTGTCAACTATCAATTGAGAGCCTTGGGTTCATTTTTAAGGAGTGTTAGAATTAGGCTCTTACCTCAAAACTCACCAATTATGAAAGCGTAAGAATGCTCAAACGATTGCTAAATTCTCGCAAAGAGTACCCCGGCCAATTCTGGATCCTTTTCGTGGGCATGTTGATCAGCACAATAGGACAATCTATGATCTGGCCGTTCTTGATGATTTATGTGTCAAAGAAACTGGAGCTGCCCCTGGCGCAAACTGCCAGCCTGGTCAGCTTGAACGCAGCCATGGGGTTGATCTTTTCTTTTGTGGCAGGCCCCATCATTGACAGGCTGGGACGAAAATGGGTGATGGTCTTGAGCCTGGTGGGCAATGGTGTGATGTACTTTTTCATGAGCACGGCCACCCAGTTTTATCAATTCGCGCTCGCGCAATGCCTGATGGGTGCTCTGAACCCGTTATATCGCGTGGGCGCGGACGCCATGATGGCCGATTTGATCCCAACTGAAAAACGGTCAGACGCCTACGCGCTCTTGCGCATGAGCAATAACGCTGGTGTATCGATTGGACCAGCCATTGGCGGCATTGTGGCTTCCACTTCTTATACTTTAGCGTTTTACATTGCCGCGGTGTGTTTGTCTTTTTACGGATTGCTGATCGCGTTTCGAGCCAAAGAAACCCTGCCGGCTGGGGTGGCAGAGACGCTGAAAGGCAAATCGATCTTTGCAGGCTACGGGCATATTTTTGGACATAAAGAGTTTATGGGGTTTGTGGGTGCGTTCACTTTGACATCCATGTTGGCATCGATGGTGTGGGTGCTGCTGCCTGTGTATTCGAACACCAACTTTAACCTGCCAGAAAGTCAATATGGTTTGATCCCGACCACCAATGCCATCATGGTGGTTACCCTGCAATACCTGGTCACCCTGGTCACCCGCAGACATAAAGCCATGCCGGTCATGTTGGTGGGCACGTTCTTTTACGCGGCCGGAACCGCATTGATCGCCCTTTTCAGCGGATTTTGGGGATTCTGGTTCTGCATGGTGGTGATGACTATCGGAGAGTTGGTGCTCATCCCCACCGCCACCACTTATACCGCCAACACCGCCCCCGTGGATATGCGCGGCAGATATATGAGCGTGTACGGCCTGACCAACAGCATTGCCTCGGGTGTTGCCCCTATTGTGGGTGGATTATTGAGTGACCACCTGGGTCCAATTACTATTTGGTATGGCGGGGGTGTGATCGGTTTGCTGGCGATCGGCGCATTTTTGTGGCTTTCGATCACCACCCAGCGGAATGAAGCACGATCTGCCAAGGTCATCTAGCTGTACATGCTGATCTGCTCAAACTGAAATAATTGCGAATAGCCATCGATTTTTGTATAATACGCTTAGTATGATAAACGCGCGCCGGATTCTCACCATTGCGACCATAATCGTGTTGTTGTTGGCGGCACTTTCTCCACAAGCTGCCAAAGCGCAATCTTCCGACTCGGTTTACATTTCTGAAACCGGGCATTGGATCTGGGGAGAGTTCTTAAAGTTTTACAACAGTGTCAGCGACCCGCTGCTTTATTTTGGCTATCCGATCACGGATGAATTTACTGACCCTGAAACCGGTTTGAGGGTGCAGTATTTTGAGCGCGCACGGCTAGACCAGGTGGAAAGCCCGGAAGGGTCAATCGTTCAGATTGCTCCGCTGGGCGCCTTGCTGCATCTTGAACCTGGCGATAAAGCCGACATCCCCAACGAGGGACCCACCTGTAAGAAATTTAAGTCGGGGTTTTCGGTGTGCTATGCTTTTTTGCAGTTTTATAACGCGTATGAAGGTGAGACCTGGTTTGGAGACCCGATCTCGGATGTAGAAGTAGCAGACGGTCATTACGTGCAGTATTTTGAGAATGCGCGCATGGAATGGTGGCCGGATCGTCCGGCTGGGGAGAGGGTGGCGCTCTCTGATCTCGGGCGCATCTATTTCGACAAGCAGGAAGCAAACCCTGAGCTGTTAAAGGCCAGCCCACCGGAAGGATTGAGTGGACAGCTGCTCCATCCAAGCGTGAGCGTGTTCGTGTTGAAGGGGCTGATCGGCTGCGGGGAACCCCAAACCATTTATGTGATCGCGCGAGACCAATTCATGCGCCCCCTACCGAACGCTGAAACAGGAATTACGCTTTTTTACCCGGATGGCAGCAAGACTTTCTATCGATTGTCTCCCACCAATGAGTTAGGCGTCAGCCAGATCAATCTACAGGTTGAAGGCTTGCAAGTGAAAGACCTGGTCAACGTGGTGGCTGAGATCAATGTGCGCGGCGAAGCAGCTTCAGGCCGAACCTGGTTTCATATTTGGTGGTAGACAATCCTCATATTCAGAATTACATAAGGCAAAAATGACCAGACAAATGATTTGGAATGACAAATATTCAGTGGGAATTAAGGAATTCGATGAGCAGCACAAGTCAATTATTCTGATGCTTAACCAGTTGTGGGAATTAATTGGTGAGAATGACGATCATAAAGAACTAAAGGAGTTGATTCAACAAATCAGTGATTATGCCCGGGTTCACTTCAGCACTGAAGAGCATTACTTGGAAAAGCATAAATATTACGGGCTAGAGGATCACAAAAAAGAACATCGAATGTATGAAGACACAATCCAAAAATTTCAAGCCAAGTACGACTCATCCAAAGAAGATGTAAGAGTAGAGCTGATTGAATTCCTTGCTGATTGGTGGATGGCTCATATTCAAGGATGTGATATGGAATATACAAGGTTTCTCAATAATCACGGAGTTTTTTAAAGACGGGTTTCTTTGGTTTACTGTTAGTAATAGGAAACAATCAATTCGTTTGATTTCTTAATTCGTCATATAAGCGGCGGTAATCATTGCTGTTGGGCGGGTCAAGAGAGATCAGGTGCTGCAGGGTGGCCAGAGCGCCGGTTCGGTTCTCCTGCCGCAGGCATTTTTCAGCTAACGCATCCAGTTTTTCTACCGCTTTCTCGATCTGGTTTATGGAACCGAAATGACTCACCAGGCGTTTTTGAATATCGATGTTATCAGGCCGGTCTGCCAGCAGGCGGTCAATAAACTCTTCCGCTTTATCAAATTGCGCGGCTGCTTCAAGCAACTTTAAATAGGCATCCAGCTCATTGGTCGCCCCTGAGGTTAACCCGATACGCAAGTAGAGATCAATCAAGGTGGAGCGTGTGGTGGAATCCGCCGGATCGAGGCTGCGCAGTTGTTCCATGATCTTGATGGCGGATTTCAGGTCGAGGCTTTGCAGTTCAATATCTGCCAGTTTGTTGAGGATCTGCTGCGCCCACTTGCGCGGGTCAGAAGATTTGTTTGAGAGAGAAAGTGCTTGTTGGTAGTTTTGTTTGGCTTGTTCCAGTTCAGCCAACAAGTAGTGCACATTTGCGAGTTCCATGTACTGCTGAACAGCATCATCCACACGCCCCGAGGTGATCAGCAGATCGATCAACTTGGTGCGGACGGCCAGATCCATGGGGGCCAGTCTGGCGATGCGGGCAAGCAACCTCACGGCCTGGGTGGTTTCTCCGCGGACGTTATAGAGATCTGCCACGACGTTGAATTTTTGGCTGGCTTCGTTGATGCGGCCTTCCTGGATCAGTAACTCGCCGATCTGCACATGTAAGGGCAGATAGACTGGGGCAAAGGTGAGGGCATGAAATGCCTCTTCCATGGCTGTGCGCAGCTTGCCTTCAGCTGCCAGTTGTTTAATATAGGTGAGGGCTTCGATCACCTGGCTGTTGGTCGTTTCCAATAGCAGTTCTGCCAATGGCATAGGCGCGCTACCTTCAGGCTGGGCCGGGAGTTGACTGCGGGCTTCTTTCAAATATTCGCGCCAATCGGGGCGTAATAATTGATTTTTTATAGTTTGGCTGATGCTGGCCAGCTTTTTTTGATCGGTGATCTTTCTCTGAGATTCAAATATGGGTTCATATAGTTGTGATAAATCCGCCTCGACCTCTGATGGAACGGTCTGAATATCCGCCAGGCGCAGGGCTTGAAGAGCATAAGTGCAGGCATCTTTTACCTGGCCTGACGCTTCAGCGATTTTTGCCAAAAGCAGGAAAGATCCCAGGGCGTAATCTGGATGGCGCAAGGATTTTTGCAAATGTTTTTGTGCTTTTTGGGGGGTGGTTTCAACGGTCAGCAAGCCCAACAAATATTCGCCTGCCGAAAGATTAAGCCCCAGGTCGATGGCTCGTTCCAGTTCGACCGCGGCTTCATTGTCCTTGCCGGCGGTTTGCAGGTCAATGGTGCGGCTAAGATGAGCCTGCACGCGGCTGCGTTCATTCTGTTTGAGGGATAGCTCACCCGTGCCGCGTAACAAGTGGACGGATTTACGAACGTTCTGGGCGGTGGATTGATTGCCATCAGTTTGTTCAAAGAGCATGCCCGCAATTTCTTTGAGCGCCGCCAGTTTGGCTTCAGTGAGTGGATCATAACGCGGGGTGGCCAGAGGGGCTGTAGCCGCGGGCTTTGCGATCTTTTCAGACACAGGGGCTGAAGAGGGTGTCTCCATTTGCCTGACCTGCGCCATTTTTACCGGGCCGGTGCCGCCTTTGGAAGGGGCTGGCAGTGGAATCTGCTGTCCGGACTCCAACAAAGCAAGCGCTTTTTTAGAATCAGCATGTTCAGGGTCAAGTTGAAGCGCGTAATGCAGCACCTGGCTGGCTCTGGCTTTGTCGCCAGCAGCTTGCATGAGCGCGGCCAAATAAAGGTACTCTGTGATCGATTCGGCTTTTAAACCCATCTTGTCAAAGATCATGGCCAGTCGCATGCGAACAGTCTGATTATTAGGGTCGAGCCTGAGTGCTTCTTTGAAGGCTGAAATGGCATGATCGGCATCCCTGGCCTTGAGATGTTTTTCACCATTTTGCATGAAGCATTTAACAGCCTCGATGAGCATGCCGGTACGCTCATAAATCCGCGCCATCTTCTCGAAGGGCATGGGGTCGTCTGGCGTAAGAAGGGCGCATTTTTGATAGAACTGTAACGCCTCTTCAAATTTTTCCAATTGAAAACAAGCCAGGGCAGCGCTGCCCACAGCCATGGGATCTTCAGGTGACTCCAATACTGCCAATCGATAAGACTCGAAGGCTTTGGCCCAATCTTGTTCCCAGGCGGCGTTATGCCCCTGGTTCATCAAAGCCTGGAATTTATCAGCATCAGCGTTCATTCAAATCAATCCTTTAGTACTTGCAGACTTCCCCAATTATGACCGCTGCGGGCTTCAGTGAGCAGGGGGATGGAAAGTTCGTATGCTTCAGACATCACTTTTTGCACAACGACTGCCGTCTCTGACAACTCATTTTCAGGTACTTCGAGCACGAGTTCGTCATGCACTTGCAGCAGTATGCGGCCTTTTAAATGATTGGCAGTCAGAGCGGGCTGCAGTTTCAACATGGCCAGCTTCATGATATCCGCGGCGGTGCCCTGGATGGGAGCGTTGATGGCCTCGCGCTCTTCGCGATTTTTCATGTTCACATTGATGGGGTTGGCCAGGTTAGGGAAGTAGCGCCGCCTGCCGAGCATGGTTTCAACATAGCCTTGGCGCGCAGCCAGAACGCGAATGTTGTCGAGGTACTTTTTTACCCCGGGGAAGTGTTCAAAGTATTCCTTGACAAAGTTTTCAGCTTCACCGAGGGTCAAATCGGTAGCCCGGCTCAATCCAAAGGCACTCATACCGTAGATCAAGCCAAAATTGATAGCCTTGGCGTGGCGGCGTTGGTCTTTGTTGACCTCTTCCAAAGGAAGGTTGAGAATGGCGGCTGCCGTGGCGGCATGAATGTCTTGTCCGGCTTTGAAAGCCTCCAACATGGATTCGTCACCCGACATGTGGGCCACAATGCGCAGTTCGATCTGTGAATAATCCACTGAGAGCAGTACATTTCCGGACGAAGCCACAAATCCCAGGCGCACCTGCCTGCCGGTCTCAGTGCGGGTGGGGATGTTCTGCAAGTTGGGATCAGATGAAGCCAGGCGGCCAGTGACTGAACCGGTCTGGTTGAAGTTGGTATGCACGCGGCCAGTGCGTGGATTGATCTGCAAGGGGAGGGCATCCAAATAGGTGGATTTTAATTTGGCAAGTTCGCGGTACTCAAGCAGCAGGTCGACCACCGGGTGTTTGCCGCTTAATTCATCCAACACGGCCGCGGAGGTGGAAAAGTGCCCGCTGGCGGTCTTTTTATTGCGGTCGGGGGGCTCCAAACGCAGGGTTTCGAACAATACTTTGGAAAGCTGCTGGGTCGAATTTAGGTTGAAAGGGTACCCCACCGCATTGTACACCTGGTCTTCAATGGCACGTAAACGGGTTTCCATCTCACCGCTGAATTTCTTAAAAAAGGCGGCGTCCAGCTTGATGCCCTCACGTTCCATTTGCATCAAAACAGGCACCAGGGGCATTTCAATCTCGTTGAAAATACGGGTGCACTGGCGTTGATCCATCTTCTTTTGAAGCAGCGGGACCAGCCTTAAGGTAACTTCGGCGTCTGCGGCGGCATAAGGGGCGGCTGCCTCCACTGATACCTGATCCATGGTGATTTGGTTTTTTCCCTTGCCGATCAGCTCTTCAATATGGGTCATGCTGATGTTTAAATAATCACCAGCCATGTCTTTGAGTCCCAGGCTGTGAGAGGAGGGGTCGATCAACCACTCGGCGATCATGGTGTCAAAACTGAGCGGGGTGACCTGAAGCCCATAATTACCAAGTACCAGCGCGTCATACTTGATGTTGTGTCCGGCTTTCATGATCTTTGGGTTGGTGAAGGCGGGGATGAGCGCTTCAATCACCTCAGAGATGGGTAGTTGTTGGGTCAGACCTGTGTGTCCGACGGGGATGTAATAGCCTGTACCTTCTTTGATGGCTACCGATACCCCCACCAGATCCGCCCGCAGTGGGTCGGTGGAGGTGGTTTCAGTATCAAATGCGATCAAGTCGGAGCCATTAAGCAGCCATGACAGTTCTCGTAATTTCTCGGTGGTGTTAACGATTTGCGTCTCAAGAGTATAAGCCGGGGTGACGCTGATCTGCTGTACCTCGCTCTCGAAGAGGGGCATTTGACCGCGAGCGGCGGATTTCGCGAAGGGCGCGTTGGTAGTGTGCAGGCGGTTGACGAGATTCTTGAATTCAAGTTCTCTAAACAAAGCTTCCACTGCCTGAAGATCAATGTGATCAGTCCTGGCGTCTTCCAGTTTTAGCACAATGGCCACATCTGTTTTGATCTGTGCCAGTTTCTGACTGAGATAGGCGGATTCTTTGCCCTCGCTTAATTTCACACCAGCCCGCCCCGGGATTTCGGCCAGATGGGCGTAGATGTTATCCAGGGTGCCATATTGTTCGAGCAGGCTGGTGGCGGTCTTTTCACCTACACCCGGCACGCCGGGGATGTTATCTGATTTGTCACCCACCAGGGCTTTGTAATCGACCACCTGATCGGGGTTGACCCCCAGGTAAGCTTTCACATCTGATGGTTTATAGTCTTTGGCTTCAGAGATCTTTTGACCTGACAGGCTGACGACAATGCGATCCTCCACCAGTTGCAGCAGGTCGCGGTCACCGGTGATGATCTTGACGCCAAACCCTTCGGCTACTGCCTGCCGTGCGATGGTACCGAGGATATCATCCGCTTCCACACCTTCCTGTTCCAGGCGGGGCAGGTGAAAAGTATCCACCATTTGTCGAATGCGTTCGATCTGCGGGCGCAGATCATCCGGCATTTTCGCCCGGGTGGCTTTGTACTCTTTGAAGAGTTCGTTGCGAAAAGTCTTGCCGGTGTCAAAGGCCACGGCCAGATACTCGGGTTTTTCCTGTTCCAACAGCCTCAGTAACACATTAGCAAAACCAAGAATACCGGCAGTAGGTTCCCCGCTGCTGGTCTGCAGGCGTTCACTGCCTGCACCTGCCGTCAAGGCAAAATAGGCGCGGTACGCCAGGGCGTGTCCATCGATTAAATAAAGTACAGGCGGCATACAGCTAATCCTTTAGTGTTTTATCTAGGTAGTGCTGGGTTCGCGTTTACTCCAAGCCTGTGTGACAAAATTATGAATCAAATTTGCTGGAGGGGGTTCATTGCCACTGACCGCGATAAAGTCAGAAGACCAAAAGTCATCAGAAGTTTTCTTCTTGGCGAGTTCCGGGAAGTTGGCAAACAGGTTGGCCGAGGTCAAACTACGAATTTGCCGGATCACTTGATGGGGGCACACTCCCATGGGCACGGCCACCGTCCACAACAGGTATTGAGGGCGGATGGTAATGCTGCCCAGTTTCCATCCCTGGGCAAGGTGAAATTGCGGCAAGCTGCCACTCAGGCGTTCAGAGATATCGCGGGTCAGGAACTGATCGCGGTTTTCCGGGATGAGAACACAGGTGTAATGAAAACGAAAATCAGCGGCAGTTGCGGGAAGTGAAGGGGTTTCCTCCGCGATTGCAACCTCGATGGGAGTTTGCGTTGCCGGTTCTTGCGGAGAGATATTGTTGTTTTTCGCCGATGTTTCAACAGAAATATCCGGCACAATCTCAGTTTCTGACTGTGGAAGGATCTCTTCAACAGCCTCGACTGCCGGTCCAACAGAGGAGACATCACTTGTTTCAAGTGTTTCTTCTTGCGCAGTCTCCGCAACTGGCAAGATCACAGGTTCTGATGGATCAGTTGCAGCAGCTTCAGAAGTGGATAAGGTCATTTCTTCCAGAATGGCGGCGAATTCTGCTTCATCAGAAGTGACGCCAACGACATCGTGCAGAGGCGGGGGTTGCTGTTGTGGGGATTCTACTGCTTCCCACGGAAGTGTGAAATCGATCTCGGGAAGAGGCTCATTGACCGATGGCTCGACGTTGCTGGTAACCTCAGATATACTGTCAGCTCCGGTTGAGGGTGAGGCTGTGTCTCCTGAAGGTTGCAAGGCTTCAGGCGTTGAGTGAGTGGCATTACTGTCTGGCGCGGCTATTTCTGATTCAGAAATCCAATCCGATGTGCTTTGTGTTTGTGGTTCCAAAGTGGATGCCACAACGTCGTCTCCCTCGTCAAGGGGGTCAGGCGGGGGCATTTGATTGATGAGTTCGGATAATTCCTGCAGTTCCTTTTCAGAGACGTTGGCAAGATCGGCTTCAGCTGCCGGTTGTTTTGATAATTGATTGAGGGCAGCCATTTCCTCTTCGGTGATGGCCGCGGGCGGGGTTTCGAGTTTGCGCTGGTTGTTCAAGATGTTGAGCGCGGTCATTTCCTCTTCGGTGATGGCCGCGGGCGGGGTTTCGAGTTTGCGCTGGTTGTTGAGGATGTTGAGCGCGGTCATTTCCTCTTCGGTGATGGCCGCGGGCGGGGTTTCGAGTTTGCGCTGGTTGTTGAGGATGTTGAGCGCGGTCATTTCCTCTTCGGTGATGGCCGCGGGCGGGGTTTCGAGTTTGCGCTGGTTGTTGAGGATGTTGAGCG
>CAYYRU010000029.1:0-21103 GCA_964474095.1 uncultured Anaerolinea sp.
TGACTTCCATCAAGGTCAGGCTGGGTCCGCCGGTGATATTGAAGAGGATACCGCGAGCGCCGTCAATGGTGATGTCGAGCAACTGGCTTGAGATGGCCTGTTCGGCGGCTTTTTGAGCGCGCTCGTCACCGCTGGCAGTGCCAACAGCCATGAGGGCGGCTCCGCCTTCAGACATAATGGTGCGCACGTCGGCAAAGTCGAGGTTGATCAAACCTGGGATGGTGATGAGTTCTGAGATACCCTGAATACCCTGGCGCAGTACATCGTCGGCGGTCTTGAGGGATTCCTGCAGGCCGGCCTTGCGATCCACGATCTGGAGCAGGCGGTCATTGGGGATGACGATCAAGGTGTCAGCATGTTCCTTGAGGCGGGCGATGCCTTGTTCGGCAGATTGCAACCGTTTGGAGCCTTCAAAGGTGAAGGGGCGGGTGACCACACCAATGGTCAGCGCGCCGATCTCGTGCGCGATCTGGGCCACCACGGCAGCCGCACCGGTGCCGGTTCCGCCGCCCATGCCGGCAGTCACAAAGACCATGTCGCTGCCCTTGAGGGTCTCATACAACTCTTCTGACGATTCCTCGGCGGATTTCTTGCCGATCTCGGGGTTACCACCCGCGCCGAGTCCGCCGGTGGTCACATCGCCAATGCGCACCTTGGTGGGTGCTTTTGACATGACCAGCGCCTGGGCGTCAGTATTCACGGCAATGAACTCAATGCCTTGAACGCCCTCATCGATCATGCGGTTGACGGCGTTGCAGCCGCCGCCGCCCACGCCTACGACCTTGATGCGGGCGAAGGCTTCGGGCTGGGGCCTGAACTCACCTAGCGGGCGGTTGGCAGGTTGGTTGGGTTGTGTTCTGTTGGTCTCCATCGTGTTTCCTCCATAATTTAGATTTCTGTAATGTATCCAGGTTTTGGCGTACCTGGTTGATCACGGTAACAAGCGGTTCAGCCAGCCCTTGACGTCTTTCCATTCGACGTTGGTCTTGGGGTGGCTCTTGGTTTTGCCGCGGTTGGTGGTGGCGGCAGGGGCCATGGTCTCGTTCATCAATTCGGCCCACTTGAGCAATCCGACGCTGGTGGTGTAGGAGGGTGATTGAAGCTGATCCACCAGGCCGACCAGGTTTTCTGGCTTGGCGATGCGCACGGGCAGGCCCAGGATCTGTGAAGCCAGCGGGCGGATGCCGGTCAACAGGCTGGTGCCGCCGGTCAAGACCATGCCGGCGGGTAGCAGGGCGTCATACCCTGAGCGGCGCAGCTCCTGCAGCAGTAGGGAGAAGATCTCTTCCACGCGGGCCTCGATGATGTGAGCCAGATCGCGGCGGCTGACCTGAACGGGATGTTCTTCACCGAAGGCGCGCAGGGTAAAGAATTCATCCTCGCCGACCTCGTTCTTGATGGCATGTCCGTATTGCTTCTTGATCATCTCGGCGGTTTCGGGGGGAACCCGCAAACCGACGGCAATATCCTGGGTGATGTGTGAGCCACCAACGGGCAGCACCATGGTGTGCCAGACGTCTCCGTTGACGTAGATGGCCAGGTCGCTAGTGCCACCGCCGATATCGCAGACGCATACACCCATGTCGCGTTCGGTCTTGTTAAGCACCACTTCGGCCGAGGCCAGCGGATTCAAGACAAATTGTGAGACTTTGACGCCGGCAGCCTGCACGCAGTGGCGCAGGTTCTCGACGGTGGCGGAGGCCGCGGTAATGATGTGGGCTTCCACTTCGAGGCGGTAGCCGGAGAACCCAATGGGTGTTTGAATACCTTCCTGGCCGTCAACGGTAAAACCACGCTGAATCACGTGGATGATCTCTCGATTGTGGGGGATGGCGACCGCCTGGGCGGCATCCAGGGCGCGCCAGACGTCATTCTGGTCGATCACGCCGCCGGAAATGCCGGCCACACCACGTGAGTTGATGGCTGAGACGTGCGACCCTGCCAAACTGACCAGGGCGGATGTGATCTCGAGCCCTGAGGTGCGTTCGGCTTTCTCGATCGAACGGGCAATGGAGGTCGAGGCGGCAGTAATATCCACCACTGATCCGACTTTGATCCCCTGCGACGGTTCAATGCCAACCCCCAAGACGCGCATATCATTCTCGCCTTCGAGGCGGGCAACGAGGGTGCAGACCTTGGTGGTTCCGATATCAATTCCGACTACGATTGGTTGTTCCATGCCGTTTTCCTACTTTGTCCGATAATATGGTGAATCGATGTGCGCCACACTGATGGTGTTGGGGGAGATCCCCTGTGCGCTCAGCGCGTCTACGATGGCTTGATACTCGACCAATTTAAACTGAATGTTGGTAAGGTCAAGCCCAAAATAGATCTTCCATCCTCGCGGGTCTTTCCAGCCAACCCCTGAAATGTAGTCAAAAACCAATAAAGTGCCTGAAGGCATTTGTGCGCTCAGATCCTGGAGTGCTTTCATCACATCTGGATTGAGCGTATTGATCAAATCATTTTGGGTGACTGGAACTACCGAGCGGTTCAACACCAGGTTCGCGTAATCCAAGGGGTTGTTGATGCCTAGTGTGGGTTTGGTGAATGGAATGCCGCAATCAGAATAAACAGTCAGCAGGGTGCTTGAATCGCCGCGGGCGGGCATGACGACTCCATCCGCATCAAACCAGTAAGGTTCATGATCACCGGCTTTCCAGGCCATCACGGGCTGCCGTTCGGTGACGGATAAGATCAATTTGCCGGTTTTATCCATTCGCAGATTGATATCCTTTAAATCAGGGAAGGCGAGGCCGACTGCTTTTTCGATCTTGTTGCGATCAAGGGTAAAGATGGATCCGGCGGCTTTGGTAACGACGGCCTGCACGTCTTCCTGGGCGAGGAATTGAAGCCCTTCCACCTGCACCTGCTGCACTTTGAAGGTGGGAAGGTAAATCATTAAAATGACCAAGACCAGCAAGGCAAAGGTCATAAAGCCCGACACCCACTGCCAGCTAAATTTGAGGTGAGGCATGGAAGGCAGGCGGGTCTCAACCCCGTTGGATGCAACACGATAAGTCTTGCGTCGCTCGGGGGTGGCCACGCTTTCGCGCAGAGGGGTCGAGTAGGGGTAGCTGCGAGTGGTTACGGCCACAGCAGGTTTATGTGATTGCGGTCCTGGCTGCACACTGGATTTTCCAAAGGGATTTACCACAGGAGTGCTGGGGCCTGGGACGTTTTGCTTTTCCGGCAACTCGATGACGCGTGAAAACGGCTGCCGTTGTTGACGGAGCTGTTCAGCGCGTGAAAGGGGTTGGCGGGAGTTGCGTTCGCTCACTCGTTACTCCTGAAAATGCGTTCTGTATTGTCGCGATCCGCTTTGCGTTGGATCGCCAATTCGATCAATCGGTCCACCAGGTCTGAATAGGGCAAACCACTG
The DNA here is from genome assembly GCA_964474095.1 of uncultured Anaerolinea sp. Taxonomy (GTDB): domain Bacteria; phylum Chloroflexota; class Anaerolineae; order Anaerolineales; family Anaerolineaceae; genus UBA6107. The sequence continues at coordinate 3,383 of CAYYRU010000029.1, forward strand.
GCGGCCCACAGTTTTGGATACATGCTGATCTTGGTGAACCCCGGGATGGTGTTCAACTCGTTCAGGTAAATCTCATTGGTGTCGCGATCCAGCAGGAAATCCACTCTGGCCATGCCGGCTCCGTCAATGGCTTTAAAAGCTTTGATGGCCAGCGCGCGGACTTTCTCCATGGTGGGTTGGTCAATGTTGGCCGGGATGATAAGCTCCGCGGTATCGTGGATGTATTTCTCTTCGTAGGTATAGAAGATATCCATGGGGCGGATCTCACCGGCGATGCTGGCCTGGGGATCTTCGTTGCCGAGCACACTGACTTCGATCTCGCGGGCGTTGATGCCGTGTTCCACCAGAACGCGGCGGTCAAAACGGGAGGCCTCCATCAGGCCTTCCAACAGGTCCGCGCGGTTGGTGCATTTGCTGATGCCCACCGAGGAACCCAGGTTGGCTGGTTTCACGAAAACGGGGTAGGGGGTGCTGCTTTCAACGCTGCGGATAACCTCTTCCATTGCGGAAGTGACCGCGGCGCGAGAGGTCAGTATAGAATCGACCACGGGAATGCCGTTGGCACGCATGACATCTTTGAAGAGACTCTTGTCCATGCCCGCCGAGGAAGAAAGCACACCGCAGCCCACGTAAGCCACGTCGGCAAGCTCCAGTAAGCCTTGCATGGTGCCATCTTCACCAAAGGTGCCGTGCAGCACCGGGAAGACCACATCTATGCGGGGCATGGGCTCGAGTTTTTCGTTCTTCAAGAGGAAGAGCGCTCCCTGGCGAGGTTCGGGCATCATCACCACAGGGTTGAGATGGTCAAACGCGTTGGTTTCAAAGGCTTCAATAACATTCTTGCCGGTCAGCCAGGCGCCGGAGTGGGTGATGCCGATCTGGGTCACTTCAAATTTCTCGGGGTTCAATACCGATAAAACAGAACGAGCGCTCATGAGAGAAACCTCATGTTCGCCTGAGCGACCGCCAAAAATCACTGCAATGTTTGTTTTCTTCGTCATGGTTTACTCCTGCCATTCTCCGATGATTTCAATTTCGAGTGACAGTTTAACACCGAATTTTTCAAAAACGGCATTTTGGGTCAACTCAATCAGCCGGCGGTAATCTTGTGCCGTACCCGTGCCGTCATTGATCATGAAATTGGCATGCTTGGGGCTGATCTCAACCCCACCTACCTTCATTCCTTTCAATCCCGCGGCTTCGATCAGGCGTCCGGCCTTGTCGCCTTCAGGATTCTTGAACATGGAGCCCATACACGACCCGGTAGGTTGTGAAAGGCGGCGTTTTTCGGCATTGGCTGCCATGGCTGCCTTGACGACCTGCGGATCGGCGGGGTGGAGCGCGAATTTCGCTGCCAGAATGACAGCCGAACCAGGATTTCGCTTAAGGATGCTGGAGCGATATGCGTATTGCATTTCTTCAGCATTCAGCGACAACCTGCCCTTTTCTCGGTGCAAGATTTCTGCCATTACCAGGTTTTGGCTGGTGTCACTGCCGTGGGCTCCGGCGTTGCCATAAACCGCGCCACCCACCGTGCCTGGGATGGTGGAGCCCCAAACCATGCCGTCAAGGCCGTTCTCGGCGGCCAGGCGGGCAACCGTGATCAGGGTGGAGCCTGATTCAGCATAAACCACAGGCTGATCCTCGAATTCTTCAAATCGAATGGTTTTGGCTTTGTTGATCACGACCACGGCATCCAAGCCACGGTCAGAGACCAGCATATTCGAGCCACTGCCAAAGATTTTGACCGGATAATTGTTTTGCCATAAGTACTGAACATCCTCAGCCAGTTCGTCGGCTGAATTAGCAACCAGCAGGCAACACGCTTCACCACCCACGCGAGAGGTGGTATAGGCAGACAACCTGACATTTTGCTGCAGGCGGCTGCCGAAGTGCTGTTGTAAGAGGTCTATATTAAGCATCATATCCTCAAAGGGATTTCACGCGGTCGATCAATCGGTTTAACAAAGCCTGACGTTCTGAAAGGCTCAGGCAGCGGAACTCATCCTCTTTGGGTGGGTTTTGGGGAGCCACCTGGATTTTGTCAAAATCAATGAAACACACGGGGGTGGCTTCAACAAATTCACGCAGAGAGATTTGAGTGGTTTGCAATTGCGTCATTTCAGGCCTTCCTTTCGCTTAAAATGGACAAGACGGAACGGCAGATTTGGTCCGCGTCACCAGCAGAAAGAACAATCAGAACATCACCAGGTAATAAATGACGGGTGAGGTAACGGGTGATCTCGGCGTTGCTGGCGATGTATAGCGCTTTACGCAAGTCCATGTTTTGGACGAGTTCCTGCGAGGAGTAGTCTTCCGCTTTTTCACGAGAGGCGTAGATCTCTGAGACGATGATTAGATCGGCATTTTCAAGTGAACGGATGAAATCTGCAGCCAGTGCCCGCGTGCGGGAAAAAGTATGCGGCTGCCAGACTGCCACCAGGCGGCGCCCGGGGTAACGGGAGCGCGCGGCGGCCAGGGTGGCCTTGATCTTGGTTGGATGGTGCGCGTAGTCATCAATCACAGTAATGCCGTTGATTTCTCCAACGACATCAAAACGTCTGCCGGTGCCCTTGAACTCCGAAAGCGACTGGGCGGCCATCTGCACGTTTGTTCCGAGCTGATGGTGGATGCCGATCACGCCCAGGGCGTTGCAGACGTTATGTTCACCGGGGACCTGCAGGCTGACTGTGGTGATGGGGAGAGAATCCTGTGAAAAGACCACGTCAAAGGTAAACCCGCCGATCTGGTTTTGCTTGAGGTTCACAGCGCGATAATCAGCCTTTGAGTGCAAACCGTAGGTGAAAGCGTTGACTCCGACAGGGAGGTTGTCAAAAAGGTGGTTCTCAGTAACACTGCCATAATCCGCCAGGATAACACCATCCGGTTTGGTACGTTGGATAAATTCTTTGAAGGCTACCACATAGGATTCAGGAGTAGGGTAGCAATCAGGGTGATCGTATTCCACATTGGTGATCAAGACAGCCCCGGGGTTCAACCCGAGAAACATGCGATCGTACTCATCCGCTTCGATGACGAAATAATCGCCAGTGCCAGCGTGAGCATTGATGCCCAAATTCTTTGAAACGCCGCCCAGAATGTAGCTGGGATCAAGCCCGAGGCGATAGAGCGACCAGGCCATGAGGGCGGAGGTGGTGGTCTTGCCATGCGAACCGGCAATGGCAATGCCGATGTTTTTCGACATCAAATTGCCAAGGAAGTCGGAGCGTTTGAGAACAGGGATATTCAGCCGTTTGGCTTCAATCACTTCGACGTTATCATCAAGTATTGCTGAAGAGCGAACTACCATATCTGCTCCTTTAATGTTTTCAGGCGCATGGCCTTGATATACTGTGACACCGGCCTTCTGAAGTTCCTGCGCCAATGGTGATAATATTCGATCTGATCCGCTCACGGTATTTCCTCTTTCGAGAAGCACCCGGGCGATCGATGAGATCCCTGTTCCACCGATACCGATAAGATGAATATGTGTCATCAGATAAACACCACCACTACGAAGATAAAACAAATGGCAACCGCGAAATAGATCGCGGGGGTACCCATCAACCAGGAGGGAGGCAGGAAATTGATCCAGTTCAATGCGGCCAGACCACTGGCGGTAGCCGGATCAGGGGCGGTGACAAAAGCGAAGGGGTAACCGGCGGCATTCAAGTAGTACCAGATGGTGCCGAAGACCAGGTATCCATTGACCGCACCCAGAAAACCTCCGAGAAGTGAATCTTGCAAGAAGTTGCGCACAAAACGACCACTCTCAGCCAGACGTTGAAATTTTGGGGTTTGATAACCGAAGAAGACCAGGGCGGCAATAATTCCACTGCGAATCCAGAACACGGCTTCAGGGGTGGAGGTTTGCAACATGTTCTTAAAGAAGGGCACGAATGATTCAAAAACGCTCATGGTGAACAATGCCAAAATGGTGCTGAATGTTACCAGCAATTCTTTGGCCCAGCCACGCATAGCGCCCACAATGGCAAAGAGGATGATAAAGATCCAGAGCATGACATGAATACTAATCATTGGGCTGCTCCTCTTTTGGCATCAGTACCAAGTTCGATGACCAGATCGGCGATCTTTTGAGCGGCATCCGGCACAGCCAGTGAGCGCATGGCATCGCGCATGGAAGCCAACAGGGAAGGATCAGACATAAGCCTGTCAACAGCAGGGATGAGTCCGGCTTCAAGATCCGCATTTTTAATGATCTCGGCAGCTCCGTGAGATTCGAGGTATTGAGCATTGACCAACTGGTAACGCCAGGCGAAGGGGTAGGGCACCAATATGGCCGGAAGGCCGAAATAAGGCAGTTCACCCAGAATAGAGGCACCCGCTCTTGAGATGACCAGATTGGCACAGGTAAACGCGGCCCCGATCTCTTCATGTAGGTAAGGATAAGCGTGGTAGCGGGCAGCCATGGATTGCGGAAGCATGCTTTTGACATTTAAAGCTTCTTGATAATCGGCCTGCCCCGTCAGGTGGATCACCTGGGCTTTTTTAAGCAAGGAGGGTAATTGGGGTAGAACGGCCTGGTTGATCAGGTGGGCGCCTTTGCTGCCGCCAACCACCAGAATCACCGGCATTTCCTGTGAGACTTGCATTTCCTTGAATGCTGCGTTACGGTTCCAGCTTTTCAGATCGCTGCGGATGGGATAACCCGTTACAGCCATGCGTTTCTTTGAGTTGAAGTATTTACGTGAAATGCCGGCAGTCAGGGCGATCACATCAGAAAACCTTGCCAACGATTTCAGCGCCAACCCGGGTTCGATATCTGGTACATACAACAGACTGTTATATCGGATGGCGGCCACAGCCATGGGAACAGCCACGTATCCGCCTGTGAAAAGCAGCACGTCAGGTTTGAACTCGCGTAAAATGCGGCGAGATTGAAACATGCCTTTGATGAGTTTGATGAGGTTACCCGGCAGGGCTGAAAGACCCACGCCGTGCACACCCGCGGCAGGGATTGCCCGGTAAGGGATGTGATTATGAGCGACAAGATCGGCTTCCATGCCGCCTTCGCCACCTACCCACAAAACGGAATCGGCTCGACTACCGATGGCTTGAAGGACTGAGAGGGCGGGATACACTCCGCCGCCTGTCCCCCCGGCGCAAATCAACAACCGCATGAGGTGTGCTCCTTTCTGAAGTGGCAGGATCCAACTTCGATTGACGTGCGATGCCAAACAAGATACCAACGCCTGCAAAAACCGTGACCAGGCTTGACCCACCCGAACTGATGAAAGGCAGTGCGTTGCCCGCGAATGGCAACAGGTTCACCAAAACACCCGTATTGATGGCCGCTTCCAGAGCGATCCAGATGGTGATGCCACTGGCCAGCCATTTGCCAAGATCATCTTTGGCACGGTACGCAATGGTGAGTCCGCGCCAGATAAATGCGATGTAAAGTCCTAAAACCACGAAAGCACCCAACAATCCGGTCTCTTCGGCGATGACCGCGAAGATGGAGTCAGTGGATGCCACCGGCAGACCAATGAACTTGGTGGTGCTGCGTCCGATGCCCACACCGAACACACCGCCGTTAATGATGGCTTCGAGGGACCATTTGACATGGTCAGAAGCATTCTCAGGGTTCTGCAGACCACTCCAATAATCGGCCAGGCGGGTGGAGGCGGTGGAACTGACCTTGACCACCAAGAACCCAAGTACGGCTGTAACAGCCACAACCAGCAATATCTGGCTGAGTTTGCCGCCGGCAATGAAAAAGAGGATACCGCCGAGCAAGATGGTGGTGGCAGCGGCAGAAACATCCGGTTGAGCCAGGATCAAGCCGCCGCTGACTCCGACGATGGCCATCAAGGGAATCAAGCCGAAGGTGAGTTTGTTCATGGAATCACGTTTGCTGTCGAGCCAAAAACTCAAGTAAACAATGATCATCAACTTGGCAAATTCAGAAGGTTGAACAGAGCCGTTGAAAAGACCACGTTTGGGGTTTGACCCGGTGTTTTGTCCAAAGATCAGCACAGCCACCAGCAGTACACCCACGGCCAGCATTCCCCAAACCACCCAGCGACGATAACGGTGATAATCGATCTGGGTGATGACGAACATGGCCACCATGCCTAAAACACCGATCACCAACTGCCTGAGTACGGTGCCATACTCAGAATAGCCTTGAAAACGCGCGTATTGCCAGCTGGCCGAATAGACCATCAGCAACCCAATGGCGAACAAGCACACCACGATGAGCAGCAGGGGAAGATCAAAGTTATCGCGAAATGACAACTTTTTGACAGACTGGCGAGCAAGCGGGGTTTTCAAGGTTGCGTTCATGAGAGTGCGTTCACCCATTTCTTGAAGAAGTTGCCTCTTTCTTCAAAATCACGAAAAGCGTCGTAGGCTGTGCAGCCTGGCGACAACAAGACGACGTCGTTGTCTTGAGCGACCCTGGCAGCCATACGCAGGGCGTCTTCAAAATCAACCGATTGATACACATCGGTCAAGCGGTCTCCGGCACGTGGAGAGCCGATGGCGGCCGCGATTTTTTCCACTGCTTCACCAAAAAGGATAACGTGATCAACCCGGTTATGGATCATTTTGGATAATTCATCCCAGGGCAGATTCTTGTCTCGTCCGCCTAATAAGAGCACTAATGGTTCTGAGAAAGCTCTGATACCAGCCATGGTGCGTTCGGGGGCAGTGGCGATGGAATCGTTCACCCAGGTGACACCGCGCCAGGTGCGTACCATTTCGAGGCGGTGTTCCACACCCAAGAAATCTTCAACACCTTTAGCCATGCTTTCAAAGGAAAAGCCGGCAGCGGTGGAAATGGCGCAGGCTGCCATGACATTCAAGAGCATGTGTTCTCCGCGCAGTTGGATGCTGGTTTCGGGCAAAATCATGTAGATCTGGTCTTTCTCTTGTAATTTCACGTATCCTCCCTCAGAATAGACCCCGGTCTCACCATCCGACGGCTGCTGCAGACCAAAACTGATGAGTCTGCCCTGCACCAGGTTGCGCAGCTGCCACGATCCCTGGTCTTCACGGTTGAGAATGGCGATGTCATTCTCGTTTTGGAATTGAAGAATGCGGCTTTTGGCATCGGTGTAGGCCTGCATGGTGCCGTGGCGGTCAAGATGATTGGGGGTGATGTTCAAGACCGCGGCAATGTGCGGACTGAGCGTCATTTGTTCCAATTGGAAACTTGAAAGTTCCAAAATAACGAGGTCGTCAGGCTTGATCTCGTCCAAGTATTCGATCAAAGGAAGACCAATGTTGCCGCCCACCCAAACTTTGCGGATGGAGCCTTCAGCGGCCGCTCTGGCCATGCGTCCCACCAGGGTGGTGGTGGTGGTTTTGCCAGCGGAACCAGTGATGGCGATCACGGGAGCCTGAACGGCTTCCAGGAAGATCTGAGAATCGTTGCTGATGGGCATGCCGCGTTTTTGAGCCTCAAGGATGATGGGCAGGGTAAGGGGAATGCCGCCAGACAGGCAGACCAGATCCACGCGTTCCAGTAGAGACAACGGATGTTCACCCAGTACCCATTCGAGATCCACCGAAGCCAAATTATCCACAGCTTCCTTCATCTGGGAAGGAGTACGGATATCATTGAGGATGACGCGGGCACCTTTTGAGAACAGGAAACGCGCCAAAGCCAGCCCTTGACGGGCGGCTCCGATGATTAAGATGCGTTGTCCTTTCCAGTTATTGTTCATTGATCCTCTATGAAATAGCCAGAGCGAGACCAAACATGGCAGCCAGCAGGCTGATGAGCCAAAAACGCTGTACTACCTGGGTTTCACTCCAACCGATCAGTTCGAAATGATGGTGCAAAGGTGCCATTCTAAAAAGCCGTTTGCCTTTTGTGATCTTGAAATAAGCCACCTGAAGCACATCGCTGGCAATATTGCTGATGGGGATGATGGCGATCAGAGGCAACAACAGCCATTGACCGGTCATCAAAGAAACCACACCCAGAAGAGCTCCCAGCGATAGAGCGCCAGTGTCACCCATGAAGAGCATGGCCGGGTGTACGTTAAACCACAGGAAACCAAAAATGGCGCCAACTACGGTGAAGCAGAAACGGCCCAAGAAGAGATTGCCTTGCATTAAAGCGATGCCGCCATATGCCGCGAAAGCGGTGGCTGAGATCAGTCCAGCCAAACCATCCAAACCGTCGGTCAGGTTGACCGCGTTAGACATGGCCACAATGATGAAGGTAGCGATGGGGATGTACCAGACACCCAGGTTGATCACTGAATGAGTACCAGGCCAATACATTTCAGGCACGTCAGCGTATTTTTTGAGAATATATGCAGTGACGATGGCCATGACCACCTGCAAAAAGAACTTGGTGCGTGCCCGCATTCCCAAACCACGCCGCGGACCGCGAACACCCTCCCAGTCATCAATAGCGCCGAGGATGCCAAAGGTCAGCATGACCACCATTGGCAGCAGGATGGAGCGGCCAAGAACATCCAGGCCAAGCAGTGAGACCGCGTTGAGCAAGATGGATACGACCATGACTGGAACGATGATCATGACGCCGCCAAAGGTGGGGGTGCCCATTTTTGTGATGTGAGCCTCAGGTCCTTCCACGCGGATCATTTTGCCTAGTTTGTAATGGCGCATGATGCGCAACAGGGGTGAACCCCAAATCACGGCCAGGATGAACCCAAGACCGCTTAATGCCAATGCCAACGAGGTTTCTTTCATTCTTCCACCTCCAAGGCCTGCACGATGTGATCCATGCGCAAGCCGTGTGAGCCTTTCACGAGTACGACATCTCCGGTTCGGAGGGTTGATTGAAGCGCGTTGATCATTTTGTCTTCAATGTCGATCTTTTCAATTTTTGAAGCAGGCATGCCTGCCTGCAGCGCGGCATCGGCAATCATGCGGGCGTGTTCGCCATAAGCGAACAACAGATCGGCAACCTCGGCCGCGCGATATCCAATTTTTTCATGGCCGCTTTTTTCATAGATGCCCAATTCGTACATGCCGCCCAACACCGCGACTTTGCGGCCGGGAAGTTCATCCAGCAGATTGAGGGCTGCCATGGTGGATTCTGGAGAGGCATTATAGGTGTCGTCAAGAAGCAACGCTCCCTGGCGGGTGTGGACGGTGACCAAACGCAGTTGACTGGTGGCCTGTTGCAATCCCTGGATGATCTCAGTCATTTGCATGCCTTCCACCAGACCGGCGGCAACCGCGCGCAGCACCGTGTGGATGGAATGCTTTCCGATGACAGGAGCTTGCATGGGGTATTCTTCACCTTGAAAGTGCAATTTGAAATGGATGCCGTTCAACCCCTGGCTGATGATCTCATCCGCCCATAGATCAGCTTTTGGATCCAAACCATAAAAGAAGACACGGGCTTTGGTCAGTTTGGCCATGGGCACGATCCAGGGATCATCCATATTGAGTATGGCAGTGCCTTTCGGAGCAGGGGGTAATTCCTGTACCAGTTCGCTCTTGCCTTCGGCTATCTCGGTTTGTGAGCCGGCGCGTTCAGCATGCACGGTGCCGATGTTTGTCAGAATACCCACTTGCGGATGCGCCAGGTCGCAGAGCAACTTGATCTCGCCTTTTTTGTAAAAACCCATTTCCAAAACGGCACGTTCATAACCGGGGCCAAGGCGGAGCATGGTGAGCGGCAGACCGACTTCGTTGTTGTAGTTGCCTATGTTCTTCAAGGTGCGATAGCGTTGTGAAAGCACATCGGCCACCAGTTCCTTGGTGGTTGATTTGCCCACGCTGCCAGTAATGCCGATGATGCGTAGATCAAATTTGCTGCGCCAGAAAGCTGACCATTTTTGCAGGCTGGTGGTGGAATCTTGAACGCGAATCGCAAAGGGAGTGGTGGGGATGATCGTATCAGAGGTCATGGGAACGGTCAGATCGAGCACTGGAATATCGGCATCCACGTCCTTTTGGATCAAAGCAAGGTGCGCGCCGTTCTTGAAGGCGGCTTTTACATAATCATGACCGGATTCAATGGCCACAAAGAGAGAGCCTTTGATCGCCTGGCGTGAATCGACGACGGCTTCACTTATCCCGATGGAAGCACGTTCGAGACGGATGCCTTGTTCAGATTCGATCAGATCAGCCAGTGTCAGCATGTTTTCCTTTACTGCCCTGCCAGAAGACTCTTGCGCATTTCATCCGGAGGGATGTTCATTAAAACCACCAATTGTGAAACCACGTCTCTAAAAACTGGAGCGGCTACCACAGAACCCCAGATGGAACTCTTCGGTTGTTCCAACCAGACATAGACCAAAAATTGCGGATCATCCACTGGACCCCAACCCACAAAAGAGGCATTGGTGGCGCCAGTGGAATAGCTGCCGTTAACCGCGATCTCGGCTGTGCCTGTCTTGCCGGCCACACGATACCCTTCCACGAGCGCGTCGGAGGCTTCCTGTTCAAGGGAAATGGCAAGCATTTCGGTCAGGATATCGGAAGTTCGCTCAGAAATGGGGTTGCCAACGATCTGCGGATTGGTTTCATATTGCTTGCCATTCTGTATGTAGGCTTGCAGGATATGAGGAGCGACCATTTGACCATCATTAGCCAGGGCTGACGCGGCCATGATCATTTGAATGGGGGTGACCGCCACGCCTTGGCCGAATGAATTGGTGGCCAGGTTTACGGTATACCAGGTGGGGTCACCGGGTTCGCTCAGCGGATAAACTTCTTCATTGGCCAGGTCAATATTGGTGCGATGGCCTATGCCGAATTTGTCAAGATAAGAGTAGAAACCGTCAGGTCCCAACTGTAAGGCCACCCAGGAGAGGCAAACGTTGAGCGAGTGCTGCATACAGCCGATCATGTTTTGGGCGCCCCAGGCACCGCGATCCCAGTTGTAAATGGGCCAGCCGCCGACCTCGATGACACCCGTATCCACAAACGGGGTGTCCCATTTTACGGCACCGGCATCCAGGGCGCTGGCCATGGTGAGAACTTTAAAAACTGAACCAGGTTCATAGACCTGGCTGACGGCTTTGTTGTAAGAAATGCCGTTGGTAAAAATTTTCTCGTAATCCCAATAGGCATTTGGATCGAGACGCGGGTTACTGGCCATGGCCAGGATCTCGCCTGTCTTGGGATCCATTACAATGATCGTGCCGCCTTTGGCACCGTTCTTTTGCACGGCTTTATCAAGGATCTTTTCCACTGAGCGCTGGATCTCGCGGTCAATGGTAAGCACCAGGCTGGCACCGGCTGGCGCGGTGGGAATCTCTTGCATCTCGTAGGGGTCGAGTTTGATCACGACTTTTTGTTTGATGCCTGCCAGCAGCTCATCATATTCTTCTTCAACACCGAAATACCCTTTGCCTTTTTCACGGTCGTAATAAGTGTAAAAACCGAGCACGTTGGCTGCCAGGGAACCTTCGGGATAGATGCGCTGCAGGTGAGCTGACCAGACCACACCCCTCAACGAGTCGAGGGTGGTGTCTTCGCCGTAAGGATTGGCTTCTTCATATTGCTGTTTCAAGACTGAGAGTTGGTCAATCTGGGCGGCAGTCACAAAATCGTTTAGCGTGACATAAACGCTACCAGATGGGTCGTAGGCAGTACTGACAGCGGTGAACACGGAGGTGTAATCCAGACCAAACATGCTGGCCATGACCGTGGCGATGGTCTTGGGATTGCGTACGTATTGAAGTTCCACGCCCACTTCATAGACTTCCTTATTGCCAGCCAGCAGGTTGCCTGAACGGTCGTAGATGTAACCACGTTCCGATTGGATGGTGCGCACTTCGGTACCATAATTGGTAGCCCAGGTATCCAGCACCTTGGCGTGCGTGCTGGTTTGGATGCGGATCATTTGAATGCCGACCACTGCGATAAATAGGGCAATAAAAAAGCCCAACAGCTTAATGCGGGTGATCTTTTGGAGGAATTCGTTCATAAACCACCTCCAACACTTTCACTCAAGCGGTTGACGCCTTGAAAAAGCCAATCCCAAATGGATTCACGATAAGCCGGGATCACCAATGATTGCGGATTGTCATCGACACCGGGAGGGGCTGCCAAAACTACGGCCTGGCGGCCGGTGTAACCGGGGACGACCACGTAAACTGCCTTGGAGGGATCAATCAGGGTGAAGCCCATGTCTTTAGCGCGCTGCTCCATGGTGGTAACAGAAGTCTGAATGGCAATGGTGGCCTTGCGATCGGCGATCTGGCGCTCAAGGGTTTGCCTTTCAAGATTCATGCGATAAGCTCCCAGGCCGGCAGCGGCGGCTTTGCCGCTGATGCTCAGGTAGATGCTGGCGACCACTAAAACCACGACCAATCCAAGCAAAAACAAGCCCGCGATTTGAAGTTGTCCGCGCCAGGGGGCTTGCTTAAAGGCCTGCGAAAAACGGTTGAGTTTTCCACGCTGCCTTCTATTGGATTTTGATCTTTCGGTCGATACGGTCATGTTCGTTTCTCTACTTCTTCTCGGCTACCCTTAATTTTGCACTGCGCGACCTTGGATTGACCCGAATTTCTTCTTCCGTGGCTTCGATCGGCCGCCGCGCGATCTCAATGATCGAAGCTTTATGATTGCAAGTACACACAGGTTGTTCAGGCGGGCAGATGCAATCCCGGCTTTCGAACCTGAAGAACTGCTTGACGATGCGGTCTTCCAATGAATGGAAGGAGATGACCGCGAGTCTCGCGCCTGGAGCCAGGGCGTTCACGGCTTGCGGCAAAAAATCAGACAGTGAGGAAAGTTCACGGTTGACAGCGATGCGCAAGGCCTGGAATGAACGCGTGGCCGGATGGATCTTTCCGGGCTTGCCCGCGTTGCGGGCGATCAAGGCGGCCAGTTCTAGGGTGGTTGAAAATGGACGGGCGGCGATGATGGCGCGAGCGATGCGCCGGGAATGGGGTTCTTCACCATACTGCCAGAAGATCTCTGCGAGTTCTTCTTCGGTGGCCTGGTTGACCAGGTCGGCGGCGCTGATGGACTGGGACGGGTCGAAACGCATATCCAACGGCCCATCTTTAAGGAAGGAGAAGCCACGTTCTGGAGAATCGATCTGCATCGATGACACACCCAGATCAACGACGATGCCGTCTACGTGGTCCCAGCCCTGCGCCAGCAATAAGGAGGAGAGGGAAGCATATGAAGCATGCTGCAACCAAACCCGGTTAGAAAAATCCGCCAGACGGCTGCGGGCAATCTCAAGGGCTTTCTCATCCACATCCAGACCCAAGAGGAGGCCATCTGGAGTGCTTGCCTGAAGAATTCCCCAGGCATGGCCGCCCGCTCCAACCGTCCCATCCACGTAACAACCGGAACTCCTGGGGCGTAAAGCAGTTATAATCTGTTGGTAAAGAACAGAGACATGCGGTGGAATCGATCCGCTGTCTATCATGGCAGCCATTAGAACGTAATGTCGTATTTCTTGGCCAGATCCGCGGCAGCGTTGGGTTGTGAAAAACGAGCGTTTCGCTGCTTAAGCAAGACGGGTGACCAGACTTCGATTTTTTCGCCAGAACCAATGACAGTGGCTTCACTTTCAAGGTGGGCGAATTCGCGTAAGTTTTGAGGGATGATGAAGCGTCCGTTTTTGTCAAACTCGATCTCTGAGGCATTTCCGAACAGGAAACGCTGCAGTTCACGTGCATCGGGGTCGCCAGAACTGAGGGCGTTGATCTTTTCAGCCAGCGATTTGAATTTGGCGGAAGGCAGAACCACCAGGTTGTCATCGAACCAGCTGACGATGAACGCACCTTCGCTGACCATTTCGCGAAAACGAACTGGAAACGTCATGCGATTCTTTTCATCAATGTTGTGTTCGAATGATCCAATGAACATTAGTTCTACCTTTTGTAGATATGCCGAACGCCGGACAGAAATCCGGCGTTCTCCACTTTTCTCCACTTTTTTCCACTTCTTGACACATTATACGCTTTTCAGAGGTAATATACAAGTGGTTTTGAGGTAAAAATGGGATTTATTAAGATTCAGAATGGAGGAATTAAATGCAAATAATCACCCGTTGGATCGGGTTTTGTCTATGTTTATGTGTTGCAGCATGCGTGCCAACATCTACCACACCCATAAATGTGCCACCAACAAGCTCTGAAATTGCCACGGTTGAGCCAACCCTGACTCAGATGCCGGCAGTGTCTTCAGAATTAACTTATGAAGATATCCAAAATGCCAGCATTGAAGTGCCGTTTTTTCAACAAAGCGTGACCCTGAACAACGGTGAAGCGACAGGAACAGGAGTGAACGTTTCGTTCACCGCCAGACTGCTGCCGAATTATGGGATCGGCGACTTGAACGCGGATGGGCAGGATGATTTGGCGGTTCTGGTCGCTGAGAACGGCGGTGGCAGCGGCGTCTTCGTTTCAATGTTAGTATTCCTCAATCAGCAAGGTCAACCTGTGCAGATCGGAGCGGTCATGGTCGATGACAGACCAGTGATCAATTCATTATCGATTGCCGGGGGTGAGATCCAGCTGGAAGCCCTGGTTCACAACCTTAACGACGAAATGACCGACCCGAAGTTATCTGTCAGGCGGACTTATCGTCTGTTGGGGGAAACGTTGGTTTTGATGGAACAAACCTCGGCTTATGACAACGGAGTGGATAGATCCATTCAGATAGACTCTCCTGTTGACGGGGATGACGCCTCGTCAACCCTTACATTATTAGGAAGCATGCCTGTTGCACCCTTCGAAAACAATCTCTCCCTGACCATTTTTGATCTTCAAGGCAACGTACTTTCGCAATCAGGATTCATGGTTTCGGCTGATGAACCCGGTAGACCGGCAACTTTTAACAATGCGGTTGACTTGCCCGCTGTTGACGCTGGCACGACCATTCGTATTGAACTGGCAGACCTGAGCATGGCGGATGGTTCAATCATCACATCGAAATCTATTCTATTGACAATCAAGTAGCTACTTTCCCCTGGAGATGAACATGAAACTTAAGCACTTCACTTTAGGATTCCTTTTGTTTTCAATTGTTGGTTCCTTGTTCGCTTTGAGCGTTTTAGCGTTTAACATCCCTCTGAAATTCTCGCTTACTCCCATCATCACCCTGTCTTCCTTTATATTCGCGATCTTGCACAGCATTCAGCGTGAAGGCGGTCTCAAGACGCTGCTTTTTGCGTTGATCGTGTTTGCCGCTGGACTGTTTTTCGAAAGCCTGGGGGTGGCTACTGGCCTGGTTTATGGTCCCTATCACTACACCGATCAATTAGGCCCAAAATTCCTGGGATTGGTGCCTTACCTCATCCCGGTGGCGTGGACGTTTATGATGTACCCCTCCATGGTGATTGCCAAGCGGCTTGTGCCTGAGAAATGGGTTGGCATCAAACGAGGGCTGGCGACGGCGGCATTAAGCGGTGTGATCATGACCGCCTGGGATGTGGTGATGGATCCGATGATGGTATACGGAGGCAATTGGGTCTGGGAAGTGCCCGGCGGCTACTTTGGCGTGCCGTTGCAAAATTTTTGGGGATGGTGGCTAACAACATTCTGTGCGGTGGGTCTCTTTTTGCTGGTCACTCAAAAGTTGCCGGTAAAAATTTCGCTGATCCCTGACCGCTGGGCAATCACCATGTATGTTTTGACAGGATTAGTGTCTTTTGCGACCTGTCTGCTGGTCAACCTGTCAGGCGCCGCCCTGGCTGGGCTGTTTGCCATGTTGCCCTGGATGGTGTTGGGCTGGTGGCGATCTGAGTAGTTTTCATCTGGTTCTTACTGGGAGGGATTTGAATGCCACCGCTGATGCGCAAGATCTTTAAGTTCCTGAACAAGTTTTTCATGGTGCCGATGTTTAAACTCGGGTTGGGCGGATTGATAACCAATCCTTTCACTGGATACATTATGGTGATGAAGGTGATCGGCCGCAAAAGTGGAAAAGTGCGCCACGCCCCGGTCAATTATGCCATTCATCAAGGAATGATCTATTGTGTCTCGGGTGGGAGGGCGAGCTCCGATTGGTATAAGAACCTGCTGGCCAACCCGGATTTTGAGCTCATATTGCCAGGGGGAGCAGTTTATGGACACGCTAGTGAAGAGACTGATCCAGAAATCAGGCGGGTGGTAATCAGGCAGATTCTCAAGAATGCTGGATTTGCCGGTTTCTTTGAAGGCTACAATCCCTGGAAAGTCAGTGATGCGGAGCTGATGGATAAAAGCCGCGATCTGCCCTTGATCAAGATCGTGCCGCAGGGCGTTGGCAACGGGGCTTCCGATCCGCGTGGGTGGGCCTGGTTTTCAGTATTGGTCGTCATGCTGGGGATCGTTTTACTGGTAATAAAAATGTTCTGATTACCGGGTGGGAATCATCTGGTTTTCCATTATATATCTATTGGGGTGGTTAATAGGAATCGTTGGGACTAATAGCAACCACACTCTTTTATGTAACATGAAAAGAATTGTCAAGAAAGCGATTTTTGTGTAAGATATTTATTAATCTCTTTATCACAATTTATGCGATTCATTGCATCGAGTTCGAAATGGAACTGGGACTTGGTTTTATGACAAACAGGAAGCGTGGGGAACATGGAAAAAAGTGATAAAAAACAACTTTCACGACGTGATTTCTTGATCGTTCTGGGTGGAGCGGGTCTGTCCATCGCCGGGTGGGTGGCAGCACCAAAGCTATTCAAGGCGGTCAATAATCTTGCCAAGGGTTCACAAACCCCGAGCCTGTTGGACTGCCTCAGCATCAGAGACACGCTTGATGGATGCGAGTTGTATGACATGACTGATACGCTGAATCCAACCCTGGTTAGCCAGGTGAATCCGGTGGGCGGGGCGATCCTGCACGCCATGAACGGCCGAAATTCGTTGGAGGAGATCGTGCAGTCCACGGCGCGTGCCCTGCCTGAAGCGCCTGAAAACGCGGAAGAGTTTGCCAGCAAGGTAGCTCTCTTCATCACTAAAATGGCTGAAGCTGGCTTGGTAAGTGAGCCGTTTTATGTCAATCTCACCAAAGCAGAGTATGTTTCTTGAAACCCGAACCTCGTAAACGCGATTTGTTCTTGGTAGAGATGGGCGGTGACAAAGTACTGCTCTATCAACCCTTACTGCGGACGGCCGCGGTTATCAATCATCAAGCTGCCCGGGTAGTGGCGCGTTATCTGGAAGATCGACAGGCTAATTTTTCTGCAGAAGAGAACGAAATTCTCGAAGATCTGCAAAATGCCAGGCTGATCACTGATGAACCTTATAACCAGCCGGGTTTTCCGCAGGATTATGGATTTCATCCTTATGAAGTAACACTGTTTTTAACCTCACGCTGCAACCTGCGCTGCCGCTATTGCTACGCTGAGGGCGGCACCCGTTCTGAGGAATTGGACTGGGAGATCTGCAAGGCGGGCATCGAGTACGCGGTGGAAAGTTCACTGGCCACGCAACGCAAGGATTTTCTATTGGGTTTTCACGGCAGCGGTGAGCCCACCATGGCCTGGGAAAACATGCGCCGTTCGGTGCTTTACGCGCATGAGTTGGGAGCAAAAAATAGCCTTAAGGCGGTCATCCACACTGCCACCAACGGGGTGCTTAACCAGGAGCAGCGGGAATTCATGGTGAAGTATTTCTCTGGCGTGAACGTGTCTTTTGACGGCCCAGAAGATATTCAAAACCATAACCGACCCTTCGCGAACGGACAAGGGTCGTTTGAGAAAGTTTTTGAAACTCTGAAATATTTTAACGATCAAAATTTCAATTTTGCCATCCGCGTAACGGTCTCAAATTCAGGCGTAACCAGGATGAAAGAGATCGT
>CAYYRU010000029.1:21203-32296 GCA_964474095.1 uncultured Anaerolinea sp.
TTGCCATCCGCGTAACGGTCTCAAATTCAGGCGTAACCAGGATGAAAGAGATCGTCGAATTTTTGGGCAACAGCCTGCCTGCACTCAAAGAAGTTCACATTGAACCGTTATGGCTTTGCGGCAGGTGCCATACCAGCGGAGAGATGGCGCCCAAGCCTGAAGATTTTATTCATCATTTTAGTGAAGCGACCCATGCGGCCAGGGAACTGGGACTGTCTCTCAAGTATTCAGGCGCCAGGCTGCATACCATCACGAACCGCTTCTGCGGAGCGCCAGGTGAGGGTTTTTCGGTATTGCCTGGCGGCGCGGTGACCTCTTGTTACGAGGTATGTGATTCAGAAGACCCGCGGGCTGAGTTGTATCATTATGGAAGATACAACCCTGATTCCAAGAAGTTCGAATTTGACCAGAACAAGATCGCAAGACTGCGCAACCTGTCTGTAGAAAATATCGCTTTTTGTAATGATTGTTTCTGCAAGTGGCATTGTGCCGGAGACTGCCTCTCAAAAGCGCTGACGGAGTACTCACCGGATGGGCATAAGGGCAGTATCCGTTGTTTGATCAACCGGGAGTTGACACTCCTGCAGATCAAGGACATGATCAATACGATCCAATAAATGGGAGGGACCATGGAAAAACCTAATGATAGAATCTTAAGTAACCGGTTGTTGGCTGATGAAGACAGCGATCCCAGGATTTATTTGATCATTAATAATGAAAAGTTCTTGCGCCCAGGATTGGAGACTTTTTATGCCAAACCATCCAGTTCGACCAGCAATTCCTCCTGTTCGTGTGATCCGGTAGGCGGGGCGTATTGTGAATGTAACATGGTTTGCACCTGCAATCCGCAATGCTCGTGTAACGGTCAAGGTTGTTCATGCAACAGCCACCGTTCCAGCGGCGGTTCTTATTGCAGCTGCGTTCCGGTTCATTAGGTTTTAGGGGAGGTAAGCATGTCACCAACGAAATCACAGAACGAAAGCACAGCCGGGTGCGTGATCGGCATCATAATTGTGGCGGTAATTATCATTGCCTCCTTTAACTCCTGCTCCAAAAAAGGAGACAAACGCAAATCCACTGGGGTTGAGATCTTGGGAGCGGATCCGCAGGCATTCAAGTCGGCGGAAGAAATGTTTGAGGAAAAAGAGGTGGATCGTCTCACCACCAGTGAATATAACCGTCTTGCCGAAGATTTTCAGTTCTTGGTGAACGAGGATGTGTCACCCGAGAATGCCGAACTGCGGGAGGTGCTGCTGCAGTTGGATGGCGCGCGAGATATGCAGGATGTAAATGACATGCTCATGACTGCCACCCTTCAGTACATGTTATTGGAAGGGACAGAAGAGTTTAGCCAGATGATGGTCGATGTCGCTTTTTCGGACGGGAATGAGGCTTATGAGAAAGGTGATTTCGAGAAAGCCATCGAGCACTATATCACCGTGCTAGAGATGGATCCATATCACAAGGATGCCCGCAATAACCTGGGGTTGAGCGAACTTCACCTTGGCAATAATGTGGCTGCCATGATGAATTTCCGGATTATCTTATTAAAATCACCCACCTATCTGGGCGCGAAGCAAAACCTGTCAGTGGCCTTGGAGCGAATGGGGCTATCAGAAGAGGCCAAGGATGTGGCCGAAGAAATCGTGGCAGAGAATCCGAAACTGCCCATGGCACTGTACAACCTCGGCTGGATGCAATCTGTGGATGGAGAGTTCGAGGTTGCTCATACATCTTTACAAGAGGCATTAAAACTGAAAACCGATTACGCCAAGGCAATCCAGGCGTACAACTTAAATAAGGTTGCCAATGGTGAAGAGCTATCCAACGCCGAAATGCGTACCATCTCAAAGGGATCGGTTTCCACCAGCAATACCGCTCAAAGCAATACGAAAATATTGACCTGGGTGTGGTGGGTCATGTTCGCCGTGGCGATAGTATTCCAGTTCATTTTAAGTTCTTTGGCGGCAGCCAATGACCGTTCAGGCACCATGGCGTATGGTTTATTGGCACTTATCATCTACATTATCGCCGCCATCGTTTTTGTCATCTTCTTTAGGACCAACCAGGTCTTTTCAAATATCCTGTGGTATTTCGCAGGTTTTAACTCATTGATCTTGATCCTCTTCGGAGGAAAAAAACGCTAAGGTGCGGTTGCGAGGCGGGTGCCTGCCAAAATCACTGCAAACACCCGCCCTCGCAAACCCTGCTTATCGCTTACAAGCATCCGTTGAAAATAACACTCA
The DNA here is from genome assembly GCA_964474095.1 of uncultured Anaerolinea sp. Lineage (GTDB taxonomy): Bacteria > Chloroflexota > Anaerolineae > Anaerolineales > Anaerolineaceae > UBA6107. Next base: position 23,450 of record CAYYRU010000029.1, read on the forward strand.
TCCGGCCAGTTAATGAAACCACCTATTTCGACCCTGAAATTCAAGAACCGCTCGGGATCGAAACCCTGGCGGGTTTTCTTGAATCTCATGGACATAAGCTTCAAGTCTTAGACGCTATATTACCCGGTCTATCTGAAAAGGCTTTGATCCGTCTGACGGCGGCATTTCAGCCTGACGCGTTGGGGCTGTCTCTCATGAGCGGGGCTGAGCTGGCATCTGCCAACAGGATCATGCTCGGTGTTCGGGAATACTGTCCGCGGGTATTGCTCGTGGCCGGCGGCAACCTGGTTTCGACTGAACCCACGAGGGTGGTTCACCATCTGCCGGCACGAACGGTCTGCGTCCGCTACGAAGGGGAAGTTCCCTGGCTGCAGATCGTGGATGTATTCAACCAAAGGAACTCAATCCATGAGATCCATTCAGCGGTCATTAAAGAAGAGGATGGAGAGATCTTTGAAACCAGGTTGGGCATGCCGATCAATGATCTGGATGATCTCCCTGATGCGAAACGAGCCTTCGCCAGCGAAGTTAGCAGGCTGAACCTGGCGGTCAATGTGCAGGCATCACGTGGCTGCGTGGGTACGTGCACCTACTGCTGCGCACCTGGCTTTCCGGCCGCGGAGAGCGGGAGGAGACGTGACAAATCACCCACACGGATCGCGGAAGAACTACAGGCAATCGTTGAAAGAGACCATCTGCGGGTATTCAATTTTGTGGATGATGATTTCTTGGGACCTGAGCGCAAAGTCAAGAAACGTGCCAGGGAGTTCGCGGATCAGATTGCCAGACGCGGTTTAAAAATCTCATTTGGGATTCAAGCCCGACCTTATTCATTGGATCGAGAAACCGTCCGATCACTAGCTGAAGCAGGCTTAAGCTATGTGTTTTTCGGTATTGAGACGGATGCTGAGGCGGATTTACGGCGTTGGGGTAGAAGGCAGCCCAATTATGACCTGGGTGTACTGGTTAAACTACTACGCGAATGCGATATTGAACCCCAGGCTGGCTGTATTCCGTTTCACCCGCAAACCAATTTGTCTGATCTTAAAAGGCTGGCAAAATGGCTTTGCAACCATGGGCTGCTGAATTATCGCACTGCCACCAACAGGCTGCAGGCACTACCTGGATCTGTGATGCGCGCGGAAATGGAAAAGGCCGGAATAATCTCAACGGATGCTGCCGGTCTGGTGCTGCCGGCGTTTTGTGATGACAAAATGGAAGGGTTTTATCAAGACCTGCTCGCGGTGCTGGATCCACTGCGGGCGGTGTGGGTGGTGACCGCCAGTAAACTGCCGGCCGTGAAAGCGCGGATTAGGTTGGGCGAAGCTGGCAGTGAAACGGTCTATGCCTGTTTACAGCAAGCGGCGCATTCACTTGATGAACAAACGGGGAAGGCTTTGTTTCAACTGATCGATGCCTATGAAAGAGGAGAGACACTACCAGAGTTGATCGATGAAATGCGCGTAGCCAGTTTCTCGAAAGCCATGGAAATGAACCGGCTGCTCTTTCGCGCTGGAGTCGTGGAAAGCGAAGACCGGCTGCGAGAGATCACCAGGGTGGATTGCGGATTATGACACCGTCAGAGAACTTTCTCAAGATCGTGGCTCCCATCAACAACGCGGAAGACGTGCAGGCGCTGGTTGAGGCAGGCGCGTCAGAGTTATACTGTGGATTGCTGCCGGAATCCTGGATCAAACATTATGGCTACAGCGATTTTCTCAATAAAAGACAGGGAACCGTTGCCAACTTAACCAGTTATTCCCAATTGGAGTCTCTGCATGCTAACGCCGCGCGTTTGAAGATACCCGTGGCTCTGACGCTTAACACAACTTACACGGAGGAGATGCTGCCGGAGGTGGTTGAGATTGCGGAAACCTGGGCGGAGATGGGAGGCGAGGCCATCATGATCTCTGACCCAACCCTTTTTCTGCAGCTGCAAAAGCGTACCCCCAAAGTCAGGCGGCACTTATCCATTTTGGCAAATCCATTCAACCACAAACTTGTGCAATTCTTCGCGCGTTTTGGCGTCACCCGGGCGGTATTGCCGCGCGAACTATCCATCTCTGAAATGAAACAGATCATTCACAAGTTACCCGGGATGGAATTTGAAGTCATGGCTCTAAATGATAAATGTCGGTTCGTGGATGGCTTATGTCATTTTTATCACTCCACCAGTTTTTCGTCCGCTCAACTGACCGTGTTGCCCTATCAAATCTGTAACGGCAGGGCTGAGATCAAAGTAAGTGACCCTGCTTACACAGGTCACGGCTGTTCGATCCTTTTTGGCGGTCGGGCGGTAGTCAAACATGAAAAGACCAGCCTGATCCCTGGGAACCCCGGCTGCGCAGCCTGCCTGGCCGGAGATCTGCTTAACGCCGGGATCGGTTATTTAAAACTGGGCGGTCGAGGGCTGCCTATTCAACTCAATTTACGCAACGTTCGCTTTTTCAGACAGGTGGTGGAGTTGTCCCAATCAGGCAGAACCAACACTGAGCAGATCAGAACCCTGTATCAAGAGACCTTCGGGCAACCTTGCAACCCGGCTGTTTGTTACTACGCGGAATGGAATCAACAATCATGAGCGCAGAGATCATCCGCTGGATCAGGTGGCGTGATGCTGATCAAACCTTGCGTGGGGTGAAACGCGTCTATCTGGGTAGTGAAAACTGCGAAAACCAACTACCTGCGCTTGAGGTTATGTTGAGAGCCATTACCGATTTGGTGGAGCATGCGGTGGAGGTCACCCTGGTGACCCCGGTGGTGACGGAATGGGGGTTATCGAATTTGACCGCGCTTTTTGAGCAACTCACACGCCACCAAATCCCACTAGAAGTGGTTTTCAATGATTACGGAATTTTGGAAACGCTGACCAATTTCAAGACTCTCGAGCCGGTGGCAGGCAGATTGCTCAGTGGACAATGCTGCGATCCGCGGCTGGCGGCAATGTTAAACGCTGCCTGGCAGCGGTCTTTTGAAAAAGAGATCCAGCACATCGATGGAACAAGTCTGCAATTGGTCTACGCTAAACCGGATGAGTTGCTGGTGCGGCATTTGAAACGACCGGCCATCCTCAACCGGGTATGGCTGACCTATCTGGCAGGGTTGGGGGTGCGACGCTGCGAGGTGAGCAACTTGCTGCAAGGCCTGGAACTCTCCGCGCCGGATGGATGGAAGTTGTCTCTGCACGCGCCCAAGGTAAACATTGCCTTGAGGCGATGTTCGCTTAAAGGTTCAGGTGCCTGTGGTTCAGAGGACTGCCAGCCAGTGACCAGGCTTGATCTGCCCGAATTTGAGTTGCCCATTTATCTAAGTGGCTGTGAGGCTTATTACGTTCACGAATCCCTGCCTGACCTTGAAGGAGTACCGTGTGTTGACCGGATCGTTCGGTCAAGTGGATAAGAGTAATTTTTCTGCATACGCGAAAATTGCGCTGGCGTGATAAACTTGGATAAATACAAAATGCAACAGAAGGGTTAAGAAAAGATGCAGCCTATTGCGATTCGTCCATCAGTTTACTGGATCGGTGTGAATGACCGGCATTCTGAGTTGTTCGAAGGTTTGTGGTCAATCCGAAATGAAGGAATCTCTTACAATAGTTACCTGATCAAAGATCAAAAGAATGCCATTGTCGACCTGGCAAGCAAGATGAGCATCGATGAATTGTTTGACCAGATCCGGCAGGTCATTGAACCCGCAGACCTTGATTACCTGGTAGTGAATCACATGGAGCCTGATCATACTGGCGCCATAAAAGCACTTCTGTTGGCGGCGCCCAAGATCACCATCATTGGATCCAATAAAACACGCGAAATGCTCTCTGGTTTTTATGGCATCACGGAAAATGTGCAGGTGGTGGCCGATGGTGAGGAAATCTCATTGGGCAGTCATACCTTGAAGTTCTTCTCCACGCCCTTTGTGCATTGGCCCGAGACCATCATGACCTATGAGACCAGCCAAAAAGTTCTCTTTTCATGTGATGCTTTTGGTGGTTATGGAACGTTAAACGGCTGCATTTTCGATGAGGCTTTTGTTCCGTTGTCATGGTACGAAGAACAGGCTTTACGCTATTACGTCAATATAGTCGCCAGTTTCTCAAAACCGGTGAAGAACGCGATCGCCAAACTGGAGGGTTTACCAATCGAGATGGTAGCTCCTTCTCATGGTCTGGTGTGGCGTAATCAGCCGGGTCGCATCATTGAACTTTACAACCAATGGGCTGGGTACGCAGGCGTCCCCGGCGAGATTGGTGTAACCCTACTCTATGCCACCATGTACGGCAACACGGAAAGGATGATGGAATCCATTGCCCAGGGCATTGCGGATGAAGGTCTGAGTCCAACAGTTTTTGATGTCAGGAAAGCTTCCATTAGTGAGATACTGCCTTCCTTGTGGACTAAAAGCGGTGTGATGATCGGCGCTCCGACTTATGAGGGCAAACTCTTCCCAGACATGGCCAGAACTTTAAAAATGGCTAACACAAAACACATTTACGGAAAAAAAGCTGCCAGCTTTGGCAGTTATGCCTGGGGCGGCGGCGCCCGCCGTGAACTCGAAGAGAGATTGGAATCGTTAAAATGGCAATACACTGGCTGCCTTGAATTCAACGGTGTGCCGAAGCAAGATGAACTGGATGCCGGCCGACGTTTTGGGGCGGAGTTCGCGAGAGAAATCCAAAAGAAGTAGATAAAAAAGACCACCCGGAAGGGTGGTCTTTTCACTATATTTTGTTAGTGACTGTAAATCCAGGCCAAAACTTCGGGCCGGTCAAGGCGGTAACCATAATCCGTTCCCCGGCAAAGTGAATTCATACCAAAAGAGGTCACGGCAACCATCACATTTGAATCCACTCCGCCCAAGAAGACCGGGCCACCTGAATCTCCAGAACAGGTTCCACCACGGTCGTTTCCATTTCCCTGGGTTTGAATGTTATATCCATCTGTGTTCCTGCTGCCCAGGTTGACCAGAGAGGAAGAGGCTTCAAGGCGCTCACGGAATGAAATGTTGGGTACTACGGAATGTTCTTGCGTGCTGTAGGTCAGCCCAAATCCACTAATGGTGAAGAGGGTGTTCTTTGCTCCTTTTGCATTAAGGTTATCCAGAATACCCGGTTGCGGAAGGACGGCATATTCAGCTAAAATGATAGGCTGATCCAGGATTAAAAGACCAACATCGTGAGTGTCAGGAAACCCAGCAAAATTAGCAAAACCATAATTATAGATCTGGTGCGAGGTCGCGCACACCGTGCCTAAGGTGCCAGCGGCACATGTGTCGGGATAACCGGATACGGGATCCTGTTGTAAAGCCGGGTCGTAATTGGCACCGGCATCCTGTTGGAAGTAGACAATGGCTGATACAGCACCTTCAGCGGTATCCGCACAGTGCCCGGCAGTCACCAGGTGGGTGGGGTCGATCAAAGATCCGCTGCAGCGCCAGATAAACTCACCATCGGCGTCTTGAAAAGTGATCATGGCCACGAAGGGATGATCAAAGTCTTTCGCCCAGTTGCCAGTGATGGCAAAAGCAGGAACCACCAAAACGGCCAGCGCGATCAAGACCAGAACCATTGCTTTTCCTATTCTTTTCATTAATTATTCCTCCTGAAATATTAATAAACATTAATCTTGAGTTTAGCACGCGAATTGTTGTCTATACAATCAGGTCATCTGTACCGGTATATATGTATCGAAAAGAAATTCATCTTAGACAGTCTGAGTATGGTCTTGAGTTCCCCCTGATGACTAAAAACGCCGGATTTCTCCGGCGTTTTATGGTTTGCTCGAAAAGAGAATTACCTATTGTTGGGTTACAACTTTTAATAAATCCTTACTGACGAGGTTGCCGTTGTGGTCCACCAGGCCAAAGTCCATCTGTTTATATGACCAGTAACCATAGCCAATTTTGTAGTCATTCAACGCGGATATGAATTCGCGCGTCCAGTTGATGCGGGTTTGCATCGGTGCCCGATCGATCACGCCAAATTCACCACAATACAGAGGGGCGTTGTTTTTCTCCATGAATCTTTTTGCCGGCGCCAACATATCCACCAGAAAACTGCGGTCGAGTCGGCGGCCAAAGGATTTCTCATAACGTGGAATATGGACTGGATAATTTGTTCGGATGTAGCTTTCTAAATCAGGAATCTCGCAGGGGAAATCCACGCTTCGATTAAATTTATCCATCTCGATCACCCACGGCGCTTTTTGATGAGTCACCACAATAGGATCGTAGAAGTGGAAGGTGAACAACATCTCAGGATCCGGATTGACGTGAATGTTAGCCAACTCGTCAACCGCATTGTAATAATTCCCGCCGATGATGATCAATCTTTGCGTATCCGCAGAGCGGATCTGGTTAATGGCTTTTTGAGCCAGCTTGTTCCAGGGCGAGCTTTCGGGAAGCACCATTTCATTCAAGAGTTCAAAAGCCAGAGCGTCTTGAGCCTGACCCAGGTAACGCCGGGTCAATGCGTCCCACAAGTTGACGAAGCGCTGCTGCATGGCGTCATCTGTAAACAGGGAATTGACGCCGGTCGCGTCCGCTTCGAGGGTGTTGGTGAAGCTGTAGCCAGGCGCTTTGTGAATATCGAGGATCATGCGCAATCCGTGCTTCTGACACCAGGCCAGGCAGTGATCCAGATAGGCGAAACCTGACTCCAGATAAACACCTGGGTGGGCATCCTCTTCGAGGACGGGATAATCCACCGGCACGCGCACATGGTCAAAACCCCAGCCGGCGATCTTGCGGATGTCTTCTTCGACAATGAAGGAATCAAAGTGGTGATAATCGAACTTTTTATATTGTGAGATCCATCCGCCTAGATTGACCCCAATTTTAAGAGATTCTTTTTGCATGATGTACTCCCGAAAAAAATATTATGTGCCAAATCTTATCGATTATACCGGGAACGATCTTGCGATTGCATAAAAGCCATCTAAAAAGAGCAAATGGGTTTTCGGGGAGGTTGTGCATCGATTGAGTTTTGGATATGAAAGGTGGTTTCTATTGCAGGTTTTCTACTCCATCAGGTTCACTTTGGGCCGATATTGCAACGCTTCCGCCAGGTGGGCCTGTTGGATGGACGGGCTGCCGCCCAGATCTGCGATGGTACGAGCAAGTTTAAGGATGCGGTGATAAGCGCGCGCTGAGAGCTGCAGCTGGTTCATGGCAGCGCGCATCAAGCTGCGGCAGCCTTCCTCCAGCTCACAGTATTGGCGCACCTGGGCGGGGTGCATGTCGGCGTTGCAGGTCAGGCTGGTGCCTGTAAAACGTTCGCGCTGGAGCTGGCGGGCGGCTTCGACGCGCCAGCTGACGGTGTCAGAAGACTCTCCCAAGCGGTTTTCACTCAATTTTTCGTAATCCACCCGCGGCACCTCCACATGGATGTCGATGCGGTCCATCAACGGACCGGAGATGCGGCGTTGATACTTGGTAACGGTGGAGTGTGAACAGGTGCAGGCTTTGAGGGCATCCCCGTAGTAGCCACAGGGGCAGGGGTTCATGGCGGCCACCAGTTGAAAACTGGCCGGAAAGGTTAACGTGCCCTGGGCGCGGCTGATGGTGACCTGCCGGTCTTCAAGCGGCTGGCGCAGCACTTCCAGCGTGCGGCTGCCAAATTCGGGCAGTTCATCCAGAAAGAGCACCCCGCGGTGAGCCAGAGAGATCTCGCCGGGGTGCGGCCAGTTGCCACCGCCCACCAGCCCCGCGTTCGAGATGGTGTGATGCGGGGCGCGGAAGGGACGATTTTTAATAAGCGGAATACCCTCAGGCAGGGCGTCTGCCACCGAGTACACGCGGGTCACGTCCAACGCTTCCTCAATGGTCATGCGCGGAAGAATGGCCGGCAGGGCGCGCGCCATCAGGGTTTTGCCCGCACCAGGGGGGCCGATCATCAACAGGTTGTGCCCGCCTGAAGCAGCCACCTCAAGGGCGCGTTTGACGTGCTCCTGCCCCTTGATATCGCGAAAGTCGGTCTGCACCACCACGGGCACCTGGTCCACCTCAATGTGAGGTTGGGGCGGGATGGGGCGTGAGCCAATCAGGTGTGCATACAGGTCGGCAAGTGAGGTAACGGGGATGACTTCAAGATCAGGAAAGAGGGCTGCTTCGCGGGCGTCTTCCGCGGGGACAAAGACGCGTTTGTATCCCTCTCGCCGCGCGACCGCCGCCATGGGCAGCACGCCACGCATATGTCGTACGCTGCCATCCAGAGAGAGTTCCCCCATGACGATGCTTTCATTCAAGCAGGAGGGCGGTAATTGGCGGTTGGCCAGCAGCATGCCCAGGGCAATGGGCAGGTCGTAAGCCGGGCCTTCCTTGCGCACGTTGGCAGGCGCCAGGTTGACGCGCACGCGTTTGCGCGGCGGCTCTAGACCGGCATTGCGGATGGCAGATTGCACGCGCTCTCGACTTTCCTGCACGGAAATATCCGGCAGGCCGACGATGATCATGGGTGGCTTGGGAATACTGGTAGTGATGTCAACTTCTACGTCAACGATGACCCCGTCCAACCCGATAACGGCGCAAGCGTTCACACGGGCCAGCATGTGATTAGTGTAGGAGAGAAAAGAGGAATTGTCAAATAAGAAGTGATCAGTAATCAGTAATCAGGTTTCTGGGGAGGAGTCAGGGATCCAAAAATTTCAAATTGGATGATATGGTTGGGTATTAGGTTTGGGAACTCATGGAGCGATTTTTTCCTTTGCCTTGGAAAAGGTAATTTTGGACCTTATGGTTGAAAACCAGAATCCAAAGAGCAGGAAAACAGAGGGATACGTTTCAAGGAAAACGCGGATCTCAAAGGGTACACCAAAGAAAAGATACAGGACCAGGGTGGGAAACCCGATCGCC
>CAYYRU010000030.1:0-29336 GCA_964474095.1 uncultured Anaerolinea sp.
GCCGGCGACCAAACGGATTTTCACTTCGGTTATTTTGCCAACAGCCGTGTCATGCACTTAGATCATCAATCCTCCTCGAGAGGCCTCAAGATTGATTCCTTGCTGCCCATTCAACCAAGAAAGTCTAACCTCCGATAAAAGTAATGCATACTTTTAGTAGATTCGAAGAGACTGAGCATTAGATTCTCTTCTTCTCTTTGAAAAAATGATCAGCTCTTGTGGATCATTCTAAAAAAAAACCTGGTTTGTAACCAGGTCTTTTATAAGATTGTCTCAAGGTGTTGCGGTTGGAGTTGGTGTTAAAGTCTCTGTCGGAGTGGCAGTGAGGGTGGGTGTTTCTGTAATCGTTGGGGTAGCCGTGATGGTGGGGGTGGCCGTGATCGTGGGGGTGCTGGTCGGGGTCGGCGTGGGTAGCTGTAAATTCAAGCGGAATTTTTTCTCTGCGTAGCCGCCATTATTGGATTTCATGTATAAGCGCAGGGTGACAATTCCCTGGGGCAGGTTGCTGACATCCCATGAAAGCAATTTCTGTGGGGAATCAGAGGGATTGATCCCCGGAGACACCAGGTTCATCCAGGCACCGGGTTCCATTCCTAAACCATAATCCAGGGTAAAGCTCTCGAAATTGGAGCTGGCATTCACGATGGCATACAACTCCACCGGGCTGGTGGTAATCGTCTGTCCCTCTGAGAGACCGGCAATCGCCAGGTTAGGGCGCGAATCCGCGGCCGTGCAAGCCCTGGAGGGTGCGAAAAGAATGGGGTCTGAAAAGCCATGATCAGCGGCCCAATTCCGACCCGTATCGTTTCCGGTAAGCCACTTGATCGCCCATGGGTCGGTCACGTTCATGACCCATTTATCCTCAATATATCCCTGGCAAGCCTCTGAAGACGCCAGGTTCGTCCAGGTATCCACCCGCGAGATCTTCCACAAGTCATCTTCTTTTGGCAGCGGGGGTTGATCTTTGGCAAAGATCTCGGTTTTTTGATCAGGGCAGCGATCAGAAGGCTCTGCCCCGGAGACCGTGCAGATCACTTTATCTACAATGCCCTCAGGACGCTCAAAACTCGATGGTGAGTTGTTGGTCAGGTAGGGTACCGCGTAGGTCATGAATTGCGCCCAAATGGGAGCAGCCCCCGAAATCCCAGTGGTATTCACCATGGCGGAGTTGTCTGCATTGCCCACCCAAACACCCACCGCCAGGTCGGGGGTGAAACCAAGCGTCCAGTTATCTTTAAAGTCGTTGGTGGTGCCAGTTTTGGCCGCGGCTTGAAATGACAGGTTGAGAACAGAATCCGTGCCAAACATGGGCGCGCGCGCCTTGGAGTCCGAAAGGATGTTGCTGATCAAATAAGCGATGTCCTCGCTGATCACCTGCGTGCCTGGCTGCGTGGGAGCTTGGAAAATGATGTTGCCTTGATAATCTTCGATGCGCGTGATGGCCACCGGCTCAATTCTCAGTCCGCTGTTGGCAAAAACGGAAAACGCCGAGGTCATGTCCAACAGTGAGACTTCTCCGCCTCCAAGCGTGAGCGACATGCCATAATCATCTCGTGTCAGGGTGGTGATGCCCATGCGTTTGGCAAAAGCGATAAATCCGTCTTCTCCGGGGATATTGGGATTGTCGTAGATACCGATGAATTGCAGCGTTTTTACCGCGGGAACATTATAGGAGTTCGCCAAAGCGCTGCGCGCCATGACTGGTCCATGAAAACGGCCGTCATAATTGACCGGCTTGTAAGGCTCACGCAGGTCGTTGGGGTCGCCTGAAGGTGGAAACTCGCTGGGCACATCCCAAATGAGGGTGGAAGGTGTCCATCCCTTTTCAAAGGCCGCCGCGTAAGTCAGCGGCTTGATGGATGACCCGGGTTGGCGTGGAGCCAGCGCCATGTTGACCTGGCCGGCGATGGCATCATTGTAAAAGTCCGCCGAGCCCACCATGGCCAGAATCTCCCCGTTTTTAGGGTTGACAGCCACCAATGCCCCATCCGTGGCCAGGTTATCAGCCAGCATGGCGACTTGTTCACTCACAATACGCTGTGCTTCGAGCTGAAGTTGCGGATCCAAGGTGGTAAAGACCCTGAACCCCGAGCGGTAAATGGTTTGTGGGTCGTATTGTTCTTCCAAAAGATAACGGATGTAATTCACCCAATGTGGGTAAACCAACGGGTTCGCTTTTTGAACGAATTGATAATTCTCAACAGCCACGTAAGCATCAGCAGCCTGCTGCGCTTCAACACAAATTGGCTGAATGGAATTACTCACGGCGATGCAGTTGCGTTCTTTTGAGAGGCTGTACATGCCCGTGACAACCTGTTTGACGCGATTGAGTGTCACGTCTCTGGCAGTGAAGATATCATACACGCTGGGGGCTTGCGGCAGCCCAGCCAGAAAAATGGATTGAGCCAGGTCCAGTTTATCAGCAGTCGTATTGAAATAAGTTTCCGCGGCCGCTTCAATCCCATAAGCCATGTTGCCGTAACTGATCTCGTTCAAATACAGTTCGAGGATTTCGTCTTTTGAGTAACGTCTGGTGATCTCTGCTGCCAGGATGATCTCGCGAGCCTTGCGCCTGACTGAGATCTCAACCCGTTCTTGAGGGGTGAAAAATAGGGTGCGTGCAAGCTGCTGGGTGATCGTCGAGGCCCCTGATACCACTTCTCCGCTGGTGTAGTTTTGCACCAGCGCCCGGGTGAGCGCCCAGATATCAAAACCGGGGTGGTTGTAATAATCTTTGTCTTCAGTGGCGATGGTTGCTGCGATCAAATAGGGAGAGATCTTATCGATCGTTGTATAGGTGCGCCGGCCGGCATTAGGATCGATCATTTCGTAGATCAATTGGCCATTGCGGTCATAGAAACGCGTGGTCTCAAATTGTGAGGTCTTGGCACGGATGTCTTCAATGCTTGGAAGAGTGGCAGCAATGGTGAAGTACTGGTAGACCAAAAATGCGCCCGCGATCACCAACCCGATCACAAGGGCAAACAGCAAGATCACAAATGCCTTCAACAGACAGCCCCCAAAATTGTTGCGTTTGGGAGGTTGAGCTGGCATTTTCCGCGGCTTTCGATGGAGAACAATGTTCACCGGGGGTTGGGCAGGCGGTTCGACCGAACCGGCTGTCTGCATAAAAGCCGTGGAGATCACCTGGGTGGCCCCCAGATCAGTCTCGTCCACATGTACAGGCAGGGCGTCAGTGCTGCCGGGTGGTGGTGCGGCCAATTCTTCAGCGTGATCCGCCTGGTCGTCCTCCCCAACCTCATCAACCACCTCATCCAGCCGGGTGGGCATTTCATCAATGGAACCCGGCTCTTCTCCGTCACTTATGGGCATGGTAAAGAAAGGATCCACAACATTATTAATTTTCAAAGGCTGCGACAGACTGGCATCCTCTGCGAATTGCGAGATTGAGGACTCTTCACTTTGAGAGTCTTCGGCAGAAGGGTTATTCTCTTCATGCGATGGATTAGTAAGATTGTCCATTTTTCCTTATCACGAACGTGTTTTGTTCATTCTAGCATATTTCATTTGACCCTGAAGAATATTGCTCTTACAATGCTTGCATGGATGAACACACTTCACCCACCTCAGAGATCCATATCATTCTCGCCGCGGACCAACGCTGTGGTTCAGTATCCCCCCAGGATGACCACATCTGGGAACTCACCAGTGCCCAGGGAGAGCCTCCCGGGCTGGCGCTGCACACCACCTTTGGCTTGCGAGCGTACAGCATTCGAATTTACCCGCGGTTTACTTACCGCAATCATTCCCTTTCAGATCCACATACTTTTTCAAAACGTCCAGTGATCGATTTTTCTGCTGCGAATTTTGCGAGCATGAAGTATTCTCCCTTCAATGAGTTGGACGTTTCTCAAAAGGTTTGGGTTCCCGATTCGCACACCCTTGTTGGACAGGTTTCGCTGCATAACCCCACCGACAGTCTCGTGCAAATGAGCATGGAATGGGTGGTGCTTTTGAATCCGCTTGAAAGCGGCTCGCCAATGACTCTGGCGCAGATCAGCGTGAATACCGTTTTACAAGGTCAAACCCAGCATCTTTACCCTGTTTTTCTGATGACGGGCGGGCCGCAAGGATATCTTTCGGCATTTCCGAGTCTGGGGATTGAGTTAAGCCTTACCCCCAATGCCAGCCGCCAATTCTCATGGGCTTTGGCATCCCTCGAATCCACAAACTCCTCTTTCTATGCCGCCAGAAAATCAACCTCTCATTTCTTAGATCTTGAACAAGTGAAGCTGGACATGCTTCAAAAACAGCAGCAGTTTTCGTTTGATTTCCAAGACCCTGGGCTGAATGAAAGAGTCAATCAAACTCAAAAACAGGCTTTTCAACTCATGCTTCCGGCACACGCTGGTTTCAACCATCCAAGTTATGCGGTTCAACGCCTGCCCGACCTGGGGAATTACCCTTCAGATAAGAGGAATGATTATGCTGCTTCATGGGGCATCCAAAGAGTTTTCGAGCTCTTTGAGATCAGCCGCACGTTGCTACCCATCGCACCCGACACGGTAAAAGGCATGTTACAAAACCTATTGGATCAACAGGGAGATGACGGCACCATATTCGCGCAGACCACCTGGAACGGACACTTGACCAGTTTGCCGGCTGCTCCGCTCCTGGCTTCAATGGCGCTTGAACTGGAAGACTCAAGCTGGTGGAAACAAAACTACTCCTCGCTCGTCCGTTCTTTAAATCCATGGCTAAAGTCGTATGACAACCCCGGGGAAGGCTTCAAGGCCAAATGGACACACTTAATCCAGACCGGCCTGATGGATGCAGCCTGGATGGACAAAAAAACCAGTTCGACCCTTGATATTCTGGCGCAGTGTGCTGAATGGCCATCGCTGGCCGCTCTATGGTACAAGGAATGCCGTGAATTGATCAAAATCGCCGACCTTATCCAGCAAAAAGAGGCCATCCCCTGGCTTGAAGAGAAATTGCTTGACACAGAAGAATTTTTGGATCAATGTTGGGATGAGCAGGCTGGTTTCTATCATTATCGCGATAGCGAAAGTAAATCGATGCAATCCTCAACCAGCCTCCGGGTTTTTAAGGCCGATGGTGAAGCTGATCTTGACTTTTTTACCTCTACTCCAGTAAGGCTGAACATTAGATTGACCACCAAAGACCAAAACCGTCGATTGGTGGAATGTCAGATCAAAGGGGTGATTCAACATCACGAAAAGAAAGTGGTGATTCACTCGAGAAATATGCAATGGAGTGATGATACGGCAACAGTAATGACCGTTGAAGCCTTTTCCAATGTTAAAAAGGTCATGGTCAGTGGCATGAAAAAAGGAGATCAATTGATCATTGAGACCCCTGATTTTGCCTTCAGAGGGCCTGATTTCATGATCCCGCTTTGGGCAGGCATACCTGACCAGCAGCGGGCACAGAAAATGATCGAAAAAGGATCAGGATATATGGATCAAAACGGAATCCGGCTGCCACTATTCCTGAAGATCATGTGGCTTGAGGGGCTGATCAACCACAATGAGAAACACATGGCTAGTGATTATTTCTCGAAATGGTTCCTTGAAGACAGAAAATCACCCTCATTCACTTCAGTAAACCAACATTTAGGTTCAGTCCACGGCCTGATCCCCATCAGGATCATGCTTTCACTGATGGGTGTAATAAAAGTCACGGATAATGAAGTCTTGATCCGCGATTTTAATGATTTTTTGCCCAAGGTTAATGTACAATATAAGAAAGTAGGTCTGGGCTTGGAGCCACATAAAACCCGGATTTGGGCTCTAAATGGCGAACAGATCGAAATCACTCAACCCGGGACGCATCGAATCGTAATGCCCTGACCCAGGAGTCATGATGGAAACCGAAAATCATCACGGACCAGAAAGCAAAATATTGTGTTGGGCGGTGGTTCAGGCACAAGACGCTGATATAGCCGGAGATGCCCTGAGAGATCTTAAAGTCTTTGTGACCAGGCTGCCCAGCCAGGGAGCGTTCCTGGGGCGCCGAAACGCAACACTATTGATCGCCGGGGCAAAGAGTAAATTACCCGACATCTTGAATTGTTTGAAAGAAAACTGCCGCCAGCGCATCGAGTACATTTCAGTTCCCCTCGAAAGCGCGCCTCTACCCATGCCCTCTCCCACACCAGTCACTGTTGGAGGCGCAACCGTGTTTTCACTTGATATTGAGTATTTTGAGGAGTTATAACCATGAAAATGATCATCACCATTATTAAGGATAATGATACCGATTCAGTGATCAGGGCTTTAACCTCCGATAATTTTCGCGTGACCACGATTGCATCGACCGGCGGTTTCTTGCGCAGTGGCGTTACCACCCTGCTGTGTGGCGTTGAAGACAACCAGGTGCAAAAAGCATTGGATACCATTCATAAGGTTTTTCCCCCACAAGAAGCCACAAACGAAAAGCGCTGCACCCTATTTGTCATCAATGTGGCTGATTCTCAGCGTTTTTAGTCTGACTTGCCCACCTCTACCACGATTAAAGACCTCTCCAAAAAAGAGAGGTCTTTTTATTCTCTGGGCACCTGTTCCTGAAACTCTTCCACATGATAGGTCCAAACGTCAAGCATTTTTTGCTTCCAGAGGTGCGCAGGGGAACCCATCTTTTGGCAAAGATGAGACAAAAACTCTTCGGGTTCGGGCAGTTGCTGCCAAACCTGAGGAAGGAACGTGGCGCGCCGTAATCCGTCCTTGAGAATCACGCCATCCATGCCTGGTTTTATCACCCTTGGCAAGTCTTCGGGGGTGTCATAATCCAATTGTTCTGGAACGGTCAACCGCGAGATCTCGATCTGCAGTAAGGGCACTTCCGCAGCCGTAACTGGTGGAAAGCGATAATCTTCCAGCGCGGCCTGCCTGGCATGATCCCGCACGTCTTCGACCAGGCTTTGGTAGGCTTCCAAAGTTCCAATGCAGCCGCGTAATTGACCTTCCATGGTCAGGGTGACGAAGGAAGCTCCCTTGCGTCTTAAGATCTCAGAACACTGGTTTTCATCCCAGGTGGGCAAGGATCGGTGGTTTACAGCGCATTCAATAGTTTGGCGCGCCAGTTTCAATAGAAACAATTTGTCCTTGGAGGATAATTGGTCTTCCATCATAACTCCAGTTGCTGATAACGACGGTTGGCATAAACCAAAGCCGTCTTCGCTGAACTTACGCGGCCTTCGAGCACTTCTGCCACAAAGAGACTTGAGTTTGGCATTTCAAAAATATGCACCACTCGACATGCCAGTTGTGCCAGGCTTTTTTCGATAACAGGGATCCCCTCGAGCAAGGTTTTTATGGGTACCCCTTCAAAGCGATTGTCGTCGTCTGGGATTCGACCGGCAAAACGATCAGAAATTACTTGCTGATCCGCGGAAAGGATCGACACTCCGAACAAGCCTGATTCACGCACCAACTGGTGGGTTCTGGTGTTTGTGGCCAGCGTGACCACAATCCGCGGCGGATCGATGGAGACCGAAGTCAAGGAATTAACCGTCATTCCATGCATTATATTGTCATGTCTGGCTGTCACCACGCTTACACCGGCCACCCACTTGCGCATCACATCACGTAATTCTTCCATAAGCATCCTTTACCCAGTTCAGACACATTCTTTTACTCGTTTATACTTTTTCCACAGACCTAAGTCAAGCCGATTGATGCGCTGATATTTTGAGTTTGGCACAAACCTTGCTATAATCCTTGAAGACTATGACGATAAACGATTCCTCCAGCCAACCCCCGCTGAACGGTGATGTGGAAGACGATTCGACATTTTACGAATCAGACAAGATTAGCCAACCACAACCGGTCTCAACCCCCAAGGGCAAATTCAGTCCATTATCGAGTTTGCAAACCATGGTGGCTTTCGCGTTTTTGCTGGCCACGTTATTCACCCTTTTCTCACCCGACAATCTTTTTTCAGGGCAAATGTTCACGCGCATGTTTGAAGCCTGGCAGGCAGGTCCGAGCCTTGCCGTTCCAGTGGATGGGCAGCCCGTCGCGAATGAAGCCAATCGCATTGGCATCGTCTCAGGACATTGGAAAAGCGATTCGGGCGCTGTTTGTCAGGATGGTCTGGCTGAAGCGGAGGTCAATCTCACAATTGCCACCCTGGTTCAGAAAAAGTTAACCGATGAAGGGTTTACCGTGGATCTGTTGCAAGAGTTCGATCCACGCCTCTCACAATATCAAGCCATTGCTTTAATTTCAATTCACGCGGATACCTGTGATTACATCAACGATTTAGCCACTGGTTTTAAAGTGGCTGCCGCGCAAGAAACAGCCTACCCCGATAAAGCCAATCGTCTCACCAGTTGCCTGGTGGATCGCTATGCGAAACAGACCGGTTTAGCCTACAAAAATACCACCACCAATGACATGACTGCATATCATGCCTTTGGGGAGGTGAACACCGAAACCACCGCCGTGATCATTGAAACCGGTTTTCTAAACCTGGACCGGCAAATCTTAACTGGGAATCCGGATGCCATCGCCCAGGGTATCGTGGACGGTATTCTGTGTTTCATCCGCAATGAAAGCCTCAGTCCAACGGTTCAACCCACCCCACAGACAACGCCATGAGCGATCAAACCTCTTATCAGTTAAGGCTGGCTCTCGTTAACGCCCAGGTTGCCCTTCAACAAAAGAACAAGATGGAGGCCAGGCGCTGGGCAATGGAGGCGATCAAGATCGCTCCACAAAGCGAACAGGCCTGGCTGATCCTGGCGGCTGTTTCAAGCCCTTCTGCCAGTGTTGAATTTCTTAACCAGGTTTTGCGTCTCAACCCAAACAACGAACGCGCGCAAAAGGGACTTGAGTGGGCAAAGTCACGCCTTAACGAATTTAATACCCGTCCTGAAGCACAACAAGGTGTGGTGCAAAAACCGGTCAAACAGGAATATAGAACGGTAACCCCAGTCTTCGAAGAACCCGCGGCTGATACCCTTGAAGAACAGGAACAGATCGAGACTGCGATCCCAGAGACTGAACAAACTCCACAGACTGAGATTCCAACCCCTGACGCGTTGTTATCCGCGGATATACCATCCGCTGAGGTTGCAAACTCGGACGCATCAATTGCTGCGGGTACACTTCCACCTCCGATCCCCATGGTTGAAGCTTCAGAACCTCTGGATTCACTCCCAACTGAGGTACCCACGCTTGAAACCCTTGAACCGATAGAAATACTACCGCCTGAGATCTCCTCCGTCGAAGCCATCGACTCGCTTGAAGATACTCAACCAATCATCACAACCGCCAAGGGGGTGGAACCTGTCGAGCTGTCTGCCCTCGAAATGCGAGCCGCGGAATACCTTGAACCAGTTGAACCTGATGAATTTTCAAAGTCCCCATTCTTTGAACCTGTCGAAGCAGAATCGGTTGCCAATGAACCATTTTTGTTTGAACCCGAGGTAAACGAACCAGATCAACCTCAAAAAGTTGAAACCCCGCCATTTTTTGATGAACCCGAGACTGATCTTTTTGCTGCCCTGGCTCCTTCAACCATTCCAGCAGAAAACTCGTTTGATGAAGTGCTCACCGAGTTCAGGTCAGAGCCTGAAGTAACCACCAAACCGGTGAAAACCAAAGCAAAAAAGACCAAACCCCAAACAGGAAGAACCAGTTTCGCGTGGGGCACGGCCATCATTCTATTTTTGATCCTGGCCAGTTCAGCAGTCGTGGTTTGGTTTGCCCTGCCGGGTTTGACCGCCTTTGCGCGCAGTTCCTCTGCGCCGATCCCTGGCGGAATGCTCAATAAACCCAGCATGACCCCCACCGTCACACTCACCCCGACCCCGACTCCAACGGCCACCCCAACCTTAACGCCTACTCCTACGGCCACACTCACCCCGCTGCCCACCGAGACGCCATTACCGACCGAGACACCCTGGCCAACCAACACACCCAAACCATATGCCGCACCGATTGGTGATGCCTATCCATCCACCTCTTCTGACCTTTCAGGTCACTGGATTGACGTGGACCTAAGCGAACAACGCTTGTATGCTTATGATGGCGATTCACTGGTGGCGTCATTCCTGGTTTCAACCGGAACTTCAGCACACCCGACCGTCACAGGAACCTACGAGGTGTATGTAAAATACACTTATACCGATATGCGCGGTCCGGGTTACTATCTGCCGGATGTGCCCTACACCATGTACTTCTATCAAGGTTATGGTATTCACGGCACGTATTGGCATAACAATTTCGGCACCCCCATGAGCCACGGTTGCGTGAACATGCTTACCAGTGAAGCTGAATGGGTGTTCAACTTCTCCGAGGTTGGAACCCCCGTGGTCGTTCATTATTGATCCCATGTCCACCGCGCTAGATCTCAGACAGTTTTCCCGTAGAGAATTCTTAAGAATTGGCAGCACCACATTGGTGGCATTGCTGGCATTAAGTCAGCCCAGCCTGGCGTATGCGCATTCCCTTGAGGAACAAACTCAATCAGCCCAATTCGGTAGGATCACCAAGAACAAGATCAAGATGTACGATAAGCCGGGATCCGATAATAGCAAGATACGCCTTCTGCAAATGGATGAGGTTCTGCCGATCACAAAATCCTCCCTTACTCAAAATGATCCAGCTGGCAACCCCGTCTGGTATGAATTGAATGGTGAGGGTTATGTGCATTCCGGATCCGTGCAGCCTGTGGAGAACAATCTCAACACGCTGGTGGAGGCCATACCGTCTACTGGATTATTGGCCGAAGTAAGTGTGCCCTACACTGATCCCGTTTGGGATTTGGAACAATTGGAGAACACTGCCAACCGTCTTTATTACGGCACCACCCACTGGGTACTCGGGTCGAAACAAGACAGCCTGGGGAACTGGTGGTATTTGGTATTGGAAGATTTTTATCAAAAACAATACTATGTGAATTCAGCTCATTTACGGGTCATCCCGTTTTCTGAAACCTCCACCCTTTCACCATTTGTCCCTGCCAACGAAAAACGTATCGAGGTGCGACTGGCCGAACAACTGGTGATCGCCTATGAAGGAGATCAGCAGGTACAGCTTTTTCGCTGCTCCGCAGGGGTCACCCGCGGGTATGAATCCCTGACCCCCACCGGCGATTTTCGAACAGATTACAAACGCCCTTCGCGGCACATGATCGACGGCAACGATCACCAAATGAACACCTACAACTTGCCTGGCGTGCCATGGATCTCTTACCTGGATGAGAATGGCATTTCGTTTCACGGCACCTACTGGCACAACAACTTTGGCGTGGCCATGAGCCACGGCTGCATTAACCTGCCCACAACCGCCGCCAAATGGATCTATCGTTGGACGCTGCCAAACGTTCCATATTTTGAACAGCGCGCATATAAACAATATTCAGGCACCCGCGTCACGATTAAGTAAAAATTAACAAACTTCTTACACGAATCCGATGGAAGCCGCGCGGATTCGCTTTATAATTAATCAAGGTGAAAATGATGAGTAGAGAACCCCTTTTTAAAGGTTTGATGATTGATGAGTACGACCAACCGGTCACGACTGGGACCATTGGCAGCGAACCCTGCTATATTGTGAACGATGCCGGTTTCATGCGGCATATTCCCTCTGAGCCGATCGACCTGCAAGTTTTGCAATCCTTTAAAGACCAGATCAGCGGCAATGAAGAATACATTGCCGAACAAACCGCCAAGATGATGGGGCAGGAAGATCTTTTTACACATGCCATTATCGAGAATCAATTGAAACACCTGGATGAACAATACGCCCAAATGCTGCAAATGGGCTTGCCGGAAGAAACCCGTGTTTACCTGGGCATGATGGGTTTCAAAGTGGTCATTGATGTGCATGGTGAGGTCCTGCGCATTGACCAACCAGCCGCCAGGTCTGATGAAAACGGCAATGGTGACGATAATGAGTAACAACATAAGCGTGGTTCAGGAGCGTGTCACTTGATGTCCGATCATATCAAATCGGTCACCGAAAGCGACTTTGAATACGAGGTGCTTGCTTATTCGCAAAACACCCCCGTTCTGGTGGATTTCTGGGCGCAGTGGTGCAAACCCTGCAAAATCCTGTCACCGCTGCTTGAAAAACTGGCAGATGAGGGTAACGGTAGTTTCCGCCTGGCCAAAGTGGACGTGGACGTAAACCCCAACCTGGTTTTACGCTACAGCATCCGCAGCATCCCCACCGTGGTGGCTTTCAGCCAGGGCAGCCAGATCAGCGAGTTTGCCGGCCTGCAACCCGAAGGACGCATCCGTGAATTTATCAACGGCGTACTGCCCCCCAGCCCTGCCAGCCTGATGGTACAAAAAGGCAGCAGTCTGCTGGCCTTGGGTGACCTTGAAGAATCCCGCAAAGCCTATGACGAAGCGCTGCGCATCTCCGCGGATTATCCGGGCGCGCTTCTGGGTTTGATCAAGCTAAATCTTCTCGAAGGCAATGCCCCCGCAGCCAGGGTGCTATTCCGCAACTTCCCGGCTTGCAAAGAATATAACGAAGCCGAACGCCTGATGCCATTGATGAAAGCCATGCAAGATGCGGTCAGCGACAGCCTGCCTCAGGAAACAGATCTGGATGCCGCCTTCAAGAATTCCATGCTGCTGGCCACACGCGGCAACATCCTGGCCAGCGTGGATGGCATGATGGATATTCTGCGGCAAAACAAACACTTCCGGCGTGAACGCGGCAAGGAAGTGGTGCTTGGATTGCTTGAACTGCTTGATCCTGAAGGCGATCTGACCCGCCAATATCGCAAAGAACTGACCTTTATTCTTTTCTAGCAAGGCTGCAAATGTAAACCACCTTGATAAAGGTTCTATTACCCAAGTCAAGGTGGTTTTTGTTTTAATGATCGCGATGGACTGGTAGATCAATTCCAACTTTACTTCGTCAACACCAACTCACCCCAGGTGGTCGGGTTAAACACGGCAAGTCCGGAGGCACTCGAAAGCATGCTGACTTTGTCATAATCGGTGACATTGTCGTTGTCATCCAGACAGATGGCAAACCCCAAACGCATGCCGTTGTAGGGTGTAATCCCCAACATGGACCAGGGGATGACCGCCTCAATGCGCTTGATGGTAGCAGATTCAAACAAGTAAGACACTCCCACCTGGGTGCGCAAGCCCTTGACACTGGATGGGTTCCAAAGGTAAGCCTGGGTGGGCACGCCCGTAGACGGGTTGCCGGCTGAAATACCCAGGTGATAATCATCCAGGCTGTAGGAGGTGGTGTAAAAATCACCCAACAGATCAGTATCGATCAACACCTCTATGGCGTCTCCGATGTAGATCTGGTCACCTGTGTAAGGTTGGTTGTAAACATCATCGGTCATTTTCACGCCGATATAGAGATTGGTGTTATCCCAGGCAATCGCATACACGCCTTCCGCGTCGGCATAATCCACCCAATTGGCTTTTCCCCACACCACGTACTGCATGGTGTATTTCTGGGTTTTCTCGACCCACTCGGCATAAGTGCCATCCTGAACTGGGGGTGTGGAAAGGTAATAAGCCAGCCGCTGCGCGTTTGGTCTAAAAGCCGGTGCAGCGGTGGGTGCGGTGGTATTGGTGGCAGTAGGGGCGGCGGTAAAGGTGGCCGTGGGCTGGGCGGTCTCAGTCATGGTTGGTGCCTGCGTGGCGGTTTCGAGAGCGACCGTGGGCAATTGCTGGTCCACGGTGGCGATCACCGGCGGCGTGATGGTAGCCGGGACGCCGTGATTGGGGTCAAACAGCGCGGTCAGGGTCGCGTTTGGGGTGCCCTCAACAACCTGGGGCGCGGACGGTAAAAAAGGAATATTGCAAGCTGTCATAAGGGCAGCAAGGACGAGTAAAACACTTAGAATGATGGTGATTTTTTTCATATCTCCTCCACGTGCGCGAATACTGCTTGAGTAACTCATTGTAATATGGTTGCAAGGTTCATACGAGGTTAAAGAGAAATATCAAAGGGGATTAATGCCCTTTGTGTTTCTCTTTGATCTTCTGACGCCGAAGTTGAAAAGATCGTTCCTCAATTTCGGATCTTTCGAATTTCTTGCGGTCAGACTTTTCCTGTTTATTATCCTCGAATTGCTGTTTGAGTGCCTGCTGCGATTTAGTGCCGATGCCCGTCTCTTGCGTTTGCTTGTGGATCCTTTTTTGCAATCTTTTTGGATTCATTTTCCGAATTTCAGGCTGTATTTCACGCACCCCTTTACTGAAGCGCAAGCCATTCCATTCATGCAGCACAAATTCATGAAGTTGGCTTTCTCTAGGCTCTGGGCCAAAAACAACTCTGCACACTTCCAATTCACCTTCTGCATGCCGTTCAAACACCCCCACCCAAAAGGGATCTTCAAAATAAACTGTCAATTTACCTTCAACACCTGCCATGAATAGCCTCCTTAAAGCAATAAATGCTTCAAAGAATGGACAACCCAAAGGCAGGTTACTGACAGCAAATCGCTGCGTCCGGACTACCGGCCGGAACTGTGTTTTTATCTTTGACAAACCTATTGGATTCAATTATCAAACGCAAATTATATTCGAATCTCGGATATTAAAGTTGCAAAACTACCTGGGCGTAAACCAGAGCAAACGGTTGTCCTCGAAGCATATGGATATACGCCCCGAATCAAGCAGCCACGCCAGGTAAGAGCGGATGGTACTGCCCACCAGTACATATTGGTTCCAATCCATGGCGAGCTGATAATGGTCAAAGACCTGTTTGAGTACCTCTTCAAAGATCACCGCTTGCCGGCATGTGTCCACTAGATAATTGGCGATCTCATTCACCTTGGTGCGGTTGGCGGCAGTCAGAGTTTTGATATCTTCGCAGGCGGGGGCGTGTGCCGGAATAAACCATCTACCCTTCAGGGCTTCCACACGATCCAGTGTGTCAAGGTAGGCGGCTACATCATAAATAAAGGAGGCGTGGTATTTTTGCAGGATATTTTCACCCATGACGCAATCCGCCAGGAACCACACCTCATCTTCCGTCTTGACGCCCACCATACCCATGTAATGCCCTGGCAGTTGGATGATCTCCAACCCGGCTGGCAGCGGAAATTGTTCCAGCTCAATGGCATCAGAGGGCTGCGCCATCAGGAACTTGTTGCGCAATTCCTTACACGGATAGCCGCCATAGAGAAACGATGGCTCGAGCAATGGGTGGCGGTTGAAAGCCGCCTCAATGCCATTGGACACCGCCGGAACTCCCAGTCGTTGCTGCAGCACCGCATTGCCGCCTATATGGTCTGCGTTGGAGTGCGTGTTGAGGATAAACTTTAGCGTCCATCCCCGGCTCTCGAGAATGCCCTGCACCTTGCGGCCGGCATCCTTGTCGTTGCCGCTGTCGATCAGGCACACATCCTGCTCGTTGAGTTGATAGATCCCCATCTTGGCCGGGGATTCGATGTAGTAAGTTTTGCTGCCCACCTGGATGAGTTCGTACATGTTTCACCTTTTAATGAATTGATCTGGCTGTCCATTCTTCCGCCAGCATGGCATAGATGCAATCATCGCACCAATCCTGGTCCATCCAGTAGCTTTTCACAAAATGGGCCTCCTTGCGAAATCCCAGTCTTTCCAACAGACTGATGGAACGCCGGTTACGCGGGTCCACCGAGGCGGTCACGCGATGCTTTTTAAGTGTGCCGAAGAGATAATCCAGAACCGCCTGGCTGGCTTCGGCGGCGTACCCCTGCCCTTCATACGCCGGAGCCAGGGTGATGCCGATCTCCGGCTGACGCAGGTCGTGCGTGAAATGGATGCCCACATCGCCAATCAATACGCCGTCCATGAGGAACATGCCAAACTGCAGCCAGGTGTGCGGCGTATCAGGCGGGTTCTGCGTGCACTCGCGAATGAAATCTTGCGCGTCCACCAGGCTCTGCGGCCGCCAACCCTGGTACTTTGAAACCTCCGGCAGTATGTGATAAGCCAAGAGAGCGGGCGCGTCCGCCTGGGCAAGCAGCCTGATCAGCAGCCGGGCTGTCGTGAGTTGAGGTACTACCAGTTTGACCGTCATTTGCTAATCCCCGGTCTCGGCTACTACCCGGCAGGGCAGCCCGCTCATACCGGCGAACTTGAGCGGGAAGGTGTAGGCAGTGAAGAACTCCGAAGATTTTCCAGCCAGCACGGATGCCAGGTCGCACAGGTTTTCCACCACAAACACCCCGCGATCCGCGCACACCTGGTCCTTGGGGGTGTGCTCCACACCGCGGCGCATGCCGGCGAAATCCACGCCAATGATTGAAATGTTTAGGTCAAGCAGTTGATCGATCAATGCATGCGAAAGCTGTGGGTGTTCGGAAAAATAGGCCTTACCGCCGTAGCCTTCCTTCTCAATGTAGCCGCTGGCGAAAGACACGAACATGCCCTTTTCGACTTTGGTGATATCAATATCACCAAGATCGATCTCGCGGCCATTCACTGCGCTGACATCAAAGACCACCGCCTTACGCCGCACGTACTCCAGCGGGAAGGTTTTGTTCATCACATCAAAATGTGTGCCCAGGTGACCTGAGAAACTCTTGATCTCGTTGGCGTGAGCGTTATCGATCATCTGCTCGGTGACCTGCAATGTAAGGTCGATTAACATGTTTACCTCAATCTCAAAAAACAAAACGGAGTATTAGACTGATCAAATTCTACTTTAAAAAGAAGGGGTATGAAGCTTATAAATAACAAGATCGGGAATCCACATTCATGGAATCCCGATCTTTACTTTAGTTGTTATTAAGCCATCTTTGGCTCTCGCAATCCTTTGATCAAAATGTACCCTCCCGTAAAGAACTCGAATGGCACATAGGGGAAGACGATGGCAAATGGGATCTTCACCCCGTACGCGATCAGTGGAATTCCAACCAGGACCAGGAACATCGAGACCAACCCCCATACAGATATCCAGGTGGGCAGTGCCTTGCTTTTGACCAGCAGATAATAAAAAAGGAAGGCGCCAATCCCGAACGGGATCATGGCCAGGCTGGGTAGGAATTTGTTCACTTGCAGAAATACCTGTCCCAACGGGACCAGGTCACTGTTTAGGTTGATTTGATATTGGTTGCTGATCATGATCAACCCGTACCCAAATGCTTTGCCGGTCAAATGCATGAAGGCTTCAACCACATAGAAAGCCAATCCGGTCAGCGCCCAAACCCGGTTAACCTTGTTGAGCAGGGTATAAAGCAGCACCCCCAACCAGACCACTCCCATGACCGTGACAATATCCAAAAAGATGGAAAGCTGCGCGTTGAGAGGGTTTGCCGCGATCTTCAGCATCGTGCCTGCGATATCACTTTTATCGATCATGGGGTCGAACAATATCGCCCCGCTGATCAGTGGAGCGCAAGCCTGCAACAAAAAAGCCAACCCTAAAGCCAATGTAAAACTATTTCTGATTGTTTTCATTTTTGATCTCCTGAATTATGATTACTGAACCGATTGACAAATATGTCGTTTATATTACACTAATCAGTGTAATATAATAATCAGATCCAGTCAATGACAAATTACACCACTCGGTGTAATTTAAGTCAGGAGCCTGCTTCATGAACGAAACCACAAAGACACGCAAGAAACGCGATACCCGTCAGAAGCGCGAAACCATCCTCGCTGGCGCCATCCAGGTGTTCATCAAGGAGGGTTACGCGACCGCCAGCATGGACCGCATCGCTGAAGTCGCGGGGGTTTCCAAACGTACGGTCTACAACCATTTTCAAAGCAAGGAAAGCCTGTTTCAGGCGGTGGTGGATGATTTTCTCGCTCGCAGGGATGAACAAAAACCCATCGAGTATTCCGCGACAATCCCCCTTGAAGACCAACTGCGCGCTTTTGCCAATGCGGAGGTTTACCTGATCGACGACCCCATTCGCAGGGGACTCTCCAAATTCTTTACCGCTGAATTCGCCATGGATATTGAACTCGGCAAGAAAGTTCGCAAACAGGCCAGGCCGCCGCATCAGGCGTTCATCCGCTGGCTGGAAGCCGCCAAAGCGGATCATAAACTGGATTTCGCATCCCCACAACTAGCCGCGCAGATCTTTTATGGGCTGGTGGAAGGCTGCATCACTTACGCCGCCCTTTTCACGGATGGCGAAAGCCTGAAATTCAAGGAACCCATCCTGGCTGAGCTTGTGGCTACTTTTTTAAGCCGGTATCAGGTCTAATTCTTTGATAAAAGACTGATCGTCTCGATATGATACGTCTGCGGGAAGAGATCAAAAGGCGTCACACTTTCCAACTGATAACCCGCGTCGATCAGCTTGCGCAAGTCGCGGGCCAGGGTGGAAGGGTCGCACGAAACATAGGCGATCTGCCGCGGAGCAGCCTCGATCAGTGCGGAGAGCGCCGCTCCTTCCAGCCCGGCGCGCGGCGGATCGAGCACTACGGCCTGGGGTCTCAGTTTGAGGGCAGGCAGCACTTCCTCCACGGCGCCCACATACAACGAGACATTTTCAAATTCATCCAGGTTGGCAGCAAAGTCATTGCAGGAGGATTCTGCCAGTTCAATCCCCACCAGTTCCTTGACCCGCGGTGCCAAAAAGGCTGAGAACAACCCGACTCCGCAGTAGGCATCCACCACCAGATCATTATTGCCCAACTTCAGGCTGTTGAGCACATGCTCGACCATGGCTTCGGCCTGGGGCAGGTTAACCTGAAAGAAGGAAGCCGCCGAAACTCTGAAGGTGCGTCCGCGTACCTGCATCAGCGTGTAATCTTCCCCCGAGAGCAGCAGGGGGTCGTCTGGCCCAAGATACACCACCGAGAGTGGAAAATCCACCGCAAAATCAGGCGGTTGGGGCTGGCTGCTTTCAAGCCCCACCAACAGCTCCTCATCCGACCCGCAGCGGATGGAGACGCGTTGAATACCTGCCTCCGCTTCGAGTTCGAGCCGCGGCCACAGGGTGTTGATCTGCGCCAGTGGTAGATGGCATTCATTGATCTCCACCACCCCATTAGCGCCCGCCCGTTGGTAACCAGGTTTTCCATTCAAGGAGAGGTGAAACTGCACCGTGTTTCGGTAATTCCACTCTAGCGAGGAAGGCACAATCGCTTTAACAGGCGGATTCTCGATCTTGCCCATGCGTTTCAACTGGTCAATCACGATGGATTGTTTCAGTTCGAGTTGGTCCGCGTAAGCCAGGTGCTGATAATGGCAGCCGCCGCACTCTTGAAAGTGCGGACAGCGCGCCGTGATGCGTTTTTCAGAGGCTCTGAGGATCTGCTTGATCCTGCCGCGAGAGTAATTTTTCTTGTCTTCGGTCACTTCGATCAACACCCGCTCCCCCTGAATGCCGAAGGGCACGAATACGGCCTTGCCGTCTGGCAGCCTCCCGATGGCGTCGCCACCGAAGGAATGGGCGGTAAATTCGATCTCAAAAGTCTGGTTCATGTTTTCACCTTTATACAGATAGTGCCAATACTATACCTTAATCCCAAAGATTATCGTAGGGTACCATCCATTATTCGGCGTAGGGTGCTGTCCGCCCCGCTTTACCTGAAACGGATCCAGACCAATGGCACTCATCCATAGGTCTTTGGGGCGGACGCACCATCAGGTATTCGATGTTTTCCTTTCCCCCTAACCCCAATTACAAAAAAAATAAATCACAAAACTATTGACGAACCATTCAAGGTCGGGTAAAATTTCTTTCGCATCAAGCAACAAACGCGGGCGTGGTTCAGTTGGTAGAATGTCTCCTTGCCAAGGAGAAGGTCGTGGGTTCGAATCCCATCGCCCGCTCAAGTTACTCAAATGCCAAGATTTTCGTTCTTGGCATTTTTGATTATCCCCCATGTTTTACTGGGAGGCTTCGCACTCCCATCGCCCGCTCAAAAAAACCTCTCATTCGAGGGGTTTTTCATTTCGACCCCATCCCCATCGAGGGGATCTATCGCCCGCTCACATTATTGTAGGGACACGGCGCGCCGTGTCCCCACCTTGTTTAAACTGGGTTCGCCTATAGGTGTTTCCGCACGCTCCTACGAACACCTCTTCGCTTTGCTCAGGGTGCACGTCCCACCCTCCTTCGGAGGGCTTGTCGCCCGCTCAGAAAAACCCCTTCACGGGGTCTTTTGTTTAACAATAATTCCTGGCCTTCGTACGGGCATGGCGCGCCATGCCCGGGCACCACATCCCTCCATGTGGATAATCATAATTGGATAAACCCAAATTTGCCCCTCCTTCAGGCAAGACACGGTGTGCCGTGTCGCGATGCATTCGCATTACTAGGTTTTCTTGACCGTTATAAAATTACCGCTTGACAAGTCTATACAACTTAAGGTATCATCTACCCATTATGAACACCAACCGCAACCTGCATTTGCATCATCATGGTTACCCCCCTGTGATTTGACCTGGAGGTCGGTTAGGCGCACCTGCAAGACGCAAGCTTAATGAAACCAAACCCCCGGTCAGCGGGGGTTTTTTGTTACCCTGTTTTTGAGAAACAACCTCACGCGCCGGGCGACAATTCAACCTTAAAAAGGACGGTCAACATGGATCAGAATATCACACCCCAAAACATACGCATTTCCCTCCCCTCCAAGGGGCGCCTGGCGGAGGACTGTAAAGCATTCTTCGCGGATTGCGGTCTCAACGTCCACCAGGAGAACCCGCGCCAATACGAAGCCCTCATCCCCAACCTGCCCGGGGTGAGCGTGCTCTTTCAGCGCCCCGCGGATATTGTAGTCAGCGTCCGTGACGGCAGCGTGGATTTCGGCATCACCGGTTTTGACGTGGTTTCAGAACGCCGCGGCGACGACGGCGAAGTGATGGTCTTACACGACTCGCTGGGTTTTGGCGGCTGCCGCCTCAGCCTGGCCGTCCCCGAAAACTGGACAGATGTTCAGAACCTTACCTCCCTGGGCAAGAAAGCCGCGGGCATGTCTGAGAAATTGCGCGTGGCCACCAAGTACCCCGTGCTGACCGGCCGCTTTTTGGCGCAAGCCGGCATCCAGGCGGAACTGATCCCCGCCGAAGGCACCCTCGAGACCGCCCCCACCATCGGCTACGCCGACATGATCTGTGACA
Organism: uncultured Anaerolinea sp.; assembly: GCA_964474095.1. Lineage (GTDB taxonomy): Bacteria > Chloroflexota > Anaerolineae > Anaerolineales > Anaerolineaceae > UBA6107. Next base: position 20,994 of record CAYYRU010000030.1, read on the forward strand.
TCGTCTCTTCCGGTCAAACGCTGCGTGACAACCGCTTGCGTCCGCTTGCTGACGGCGTCATCCTCAAATCACAGGCCGTGTTGATCGCCAATCGAGACTCCTTGGTGCAAAAAGGAAGATCGCTCGAGATCGCCCGTACCCTGCTGGAGTTCTTCGAAGCCCACCTGCGCGCCAGCGGTGACCTGGCCATCTTCGCCAACATCCGCGGAGAATCGCCCGAAGCCATCGCCCAACGCATTTTCAACGAGTGCAGTATCGGCGGTCTGCAAGGCCCCACCGTCTCGCGTGTGATCGTGCGCGAGGCCGAACAGAACTGGTACGCGGTCAACATCATTGTCAAACGTTCCGAGATCATCCAGACCATCCGCGAACTGCGCGCCATCGGCGGCAGCGGCGTGGTGGCCATGCCCATCACCTACATCTTCGACGAGGAACCCGAACGCATCAAGGCCATGCTTTCTGCGCTGCAAAAACAGGCAGGCCGCGCATGACCAGCGAACTTACACAGCTTCCCGAACGTTTGGGGCTGATCGCCCCTTACACACCCATTGAACCCTACGAGGTGCTCTCTGAACGATTGGGTTTTACACCTGAACAGATCACCAAAATGGATGCCAACGAAAACCCCTACGGGCTCTCGCCAAAGGCCCGCCAGGCGCTGGCCGACCTGCTCTTTCCGCATATTTACCCTGACCCCGAAAGCCGCGCTTTACGCCAGGCGCTGGCGGCATTCACCGGAGTGGACGCCCAATCCCTGATGGCTGGCTCGGGCGCGGACGAATTGATCGACCTCATCCTGCGCGCCTACCTCAACCCGGGAGACAAGGTGCTCATCTCCACGCCCACCTTTGGCATGTATAGTTTCGATACCCTGGTCAACACCGGCCAGTTGATCGACGTGCCGCGCAAAGCCGATTTCTCGCTGGATCTCCCAGCCCTCCTCGACCAGGTGCAAAAACAGCAACCCAAAGTGCTGTTTGTCACCCGCCCCAACAACCCGGATGGCGCCCTGCCCTCCACGGAAGACATGCGAACCCTGCTTGACCTGCCGCTGCTGGTGGTGGTGGATGAGGCTTACATCGAATTCACCGATACTGGTGGAAGATTGGGCGAAGCGCTCAGCTTGATAAGCGAGGTGGAAAAACGCCAGAACCTGGTGGTACTGCGCACCTTTAGCAAGTGGGCCGGTCTGGCCGGCCTGCGCGTGGGATACGGCGCCCTGCCTGCCTGGCTTGCCCCCGCCCTTTGGAAGATCAAGCAGCCCTACAACGTCAATGTGGCCGGCACCCAGGCCGCCCTGGCCTCTTTGAACGACCTCGATTGGCTGGCCGGGAACGTGGCCCTGATCCGCGCCGAACGCGCCCGCCTGTTCGAGCGCCTCTCCAATATACGCTGGCTGCAGCCATTCCCTTCACAAACCAACTTCATCCTCAACCGCGTGACAGATCGCCCCGCCGCGGAAGTTAAAAACGCGCTGGCCCAAAAAGGCATTCTGGTGCGATACTATACTTCCAGGGGATTGACCGATTGCATCCGCGTCAGCGTCGGCCGCCCGCAAGATACCGACCGTTTGATTCAAGCATTGGAGGAACTCTCATGAAAACCGCCTTTGTGATCTATCCTGAGATCGATCTGTTGGATCTATTCACCCTGGTCGAACCCTTGCTGCGATCAAAACTGCTGCCAGCCAGCCCTGGTCATCCCAACCAGGATTTTTGCACCCTTTCGGCACTGCCAAAAAGCGTCACCGCCATCATGCAGGCTCAATTGATCAACCCCGCGGTGCAGCCCTCATTATCCGGCTATGACCTGGTGGTGATGGCAGGCAGTCAACCCAACACTGACATCTCCTCCAGCCGCGTGAAAGCCTGGCTGGCCACCATCTCAGACCAGGCAATCCTCATGGCGACCGGAAATGCGGTTGCCCTTTTACAAAGTATTAAGCCGGTATTGACCGGGCAGTTCCTTAGAGCCAAAAACCGGGTTGAAGTGATCTCTCTCGGAATCCGTCTGGTTGAACTGATCGCCGGCAACGACGCCAGCCGTGAATCCAGCACTCGTCTGGGATTTCCGATGGAATGGGTGGGAAAGACCCTTCAACCAGCCCGCACCGCCAGCCTCTCACGCAAGACCAAAGAAACGAACATCGAACTCAACCTGTCTTTGGATGGCAGCGGAAACCACAACATCTCCACCGGAATTCCCTTTTTCGATCACATGCTGACCCAAATTGCCGTGCACGGCCTATTCGATCTGGAGCTGCGCTGTCAGGGTGACCTGCACATCGATCCACATCACACCGTGGAAGATGTAGGCCTGGCGCTGGGCAAGGCCTTTGACCAGGCACTCGGTGAGCGCAAGGGATTGGTGCGCATGTCTTCCGCCTCGGTGCCCATGGATGAAAGCCTGGCACAGGTCAGCCTCGATTTCTCCGGGCGACCTTACGCCGTGCTTGAAGCCTCCTGGAATGACATCAAAATTGGCGACCTGCCGACCACCTTGATCAAGCATTTTCTGGAATCTTTCGCCGTGCAAGCCCGTTGCAACCTTTCCGCGAGGGTCATCACGGGCGGCGATGATCATCACAAAGCCGAGGCCATTTTTAAGGCCCTGGCGCGCGCCCTGGATGCCGCCACCCGCATCGATCCGCGCCGAAGCAGCGCCATCCCATCGAGCAAGGGAGTGATCTGAGATGACCCCCAAAGTCTGCCTGGTGGATGCTGGTACCGGTAATTTGCGCTCCGTGCAGCACGCCCTTCTCTCATTGGGTGCCGAAGTGCTGCGCACCTCAGACCCGCGCGAGGTCAGCCGGGCTGCCTGCCTGGTGATGCCGGGCGTGGGTGCCTTTGGAAGATTCATGCAGGGCATGCAACAATCTGGTTTAAGTGAAGCCGTGAAGGTAACCGTGAACAAGGGGGTGCCTACCCTGGGCATTTGTGTGGGCATGCAGGCCTTATTTGATCAGAGTCTGGAACTGGGTGAGTGGCAGGGGCTTGGCTTGATCCCCGGCCAGGTGGTGCGATTTGAAGATCAGCCCGGGTTGAAAATCCCTCATACTGGATGGAATTCCTTTGAATCCACTCGACCTGATGCGCTGCTGCAAGGTCTGGAAGATACACCCTACGCTTATTTCAACCATTCCTATTACTGCCGTCCGTCCAACCCCGCGGACGTGCTGGCCTCCACGGATTACGGCGTTCAATACGCCAGTATTGTGAGGCGCGACAACCTTTTTGGGGTGCAGTTCCACCCCGAAAAAAGTCAACGGGTTGGGTTGACTTTGCTTAACAATTTCTTGCGGCTGGTCTCATAAAGGAGTATTCCATGGATTCATTTACAATTTTCCCGGCCATCGATCTGCGCAACGGCGAAGTCGTCCGCTTGAGTGAAGGCGACCCCGACCGGCAGACCAGGTACTCTGCCCTACCAGCTGAAACCGCTCGCAAGTTTTTGGCTGCCGGCGCCGAATGGCTGCACGTAATCAACCTGGACGGCGCCTTTGGAGATGGTGAAGTGCGCAACCTGGCCGCAGTGGCCGAGATACTCGAGGTCAGCCGCCAGATGCAGCGCAAGGTCCAGTTCGGGGGTGGCTTGCGTACCCTCGAATCCATCGAAGCCGCCTTTACCTTGGGGGTTTCGCGCGTGGTCATCGGCACCGCCATCATCGAAGCCCCGGGGATGCTGGAGGAAGCCGTGCAGCGTTGGGGAGCTGAGAGCATCGTGGCCGGCCTGGATGCCCGTGACGGCTGGCTGCGCACCCACGGTTGGCAGGGAGAGACTGGCCTCAACGCCGCCGATGTGGCCATCCGTCTTAAAGAGAAGGGGCTCATCCACATGGTCTATACCGACATTTCTCGCGACGGTCTCTTGCAAGGTCTCAACCTGGAGAGCACCAAAGAAATGGCGCGCGTCAGCGGCATGCGGGTGATCGCCTCGGGCGGTGTTAGCGATATGCAGGATGTATTCAAGGTGAAAGCCGCCGGTCTGGCAGGCGTGATCGTTGGCCGCGCGCTCTATGAGAACGCCATCCAACTGGAAGAACTCTTTCCGCAGGGAGCAGACTGATGCTGACAAAACGCATCATCCCCTGCCTCGACATCCGCGACGGACGGGTGGTCAAGGGCGTCAACTTTGTCAATTTGCGAGACGCCGGCGACCCGGTTGAACAGGCTCGCCTGTATGATCAGGCCGGCGCGGACGAATTGGTCTTTTTGGATATTTCAGCCACCCACGAAGGCCGCAATACCGTGACCGAAATGGTCAGCCGCGTCGCCGATCAGGTCTTCATGCCCCTGGCCGTGGGCGGCGGCATTCGCTCCCTCGAAGACATGCGCCGCCTGCTGCTGGCAGGCGCGGATAAGATCAGCGTCAACTCCGCCGCCGTCAACGATCCCGATCTGATCAGCCGCGGCGCGGATGCCTTTGGCAGCCAGTGTGTTGTGCTGGCCATGGATGTCAGGTTGATCTCCTCCCCGGAGGAACCTGCCTATTGGGAAGTCTATGTCAACGGCGGCCGCACCCCCACCGGGCTGGATGCCCTGGAGTGGGCTGAGAAAGCGGTCAGGCTTGGGGCTGGTGAATTGCTGGTCACCAGCATGGACCGGGATGGCACGCTCTCTGGTTACGACCTGGAGCTCAACCTTGCCATCGCCGAACGGGTCAACGTACCGCTGATCGCTTCTGGCGGCGCCGGCAACATGCAGCACTTCGCGGATGCCTTACGAAACGGCGCCGATGCCGCCCTGGCCGCTTCGCTTTTTCATGACGGCCTCTTGAAGATCAACGACCTCAAACAATATTTATCCGCGCAGTGCATCCCCGTGCGTCTGGCGAAATCGTAGGGGCAGGGCTTGCTCCTGCCCGTGAGAAAGAATTGATCATGGAAAATATTCAACCCCTTTATAACGAACAAGGCTTGATCCCCGCCATCGTGCAGGATGCCGATACGCGTGAGGTCTTGATGATGGCTTGGATGAACGCCGAAGCCCTGGGCCTCACCTTGCTCAGCGGACAGGTGACTTTTTGGTCTCGCAGCCGCTCAGAACTATGGCGCAAAGGCGCCACCTCCGGCAACACCCTGGAATTGGTCGAACTCAGGATCGATTGCGACGCGGACACTCTTCTGTTGCTGGTTCACCCGGCCGGGCCTGCCTGCCATACCGGCAATACCACCTGCTTTTACCGTCCCTTACGGGCTGATGAATAAAAATACCTGGAGATTATTATGATCAACGACCTTTTCAACACCATTATGGAACGCAAACAAACCCTTCCGGAAGGTTCTTACACCACCAGCCTGTTTAAAAAAGGTGAAGATGAGATTCTGAAAAAGGTGGGGGAAGAATCCGTCGAAGTCATTCTGGCGGCCAAATCACAGGGCAATGCCCGCCTGGTGGAAGAGATTGCCGATCTGACCTACCACACCCTGGTACTGCTGGCTGAGCGCGGCTTGACCCCCGCGGATATTGCCGCCGAACTGGAGAAACGCAAAAAGTGAACCTGCCCTTTCCGGTATTCCTGATCGACCTTGACAGCGTCCTCATCGAGCCGCGCGGCTACCGCCTTTCGGTGCGGGCGGCGCTGCGTTATTTTACCGGGCAAATGGGGTTGGGTGATTTGTATCCCGGCGAAGAGGTCATTGAACGCTTTGAAGCCATCAACATGACCTGCGAATGGGATATCACCCCCATTCTATTGGCGTGCATTTTTGAGGGAATGCTGCGTGAGAACCCAGGGTTGCAATTGCCTTCCACCCTGCCCGAAGCTTGCGCTCTTATCGCAGAAAAAAGCCTCAAAGCGCCCGAGTTGGTGTTTGAGCCGGTGCTCGACCTGCTCTCACGCCATTTTCAACCGGGCATGGAATATGCTACCCTGGCTTTGGAATTGAGCCAGCCCAATTCCCCCGACGCGCCTTTTCCTCATCTGACCTGGCAACCCTTATTGACCTCGATTCTTGCGCACACCCGCCTGATGGACGGCGCCCTGACTACCCGCGTTTTTCAGCATTTCACACTGGGAGCTGATCGGTTTGAACAGTTCACCGGCCAGACGCGCCTCTTTGACTCTGAATCCTATCTCGAAACGCACGATCAGGTGCTGCTCGAAAGCCAAACGCGCCAAATTCTGCTGCAGGCCTGGACGGAACAGAAAATCGGGGCTTGCGTCTACACCGCCCGTCCATCCCTGCCTGTTAAGGGGGATGTCAAGACCTACAACTATTCCCCCGAGGCCGAAGTGGCCTTGAAAGCTCTTGGCTTGTCTGATCTGCCGCTGGTGGCAGCCGGGAAGATGGGTTGGCTGGCCCTGCAAACTGGCAAACGCGTCGACCAGTTGACAAAACCCTCTCCGGTGCAGGCCCTGGCTGCCATCGGCACAGCCGTAACCCGGCAGATAGAACCTGCCTTGTGGGCAGCCAGTGAACTGTATTTCGAGAAGCGCGCCAACGGATTCTGGCAACTGCCGCAGCTCTCGATCCACGTTTTTGAAGATGCCGGCGGCAACATCAACGCCGTCCGCAAGGCTGCCGATCTCTTGGCATCTGCCGGTCTCTCTAACCGGGTGACCGCCTGGGGTATCGCAGCCAACCCACAAAAGAGAGCCGCCCTGCAAAAAGCCGGCGCAATCCTGGTTGAAAAAGTGGACCAGGCCATTGAACAAGCCTTCCAAATGGAAGGCATCGCTTAAAGGAGCAACCCATGAAAATCTATACCGCTGAAGAAGCCAAATCGACCGTGCTCAAACGGCAGCCCTTTGCCTTGCAAACAACTTCTGTAAAGACCCTGGAAAGCATCAAGGCTGTCTTTGGAGAAGACTTGACCCCCTCGCAGGCGGTGCAGCGTATCTTGCAGGATGTGCACGCCCGTGGCGATCAGGCCCTGGTGGAGTGGAACGCCAAACTGGATCGCCGTTTTGACCCTGAACTGCGCGTTTCAGAAGACCAATTACAAGAAGCTTTACAATCGTTGCCGCAAGATCAACTTCAGGCGTTGAAAACCGCGGCTGCGAGGGTGCGTGCTTTTCATGAGAAACAACCCAAGATCTCCTGGCTCGATCAATCCGCGGATGGGTCACTCGGGCAGATGCTGCGTCCAATCCGCCGCGTAGGGCTATACGTTCCAGGCGGCACGGCACCCCTGCCCTCTTCAGTGCTGATGTCAGCCATCCCAGCCCAGGTGGCCGGTGTGAAAGAGATCATGCTCTGCTCTCCTGCGGATCGTGAGACCGGCACCATTTCACCAACCACCCTCGCCGCGGCCGCCCTGTTGGGCATCAGCGAGGTTTATGCCATCGGTGGAGCGCAGGCCATTGCCGCCATGGCCTTCGGCACCCAAACCATCCCCGCTGTGGATAAGGTTTTCGGCCCGGGCAACCTGTTTGTCACCCTGGCTAAGCAGCAGGTTTTCGGTACCGTCGGCATTGACACCCTGGCCGGTCCTACTGAAACGGTCATCATCGCCGATGACAGCGCCAATCCAGAGTGGGTGGCTCTTGACCTGCTGGCGCAGGCTGAACACGATCCTCTGGCCGCGGCCATTTTGCTCACGCCATCCGCAGTACTGGCAGAAGAGGTCAGCCAGGTGATCGACAGGCTGCTCAATGGAACACCTGCATTTTCACGTCAGGCCATCCTGGAGCAGTCGCTTTCAAACCGCAGCGGTATAGTCCTGACAAAAGACATCGCCGAAGCCATTGAACTGAACAACCTGTACGCCCCCGAACACCTCAACCTGGTAGTCGAAGATCCTTGGAGTTGGATTCCTAAAGTCGAGAACGCTGGCGGCATCTTCGTGGGGGAACACTCCTTTGAAGTCCTCGGTGATTACGCCGCCGGCCCCAGCCACGTGATGCCCACGGGCGGCTCCGCCCGCTACGCCTCCCCCCTGAACGTGTGGGATTTCGTGCACATCGTCAGCGTGGTGGCGCTCAATCCGCAGGGCGCGCAAGCGGTCGCCCAAGCCTCATCGATCATTGCCCGCATGGAAGGTCTGGACGCCCACGCCCGCTCCGCGGAGGCCCGCATTTCGTAGGAGCGGGGTTCAACCCCGCCTCCCATGTTTCAACTTGAAACATCTTCATTGGCTTGACCTCGCTCCGGCTCTTTGATACAATACAACCCGCAAGGCGACGTGGCCAAGTGGCAAGGCAAGGGTCTGCAAAACCCTGATCATGGGTTCAAATCCCATCGTCGCCTCTAATTATTTAACAAGCAGTTATGGGTTCAAATACCCCTGGGGGGTACACGTCCCATCGTCGCCTCTAATTATTTAACAAGCAGTTATGGGTTCAAATACCCCTGGGGGGTACACGTCCCATCGTCGCCTCTAATTATTTAACAAGCAGTTA
>CAYYRU010000031.1:0-29126 GCA_964474095.1 uncultured Anaerolinea sp.
GACTCGAAACATACCCTCGATGGGTGCTCACAACCTAATTAAGTTAATAGTGCCCCGGGAGGGACTCGAACTCTCAACCTAAGCGTTAGGAGTGCTTTGCTCTGTCCTATTGAGCTACCGGGGCAACACTGCCATTATAGCATCCAGCCAGACACCCTTCAAGGGTAGTCATAAAACTATAACGAGTTGCGGATGGCCAGCACCTGGTCGGCATAACGATACCCCACGTCGTAAGGGCCGTAAGACTTCAGCGCCTCGCGGATGTCTCCGTGGCGCGCGATCAGGCCTGAGAGCAGCCTCACGCCGTAATCCACGTTAAAAGCAGGGTCTTTCAACTCCGCGATGGTCGGCCGGGAAGCGAAACAAGGACCGTTGACGCACTGAAAGCTGGCGCTGATGCCGTCGCTCGGCATGACCTGCATCAAACCCACCGCGCCTGAAGAAGACATGATCTCGGGTTGGCCACCGCTCTCTTGCAGCATCACGGAGGCGATCAGCAGGGCGTCCACGCCGTATTGATCCGCGGCGGTTTCGATCAAGGAGCACCAGGGCTGCGTTTGGGCGGGGTAGTGTTCCAACTGCGCGCAGGCCGAAGGTGACTCGGCAGGGACGGGCTGTTCCGTGGCGGCTTCTGCCGTCACGCTGGGTACCACCAGCCGGCTCAAGCCAACCAGGATCAAGATTCCGATCAGGATGCCAGGGAAAATTGCTTTTTGTGGGTTGCTCATATGGATCTCCTTTGAAAGTGAGTCCATAATAGCACGAATGTTCTATAATTGCAATGCCCAATGTAAAACAGTAGGGGAGGGTTCCGAACCCTCCCCTACAAAGTATGGCTTATCTTTCCATGCTGACGACCTGGTGTTCCCACTTGTGCCAGCCGTTGAATTTCTCGGCCAAAATCTTTTTACCTTCACCGGGGCATTTTTCGCCCATCAGTTCGAGGTCGGCATCCACCATGATGCGCACCAGTTCGTGGAACTTGACCTTGGGCTCCCACTTGAGCTGTTTCCTGGCCTTGGAGGGATCGCCCAGCAAATAATCCACCTCAGTCGGGCGGAAGTAGCGCGGGTCGATCTCGACGTATTTCTTCCAATCCAGGCCGGCATAGCCGAAGGCTTCATCCAAGAATTCACGCGGACTGTGGCTTTCTCCGGTGGCCACCACGTAATCATCCGACTGATCCTGTTGCAGCATCAACCACATGGCCTCGACGTATTCGGGGGCATAACCCCAATCGCGTTTTGAATCCAGGTTGCCCATGTAGAGTTTGCTCTGTTTGCCGGCTTTGATGGCGGCCAGGGCGCGCGTGATCTTGCGGGTGACAAAGGTTTCGCCGCGGCGCGGGGATTCGTGGTTGAATAGGATGCCGTTGGTGGCGAAGAGGTTGTAGCCTTCACGGTAATTACGTGTCACCCAATAGGAATAGACCTTGGCGGCGGCGTAGGGGCTGCGCGGCTCAAAGGGAGTCGTTTCGAGTTGAGGTGGTTTGGCGCCGCCAAACATCTCGCTGGAGGAAGCCTGGTAGAAGCGTTCGGGGTGTCCGCTGCGGCGGATGGCCTCAAGAATACGGATGGTGCCCAGTCCGGTCACGTCACCGGTGTATTCGGGCATGTCAAAGCTGACGCGAACGTGACTCTGCGCGGCCAGGTTGTAGATTTCATCGGGTTTGGTGTTGTAGATCACGTCCATCAGGCTCTCGATGACCGCAATGTCGCCGTAATGCAGGTAAAGGTTGACTGGTGAGCCATTCTTGTGGGGGTCGTGATACAGGTGGTCAATGCGGCGGGTGTTAAAGGTGCTGGCGCGGCGGATGATGCCGTGCACTTCGTATCCTTTTGAGAGCAAGAGTTCGGCCAGATAAGAGCCGTCCTGGCCGGTAATTCCTGTGATCAGTGCTTTTTTCATTAATTCATTCTCCTGAAGTTACCTGGGGTTAACCAGAAAGATTCAAATGGATGGTTCATTCCACGCTATTATAGTGGATAAATCCGTCCATTTGGCAGGCAAATCACGCCGATTCTGAGTCTGGGCGAAGAATCATGACAAAGAAAAACCCGACTTCATAAGAAATCGGGTTTATAGGACTTGTTTGGTTATTTCTTCTTGAAGAAGATCTCTTTCTTGTCTTCGTTCAAGTCCACCAGCACCGTGTCGCCGGAGACGAACTCGCCCGAGAGCAGGCTGACCGAGAGCGGACTTTCGACGTACTTCTGCAGCGCTCTCTTGAGCGGACGGGCGCCAAAGGAGGCGTCGTAGCCCTCGGTGGCGAGCCATTCACGCGCGGGTTGGGTGAGCTCCACTTTCAAACCATGTTCTTCAAGCCGGCTACGCACTTCTTTCATCTGCAGGTCTACGATCTGCATCATCTGATCCTTGGTAAGCGGTGAGAACATGATGATCTCATCGATACGGTTCAAGAATTCAGGTCTGAAGGTGCTCTTGAGCGCTTTCTCGATCTTATCGTGGGCCTGGCGGTCTTCATCCGAGGCTTCTTTTTGCAGGAAGCCTAGCGTTCCACCTTGTTTGACGAACTCCGTGCCCAGGTTCGAGGTCATAATCAACACGGTGTTTCTGAAGTCCACCACGCGGCCCTGACCGTCGGTCAGGCGGCCGTCGTCGAGGATCTGCAGCAGCGCGTTGAACACGTCGGGATGGGCCTTTTCGATCTCGTCGAAGAGGATCACGCGGTAGGGTCGGCGGCGCACGGCTTCGGTCAACTGGCCGCCTTCCTCGTAGCCCACGTAGCCAGGAGGGGCACCAAACAGGCGTGAAACGGTATGTTGTTCGTGGTATTCGCTCATATCCATGCGCACGAGCGCGTCTTCGTCGTCAAACAGGAACTCGGCCAATGCTTTGGCGAGTTCGGTCTTGCCCACACCCGAGGGTCCGATGAAGATGAATGAACCATTGGGGCGTTTGGGGTCCTTCATGCCCGAACGCGCGCGGCGAATGGCATCCGAAATGGCATGGATGGCCTCTTGCTGACCGATAATGCGTTCGTGCAGGCGGTCTTCCATGTGCAGCAGGCGTTCAGATTCAGTTTCAAGCATCTGGCTGACGGGGATGCCTCGCCATTGCGACAAAACTTCGGCAATGTCGTTGACGTCCACCACCTCATCCAGTTTGTGTTCTGATTCCCATACATCGCGCTTCTTGTTAAAGTCTTCCTCGAGACGCAGGCGGTCGGCTTTCATCTTGGCGGCGCGTTCATAATCCCGTTCCACACCGGCTTGTTCCTCCTCAGCCTTGAGGCGGTCCAGTTCGGTTTTCATCTGCTTTAAATCGGGGGGAAGTGAATACAGTGCCACGCGCAGCTTTGCAGCAGCTTCGTCCATCAGGTCGATGGCCTTATCCGGCAGGCGGCGGTCGGTAATGTAGCGCGAACTGAGCTTGACCGCGGCTTCAAGGGCGTCATCTGAAAAATGTACTTTGTGATGCGCTTCGTAGCGGTCGCGCAGGCCAGTTAACATCTTCAAGGTGTCTTCCTGGGAGGGTTCTTCCACGAAAACGGGTGCGAATCGCCTTTCAAGGGCGGCGTCTTTTTCAATATGCTTTTGGTATTCATCCAGGGTGCTGGCGCCGATGCACTGCAGCTCACCGCGTGCCAGGGCGGGTTTAAGCATGTTAGAGGCGTCCATGGCGCCCTGGGCGGCACCCGCGCCGACCACGGTGTGCAGTTCATCGATGAAGAGGATAATCTCACCGGCTGAACGCTGAACCTCCTCGATCGAGGCCTTGAGGCGCTCTTCAAACTCACCTCTGAAGCGGCTGCCGGCGATCATGGAGCCCAGGTCAAGTGAGATGACCTTTTTGCCCATCAATATCTCGGGCACGTCGTTGGATGCGATCTTTTCGGCCAGGCCTTCCACGATGGCAGTCTTGCCGACACCAGCCTCACCGATCAACACCGGGTTGTTCTTGGTGCGACGTGAAAGGATCTGCATCACGCGTTTGATTTCGGTATCACGCCCAATGACCGGGTCAAGTTTGCCTTCACGCGCTTGTTGGGTCAGGTCGCGCGAGTATTTTTCAAGAGTGCGGTAGCGGGTCTCGGCTTGCGGATCGGTGACGCGCTGTCCGCCGCGTAACTGCATGATGGCTTCTTGCACGCGCTCACGGGTCAGCCCGGTGGTTTCAAGCAGACGGGCGGCTGGGGTGTTCTTTTCGCTTAGGATGGCCAAAAAGAGGTGCTCGGTGGAGATGTATTCATCCTTAAGTTTGCTGGCTTCTTCATTGGCCAGGTCGATGATGCGTTTGACCCTGGGTGTGATGAAGATTTGCCCAGCGCCTCCGCCAAAAATGCTTGCTTTGGGGCTGGTCTTGAGTATGTAATCCAGCCGTTCCATTAAAATCTGGGGGTCCACTTTTAAGATCTCAAGGATCTGCGGAACAACCCCCTGGGGCTGTTCGATCAAAGCCAATAAAATATGTTCAGTGTCGATCTGGTTATGCCCATAGCGCTGGATGATCTCCGCGGCGCGCTGGGCGGCTTCTTGTGCTCTCTCGGTAAAACGATCAAATCTCATCATAAGAGGTTACTTCCTTTTCTTGAGACATTTCGGTCATTATAGCATTGGCACAGGCCAGATTTGTATAAGAGACTTATCAGAGTTTTGTCACAACCCTTGATAAACGATGCGTCCTTCACTGATCGTCATGCTTACGTGCAAGTTTGAGTCCAAAAGCACCAGGTCGGCATCATAGCCGGCAGCGATTCTGCCCTTGCGGTCCGCGAAGTGGATGGCATGAGCGGCGTTGAGAGAGGTGCAGCGCCAGACTTCTTCAAGCGGCAGGTTCATCGCCTGCAGGTAGTTACGCAGGGCGGCATCCATGGTCAGGGTGGAGCCGGCCAGAGTGCCGTCTTCCAGGCGGGCGGCTCCCTGGCTCATGATCACTTTTTGGTTTTCCAATGAATAAACCCCTTCCGGCATGCCGGCGGCGGCAATGGAATCTGTTATCAGAATGATCCCTTCAGGCGATTTGGCTTTGGTCATCAATCTCATGATCGATGGATGAACATGGATCATATCTGCGATCAACTCGCATCTGACACCAGACGATTCAAGGGCAGCACCCACAGCCCCCGGTTCACGGTGGTGCAGTGGATTCATGGCATTGAAGCAGTGGGTGACCTGGGTCACTCCCATTTTGATAGCAGCCAGCATCTCTTGGTAACTGGCATCGGTGTGGCCTGCCGCGACTGCGATCCTTCTTTTTTGGCATTCAGTGATCAACCATTGGTTTTCACGGATCTCAGGTGCCAACGTCACCAGGCGGATCAAGCCCGAATCCAGATAAGGCATCACCTCAGCCGGGTCCGCGGTACGAATGTTCGAGAGCGATTGCGCCCCGGCTTCGAGTGGATTCAACCACGGACCTTCGAGATGGATGCCTAAAATCTGCGCGCCGGGTTCTGTTCCCATGCAGCTTGCAACGGTATTAATTGACTGGGCAATCTCCAGCGGGGTGGCTGAATAGGTGGTGGCCAGGAAGCTGGTCACCCCATGTGAAGCAAAGAATTGGGTGATCTGGTTGATCTGGTCGTGATCTCCAAAAACAAAATCGCTTCCAAGCGCGCCGTGGGTGTGCAGGTCAATAAAACCGGGCAGCAGGCACTGTCCATGGCAATCGATCATTTTGGATGCTTTAACACCTACAAGAGGTTCGCCCTCGCCGAACTGCTTGATCTTTGTTCCTTCGACGAGCAGCCAGCCATTGCGGATTGGTTTTTCAGCACCGAAGATGCTGGTATTTGTGAATAGCATTGAGGGAGGTTCTCTCATTTGACTCCTGACCCGAAAGTGATGATTCGTGTTCAATATCCATTATAATATTGTCAGGAATGGCTGCCGAACCTATTTGGTCTCAAGGAACAGTTGCTATTTTGTAGATGACGGAGGGAATCATGCAAATCATTCGAATAATTCTACTGATCATCATGACAGCTTGTTCCAAAGGCGCTTGTGCCAACCAGGATGGTTTGGCTTTCATTCAAACTCCAGCAGCCGCAATCGAGGAACCTTTTTTAACTGAGGGAAATCTTGATTTCGAAACAGTGGATATCATTTTTCCTGAGTTTCACTTCGCGAACAACATGGATGGAATGAACATGGGCGACCCTGGCGCGCCAGTGCATGTCACTCTGTTTGCTGACTTCCAATGCCCGGCATGCGGCGGATATTGGGATCAAATGCAACCAGCCTTGATTGAAGACTATATTAACACTGGAAAAGTGTATTACTTTTATTCACCCTTCTCGTTTATAGGTGAGTATGGCCAAAACCCGGATTGGGACGAATCGAAGAAGGCTGCTGAAGCTGCCTTGTGCGCCAATGATCAGTATTCATTCTGGCAATATCATGATCTCTTATATGCCAATCAGAATGGAGAAAACCTTGGGGCCTTTGACCGCGATCATTTGATGACGATGGCGCTTTACCTCGCTCTTGACATGGAGACCTTTGCGACCTGTCTTGATTACGGCGATCATGCGCTGGATGTTCAATATGCCAATGATTATGCCACTGAGATGGGAAGTACTTTTACCCCCTCTTTTTTGGTGAACGGGGTTTTCGTGGGCTCAGGCGATTTGATTAATACCATCGATCAGGAACTTAAGTAGTTCTCTTGAAACGATGCGAGATTGGTTAACAAAATTTATGCGAGAGGTCTTACCTGATCTCTCGTTGATGGATATCAAATGGTAAAGGTACCCTTAGCTGATGCCCATTATGCTTGAGAGTTCGAAAACCGATCCCCATATCAGGGCAATCAGTCTGCGTGACGATCTGAAACAGATCGCCGATCTCATTGAGTTGTGTTTTTCACAAAACATTGACGCGGATGGTAAGGATTACATCAAACATATCCGCCAGGCAGCCGGTTCTTACAGCGGTTTTCTACTTGAGAACACCACCCCCGAGAGTTCCTCACTACCTTTTCACGGCTACGTATGGGTTGAGAATAAGCAAATCATCGGAAACCTTACCTTGATCCCGTTGCGGTCACGTGAAAAGGGAGGCTATTTTGTCGCCAATGTGGCCGTGCATCCAACCCATCGTGGGCGGGGAATTGCCAGACAGTTGACGCAGCGCGCCATCCAGCATGTGCGAGATCATCAAGGCAAACATATTTTCCTTCAGGTCAGGGATGATAACCAAACGGCCATTCACCTATATCAGAAGTTGGGATTTGATGAGTTCAGCCGGCGCACGACCTGGGTTTACAAGCCTGAAACCAGCACTCGTATCCCTTCGCATCCATTGGTCAAGATCTCACGGCCAATCAAAGAGGATTGGGCGCAACAAAGGATGTGGTTGGATGAGCTTTATCCGCAGGAGATTCGCTGGAACATACCCTTCAGGCTTGAAAAACTGGAACCCTCCTTTTCCAATTGGCTCTACAGGTTCATTAACGGCGAAATGCAGCGCACCTGGTCTGCCCACAAGGAGAATCGTTTGATCGGATCGGTCACCCTTGAACGCAGCACAGAGATCCATGATTATTGTTGGCTGGCCTCATCCCCGGTATGGGAGGAAGAAGTGATCCGAACAGTTTTCCCGGAGATCATCAAGCGTTCGCTTTTGCCCAGACGAATCATGATCAACTACCCAGCGGGAAGGGCAAGTGAGGCTTTTCGATCTGTGGGGTTGCGGGCTCAAAACACCTTGTTATGGATGAAGGTTCGCGTACATTCTCTGCATGAATCAGCCCTGGTTTAAAAAACTTTTCAAAGAGTTTTCCGTATATTCTTTGAAAGGAAATCGCCATGAATAAATTTATATTGCGTCTCTTGATCAATGCTGCCGCCCTCTTTCTGGCAATACGGGTTCTATCACCGCACATTGTGATGCAAAATGATGCCTGGTATGCCTATCTGGTATTGGCTTTGATCTTTGGTTTGGTGAATGCTTTGATCAAGCCTGTTTTGATGGTTGCCAGTTGCCCATTATTGATCTTAACCCTTGGGCTCGGTACCTTGATCGTCAATACTGCGCTTTTCTTGCTAGCTGGCTGGCTTGGCAGCGCTGTCAGCTTTGGCTTCGTCATTCCACAAAATCAATTCCTTTACGCTTTCTATGGAGCGTTAATCGTCAGTGTGGTCAGTTTTATCTTGAGTAGGTTGTTGGTTTCTGAAAGACGATAAAGATAACCACAAAAGAACCCCCTGCAGATTCGGAACTTTGCAGGGGGTTCTTGTAATTCAGGTTGAGGCTGGTGTGGGTGGAGCGACCGAGAGCCACAGGAGCAAATTTGGATCCCATCTGAAGGCGGCAGTTCCATCTTCCAGGTAGAGCATCCATTCGCCGGAGTCAGCTTTTTGGGGGCGGGTTTCAGCGGGCAGCAGCGAGAGCGTTCCAGCAGGAATGATGGGGATCCATTGCGTTCCATCGGAGTCCAGTCGGTAGACCGGTTGTTGAAATGGATCTTCCACCAACCCGGTTTCGAAATTGTAGGTGAGTTCCGTGGTGGAGGCAGGCAAGGCTGGCAGCCCTTTTGGCAGGGAAGATAATTCCATGGGAATGGTGAAGCGCAGCAGGAAGCCGTTCTCAGAATCGCTAACCCAAACACTGCCTTGCGGGTCTACCGCGATGCCGATTGGCATGCCAAACCCGTCAATGCCGCTGCTGTAACTGCCCCAGCCTTTGACAAAATTGCCGTAGCCGTCGAATTCGAGCACGCGGAATTGATCAGGGTCGGTCACAAATACGTGTCCGTTTTCATTTACTGCAATGAAGGGCTTGTTGTTGACGGATTGACCTTTCCAACCTGAAACCTGCCATTGACGGATCGGAGCGTAAGTGGAACTGTCTTTATCTTTCGCGAAAACCTGAATGCGTTGGTTCCAAGTGTCTACCACGTAGACATTGTCCTGGGAATCCACGGCCAAACCAACCGGTTCATCGAATGTGCCGGGGTCGATCCCGTTCGTGCCGAATTGGGTCACATAGTTACCCTTGGAATCAAACACCACCACCCTGTTATTGCCCGTGTCGGTGATCAGCACCTGGTTATGTGAATTCACCTCAATGCCGCGCGGACCCCAAAAAGTATCAGGCTCGACCGCTGTGCCTGCGCTTCCCCACATGGTGATAAATTTACCGTCCGCGGTGAATTTCTGGATGCGGTAATTCCAGGTGTCAGCCACGTATACCGAGCCATCCGGGCCTACCGCGATACCCCAGGGTTCGTTGAAGGTGCCTCCGGGGGCATTGCCTGAGTCAATGCTGGCATAAGATCCCCATGCGTTGATGAATTGTCCTTCTGGTGAAAAATGTTGTATGCGGTGATTGCGGGCATCCGCGACGTAAATGTCGCCGTTCTTTGCAATGGCAATATCATGCGGACTGGTGAATTGACCTTCCAGGGTGCCAGTCGAGCCGAAGTACATATCCGGAGTGATCTGAGTCATCTTTTCAGCGTAAGGATCGACCGCAACGGCTGTGCCGGATGGAACGGTTCCATAAGTCCAGATCGAATCCACCAGGTTCTTCTCGATGTAAAGATAGAGTAGTTGAGAGGGCTCCCAATTTTCGACGGTCAACGATTGCAGACCTTTAATGCTGGCGTAGCGCGTGTAATCTTTATCCAGCCAGATGTCGAAGATCGCCTGTCGCATTTGTGGATCTTTGACAGCTTGCCAAAAAGTTTTTAGGGTCTGGTTCCAGTAGTCTTGCATTGGCCAGACCATGCGTTTGTATTTGAATTCATAATAATTTGTACTCAAGATTGCCCTGGCTTTATCATCATAAACGTCATCACTGATCACCACCGGGTACTGCTCCAGTTCGTGAGTCAGGCTATCTTTGAACCAGGTTTTATTTGGATAATCTCTGAAATACCACCAATAGGGATAGAGGGCGTCGCCTATATAGGCGACTTTAATATCCTTGCCGCCGGTCGTTCTTGCGGAGATATCTACAACCTGTTCCAAAATGTCTTTTGGTCCCCTGGCCGCGTGCGCGTAAACCAGGAATTCTTTTCCATTGTCATAGTTGATATAGTTAGCCTGGTATGCCGAGCGGGCCGTTAAAACTGCTAAAACCGCAAAAAATACCAGCAGCAGCGATTTGAGCACAAGGCGAAACCTCATGCCTTCGGTGAGCCTGAGAATTCCCCATCCCGAAAGTATGGCTGCGACTACGGCGAACAGAAAGGTGCTGGTGGCCTGCAATTGAAGCAATTCCTGACCAGCAAAGGGTCTATTCGCTCCCAAAAGCGACCCTACCGCCTTGCCAACGCCGACCAGGAATACCGGAAGCAGTAAAAGGGATATGACAGCCTTGTGATTCCATTTCTCGGCAACAAGGGTATCCACCAGGTAACCAAGTCCAAACCCGGCCGCCAAAAGGGCGGGCAGGGTGATGTGCACGGTCAACCAGGGCATTTTTTCACCTGCAACCGAAAAAGCCAATAGTGACATCACGAACCAATATAACAACAAGACCAGAATGGGCAGCCGTTTTGGATCATCCTCGACGGGCTCACCAGATTTGGGAGCGGTTTGGATCGAGGTCATGATCTCAGAAAGCAGTGGCAGAGAGGTTGGTGATGGTTCTTGATTTTGCTCGTCAGAAGGATTCGTACTGTTAACGGTCTCTTTAGACAGAGCTGCTTTTAGGGCTTTCTCCATTTCCACTTCTTGTGCTGGCGAAAGGTTCGGGTTGCTGCTCAGTAACTTGTGTTTGATGCCAATGATCAAAGCCACGATTGAACCCAGTACTGCCAGGAATTCATACATCGATAGTTGTGGAAAAATGTAGTAATACAAAGGTTGAGTGCCGCGGTTCACAGCCTGCTGCGACAACCAGTATCCCAGAGAGCCTACCAGGCCGGTAAAGAACCCCTGTCCATTGGTAAAAAGGGTCGTGTAGAAAACAGTAAAAATGGCATAGAAAAGCCCCATGTTTTTCAGCCAAAGGGAAGGTTTCCACAACAAACCAAGAACGACAGCGATCAAGGTCACAACGATGAGTACTATCCCGGTGCGGATCAGGCCGGTTTGAGAATAGTCAAGGGGATCCCATCCAAGCATGCTGATCGGGAAGGCGATCAGTTGCGGCAGGACCATGGTTAATGTGAGCAACAGCAGGTCAAAAGATCGGATGGCGCAGAGGTGTTTCCATCCCAATCCTGTCAGGATCAGGATGATGGCGATCACCAAAGCCACTGCTGCCAAACCAATAAATGCGTACTCCAGGATTTTTAGAATGGAAGGGGCGGATGTCGCCAGGGCAGCGCCCTCCACGGCGGCATTGGTCGCTGTGGCAATATCTGCATTAGTGCTTTTGGCATTAAGAACCCCAATGCCCAGCGCTACACCTAAAAATAACAATGCGATGATGGTTAAGAGGATAAAGGTGGAACGATTGCCAGGAACCTGCCACTCTTTTTGACTGACATCTTTAATAAAAAGCAATGCCAAAAAGATCAACATCTCGGCTGTAAAAATGAAAGAAGTCTCTTTGGTGCAAAAATACAGTGCTAGAACGGCTGTGTATAGATAAAGAGTGGAATGCTTGCCTTTTTCAAGGTAATGTAAAACTGCGTATAGCAGTATAACGCTGAATAAGCCAATAAACGATTCGTTGCGGGTGTATCTTCCATAAAACAACAGGAAGGGTGAGATCGTGAAAAACAGGCCAGAAAGTAAGGCTCCGCTCCTTCCAAGATACCTGCGGAAAGCAAAAAGTACAAATATCACGGTGGCAATGCTGAAAAGGGCGGATGGGATCCTGGAGGAAAAATCGGTATCGCCAAACAAGAAATAAGACGCGGCCACCAGGTGAAATTGCATTGGACCGTGGGTGACGGGGTTATGGCTGTATCCCTGGCCGGTGTAAAGCTCATAAGACGGAACCACGTGATTCACTTCATCGTGGCTCATCACCCTTGCGCCTACCATATAGAACCTGCTGATAATCGTGACCAGGATGATGATCATGACCAGCAAGTGCTCAAGGTTAATTTTTGGCAGAGCAGGGAAGATCGGCTTGTCAAGCCAAAAAGTTCTCGTTTTTGTCGGTTGTGTATTTTCCATATGTGAGCGCCAGCCTTGATAAGACGAAGTTTTTTACCTCATGACTATACATGAATCCAATTAAACTGACAAGACAACTTTTCATCCATCCCAGTAATTTGTTACACATAACAAATCAAATGCAGTTTCTGGGATCATCCAAAATACAATTGGAAAAACCATAGATACGCTGATGATGGCAGGGGTTATTGATTGATCAAGTTGAAATAATTGTAGATCGCTCTGGACAAGTCGCCGTAAAGCTTGTTGCCGTTATTGAATACGATCTGGTTCTCGTCATAGATATAGATACTCAGAATGTAATTTCCACCTGGAGAATAGACGATAGCAGCATCTTCAATTTCATGGATTAGTCCATCTGAACCATTTGCCCAACCGTGTTTGTGAGCGATTTGGGTGCCATCTGGCAAGCCGGCTTCGATCAGCATGCCAATCCGATCACCAGCCATGAGAGATATCATCGCGCGGCATTCGTTTTGCGTAATATCCCCGTTGAAGACTACCATGAAGCTGCCACCACCGGTTTGGGCGCATTGATAAATATCATTCAGCAATGTACCCATTTCTGTCGGAGTGGTCTGGTTGAAAAGATCCGTATTGAGTAACACATCCGTTCTGCTTTTGGCGGGTGTGGTATTTGTACGCAAAATGGTGGAATTGTCATAGAACATGCGCAGCAAGACGGTATTGGGCAGCCCCAATTTCTTCATGTCATCCGAAACCACCAATGGCCCATAAATTGGGTCCATGACCCTTTTCATGAGGTTATCAGAAGCCGTGTTTTCTGAAATGGTCATCATCATTTCAAGTTCAGCGAAAATCTCTTCGTCCATGGGTTCAGTTTCTTGTTTATAGACTTCAACCATGATCGGAATCTTGATGGTGCTTTGGGCTGAGAACGCGATGTCTGGTGTGAGGCGTTCACCTGCCTGATAAGCGAGTTGCATTTCTTGCCCGGTCTGCAGATCAAGCATGTAGATCTCAGCCACGCCTGTGAACTCGTTGGCGTCAATGATCTGAGAAAGTAGAATCTTGAGATTCTCAATCGAAGGACGTGAAGCCACGCTTTTTTCCACCGCGAGTTTGATCACCCTGTTGGTCGGGGATTTCAAAGCCATGCTTATCAATTCAATGGAGTGCTCTACATCAAGTGCCACACCGGTTTTGCCAGAGGTGAAATACGTGTCTCCGGGGATGGGGGTAAAGGGTTCAGGGTCCTGGTTATACCTGGGTGCCACTTCATTTTCAAGAAAGGCTCGCATTTGATCTATATTGATCTGCGCTCGAATGGGGATATCTTGTGAGGAGGGTAAGCGGTTAAAAAGATAATCCCAAAAGGCGGACCAAAAGGGTAGGGAAGCGCGCGCCTGGTCCGCTGCGGCCATCATGCTGCTAAGATCCAGCGAGAACCCCAAAGTGGCAGGTTTGACTTGAAAGGCGCTGTCATTAAATCGCAGTTCGACTGGCACAGAAAACGCCTGGGTCAAACGGTCAGCGGCTTCATCCACACTCAGACCAGAGACATCCACCCCGGCAATCATTGAGCCGGGAGAAAATGAAGATCGCAGGCGGCTGAAAACCACCAGTTGGAGAACCAATAACAACACCGCTCCGGCAATCAAAGCCAGCGCGATCCAACGTAAAAGGGAAAAATTGCGTGTTTTCCTCATAAGGGTCAACTCCAGTCGTACACCATGCTTAACGATTTTACCAGATGCTGGTTGATTTTCTTTGCAGGTCGATGTGCGAAATCGTTCAGATTGGATATACTTAAAGCATGTTGAGCGAAAAAACAGACAAGATCGAGTCTCTGAAAAAGATCATCCCGTTCGCAGGGCTTGACGAGGAAGATCTGGGCCGCATTGTTCATTTCTTCCAAGTGGTTACCTTTCCGGCAGGTTCTTCCATTTATTCTGATGGGTATCCAGCCGATTCTATCTACTTTATCGTGAGCGGCGTGGTCCGCGTGGATGTTCATGGTCCGAAAAAAGATCGATCCCTGGGGCAGATCGGGGCAGGTGACCGGTTGGGTGAAGAAGCTTTGCTGGGCGACAAACTCTACGCCACCAAGGCGATCTGTTTGAGTGAAGTAACGGTATTTAAATTGAAAGCCTCCAAGGCCAGGGTGATCGCGGACGCCTATCCGCAGGTAAACAACGCCTTCTCACTTTTTGAAAAGACCTTCCAACTTATGCGCAAAAGGAGCTTACCCTGGCGCCATGAATCTGAGGCGGTGGATCTCTTCTGCCGTAGACATCCCTTCTTCCTATTCTTGCGCATCTTTCTTTTAGGAAGTGTTTCTTTATTGGTATTTTCCGCATTATTGTTTGCCGCGTTGGCTTCAAGAAACGCCTTCATCCCATTATTGATCCTGTCGATCGCGATCTTGCTGGTTGGCATTGGCGTCTCCGCCTGGGCAGGGATCGAGTGGAGCAACGATTTTTTCATTCTCACACATGAACGCGTGGCTGTTCAAAAGAAACTGATCGGTTTCTTTGAAAGCCGCCATGAGTCTCCGATCAACGCAATCCTGTCTGTTGGCATTGACACCTCAGTCTGGGGAAGATTGTTTGGGTATGGGACGGTTACCGTTCGCACCTATACGGGCGATCTGAAATTTGAGCGGCTGCCCTTCCCGTATCTGATTGCCGATCTTCTCGAAATTCGCAGGGGTCAGGCCCAGGAACAGGAGGAGCAGGCTGCCAAAATGGAGATCAGGGCGGCACTGACAGGTTCCCTGGCAAGTGAAACCGTTCGGGCTAAGAAAGTAGCCGAGAAACCATACAACGACCAGATCTATCAATCCGGCTCATTTTCTGATTTTCTGGCGCGTTTATTTCGACTTAGGATCCAGGCTGGCAACGTGGTCACTTATCGCACTCATTGGTGGATTCTATTTCGCAAGACTTTTCTGCCAGGCACCTTTATGCTCGTGATCGCGCTGCTGCTGGCTGCCCGGCTGATCGGCTTTATGAGTGGGATCACCGCTGTGACTGTTTACGTTGGCGGCGCAATCTTAATTTTCGTGGGATTGCTTTGGTGGCTTTATCAATACCAAGACTGGCAAAACGACGTTTATGTGATCACGGATGATCAATTAATGGACGTTTATAAAAAGCCACTGGGTAATGAAGACCGGCGTTCGGCTCCAGTTAAGAACATCCAGACTGTGGAATTTGAACGCAAGGGATTATTTGGCCTGATCTTTAATTTTGGGACGGTCAAGATCAAGATCGGCAATGAAGAACTTACATTTGACCATGTCTATCAACCCTCGGTGGTGCAAAGTGAGATCTATGCCAGGTATAAAGCTTTCCAGTCCGAGTCTCGCAGAAATGAGCAACAGAGATTTGTGGATTGGATTAAGACCTATGATGAGATCCGCAGCGAAAATGAAAATCCGCCGGCAGATGAGGATGAAAAAGGGTAAAATGGGGCGTTGAGATAATTATAGTTAGAGGAAAAAAATGGCAATTTTAGATATCGTAAAAATACCAGATCCGGTTCTTAGACGCAAAGCCCATAAGGTGACCGAGTTCAACCGTGATTTTCAATTATTGATCGCCAACATGATCGAAACCATGCGCGATGCCCCAGGGGTTGGCCTGGCAGCACCTCAAGTGAATATTTCTCAACGCCTGGTGGTCATTGAGTATGGCGATGATGAGGATGAGGATGCGCCAAAGAAATTGTTTGTTTTAGTGAATCCCGAGATAGTTGAAAAATCTGAAGAGATGGTAGCCGGACCTGAGGCCTGCCTTTCAGTACCCAACCTGGTCGGAGAAGTTGAACGCCACCAGAGCATCACCGTGAAATCATTAAACCGGCATGGTAAACCGCAAAAGCATAAAGTTGAAGGTTGGCTGGCCAGGATTTTTCAGCATGAAATGGATCACCTGGATGGCATAATCTATACCGATCGCACCGATAATGTTTGGCAGCCCAAAGAAGGGGATGATATCCCGCAAGACTGATGCCCCATGTTCTTAACTCATTTATCCCTGACCAATTTCCGCTTGTTTTCCCGCCTGGATATGGATGTTCCCCGGCGGATTCTTTTGCTTCTGGGCTCGAACGCTCAAGGGAAAACGTCGCTGCTTGAAGCGATTTACTACCTGGCAACTTTTACTTCTTTTCATGCCCAGAGCGACAAACAACTCTTAAATTTTGTCTCAACCCGCGAATCACTGACTGTGGCGCGGTTGGTGGCAGCCTACCAACGGGGTGACCAGGCACACCGCCTTGAAGTACGTCTGATTCAGGATTCGAATGGCAATGGCGGCTCGCGCCTGAGAAAAGAAGCCTTATTGGATGGCGTCAAAACACCTGTCAACCAATTGGTAGGACATTTTAACGCCGTACTATTTTTGCCCCAGATGACACGCATCGTTGAAGGCGGACCGGATGAGCGCCGGCGATACCTTAACCTGGCTTCTGCCCAGGCTGATCCGTTCTTTACCCAGGCTTTGTCTGAATACAACCAGGCGCTAACGCAGCGTAACGCGCTTTTAAAATTGTTGGCGGAAAGGGGAGGGGATGCCTCCCAATTGGAATACTGGGATGACATCATCACCAGCCGGGGTGCCAAGATCATCCATTCTCGCATCCTGGCCATACGTGAGATTGAAGCTCTCGCTTCACGTATCCACGAGCAGTTGAGTGGTGGCAAAGAGATCATCCGCTTGATCTATCAACCTTCTTATGATCCGCTGCCAAAACCAGACGGCCAGTTCAGTCTGCCCATCCATACGACAGTTCAGCGCGATGGGTTTACCATCAAACAACTTCAGCAGGGGTTTGCTGACCAATTAAAACAAATTCGTTCGGAAGAAATCATCCGCGGTGTTACCACCATCGGTCCGCATCGCGATGAAATGCGCATCCATTGCAATGGCATCGACCTGACCGATTTTGGCTCACGCGGACAACTGCGCACAGCCCTTCTGGCGCTCAAACTGGCCGAAGTGGATTGGATTAAAGAGAAGACCGCTCAATGGCCGGTCTTGTTGTTGGATGAGACCATGGCCGAACTGGACGTGGAACGCCGGCAATACTTGCTGGATTACCTGCAAAATGCCGAACAGGCCATTCTGACCACAACCGATATGAATCTCTTCCCAGGAGATTTTATGACGAAATGTGAACGCTGGCAGATCACCGGGGGTAACGTCGATTTGATGAGCGCTTGAAGTTTACAATGGTTTCTTTAATGGGATACCCACATTTCGTGGATAAATCGCGGCGGTAGCCGCGATCTTTTTAACCAACACCAGGAATCTTTCTTCCACCACTCCCGGCAGGAGGATGGGGGTGATGGACTGTAGTTCCGCACCCAACACTTTGAAAGCATTCGCGCTGGCCTGGGCTTCGGCGTGAGCACTCTCGCCTTTTTGGGCCAACATGTGGCCGCCAAGTTTTAATAATGGGATCAAGTATTCAGATAAGATCGGCAAACCGGCAACTGCCCTGGCGATAGCCCAGTCGTATTGCGCCCGGTGATTTGGCAGTCTACCTACTTCTTCAGCCCGCAGAGTCAAGATCTGTACGTTCTCAAGGTTCAACATTTCCACCATGTGCTGGCAGAAACCAGCTTTTTTACCCACTGATTCCACCAGGGTTAACTTGATTTCAGGACAGGCAATTTTCAATGGAATGCCCGGAAACCCGGCCCCAGTACCCACGTCGATCACGCGTTGATTCGTCAGGTTTTTCATGACCGCCAGGCAGGAGAAGGAATCGAGAAAATGCTTGATTCTAACTCCTTCTTCATTACGGATGGCCGTTAAGTTAAATTTTTCATTCCAACCCAACAATTCTTCCTGGTAGGTATCCAAGGATTTTTGCTGGGTCAGGCTGAGGGGGGAGCCAGTGTATTTTTGTACTTCAGAATAGAAATCCAACATATTACGAATTATACCAATATCAATACTTCTGTATTTTTGGTAGATTAATTAAAATAAAATCAAGATTGGGCGTTGACATTTAAAAATGGGGACTGTATAATTACTTCGTTGTTAATCTTACGAAAGGAAGGCGCAGAGAATATGGTTTTTATTGTGAACACATACGCAACCTGTGGCATCGCCTCACTTAAAGGTGATGTTGCTGGTGTACCTTGTCGTAATGCGCCTGCTTATCGTTAAGTCTGGGTAAACCCCATTCAGCGGCCACGGTGCATTACAAAACCCGTGGTCGTTTTTTTATCCCTGTGGCCACGGACCCAACCGTGGCTTTTTCATTTTCAGGGATATGTTCAAAGGAGAAGAGATGTCAAAAGAGAGCGCTGGTAGTTTTGTAACGGATTGAGAGATCAATCATGGTCGTTTTCAGAAAGGAAGTTTTTTCTTGCAAGGAAAGAGGGAGGCCGAATATGCTTGGTGCAATGATGAAATTCGGCGCATTTCGTGTGAATTATGTGAACCCGGTTGTGGATAAGAACCGTAAAGCTTTTGGCTTTTATCTGCGTGCCGAGATATCGGCAGGGGATTGCTATAGCCGCGG
The DNA here is from genome assembly GCA_964474095.1 of uncultured Anaerolinea sp. Lineage (GTDB taxonomy): Bacteria > Chloroflexota > Anaerolineae > Anaerolineales > Anaerolineaceae > UBA6107. The sequence goes on from CAYYRU010000031.1 coordinate 18,545, forward strand.
TGCAAAGCACCAGTTGTACTCCGGCTTGATGCTCATCCAGCACAAGCTGGAAATGCAAAACCTGGTTGGCGTTTACCTGGATGTTGATTCTTTGGACAACCTTGAACGCCCGGCTTATCAGCAGATGAAAAAGGATATGCTCAACGGCATGTTCAAGCGCCTTTTCGTGCTTGACGAAAAAGCCATCATGGGTTCTCCGGCTGCTGACATCGATTTGATGAAACTGTTCATCAGAACGGGCGGGTTTGAGTTGCTTACCTGTAAAAATGGTGAGTGTGTTCCGCTCGAAATATCCAGGATGCTATGCCCTGTGGCGGTTTATTGATCAGGAAATCATCGTTTTTTTCACTAACAGGAGTTGCCATGTTCGAGAAATCTTTATTTATAGGCGATCAGACGGAATGGACCGCCCTCGATCCTGAAAAGGATTCATCCACTCTTTCTGTTTGGAGTTCTGATTTGTTTTTCAGCCGGCAGTTTATTAAAAAAACTGCCCGCACCTATGCTGTGCACGAGGTCAAGAAAAAGATCACAGAAGACCTTAAAGAAGCGGATAAGAGCAAGCTGCAGTATTTCTTTGCCGTTCGAAACAAAGACAGCCAGGAGTTGATTGCTCTAGTACGCTTTTCGGGGTTGTTCATTTCTTTGCAAACAGGAAGGCTCTTTATCCATTTTGCTTCGAAGGATGTCTTGACGCAATTTGGTCCGGAAATTTTGTCGATGGTGTTGAATTTTGCTTTCATGGAACTCAATCTGCACCGGTTGACTGTTGAACTTCCGGCTTATCTCGAGGAACACATTCGGCTTTTTGAATCCCACGGATTCTTACGAGAAATTCAGCTGAGGGAAGCCGTTTTTCACGAGGGCTGTTATTGCGATCTGCTTGGATACGGGATTCTACGAGCTGAATATAAGAAACAATACCATGAGGTGGCAGCATGAACGACAAGTACAAAGGAAATCTGGTGATATTGACCCCCATCGACCTCGAAACAGACATCGAAGTCTGGAAGAGTTGGAACCGGGACAGCCAATATTTGCGTTTATTGGACGATCTGCCCGCGAGTCAATATTCCACTTCACTGATCAAGGATTGGTTCGAAAAAGACGATACTGAGAATTCTCTGTTCATGATCCGCACCCTGGAAGATCAAAAGACCATCGGGTTTATCGAACTGGGAGGGTATGATTGGATCGACCGGAACGCCTGGGTGGGCATCGGTATTGGTGATGCGGCTTACTGGGGTAAAGGTTACGGCACTGATGCCATGAACATCATTTTAAGATTTGCCTTCCGCGAGCAGAACCTGCATCGCGTCAACCTGGGTGTCTTCCGATACAATGAGCGCGCGGTGCGCAGTTATGAGAAGAGCGGTTTTAAATATGAAGGGGCCGAACGAGATGCTGTTTATCGCGAAGACCAATATCACGATTGCCTGGTGATGGGAGTCTTGCAATCTGAATGGCAAGCCTTGCAGGCATCCGACTGATCCTAGTTTGAATAACCATTTCACCCCGGCGCTCACCGGGGTGATTTGTTATCAGCATTTAGCCATGATATACTTCGCGCAAAAAGGAGGTGGCGATGACAGATCAGATCAAGGCAGTCATCTGGGATATGGGTGGAGTGATCTTGCGTTCAGAAGATTGGGCTCCACGCCAGGCTCTCGCTCAAGAATATGGCATGACCCTGGAAGAGATTCACAACCTGGTGTTTAGCAGCGATTCAGGAATGCGCGCCACCTTCGGCGAGATCACAGAAGATGAGCATTGGCAGGTCATAGCCCGTCAATTGAACCTGTCAATAGATGAATCGAAAAGATTCCAGAACAAGTTTTGGCAAGGTGACCGTCTGGATCAGTCCCTGGTGGATTTCATTCGCAGCTTGAAACCCAGCTACACCACCGGCTTGTTGAGCAACGCCTGGAATGGCGCGCGCCGGGTGCTTACCAAAAGCAAACCCTGTATCGATGCTTTTCACGTCTCAGTCTTTTCTTGTGAGGTGGGTCTTGCCAAACCAGATCCGGCGATCTACCGCTACATCATTCGACTTTGCGGCATAGAACCGAACGAAGCCATTTTTGTGGATGATTTTATCGAGAACATCAACGCCGCCAACGATCTGGGTATCCACGGAATCCAGTTTAAGAGTGCCGGGCAGGCCATACAGGATGTCAATCGATTGTTGGGAGCACACTGATCATAGATGGATTCATTCAAAATTGCCGTGCTATCTGATACTCACGTGCCTGATCGGTCACCAGCGCTTGACCCGGCCTTGCTGGAAAAGATCGCAACTGAAAAGGTGGGGTTGATCATGCACGCCGGAGATATCTCCACGATGCGAGTGATCAAGCAACTGCAAGAGATCGCGCCAATGATCGCGGCCAGAGGCAATCGAGATTTTTTGCTCGACCCAAAACGGGTGCCGCTTGTTCAGAGCTTCGAACGGTTTGGCATCAAGATAGCTCTAATGCACGGGCAGATCAACTTTTTTGTTTATTGGATTGACAAGCTGCAATACATCTTTCGCGGGTATCAGCGAGAACGGTATGTGAATCGTCTGCCGCGGGTGTTCCCTGACGCCAGGGTCTATGTTTTTGGGCACACTCACCACCCCGAAAACTTCTGGCAAGAGGGCAGGTTGTTCTTCAATCCAGGGTCTGTCACATATGGTGATGCACTAACGAAGACGAAAACCTGGGGCTTACTCGAGCTTTTAGAAGATGGTTCTGTGCATGCCAGAATACTGCCTTGTCCTTGAGTGCGAGACCCATGAAAACCTTAAAAAACTTGACCTTCTCTAAATGTTTGATATAATTTAGGTTTGCGTATCCCTGCCTCGTAAAATCAGGAGGGATTAATATTCTTTTTGCCAGGTTTGTGATTTAGGAGAAACCTATGGCTTCTGTGTTGCCAACCAAATCTTACGCTCGAATTCCTGTCGTTTTCCCAATGCCCAACCTGATCGAGGTTCAACTCGAGTCCTTTAAGCGATTAAAGGAAGATGGTTTGGGCGATCTTTTTCATGAAGTTTCACCCATCGAGTCCTATAACAAAGGGATGAAGCTTTACTTCCCTGGGCGCAGCCCTGAGGCTCAGCAATGGGGACTGAAATACTGGTTTGAAGCCCCAAAGCATAGTATTGATGAATGCGTTGAACGCGACCTCACTTATGCCAGCCCATTATACGTTTCGGTCTTGCTCGCCGGCCCAGATATTCCTCAGCCTGTGAAATCGGATATCTTCCTGGGAGATTTCCCTGAGATGACCGATAACGGCACTTTCATCATCAATGGCACTGAGCGTGTGGTTGTGTCGCAATTGATCCGTTCGCCCGGTGTTTATTTTGAAGCTCCCGTGGATCGCGCCTCTGGGCATCGTTTGGCTATGGCCAAATTGATCCCTGATCGCGGCGCCTGGATGGAGTTTGAGACCCGCAAGAACGATTACTTGATCCTCAAATTCAACCGCAAGCGCACTGTACCCATCACCATCTTCCTGCGCGCCCTCGCCGCAGTGGATGATCTGCTGCCTGGTGATAGCCCCATTAAGACCGGTTCTGACGAAGAGATCATTTCTTTGTTCAGCGATATTGATACCAACGTTGATCGCCAGTTCATTGCCTCCACCATACACCAGGAACCTGTTTGGGATCTAACTGGTGGACAAAGCGTTGCTGAAGCCGCTCTCATTGAGTTCTTCCGCCGCATGCGCCCTGGTGACCCTGCAAACCTTGAGAATGCCAAGCAGTTCCTTGAAGAACAGCTTTTTGACAGCCGTCATTATGATCTTGAACGTGTGGGCCGTTATAAGCTAAATCAGAAGCTTGATTTGATGGATCGCATACCAGTGGCACATCGCAGTGTCACCAAATGGGATGTGGTTTACCTGATCCGCCGCATGATCTTGATCAACAACGAGATCGAAGACAAAGATGATATCGATCACCTCGGCAACCGCCGTGTAAAGACCAATGGTGAATTGATCCAGAATAAACTTCGCATTGGCCTGCGCCGCATGGAGCGTGTCATCAAAGAGCGTATGTCCATCCGCGACCAGGACCAGGTCTCCCCGGTCAGCCTGGTGAATATTCGCCCTGTGGTGGCTGCCCTGCGTGAGTTCTTCGGTTCCTCACAACTTTCACAATTTATGGATCAGACCAATCCCCTGGCCGAACTACGCAGCAAGAGAACCCTCTCTGCCTTGGGCCCTGGCGGCCTGCGCCGTGAACGTGCCGGCTTTGATGTGCGTGATGTGCACCATTCGCACTACGGACGCATCTGCCCGATCGAGACTCCTGAAGGCCCGAACATTGGCTTGATTGGGCGTCTGGCTAGTTTCGCGCGTGTGAATGAGTATGGGTTCATTGAAACCCCTTACCGCCGCGTGATCAAGACCTTGAATTATGATGATCCCCGCCTTGAAGGGCGCTTGCTGCGAGAAACCATCAAGGATGAAAAGACCGGAGAGGTGATCGCCAAAGAAGGTGAGCGCGTTACCGCCAAGCTTTTACCGGCCATTAAAAAGACCAAGAAAACCACCATCTTCGTGACTCCTTTTGTGTCGGCTGAAGTCGAATATCTTTCTGCTGATGCAGAAGACAAGTATGTCATCGCACAGGCAAACGCCGGTGTTGACACCAATAATGAGTTCATCGAAGATCAAATTTCCTGCCGTTTCCACAGCGATTTCATCATGTCTGCCTCTGATGGCATCAACTATATGGATGTAGCCCCCAATCAGGTCGTGGGCATCAGCGCAGCTTTGATCCCCTTCCTTGAACACGATGACGCCAACCGTGCTTTGATGGGATCCAACATGCAAGCCCAGGCTGTGCCGTTGATCAATCCGGACTGCCCCCTCATCTCCACTGGTATGGAAAAATATGCCGCCATTGACTCGGGGCAGGTGTTGGTGGCTGATGAAGACGGAGAGGTTATCTCTGTTACCGGCCGTCAGGTCTTGGTCCGTAATGCGGATGGCAAGGTTAAAGAATACAATCTGCGCAAGTATCAACGTTCCAATCAAAGCACCTGTATCGATCAACGCCCGGCAGTCACCAAAGGGCAACGGATTCACAAGGGCGACATCCTGGCGGATTCTTCCTCCACGGTAAGCGGCAAACTTTCGCTTGGCCAAAATGTGGTGGTAGCTTTTGTCTCATGGGAAGGCGGCAACTTTGAAGATGCCATCCTGATCTCAGAACGCCTGGTGCAGGCAGATAAATTCACCTCTGTGCACATTGAAAAGCACGAAGTGGAAGCCCGCGATACCAAATTAGGACCAGAAGAGATCACTCGTGATATCCCGAATGTGGGTGAAGATGCCATCAAAGACCTTGATGAGCAAGGCATCATTCGCATCGGCGCTGAAGTTGGCCCAAATGATATTCTGGTGGGCAAGATTACACCCAAGGGTGAAAAAGAACTGACCCCTGAAGAACGTCTGCTGCGCGCTATTTTTGGTGAGAAGTCACGTGACGTGAAAGATACCTCCCTGCGTATGCCTCATGGCGAACGCGGCAAGGTGGTGGATGTTAAGATCTTCACCCGTGTCGACAATGTGGATCTTCCTGCTGGAGTGGATATGATGGTGCGTGTCTCCATCGCCCAACGCCGCAAGATCACCGCTGGTGACAAAATGGCCGGACGTCATGGAAATAAAGGTGTTGTCTCTCGTGTGGTGCCTGTTGAAAACATGCCCTTCCTCGAAGATGGTACTCCTGTGGATATTATCCTTAACCCGCTGGGGGTTCCTGGTCGTATGAATATCGGCCAGGTGCTCGAAACTCACCTGGGTTGGGCTGCCCGCCAGCTCGGTTTTGAAGCGGTTACCCCCGTCTTTGACGGCGCTGATGAATATGAGATCGAGGCTGAACTTGGTCGTGCCTGGTTGATGGACCTGGCCTGGAAGGAATCTGGCGAAAAATCATGGGAATGGATCAAAGATCAGGATTACGATCCGCAATCCATCCGTGATGATGACGAAGTGCGTTTACTCTATCTTGAACAGATGTTGGGCAACAAAGCGGATATTGCCAAAATGGCCGTGGATCTCAATTACGCCCGCCGCGTCAATTTGGAGCATTGGTTAAGCGAACGCAAAATCAACCCGGCCTCCATCTTGAAATTTGAGAACGTGGAAGTTGGCACGCCGCAATTCACCGAGTACGATCGCGACGCCATCAATATCAGTCTGAAGATCTGGCTTGAAAAAATAGGTGTTGATGTTTCAAAGATCAAAGAAGACAAGATCCGTGAAACCGCCGAACAAAAATCACTCGAAACCAATCTGGCGTTGCCCATCCTCGGAAAACAAATCCTGCGGGATGGAAAATCAGGTCAGCCTTACGATCTGCCGGTCACTGTTGGTGTCATGACCATGCTTAAACTTCACCATTTGGTTGAAGATAAAGTACATGCCCGTTCAACTGGACCTTACAGCCTGGTGACCCAGCAGCCTTTGGGTGGTAAAGCCCAATTTGGCGGCCAGCGCTTTGGTGAAATGGAAGTATGGGCGCTTGAAGCCTATGGTGCCAGTTACACCCTGCAAGAAATGCTAACAGTGAAGTCGGATGATGTCATGGGACGTGTAAGCACTTACGAAGCCATCGTTAAGGGCGATCCCATCGAAGATCCGAGCTTGCCCGCAGCCTTCAGGGTCTTGGTGAAAGAACTGCAAAGCCTTGGCTTGGCGGTTGAAGCCATCATGGATTCAAAAGAAGTCATCCGCTTTGGCAAGGACGAAGAAAAGGTGAAACCTCCAAAACTCGATACCGGCTTGCTTGGGTTGGGTGAGGAGTTGCACGGACTGCTGTAAGAGACACATCAACGGAATGGATCGTGGAGAGGTCAGGCTGAGCGTACCAAAAAGCGTGTCTTGACCAGAAAAAACCCTCGTGATATAATTTTTTGCCGTTGCCCTGTGTTCGGTAATATGGTAACCTCTGCTGTGAAGTAAATCCGGTGAGGCCATCATTGCAGTCGATGGCCTCGCCCTATTAAGAAAAAAATAAGAAGGCTAATCATTTTCGGAGGCAAAAAGACGTGCCAACAATCAACCAATTGATCCGCAAAGGTCGCGAGACCAAAAAGGCAAAAAGTAAAGCTCCTGCTTTACAGTTCACATTGAACTCAATGAAACAACGCCGCAGCCGCCTTGACAAAGGTGCCCCGCAAAAACGTGGTGTGTGTACTGTGGTAAGAACCACGACCCCCAAGAAGCCGAACTCGGCTTTGCGTAAGATCGCTCGTGTGCGCTTAACCAACGGTATTGAGGTCACGGCCTACATCCCGGGTGAAGGTCACCAGTTGCAAGAGCACTCTGTGGTGCTCGTTCGCGGCGGCCGTGTCAAAGACCTGCCAGGTGTTCGCTACCACATTGTTCGTGGCACGCTTGATACCACCGGTGTTGCCAAACGCTCTCAGAGCCGCTCAAAGTACGGTTCCAAGAAACCCAAGGCGTAATTTTCTTTTGTTCATTTGATGGAGTTAATGCATGCGACGGACTAAACCAGAACCAAGAGTTGTCAATCCTGACGTGCGCTACAATAGCGTGCCAGTTACCTTTTTCATCCACCGTATCATGAAGCGCGGCAAGAAAAGTGTTGCCACCCGCATTATGTACGATGCGTTGGATATTATCAAAGAAAAATCCAACAAGAATCCCATTGAAGTTCTTGACACGGCCCTGAAGAATGTTGGCCCTCAAATGGAAGTTCGCCCGCGTCGTGTGGGTGGTGCTACCTATCAGGTGCCCATGGAAGTGCCTTCAAGCCGTAAGATGACCCTTGCCATGCGTTGGATCCTCGATTCAGCCACTGGCCGTACTGGCAATTCTTACGCTGAAAAACTTTCGGCTGAAATCCTTGAAGCTGCAAACAATACTGGTGCCGCTGTTCGTAAACGCGAAGAAACCCACAAAATGGCCGAAGCCAACCGGGCTTTCTCCCACTTTAGAATGTAGTTGAAGATAGAGAGTGTAAAGATCTAATGTCTCGCAATTTTCCTTTAGAGAAGTGCCGCAATATCGGGATTATTGCTCATATTGACGCGGGTAAGACCACGACAACTGAGCGTATCCTCTTTTATTCCGGACGCACTTATCGTATTGGCTCCGTGGATGACGGCACAACTGTAACGGACTGGATGGTTCAGGAACGTGAACGTGGTATCACCATCGTATCGGCTGCTGTTACCGCTGAATGGCAGGGATATCAGATCAATGTGATCGATACTCCTGGCCATATCGACTTTACCGCTGAAGTCCAACGCTCCCTCCGGGTGCTGGATGGTGGTGTGGTGGTCTTTGATGCCGTTCAAGGCGTTGAACCACAAAGTGAAACCGTTTGGCGACAGGCCGATCGATATGGGGTGCCCCGCATTTGTTTTGTTAATAAAATGGATCGCGTGGGCGCGTCTTTTGAATATACCTTGAGCACCATTACCAATCGTCTTGGTGCCAATGTCATCCCCATGCAGCTACCTATCGGCAGTGAATCTGCTTTCAAAGGCATGGTTGACCTCATGACCATGAAAGCCATCTTCTTTGAAGATGAGTTGGGTAAAGAGCCGGTAGTCACAGAAATCCCTGTTGAACTGCAATCTCAGGCAGAAGAAGCCCGCAACCATATGGTTGAAAAGATTGCAGAATTGAATGATGATCTGACCGTCAAATACCTTGAAGGTGAAACCATTTCGAATGAAGAACTAAAAGCGGCTTTGCGCACTGCTGTGATTGAGAGCAAAGCCACCCCCGTGTTCTGCGGATCTTCATTAAAGAACAAAGGTGTTCAATTGGTGTTGGACGGCGTGATCGACTATTTGCCATCTCCCCTCGACATTCCGGCAGTAAAAGTAACCAAACTCAACTCTGATGAGATGATCACCTTACCATCTGAAGACGGTGCTCCTTTAAGCGCATTAGTCTTTAAGATCGTCAGTGACCCTTATGTTGGACGTTTGGCTTATTTTAGAGTTTACTCAGGCACTATCACCGCCGGTGGAACGGTTCTCAACCCCACCAAAGGACGCAAAGAACGTATTGGACGTTTACTGCGTATGTACGCGGATCGTCGTGAAGATATTACTGAAGTTTGCGCGGGCGATATTGGAGCCGTTTTGGGTTTGAAAGACACCTTTACGGGTGATACCCTTTGCGATCCTTCCAATCCAGTAGCTCTGGAGAGCATCAGCTTCCCTGATCCCGTGATCTCAATTGCCGTGGAGCCAAAATCCACTGCTGACCAAGATCGCATGGCAAACGCCTTACAGCGTCTGGCTGAGGAAGATCCTACCTTCCAGGTGGTTTCTGATGAAAACACCGGCCAAACCATTCTGAAAGGAATGGGTGAGCTTCATCTGGATGTTTTAGTGGATCGCATGCTCCGCGAATTCAAAGTCCAGGCTAATGTGGGTAAACCTCGTGTTTCGTATCGCGAAACCATCACGCGTGCTGTTCCCAATGTGAATTACAAGTACGCCAAACAATCGGGTGGTCATGGTCAATATGGTCATGTTGTGTTTGCTTTCGAACCACTCGATCGAGGTGGAGGCATTGTCTTCGAAAACAAAATCACCGGCGGTTCCATTCCGAAAGAATACATCCCGGCTGTTGAAAAGGGTGTCAAAGAAGCCGTCGAGTCAGGTGTTTTAGCTGGTTACCCGGTAACCGATCTCAAGGTTACCTTGATCGATGGCTCTTATCATGAAGTAGATTCAAGCGAGATGGCCTTTAAAATGGCTGCCATCATGGGTTTCCGTGAAGGTCTTCAAAAAGGCTCCTCTGTTTTACTTGAACCGATCATGAAGGTTGAAATTGTGGTTCCTTCTGAATATCTGGGTGATGTAATGGGGCAGATCACTGCTCGTCGCGGTGAGGTTGCAGGCATGGAAATGCGCCCAGGCAATGCCCAGGCTGTTCATGGAACGGTACCATTGGCTGAAATGTTCGGATATGCCACAGAATTGCGGTCTGGCACGCAAGGTCGAGGTGTTTTCTCAATGGAATTTGACCATTACGCGCCTGTATCGGCATCTGTTGCTGAAAAAGTAATGAACAAATAATCAATTATCTTTAATCGAAGCGGATTTTGAAGGAGTAATCGAATTTATGGCCAAGCAGAAATTTGAACGCAACAAACCGCATCTGAATATCGGTACGATGGGTCACATTGACCATGGAAAGACGACCCTGACTGCCGCAATCACAAAATACTGCGGATTTTTGGGACACGCTGAATTCAAAGCATACGATCAAATCGATAATGCTCCTGAAGAAAAAGCCCGCGGTATCACGATCAACATTGCGCACGTGGAATACGAGACGGATAACCGTCACTACGCCCACGTCGACATGCCCGGTCACCGTGACTACATCAAGAACATGATCACCGGTGCCGCCCAGGTGGATGGCGCGATCCTGGTTGTGGCAGCACCCGATGGTGCCATGCCCCAAACCAAAGAGCACGTGCTGTTGGCCCGCCAGGTGGAAGTGCCGAGCATCGTGATCTACTTGAACAAAGTGGACCAGATGGGCGATCCTGAATTGCTCGAACTGGTTGAGATGGAACTGCGCGAAA